>CALSPN010000057.1 GCA_943788245.1 uncultured Verrucomicrobiae bacterium | reverse complement strand
TAATCCAGAAAAAACAGGGGAGTTGCCCCCAGGACAAGTATATCGTTAACGCAATGATTTACAAGGTCTTGCCCGATCGTATCATGCTTACCAGTCATGAATGCCACTTTGAGCTTGGTCCCTACACCATCCACGCTGGAAACAAGAACAGGCTTTTTGTAGCTCCTTAAACCCGGCCGCAAACAAACCGCCGAATCCCCCCACTTTACCGAGCACTTCTTTGCGGTGGGTGGAGGCAAGAAGATCGGGTAGAGTTTGTTTGACTTGGTTGCCTAACTCGAGGTCAACACCGGCTTGAGCGTATGCACTTTTGCGGGCCATGATCAACTCTCTGCAGGATTGGAGGTATCTTCCTCAGTTGTTGCAGGGGGTGTTTCCTTGGATTCCACTTTATCTTCACCGCTTGCAGGCTTCGATGCTTCAGGATCAGCAAGCTCAGGCGATGCATCAACTGATACATCTGCAGAGTCGCTCTTCTCCTCAGTGGGTGAAACAGCTGTAGATGGTTCAGCTACCGGAACCTTACCTGCCTCTGCTTGGGATGTCTCTGGAGTTACTTCAACTTCAGCATTCTCAGTGCCCGATGATTTGGTTTCAGCTGTTTTCACTGAATCATCACTTTTTTTAGCTTCGGCTTCCTGAGCAGGTCTTATCTTTTTTCGGCGCCTCTACGCTGGATTTCTTCTTGGAAGATTTGGCGGATTTCTTTTTGGGCTGATCTTTGGGCTTTTTGGCGGTCTCCAGCTTGCCGTTGGAAAACTCGATCACATGCCCTTGATGAATGAGCCAATGTAAATCCGTGGTGACAGCAGCTTGCTCTGGTGTCAACGCCGATTCGGCATTTGGGTGATTTCCTTACTTTCGCTTCGCCAGTAGTTTCAGCTTGGGGCTTAACTTCAACGACGTCTTTCACTGGCTGACTGGGTTCCTCAGCAGCCGTATCATCCTTACCCTCAACTTTTCCGGAAGGCAGTTCACTGGACCCATGACCATCATTTTTTGGATCTTCAGCAGCAGCTGGCGCTGGAGCCAAAGATTCCAGGACTTTGTTTCGAGTACAATTAGGCGACTCATCGATGAACTGAACGATGCGCTTCACCAAGTCGGAAACAGGTGTGGAGGCTAAATCCAAGTAATGCGGGCGGGAAACAGAAACATGCGTCACTGTTTTGTTGACTTTGAAGAACTGTAGACCCTGACGCGTAAATTGCTGACTTAGTTCGGTGGCCAGCTGAAGAGGAAAACGGGTCTGATCATCAACATGAAATCGAATCAAATCGCGAATGGGCCGAGAGAGTTGGTTTTTTGGATCTCCCTGAAACTTGCACGGAATTCACACACTCGATGGAATCCTGAAAATTTTTCTCGCGAAAGTGAACTTCCACCTCCTCCAAAGAGTGGAGTTTTTTGGCTTCAGGATCTTTCTTATCGCCGTATTCTATGGTCCAGCTTTGCTCTTCCAACCACTTGTTAACCACTGCTTCATCCTGAACAATTCTCACTTTGGCTTTGAAATGTTCAAAATCCATGCGCGAGTAACGTTCTTCATGCAACTCGCGTAGACGCGCCTGATAACCGTGGTAGTTGGGAGGGCCAAGCACAACACCGGACATTCCGCATTGAGCTACGAAGTTAAACGAGCCCTTGGGAGGTTCCGTTTCTGTTTTCTCGGCACTGTAGAAATCGTCGAGGTACTTTTGCAACACGTGCTGCACCACTTCCGCTTCATTCAACCAGATTGTTTGATCCAGTTTGCAGATCCAGATTTTTTGTTGTTCCTGATCTTTGGGAGGTGTTTGAGAACTGAACCGAATGTGGTAGCGATCCGAACTTTGGAGAATCAATCCGGCAATATCGAAGAGCGGATATGCTCTTCCTTGCATTCGGATGCGCTTGGCGAGCAATCCTACGCCTTTGGGTTCGGGAATGATTTGTGTTTTCAGTTGTGGCAAGGATGCCAATATTTCCTGACGGCTGCGACGTGGCCTGTCCCGCTGAGGACCTCTGCCCTGAGGGCGATTACGGCGGTCGCCTTGATCGTTACCGCCTCTACCAGAACGCCCTTGACCGCCTCCACCCCTTTGTTGCCCGCCTCCTCCCGGTCGGTTATCTCTGCCACCCGCACCTTGACGTCGATCGTTGCTGCGCGGATCCCGGCTTCTGGGGCGAGGGGGTCTCCCTGAATCGTTTCCACGTTTCCTCCCCCGTCCATCGCGGTTGGTATAATCTCTATCCCTTCCTTCAAATTTCGCATAGGGGTTACCCTCAGTAGATTTCTGCGCCCATGCTGGTAGAAAGGCCGATTCCAAATCCAAATCAAGCTTTGGTTTTGCGTCCGAATTGCTCATGTCTAATGTGATCGTTTTAGGGGCAGCTTCTAGAGTGCCACTGCTCTGGAGAATGGCTGCTTGATTGATTGAATGCAAGCACGCGGTCTTGTTTTTATGAAAAAATATACTCGTGTTCAGCGTGCCGCTCCTCATGAACCAAGCTCTGATCTGCCTTACAGCAGTTAGAAAAGCCCGGGTTTTGAAAAAGCGGGTAAGTCATATTCTGAAAAGCCCCAGAAAATTAAGGATAAGAATGTAAATCAAACTGCGCTGATCACTATGTCTTTGGCTGGCGTTTTGGCCTCGCAAGCATCACTTGTCTTGAGCCCCTGACGCTACTTACCCAAGAGATATTGATCCATGCGTTCAGAGATGTCTTTGATACGGTGACGGTCACCTCCGGAAACCTCTGCCGTTGCCCATCCAGTGTAACCGATCTGATGCAATGCGCTTCGCACATCAGCCCAGTCCACGTCTCCGTCTCCGATTTTGCAAAAACCGTTGTCAACACCCCAGTCTTTGACGTCCAATTTAACGATGCGATGCCCCAAGGTCCTTATCCATTCTGCAGGCTTACCAAATCGTTGATGATTTCCAATATCAAAATACGACCCAACCCACGGGCTGTTTATTTCATCCAGATAGGCGGCTAGAAGTGACGCTGACTGATCATTGTCTCCTTTCGGATCGTAGAGAAAGTTATTCCAAACATTTTCAATAAGGATCCTCACCCCAAGTTTTGAAGCTGTTGGAAGCGCTTTTTTGATTTGTTCGATCGAACGCGTCCAAACGTGACCATGGGATTCCTTTTCCGGATCCCTCGCGGCACCCGGCACCAAGAGGACTGCATTCCCCCCAACGAAGTGAGTATCCTTCATGGCGGTCAAAAGACCTTGAAGTCCTTTTTCACGGACTGCGGGATCCGGATCTGACAATCGAATTTCCCAGTGAATGGAATCAACCACCCCATGAATAGGAAATCCCAATTCTCTACTGGCATTCAATGCTTCCTCCTTGTTGACTCCGCCCGGGCTGTTCAGTTCCGCCCCATCAAAGCCCATTTCCTTCATGAGCTTGAATTTTTCGTGGACAGAAATCTTCTCGTTGAACATGCCCATCTTGATAGATTTGTAGATTCGATTTCCCTTATCATTGTGGTGATCTGCCTGCAAAGAAGCCATGTTCAGGCCAGGCACACCAGTCATCATCGTCCCCGCGATGGAGACGGCAGATAAGGATAGAAAATTTCGACGATCAATGGATACTTTCGGAGTCATGCGTTTGAGATCTGAGTATTGAATCCAAGTTTAAAACCGCTTGTCAGACGAATGGTGTAGCACCAGGAATCGACATGGGCCGTATGGGAAGATTCATGTTGGGTTCAAAAAATTCAGGAACCAATTTTTCTTGAGAATTCATGGCTTGCTCCCATGAGATTTCTTTACCCGTGTAAGCAGCCATGCGCCCCATGATCCCCATCATTGTGCTGCTGCTCATCCAATTACCGTCATTGATTGGGTTTCCATCACGGATGGAAGCAAATAACTCATTATGTTCTGTCTGATACATGTCATTGTTCGGGCCACCATACTTCCATGATTCTTCACCTCGGATTTGTACGCGGGACCACCCTAAAATTTCAGCTATCCCCTTGGCACCATGTATGTAGTCGTTGTTCTCGTTATAGCAACCAGCGATTTGGCGACTTCCCACGTATGCCCTGAGACCATTTGCGTATTCGTAGTAGACGGCAAAGTGATCAAAAATATTGCCACTTTCATTCGGTACCTGTCGACCTCCTGTGGCCACTGCCTTGACTGGAGGTTCATCCTTCATGCACCAGGCAACTTTGTCCACACTGTGAATGGCTTGCTCAACAAGGCTATCGCCACTTAACCAGGTAAAGTTGTACCAGTTGCGTACCTGCCAATCGAGATCTGACATGCCAGCAGGACGTTTATCATCAGCTGGCATGGGCTTCACTGGGCCAGTGTAGTAAGTAGCATAAATGGATCTTACATCCCCGATATCTCCATTATGAATTTTGTCGTAAAGCGCCCGTCGGGCAAAATTGTAACGCCAACAAAATCCCGCGACCAGCGCCAGTTTCTTGGCTTTGGCGTCATTTGCGGAAGCGATTACCGAGCGCAAACCTGGAGCATCGGTAGCCATGGGTTTCTCGCAAAATATATGTTTTCCAGCGTCGACTGCAGCTCTCAGATGCATGGGTCTGAAACCTGGAGGAGTTGCGAGAATGACAAGATCAACGCCACTTTCCAGCACCTTTTTGTAGGCGTCAAATCCTGTAAACTTGTTCTCGGGTGTTACTTGGATTTTTTCTTCCGCCGCCTTTTTAAGGGCATTATGGCTGACGTCCAAACGATCAGGATACATGTCCCCCATAGCCGTCAACATGACGTTGGAATCCGCCTTCATTGCCTGACTGGCCGCACCAGTCCCACGCCCACCACAGCCAATCAATCCTACTCTGATAGTTTCATCATTGGCAGCGAATGTCTTTTGAGGGATCGAAAAACTGGGTAATGCCACACCAGCTGCAACAGCAGCTGAGGACGATTTAATGAATTGCCTGCGAGTAGAGTTGGTCTCCTCTTTGTTTTGGATCGAATCAGAGTTTGATCCTTGTGCCGGAATAAATTGATTGCTCATGGTGTTTTCGGTTAATGGATAAGAAGAATGTAGTTAATTACTGGTTGTTTTGTCGAGGATGTATTCAGCCCTGTGTTGATCTTGAATTGAATTACCGGTTTTTAGAGATATCTGCGATTCAGAGTTTTTCGTTAACCACTCTTGCCCATATTTCATAGCCCTCAGCATTCAGGTGAAGGCCATCTGAAATGAATAATTCTGGCCGTGGTTTCCCTTCGTCACTCAGCATGGGATTCCAGATATTGGCGTAACTGATGTGTGGTTGCCGTTTCGAGTATTTTTCAATTTCACGGTTTGCCTCGAGCATTTCAGGAGCCAAACGCCAACGCTTGACGCTTGGTTTTATGGCGATAAAAACGAGTTTGGCCTCAGGCAGGCGCATTGCTACCAAGTTGGAGAAGACTTTAAAATTGTCAAAAACCTGCTGAGCGGTGTGTCCTCCTCCAATGTCATTATCACCAGCATAAAGAACAATTACCGAAGGTTTGTAGGGTTGAACAATACGTTCAAAAAAATGAATACTATCAGGAATTTTAGACCCACCAAACCCACGATTAATCACATTTTTATTGGGGAAATCTTCCGAAAGACTATCCCATTTTCTGATACTGGAACTACCGATGAACAATACACCACCAACGGAGGGCGGGCTCTTTCGGTCTTGAGATTCAAAAGCAACAATCGCTTTTTCCCATCGCTCGGAGTTTTGTGCTTTACCAGTGTCCGCGCATGTGAGGAAAAGGAAAAGAATCAGCGCGCGAAAACTGATGGAGCAAACTGGGCTTTCGTAACGTAAGATCATGCATACATTATTCAGTCAAAATTCTACCTTACAAACTTTTTTCCACGATGATGCACTTGGAATGTTTTGATTTAGATGACACTACCTTGTGGTATGTTCTTCATGTATCAATACTCAGACTCGTCTACTTATGGATCTTGATGCATATTTAAAAAGGTTTAACGGACGACAGGCAATTGTCGCTACGAAACCACGTTCAAATTTAAGCGGCGTGATCGTGATCCCGTGTTTTCGTGAACCCGATTGGGAACTCACACTCCAATCATTGATAACTTGCGAGCCTCCTTCAAGTCCGATCGAAATTCTCATCGTCCTTAATGATTCAGAAGCTGATACCCCGGAGATCCATTCCGAAAATCAAGACTTATTGAAGACCATAAGCCAGTGGAGCATGTCCCACGATACAGATCAGCTCCAATTTCATGTGATCAACGCTCTCGAATTGCCGGAAAAGAATGCAGGTGTTGGCCTTGCTCGCAAGATTGGGATGGACGAGGCGTTGCATCGTTTAAGCTGTTCTGGAAACTTGGAACGAGGTTGGATCGCTGGCTTGGATGCCGACTGTCTGTGCCAACCCAATTATTTAAAAGCCTTGGATAGTCATTTCCAAAAGAACCCTCATACCTCGGGCTGCAGCATCTATTATGAACACCCACTTGAAGGCTCACTTCCACAGGAAATTTATAACACTGCTGCGAGGTATGAATTACACCTGAGATATTATGTTGAAGCATTGCGCTATGCGGGATTTCCCCATGCTTACCATACAATAGGATCGGCCATGGCAGCGAAAGCCACGACTTATATGGCTCAGGGAGGCATGAACAGACGCAAAGCAGGAGAAGATTTCTATTTCCTGAATAAAATCATCTCGTCCGGCCATTTCACAGAGTTGAATTCCACAATTGTCATTCCTTCTCCAAGAACCTCGGATAGGGTTCCTTTCGGCACAGGACGTGCAGTTGCAAAATATTATGGGCAAGATTATTTCCCAACCTACTCCTGGAAATCCATCCAAGCATTAAAGGCATTTTTTGAAACGGTGCGATTGTATGATCCATTCACCCAGGGAGGAAAGATACTTACTAAATCACATGAAATCCCCGCTATCATATCTGACTACATCGAGACAGTCAAAGGATGGGAAAAATGGCAGAAATGCATCGACGGAACAAACGCTTCGAGCGCATACCTGCGCCGTTTCTTTCAATGGTTCGATGCATTCCAATGCATGAAATGCCTGCATTTCATGCGAGATAATGGGCACGGAGAAATGGATGTACTCACGGCTGCACAAAGTGTCTTAAGGACGATCTACACACCAACTTACGAAAAAAAAACAATAGACGAAGTCTGTGCGCTCAGGTTCTTGAGAGAACATCAAAAAGCGCATGGGAAATGATCTTGTGAATACGCTTTAAAAGAATCGGTCTTTTCTGCTCAACAAGGTTTGAGCCCAAGCGCGAAGAAGAACGCATTCCAATCTTTGCCTTTTGCATCCATAGGTGGTTTAATGCCGTGAGATAATAGTCATTTAACCATAGCCATGCATTTCAAATTCAGAATCATTCTCGCCTCAATCTCTTTGTTTACGTTGATTCAATCCGAGAGGGCAACTGCCGCAAGTTATGAAGGCTTCCTTCCCAAGACAATCACCGAAGTTAAAGCTTTTTTAAAGAAACACCCATCGTTTGACGGACGAAACATAAAAATTGCCGTGCTTGATTCGGGAGTTGATCCAGGTGCCCCTGGCCTGAGCACAACGAGCCAGGGTTTACCAAAAGTGATTGATATTTTGGATGCAACTGGAAGTGGCGATGTGGATACTTCAGTCATCGAAACTCCCAATGAAAATGCTCAAGTCGAGGGCCTCAGCGGTCGCAGGTTGCAATTAGATCCAGCTTGGATTGAACCAAATCAGGTCATTCATCTGGGTATTGTTAATGGGTTCGACCTTTTCCCTGATTATGTCGTGGATAATTACAAAAAGCATGCCAGGGAACAGATGCAGGAAATGAACAAGAATTATCTAGATCAAACACAAAAAGCAATTGAAACCCTCGCTGCCGAAAAACCCGATTATAACGCCAAGAAAAAAGACCTTGAAGATCGCCTGGAATTATTGACCAGGATGGAAGAATCATATGATGCACCAAGTCCTGTGTATGATTGTGTGCTGCTTAAAATAAGCAGGCACTGGAGAGTCGTCATCGACACAAATCAAGATGGTGATTTGAGAAATGAAGATTTGCTGGAGGACTATTCCATTAAACAAAGATATGGCCGCTTTGAACCGGAAACACTGACTAACTTTGCCGTTCAAACCTACAACGATGGCGACCTTTTATCAATTATCATTCCCTCGAGTGCGCACGGCACGCATGTTGCCGGTATTATTGGAGCCAATTACCCCGAATCACCCGGCAGGAATGGAATCGCTCCGGGTGCACAAATCATTTCTATCAAAATTGGAGACACAAGACTGGACGGAATGGAAACAGGCATTGCGCTACAAAGAGCGCTTCGAATGGTAAAGGAATTAGACTGCGATCTCATTAATATGAGTTACGGCGAACCAACATCTACCCCAAACAAAGGGTGGTTCATTGAGCAAGTAAATGAATTGATTCATGAACATGGTGTGACATTCGTAGCTTCCGCGGGAAATGCTGGTCCTGCGCTTTCAACAACGGGAGCACCGGGTGGCACGACTTCTTCCATCCTTGCCGTGGGTGCATACGTCCACGAAAGCATGATGGCGATTCAGTATGGAATGGCTCATACTTCTCAAAACAACCTTTACACATGGTCATCAAGAGGCCCAACAGCAGATGGCGATTTGGGAGTCAATTTCTGTGCTCCTGGAGGTGCGATAGCGCCTGTCCCGGCATCCAGTCAGGTACCGGCCATGCAAAATGAATGGAACATCAATGGCATCACCCTATGCGTGCGGTGCCATCGGCCTTATCCTTTCTGGTCTTAAATCCGAGGGCAAAGCCCTACTCTCCTTATGGCATCCGAATGGCTGTTGAGGAAACAGCCCAAATTCAGGGGCACCTGGACTCATTCTCCCAAGGCCACGGACTGATTCAGGTCAACAAAGCGTTTGAAAATCTTCAATCCACTTCAGAAAGTCGATCGAATGTAGGATTTGAGATTCAAAATACCAATCAATCTTCAGAGAGAGGGATTTATCTGCGGGAAAACACGCCCTCAATCACAACTCACAAATTACGCATCCAACCATTGTTTACAAAGGCTACGAAGGCACATACCAAGGCAATATTTGAAAATTGGGCAGTATTAACCTGCGAAGCGAGCTGGGTTTCTTCCCCCGATTCCGTGCTCATCAATCAGAAAGGGGGGCAAGGTGGACGTGACGGTCAACTCTACAATGCTTACCCCGGGGCGCGCATACAACTTTCATCAAGGGCAAAGATCAATTCAGCGGAAGGACTCTTTTCAAAAATACCCGTCCATGCCATCGTTCCCTCTTCCCTTGCAGGAATTGACAAAACTGAATGGAAGAAAAAACTGCAACTTCAGCCTGGTGAAGTGCAGAGAGTTTTCTTGAAACCTCCGAGCTGGGCAAAATGGGCAGAGATGCGCGTTCAATCAAATAGCTCTGAGTCCAATGATCGACTGGTCCTTACATACCGCCCAGCTCTTGCGATCCCAACGCTTCAACCGCGCCGAGTGGAAAAGATACATTCCAGCAAGGTCACTCAGCAACTATCAAGCATCGGTTCCCGTCCATGGCAATCCAATGATGGAATGGACGTTTGCATCCTACTGGTCCAACCAATCGCCCATAAAACTAAATGTTGAAATCAAGTTTTAAGGGGCTGGAAGGCCTGCAGCAAGTGTATGTCATGGGTTCTGCACTCATCCCAATCCCTGCAAACATTCAAGGAGTGCATGATACCATTGAACTTCAACCTCAAGGCTCGCTGACCGAAGTGGAATTTAGCCTGTTGCCTTCCAATGCATCAATTCAGCGATCGAGCGATCCGCGCGATATACTTGTCAATGATCAAGAGCTACATCGCTTGGATCTGTTTTATAAGTGGGAGAACACTCAAGCAGGTTCCCTGAATGTACACTGGGATGCACTCGCGGAAGTTCTGTATGATTCCTCATACTCATCATTGCTATGGAAGGTGGAGGGGCCCAAACGGTCGAGTCTTGACTTATGACGATGCATGGAGCCACCCCATTAAGATAAATAAAGGCACCCATCGCATTAGTTTGACAATTTGGCATGAGTATAAGGAACTACTCGAATCATTCAGAAAACTCCCTCTTAACCTGAGCCTCCCTTTGTCTCAATCCATTCCTATCCTCACAGTTACCAATTTATCTGCAGCCAATGGATCGAAATTTGAAACATTAGACAAGGACGAAAAACACATCATACTGGATTTCCGCGAAGGAAATGCCAAAAGACAACGATACAACATCCAATATCATTAAAAGCTATTCAGGAAATCTAGAATGGCTGGATAGTAAAAAGCATCATGGTGCTACAATTCGGTCTAAAGTGGTCGTCAGGCCATCAAATAGACCCGATCCTCCCATTGAGAAGCACGACCTGCATGATTCCAGTAACTTGAACCAAGATCTTGAAACACTTTGGTGGCATTTGCGATTGGATCGACTAAAACATCTGGCTCAAATGGAGGGCAACCCAGAGCAGTTTGATGTCCTCTATGATTTAATGTTAAAGGAGAAACCCCATTCAATGGAAATTCAGAAGATTCTTCTCAATCGTCTGGATACCCAAAACCGAAAAGAGAATCTGGGCAGCATCTTACCCTTGTTGGAGCAAATGCTTCAACGACTGGATAAAAATACACTCAGAAGGTATTTCTCTAAAAGGCGACAAGTGAAATCGAAAAAAGAAGGAGAAAAAGAAAATAAAATGAAAGAGGATAGAGCACTGCTGCTTAATCTTTTATATCGAAAAGCACGTGCCTTGGCCTATCAAGAAACTGTAATGAACAGGCAGACAAAAGACTTTGAGGAAACTTTGGCAAACCTTCGGTCATGGGTTGATACAAGCGAATCAGACTATCGCTTACTTGATATACGTGAACTTCGCCGAAAAGATTGTTTTGGCAGCGCGCTGACAATATTGAATGATTCCATCAAGACGGATAAGGACAATTTGAAGTTACTGAAAAAGAGAACTAACATTCTACAGTCTCTAAATTGGCCATTTTGGGCTCATTATCACCATATGCATTCTTATCTGAGATTACCCAAGCAAGTAATATCTGTTGAAATGAGTAAGACTCCATAGGCGACCCAACAGGCGGCCACATCAAGAAAAGTAAAGATTCCGAATCAAATTTCAATTAAAGTTGAACTTGCATAGGACCAATAAAATTACCATAATCTTATATTTCGTTTGAAAATGTAATCGTTTCGGTTATTTTTGATTAAGGAAAATACGCAGGCATCTAGGCATTAGGAATGGCAAATAATGAATTGGCGGTCTTATGGCAGTGTTTTATACACAGCATTAATGAGGAGCAACCGCAATAACCCGTTTAAGGGCAAACCTGACCACCGCCTTTGGCCAATCTATACAGTTGAATATTCGTATTAATTTATCGTGAATATCCACTCAGTAATTTAGGCAAGAATCAGGATCAAGGCTCAAACAGGATAGATTTACTGCTCGTCGCAGTGAACAAGTGAATTATTTGTAAACCATATGGTCAAAAAATCTAAGGCAAAAACAGCCAAAAAAAACTCAACCCCAAAGAAAGTAAAGGCCGCACCCAAGAAAGCCACGGTTGCCAGAAAAGCGGTCGCGCCCAGCAAGCCGAAAACCGCCAAAAAGAAAGCGGTTACCAAAAAAGCGGTTGCGCCCAGCAAGCCAAAAACAGCCAAAAAGAAAACGGTTGCCAAAAAAGAGGTTGCGCCCAGCAAGCCAAAAACCGTCAAAAAGAAGACAACTACCAAAAAAGCGGCCACGGCAACGAGTAAAGTTAAGGCAGCAAAGGTCGTCACCAAGATTTCCACTGCTGCCAATAAAAAAGAGAAAGTTGCTACCCCCAAAAAGACAGCGGTTAAGAAAGCCACTGTAAAAAAAGTTTCTTCCTCAAGCAAGAAGGTCGAGACAAGGCCCGCGGTGACAACTGTCTCAGCGCCAAGGAAACCTGCCAGCGCGAGATCGAAGTCCACCTCCAAGTCAGCCAAGAAACAGACGAAAAAAGAATCAGTGGCAAGGACAAAGGAAATCCTTGAAGAAATCCAACGTCAAGCAAAAGCAAAATCAAAAATCAAATCTAGTGGGGATACGGAAGCGGCTCCTACAGGCAAGTCGGGTGTTAACCTGACTGAGTTTGTCAAAGAATTACTGAGCCTGGCCCAAGAACAAGGATATCTAACCTATGGTGACATCAACGAAGTCTTACCAGAGGAAGTCATCACCCCAGAAGATCTCGAAGAGGTTTACAACCGCCTGCGTAATCTCGATGTTGAAATAGTCGACCAAGCCGAGGTCGAGCGCATCAAGAAAAACGATCAAAGCGACGAGGAGGACGCAGGACGTTTGGACATCCTTGACGATCCGGTAAGAATGTACATGAAGCAGATGGGAAAAGTTCCCTTGCTGACGCGTGAGCAGGAAGTTGAAATCTGCAAACGCATTGAGGATGCCGAAATCGCTCAACGGAAAATTGTTTATGGAATGGGGTTCGCTGGTAAAGAGCATATAGCATTGGCTGAGAAATTAATTGCTGAACCCCCCAAAGAACGTTTCGACCGCGTCATTCTTGATAAGAAAATTGACAGCCGAGACAAGCATTTGAAATATATACGCAGGCTTGTCAAACAGGTTCGAGAGCAGGATCAGCTGGTGGATCAAAAATATGCTTCATGGCAAAAGGTTAACACCAAAAAAACTCAGGAGAAAAATCACGCCGAGTTTCTGAAGGCCGACAAAAAGCTTCAGAACATGTTCTCCAAATTTTACTTCAAACAAAAGGTCATCGAAGAGATGACACTGGTCACTGAAAACATATTTGAAAAGATCCATGCGAGTCTCAACTTGATCACGGATCTGGAAAAACAAAAAACCTCCGCTCACCAGCAATCCTACATACAGATGGAGGAACAAAAGATTCATGCACTAGAGGCATTTGTCCGCATGCCTAGCAGTGACTACCTGAAATCTTACGATAAATTAAAGGAATTTGCAGCAAAAGCACATCAGGCAAAAACTGAAATGGTGGAAGCAAATCTTCGCTTGGTAATTTCCATTGCAAAGAAATACACCAACCGTGGCCTCTCTTTCCTTGACTTAATTCAGGAGGGTAACATGGGGCTGATGAAAGGTGTAGAGAAGTTTGAATACCGGCGGGGTTACAAATTCTCAACATACGCCACATGGTGGATTCGCCAGGCCATCACTCGCTCTGTCGCTGATCAGGCTCGCACTATTCGCATTCCGGTGCACATGATCGAGATCATCAACAAATTGATGCGCGTTCAGAAGCAATTACTTCAGGAATTCGGTCGAGAACCTACAGCAGAGGAAATTGCAGATGAAATGAATTTGCCTGTGGATCGAGTCAGTGCGGTCCTGAAAATGGCCCCAGCAACCAATTTCACTCGAATCTCCAGTGGGGGACAGCGGAGACGCCAATTTCGGCGATTTCATTGAAGATAAATCGGCCGAAAACCCATCTGACATGACAAGCCACCTTCTTTTGAGGGAGCGCTTAAACGATGTCCTGACAACTCTCACCGAACGTGAGCGCAAAATCCTTGAGCTGAGGTTTGGTTTGCATGATGGGTATGCCCGCACACTTGAGGAGGTAGGCAAGCAATTCAAAGTGACGCGAGAACGTATTCGTCAAATTGAAGCCAAAGGCCTGCGTAAATTACGTCACCCAACCCGAATCCGACAGCTTCAGGGATTCCTTGAATCCGATGCTGCGGTTTAAGCAAGAGAAGATTTAGATTTGATTCGCCCCGAACACATTCAAACAAACCGTGTGTTTCGGGGTTTCTTTTAACCCCGGATGAATCTCCGACATTACTTCACGCATTACTCCAGTCTAGGGGGAGTTCAATCCATTATCGGCACGCATTTGAAGTATGATGAGATTGCCGGGATGGATCCGACCTTACTTGCATTTTTTGATCCGGTAGATAATCAAGAAAAGCATCAAAAGGTGAGTGGATTGTGTTGGAATGGGCGCACCAACATCAATGCTGCGAGAAATGATTTCAAGAGAAACGAATCCGGCAAGTCCCATGATTGTTGCATTTATCACGATCTTTGGGGATTGGCTTTTCTCGCGGACTTGGATCATTGCCATCATCGAATAGGGGCGATTCACTCACATTGGCCACACCTCGAATATCAACTGAAACAACTCGATGGCTTTTTGGATGGCGTTTTTTGTGACAGTCAAGCATTGGCTGATATTGCCTTGAAAAGCATCCCATCGCTTACACCCGATCGCGCCGTTCATTTACCAGTCCCCATAAAAACTTGTCCCCACGAATATCGAACGGATCGCCTTCCATTAATTGACCGTCCATTGAAGCTTGGGTTTACTGGAAGAGTCGATCATCTACAAAAGCGAGTGGAGAGATTCATACCTTTGGTCAATGCCCTGGAAATGAAGGGTATTCAATACGAATTAGAATTTCTGGGAGACGGTACTGGAAGAAAGTATCTGGAGAAAGCCTTTCATACCCGTGAAAACATTACCTTTCATGGAAAAAAGCTTGGCGCTGAATATTGGAAAATAATGGGCGAATGGGATTTTGTCATCTATACCAGTGATTTTGAAGGATCTCCTTTGGCAATGCAGGAGGCAATGAATGCAGGCTGCCTACCTATTTTTCCATCAATCCAATGTGGAGGTGATCTGGTGGTCAAAGAAATCAGTGAGGATCTGCTGTATGAACCTGAGGATTATCAATCCATAGCCTGCACACTTCTGGATTGGCAAAAACGACCGCCTTCATTCGTTGGAGCTACCAGACAAAAAGGAATCCAGATAAGCTCAGAATATGCCGAGGACAAATACCATGTAAAATTCAGAAATTTTCTGAATCATATTTTGAATCAACCCGTAATCTCAAAACATCCCATACAGGCAAGAGGCCGCTTCTGGGCGGATACATTACCATTTGCTGCGTTGAAACGTTACTATCCTAAGGGGTTTTTCAATTATAGAGAAAAATAAATATGATTAAAACGGATCGTTAATTCGATTCTATGATAATCGATTTTCCTCCAAATCATATACATCAAACCAAACATAGACTGGACGATGGTCAGGCAAGTTTTTTGGAATGTAGGACTCAAGAAAGACCTGATTTACCTCTGGCAATTCACTCATTTTCAATTCCCGCATCCGATTATTCCACTGAATAATTTCAAATTCCGATCTAGGTTTTGCCTTTGAGTAAATCCATTCAGCAACCTCATCATCAGTGGCACCTGTTGAGATAAAACCCTTGATTTCATCGGCATCAATCTCAGCAAATCCAAGAAATTGGTTATCTAAAAAACAATCAAAATGATAATCGTGATTACTGCCATTAATAACGGCTCGGCACTTGTCCAACATCCTACCGGCGATGACGTATCCAGCAAAAACTGCTCGTGGGCTGCGTGGAAAGGATGTCGATAAATCCAAAGCAATTGCTTTTAGTTTTTCACTTACCATAGAGAAGATCACATCACATGAGTTCCCGCAGCTCCAGATATTTTTGAAATAAAGCCCCAAAAAACAGTTTCAAATCATCATTATTCAATTCAGGCAAAAATTTTGTACAGTGTTTGCCTCAGATTTGCGTTTTAAATTCTTCTTAAATCGTAAACCATGCTTGCTAAATTCATACTTTTCGACCATATTGTATTTTGACCATTTACTATAAGTCGCACAATATTTGATTAATCTGGATTTAAAATTTATTTAAAGGCACTTGGTATGACACATCGTTCAGCACAAATAATCGAATCTATGAAAAATTGGAGAAAAAAATGCCTCTGCCTGCTGGCAGCACAAATACTGTTGTACCCGATTACCTCACTCACGCAATCCTCTCCAACTGATCTTACGAATCTTAAACTCGAGGATATTCTTGCAATGCGCATCATTCCTTATACCGAGGGTGAGATAAATATGTCTCCTGAGTTACCGCAAGAGAGGTTTCGTTTCGCTTACCATTATGTGCACTCCACTTTTGAGGATTACCAATCAGGACGAACCAAAATTCCTACCTCCCAAATGCAAGCACAGTTTCCTGTTTTGCCGCTTGAAATCTCACAGGATGCTCATTTGATTTCCCTGGGGTATGTCATCAACCCCCGATTATCAGTAGATATACAACTTTCTTATGTGCAGCAATCCACTTACCACATTAGCCGAGTACCTGGATTTGATGAATTCACTATCCGGTCTCATGGAGTAGGCGATACATCGATCGGCATTAATTACTTGTTATGGCGAGGTGAGAAAGATTCATTGCACTTAAGAGGAGGGCTAATTCTTCCCACTGGGTCAATCAATGAAAAAGGAAGGACCCCGAGAGATCCCAATGTCGACACATTGTTGCCTTACACAATGCAAATTGGTTCTGGAACAGTAGATTTCAACCCAAGTCTTACCCACGTGAGACGGTCGGGAAAAATCGAGTGGATCAATCAGTTACAAGGTACAATCAGGATTGGGAAGAATCATCACGATTACAGCCTGAGTCACCGAGCTATGGCTAAAACTGCGTTTTTCTATAATCTCCTTCCTTACCTGCAACCATCAGTGAAACTGTTGGGAGTCTATTGGACGCGCTTGCATGGTCAGGACGATGATCTGGTGCTGCCGAATGGGGTTTATCCGGCTCCAGTGACCAACCCATCACTGTTCGGCGGACGCAAAGTCGATTTTTTGTTGGGTTTAAGAGTACCCATCAAAGATGGATTTCTCAAGGGACAACAGTTCGAAATTGAAGCGGGTATACCTGTCTACCAAGATCTCAACGGGCCGCAGCCCGGAGAAAACTGGAGGATTGCGACTTCGTGGAACTTTCAGTTCTAAGTATAGAGATCAACAGAATATGCCAACAGCAGATGATCCCAGTTTCTAAAGATAGCTCTGAGAATTCATTACATCTTCACTTTACTTTTAATCGGATAATAATTTGTGTCGTCGTGTTGCTGGTATGTAATTGCTTTACATGGCATGGCGTTTCAGAGGAATTGGATGAATATGAAGCGAAGGCATTGCTGGTCTACAATTTTGTAAAATACACAGCCTGGCCTGAAGGCTCATTCGACAATGAAAAGTCACCTATTCAGATTGCGGTTGTAGGGAATCCGAATTTCTTTGACTCCTTCAAGAATTATCAGGGAAAACAGGTTAAAGGGCGCGCCCTGAAGATTGTCATGCTAAAGATGATGACTGACTTTGATGGGGAGCACGTCTTATATCTCAGCGGAAAATGGACAGCCTCAACAAAATTTTTCATAGAGAACGTGGGACTGAAGGAAAGACCCATTTTGACGGTTGGTGAGTCGGAAGATTTCGTCGTCAATGGCGGCGTCATCTCAATTATCAACGAAAACGATCACCTAGCTCTTCTCACCAATCCAAATGCAGCTAAAAACTGCCAACTCTTTCTCAGCAGTAATCTAGTCAAGCTTTCAAGACAAGTTTCAACTCGCAAGGATAAATAGTATCACTGATTTATGTGGGCTTCAATCTACAACCTGAGTTTGAACCGTAAACTGATGCTGCTTGTGATGCTTACCAGCATCACAACGCTCATCCTATCTTCGTCAGCAATGGTTGCCTTTGAAATAAAAGTGGTGACCGAGCTGACCCTGCGTGAACTTGAGACACTTGTGGAAAACCTCGCTGAAAACGGGGAGGATCCCATGCAAATGGCAATGTTGGGCAAATTGCAAATGCCTAATGCAAAAAGAGAGGCAGACAGTTTGCTCACAATGAACGACAGGCAAGATATTGTTGCTGCCCGTTTTCTGGATCAGCAAGGTTCAATATTTTCAGAATACGTTAAAAACCCTGAAGAACTTTTAGATGTGAATGAAAGTAATATCTTTGAAGAGGGTTATACAATCACTCTTAAAGGAGTAAAATGGGTCAGAGCGATTAGGGACAACAGCAATCCAACCGAAATCATAGGATATGTTCACCTGATGTCCGATCACTCTTTGCTTCGCCAAAATATCCTTAAAATTCTGTTCACAAATCTAGTCATCGTTTTACTGGGTTCGTTGCTTGCATACGTTCTATCTGAGAAATTTGTTGCTTACATATCTGGCCCGGTGGCCAGCCTCCTGAAAACCTCACAAGAAGTTGCCGATACAGGCAATTACAATATAAGGGTCAAATACAGTAATAATGATGAGCTGGGCCAGCTTTCCCAACAATACAACAATATGCTGGATCATATCCAGCAACGCGATAGTGAACTCAACAATGCTTATAAAGAGTCTGAGGAGCGATTGAGGCAACTTCGAGTCGAAAAAAGCGAACATAATAAAGCTGTCGAGCGCGAAAGAAGCCTGCTCCTGAAACTGGCTGAAAACAAACGAATCGAGGCTGAGGAGTTAAAAATTGCCAAAGAGGAGGCTGAAACCGCAAACCGCATCAAATCTGAATTTCTAGCCTGCATGAGTCACGAGATAAGGACTCCTATGAATGGAATCATTGGAATGACAAACATTCTACTTGAATCAGATCATTTAACCGATGAACACAGACATTATCTGAATTTGTCTAACGAATCCGCAGAGAGTTTATTAACTATCATCAATGATATTTTAGATATTTCCAAACTTGAAGCTGGTCGCATGGAATTTGAAGCGGTTGATTTTAATCTTCGAAACTTGCTTGAATCCACCATGGAAACAATGACCCCCAGCGCTTACAAAAAGGGTCTGGAGATAGGGATTAAACATTCGAGTCAATTACCCTTCGAATTGCAAGGCGATGAAGGACGCATAAGACAAATATTAACAAACCTGATAGGTAACGCAATAAAGTTCACCGAAAGTGGGGGTGTCATCCTGACTGCCACCAACAAAGGTCGAACCGAAGAAAACTTTTTTCTCATACGTTTCGAGATTTCAGACACAGGCATAGGCATTTCTCAAGACGAACAACACCAACTGTTCCAAAAATTCACTCAGCTCAGTGCTTCCTTCAGGACGAGAGCGCAAGGAACGGGGTTGGGACTAGCCATTACAAAGTCCTTAACGGAACTGTTAGGGGGAACGATTGGAGTTGAGAGTGAGGAGGGAAAGGGAAGCATGTTCTGGGTGGAATTAGAACTCAAGTGCTTGAATGATTCCGAAAGTTTACCTGCCAAAGAAGTTTCAAACACACCAATCTGGATGATTTCACCTTCGCATATCAATGCGACCTGCATGTCGTCATTACTCAATGAACTGACTAATGAACTACATGTTTTCGGTAGCGTAGAAGAGGCAAAAAACGCCTCTCAACCGAATATTCCCAGCAAACATGGTTGGATTGTGGCTGATATCCCCGTTCTCTATGAACCCCATGAAACTGATACCCTGATCGATAACATTAGAAAAAACCGACATTGGTCAAACTTCCCCATACTTTTACTTCATGCAGGGAATTTGTCTTCTACGTTTCTGAAAGAAGTTTCCAATAAAGTCAAAAAGGTAATCACTAAACCCCTCCATCACGCGACTGCCTATCAATGCCTCTTCACAACAAGCGAATCCGTCAATGAAGTAAAGCTTACCGCAAAACCTTCTACTGCCATCAATTCCACAATTAGAATCTTGATCGTGGACGATCATCCCATTAACCAAAAAGTCGTGCATACCATGTTGAGCAACCTTGGATATGAAGTAGAGATTGCAAACAATGGGCAAGAGGCAGTCGATTCTATCAAAGAAAACCATTATGCGCTGGTCCTTATGGATGTGCAAATGCCCGTTATGGACGGTATTCAGGCAACCAAAGAAATCAGATCCCTCCTTCCTGAGATATATGGGGACAGCTGCAAAACCCCGATTGTCGCAGTAACAGCAAACGCCATGCTCGAGGACGACAGGCGGTGCCTTGATGCAGGTATGGATGATTACCTTGCAAAGCCTTTTCTAAAAAAAGATTTGATCGAAACTCTGGAGCAGTGGATCTAGCGAAGCCTTTACCTCTTCAAGAGGAAATTGAAGGTGGGGGGCAAAGCAAATCTTGAAGAGTGATTGCTGAGGCAGATTTATTACGCGTGTCCATTACTTTGGTGTACGCAAGCACACATGGATCATCCAAAGATGCATCTTGTGGTATTTTTTCATCGCATCCCACGAACTGATAAATTTCTTCTAAGGTGATACAGTCGGCAGGTTTCGCGAGCGTCACCCTCGTATCAGGTTCGAATCCCTGAAATAAGAATCCCCCTCCCACCAACACATCTACCAGATGTGTTGTATCCCTGAGATCAAGTCCCTGTTCTACTGACAAAGCTTCAATATCCAGAGCTTCTTCACCATTTTTGAATCGATCGGCTACAATTTGTAATAAACGCATCGCATTAAAAATGCTCAATTGATTATTACCACCTTCGTGAGGTGCTTTTGCTGAGCCCTCCTGCGTTGGAAATTGGACGAGATAAGCAACGTGAGCGCCGAAAATTAAAATGATCCAGGAAACATTCAATCCAAGAAGGAGAATAGGGATTGCACCCAAACTTCCGTAAATTTTGTTTGCTGTGGCAACGTTGGAAAAGTAGACAACACTGAGCTGACTGTTCAATTGAAGTAGTAGTCCCGCCGACAATCCTCCAGCAAACGAAGCTCGTAAGTTCACTTTAGTATTAGTCATGATTCGGTAAATAAGCGCACAAGCGGAACCAGTAATGACCCAGGCAATAATGAATAAGAAAATTTTTCCAAACCAAGCCATTCCAGATAGAAAAATCGTGAAATCCTGGAGTATCGAACTAGACGACAACCCAGTTCCGACAATTAACAAAAAAGGCCCTAAAGTCAGTCCAGCCCAATACTGAGCTACACCTGCACCCCAACTACGATTTTCAGGAATTTCCCAAACTTGATTAAAGGTTCTTTCGATGGCGCGAAGTAGCATGATTGCAACCGCTAGAAACAAAATGACGCTCGTCATACCGATTGTACGCGTATGAATTTTACTTACAAATCCGGCTATCTGACTTGCCACCTTTCTGCGTCGGCCATTATCCCTCGTTTTATTCACTGAGAAAATATCCGATAAGGACGGATTGTCTGTGGATGGATCCCATACCTTGTCGACTTGAAATCCTTCCAGAGATTTCGGCTCAGGCACTGCTGATGGAAATGAATTGGTCGGGGACAGAACGGTATCTGAATCACGGATTTCCAAATCAAGCATGGGCGCAACCGTTTTGACCATGGTGTCAATCCAGACTTCAACCTCTTCCCTTCCCTCATCTCCATCCTTGAACATCAGGCTAGTGGCCACACTTAATCCAACAGCAAGGACTGGTATCAATCCAATCAAAGTAGTAAATGATAGCGAGGATGCATGGACGAAACCCGATTTATTTACAAATCGAGCGATTGCAGCCGGCCAGAAATGCAGGCAACGTTTCAGACCAAAAAATGAAGCTGTATGCTGCTGCTCGTCGTTGGTGACTTTTGGTTTCATCGAGGAAAGGGATTATGCAGGATCAGGGAAAAATAGTTTTTATTTACCACCGGGAATACTGCTGCGCTTTTCAAGCAGTATTCGAGTCGTGTTTAATTGACTTGTATCAAGAGTCAATGATTCTTGGCGAGTCAAGTATCCTGATTTACGGATTTCCAACTCAACTCGTCCGGAGCTCAATTCTTCAAGTCTCAAAGGCGTAAGTCCCATTAATTTATCTTTTATATACACTTCAGCATTCTCTGGGTAGGAACTCACCTGAAGACTGCATGCATTAAACGAACCAACTAATTTCACACCCTTGGACTGATATCTCGCCAGGCGGATTGGTTTGGTAAGGTTTTGGCCTTTCAATGTAAATTGGACCAAGTAATCACCCCTCGGCAATGCTATTTTACCCGGCGTAACACCATTCACCCAATTACCCGAATGATCCTGAAATCTGAATGCGGCGCCAAGTGGTTCTGTAATGAGATGCACCTCTGTTTTTAGTTCAACGAGCTCTACTTGAATCACATTTGTTTTTCCATTTTCAAGAAATGGAAAAACATTTGTAGAAGAATGACCCACAGCTACTATTGAAAGCTGATGCGCTCCCTCCTGCAGGTGGTGCCATATTTTCGGGGAAATTTCCTCCTGGATTCCAGTCATACCCGGCCCCGACAAACTCAACAAGGCCTCCGCTGGAGCCGTTCTCACAATGAGACTGCTATTACCCCGAAGTATCACTCCGTTTAGGTCACTCGGTATTGAATCTCTCACGTTCAGAGCGAGACTTTGGCTCAAATCTTGCCTAGCCTGCTTTTGCTCTTTTAAAATCATATTTTGATTCCAATCAACAATCAGCCATCCAATCAAAATGATACTGATCATTAAAATCAAGGCTCCCATAAGTTTTGGCTGCACCAATGTACGGATAAATATGCGCGTTCGTTCTGATGCATTGGGCACATATGTTTGCTGAAAGGATTCCTCATAAGTTTCGACGGAATCCGTGATACCAAATCCAAGTAATGCCGACAACCGAAGTGCTGTGCTGGGTCGTCTCGCCACATCATCATCCAATGCATCCATCAAGCCTTGCTTGAAACTCCTCGGCACTAATAAATTCCCAAAGCGTACTTTGCCCTCTAATTCGCAATGCTTTGGAAGTTGAACATGAATTCCTAGATGGCGTATGCACTCAAGCAAGATAGAGGCAATGGAATAAACTTCGTCTGCTTGAGTGCATACGCCACTCTGGATGGATTCAAAAGAACTATGCAAATTCCATGATCGAGGGAGAGGGTTTTCGCTGTTTTCTTGAAGTATCTGCAGAACGATACGATCAATTTGCGGCCCGACAAAAATGACCTCATTTTCCTTTGTAAACCGAATATTATCACTGCTTAATCGTCCATGTACATGGCCAGCAAAGTGTATCTTAACTAAATGCTGAAGAACTTTTTCAATAAAGGGTTCAACATCCTCCCAAGTCCCTGAATGGTCACTCGTCAATAAGCGATCCTTCAATGAATCGCATGATTCGGTTAAAATTACGACGAATGGGTAAGGTTTTGAATGAGGATCAATATGCGAAATCGTATGCCATGATTGCGCAGTGGAATCCAGCCATTCGGTCAATCGTTGTAACAAAACCTCCAATAAAGAAGTATCTCTGCAAAATGCTTCTGGAGGGAAATAAAGGATCACTTCACTATCTTCATCCCTATCCTGAGCCAACCAATAGACACTGGATTCACTCGTTCTGAATAATTCAGACTGCAGTACAAAACGTGCTTGCGACAAGCGCTGTCCCGCCTGAAGTTGCTGATGCCCCGATTTAAGGGGAGCATCATCCGAATACACTTCACTCATGAATTTGAATCATTTACTGTTAACTATTCTGCATGGAAATGCCAATGAATCCAATTCAAATTAGATCTGTCATTGCTTCCTGAAATGGACCAATTATAATTTGAAAAAATGAATAGCATACTCGATTTGGCGATAACAAGCCCATCCGTCATTCCTGAATTGGATTCCAATTTCCGACCAGCCATGCTGGCTCATCAATCGTTTCTGAAGTCAGCTTCTTCACTGGAAGAAATTACTGATGTCAAAATAGTTCTGACTCGGCCTGATGAAAGTGCTTACTCTTTCAAAACGTCCATCCTGGCACCAAAAGCAAAGTCTTCTTCCCTCAATTTCTTTTTCCTGGAACGCTTTATCAAATTCCTGCTTTGGTCTCGCGGCGCGGCAAAAATTTATTGCACAGCTCCGAGGAGATTGTGTGACGCGTTGAATCGTCACTACGCAAGCAATGCAACCGGCCAATGGGATGCAGAGATGATGGGACACCGCATCTTCGAGGAAAATTTTGAAATCATCCACTGCAGTGAAGCTGATTTACCGCAAGAAAAGAGTCATACTGCCAATTTAGGCAGGCACATGGAAGGATGCCGGATTGGCTTTGATCTGGGAGGAAGCGATCGAAAAATAGCGGCCCTGATTGATGGTAAAACAGTCTTTTCAGAGGAAATTGTCTGGGATCCCATTCCTCAAACAGATCCTCAGTGGCATTATGATCATATCATGGATACGCTCAAGGTCGCCGCTTCTAAATTGCCCCGTGTTGATGCCATAGGAGGAAGTGCAGCCGGGGTTTATGTGAATAACAGGGTTAAAGTGGCCTCACTCTTCAGAGGCGTTTCTGAATCTCAATTCAACAGTCGAGTGAAAGATCTATTTCTCGAACTCAAACGCGACTGGGGTGATATTCCTTTTGAAGTAGTAAATGATGGCGAAGTGACTGCATTAGCCGGCTCCATGAATCTGAATCGAAATGCCGTTCTAGGCATTGCCATGGGAACCAACCAAGCCGGGGGATTTGTAACACCCACTGGTCAAATCACACCTTGGTTGAATGAACTCGCTTTTGTCCCTGTGGACTATCACCCGGAGGCTCCAAAAGATGAATGGTCAGGTGACAGAGGGTGTGGAGTGCAATATTTCTCCCAACAGGCCGTAGCTCGCCTCATCCCCAGTTCAGGCATTAAGGTCCCTCAGGGGATGCCTTTCCCTGAACAATTGCTTGTCGTGCAGGAAAGGATGGCTGAAAACGACCCCAAAGCCGCAGCGATCTACAGGACGATGGGGGTTTATCTGGGATATGCTCTGGCGCAATACAGTCAGTTTTATGAATTCGAACACTTACTAATGCTGGGACGTGTCATGACAGGAACAGGGGCTGATCTGATGATTCAAAAAGCAAAGGAAGTTATCCAAAAAGATTTTTCAAATCTTGCAGAAAAGATTCAGTTCCATACCCCGGATGAAAAGTCCAAGCGGCACGGACAAGCAATGGCAGCTGCCAGTCTCCCTGGCACGGCATCTGACTGATCTTACTTGAGCCCTGAGCGAACCGCTTCGAGGATGATTTGGTTGTCATCTCCCGCCTTCCATACAATTTCCAGGAATTCGGGTAAAGTGAGACCGTTTGAGGCTAAAAAAGGACGATCTCCACCGCATCCATACATGGTGTTTTGATCTAATTCCCCTCTCATTTTGGCTCGAGCTTTGGCAATAATACGCGGCAACCACGGAATACCGTCCATGGTTTCAGTTTTTGCGGGAAGTTGACTGGATGGAATCTCGACATTGCTGGCGATCCCGTTTTGCATTTCACGCAGGTACCGATCTCGGATCGCAGCAACCTGCAATACAGTCTCAAAATCAGGTTCACCGTAGTTACATTGATCCTCTATGAAATCGAATAATTCCTGAGGTTTGCACCCTATGGAGGCAAGAAAAATTGTTTCCTCATTCGAAAAGAAGGAAGAAGCATCTCGGTCACCTGACTGATAATTCTTCTCCCCCCGATCAAAGATCTCCTTGAACTGTTTTTCCCATGGGATTTGGTGATTGTTCATTCGGAAAATTTGCATGAATAATCAAGCTTGTCCAATCATCGTTTGAATTTTTGCCTTTGCCTCATTGATGGACTCAGTCCATCATTACGCCATGACAAACCGATTTGATTTAAAAGGCGATGTGGCCGTAGTTATTGGCGGCACAGGCAGTCTGGGGGGAGCAATTGCACAAGGACTGGCTGAAGCTGGAAGTCAAGTAATCATCCTTGGGCGCAATTCTCAGAATGGAGAAGCCAAGGCCTCGAGCATCAGACAAAACGGAGGCAAAGCCGACTATGTCAAAGCCGATGCAATGAGCGCAGAAAGTTTAAAGGCAGCACATGCAACCATCCGCAAACAATTCGGACCTCCCGTTATTTTGGTGAATGCTGCTGGCGGGAATGATCCAAAAACAACCCTGACCGGCGATTTCACGTTTGATCAAATCCCGTTGGAAGCATGGAGAGGCAACTTTGATCTCAACCTTGTGGGCGGTGTTTTTCTCCCTTGCCAGGAATTCTGCCCAGCCATGATCGAATCTGGTAAAGGCAGCGTCATCAATATAGCAAGCGTTTCGGCTCATATCCCCTTGTCACGGGTCGTTGCCTATTCTGCCGCGAAGGCCGCCGTCCTTAGCCTCAGTCAATTTCTGGCACGCGAATGGGCTGGGTCAGGTGTTCGAGTCAATACGATCACTCCTGGTTTTTTCCCCGCTGAACAGAACCGTAAAATTTTGTTTAATGAAGACGGAACGCCCAACCGAACGTGCAGGATCCATCATGGGTCATACACCCATGGGCAGGTTCGGTAATGCGGAGGAATTGATCGGTGCAGCAGTCTTCCTGGCGAGTCATGCTGCCAGTAGTTTTGTAACTGGCACGGACATTCGTGTGGATGGCGGTTTCCTGAGTCAAACCATTTGATCACCCCCTGACCCCATATAATCTCATGGCCGCACTCATCGCACCTGATCAAACATTTCTGGATCCAGCCAGCGTTGGTAAATTCTTGGAATCCTCGGTTAGCCATGAAACGTTCAGAAACAAGCGTATTCTGCTAATCGTTCCAGACAGCACTCGCACAGCTCCGGTCGGCATGGTTTTCAAACATTTATTTGAGCGACACCATGCCGAGGTGGAGTCAATGGACGTCCTCATTGCTTTGGGCACTCATCAACCAATGAGTGAAAAGGCCATTTGCGATCGATTGGAAATAAGCATTGAAGAGCGCAAAAAGAAGTACGAGAAGGTCCAGTTTTTCAATCACGAATGGGACAACCCGGAAGCACTTCAACAAATCGGCACGATCACTTCTGAAGAAATAAGTGACCTGACAGAAGGACGCTTCTCGATGGAGGTTCCCGTCAGCGTGAATAAACGCTTGTTCGATTATGATCAAATCATCATCATCGGCCCCGTTTTCCCTCACGAGGTGGTTGGGTTTTCCGGGGGGAACAAGTATTTGTTTCCGGGTGTCAGCGGCCCAGAGGTTCTAAATTTTTTCCACTGGCTGGCGGCGATTATTACCAACCCCAAGATCATCGGTCATAAATGGACTGCTGTCCGCAAGGTGATTGACCGTGCAGGGGCTTCCGTGACGATCCCCAAGTTAGCCCTTTGCATGGTGGTTACACATCAAGGGTTACGAGGAATATTTGCTGGCACACCAGAATCAGCCTGGGATGAGGCTTCCAATCTTTCTGCTAGAACGCATATTGAATACAAAGAAAAACCTTTTCAGACCATCCTTTCTTGTGCTCCGGAAATGTATGACGAATTATGGGTGGGTGGAAAGTGCATGTATAAGTTAGAGCCGGTCTTGGCGGATGGGGGTGATTTGATTATATACGCCCCGCACATCAGGGAAATCAGTCTCACCCATGGTAAGATCATCCGTGAAATAGGATACCATTGTCGTGATTATTTCCTGAATCAATGGGAAACATTCAAAAATTACCCTTGGGGCATCCTTGCTCATTCCACACACGTTCGAGGTGTCGGTTCATGGGAAAATGGACAAGAAAAACCAAGAGTCAATGTCATCCTTGCAACCGGGATTCCAAAAGAAGTTTGTGATGAAATCAATCTTGGATACCTGGACCCCACGACCATAGAACCTGAGTCCTATGCCCATCGTGAACATGAAGGAATTCTCTATGTTCCCAAAGCGGGTGAAGTTCTTTACCAGCTCAACAAGCCTCCATCCTGGGCGAAGCCGGGTAATGATTAGATTACACTCCATGTTTTCAGCATGTACGAAGTAACCCAACTCAGCAACGGAACAAGGATTGCCACGGCTCATATGCCTCAAATGGCAAGTGTTTCTCTAGGGATCTGGTCGGGCAGCGGAAGCCGTCACGAATCAGCATCCCTTAATGGCGTTTCGCATTTTATTGAGCACGTCTTGTTTAAAGGCACAAGCCGTCGTAATGCCAAAGAAATTTCAGAATCTGTGGAGGGAATCGGTGGGTATTTGAATGCCTTTACCTCTGAGGAAAATACCTGTTACTACGCTAAGGCACGCGCGGATAAATGGGAAATACTTGCCGATGTGCTGATGGACATGTATCTCAATCCGTCTTTTGATCGCGATGAAGTAGAAAAAGAACGGGAAGTGATTCGAGAGGAACTGGCTATGTACCTCGATCAGCCAAGTCAGCATGTTCTTGAATTATTGAATGAAGTTCTTTGGCCGAATCACCCGCTCGGACGGTGCATCACCGGCACGAACAGCTCCATTGACCGTCTGAAAGCAGGTGACTTGAGGCGTTACTGGAAGAAACATTATGTTTCCTCTAATACAATCATTGTACTTGCTGGCCCTCTGGAGCATCAAATGGTCGTAAAAAAGCTAAGCAAGTATGCGCGCAGAATCACGAAAGGTAAATTACCAAGCTGGAAACCGATCAAGCTTATCCAGCATTCTCCCCAGTTCCAGATCCGTCCGAAGCATTCCGAACAGATCCATTTAGCTTTTGGGATCAAAACCTCGTCTCGACATGATGAGCATAGATACTCCCTGAGGTTGTTGAACACCATGCTCGGAGAAAACATGAGCTCCAGACTTTTTCAACGTCTGCGGGAAGATCACGGTCTGGCATACACTGTCTACTCCAATCTCGGCTTTTTTGACGACACCGGATTTTTAACTATTGCGGCGGGTATTGATGCCGCCCATCTAGAAAAATCAATGGAGCTGATTCATGATACTTTATTAGAGTTTTGTCGTAAAAAGCCTTTACGCAAAGAGCTGAATCAGGCCAGAGATTATTTAATCGGGCAACTCGATCTGCATCTTGAAAATACGGAAAACCACATGATTTGGCTGGGAGAACAAATTCTCGGTTTCGGTAAGCCATTTCCCTCAAGCTTGATACGTGAACGACTGATGGCCGTAACTGGGGAAGAAGTCAATCGTACGGCTAACTTGTTTTTCAAACCAGAAAATCTGAATCTGGCGATCGTCGGCAAGGTAGCAAAAAAGAGAATCCAAGTCCTTCAAAACTGGTTGCAATAATCAACTGAACCCTAACCGTAAAAAATGTCTCGCCAACAACTCGCCAAATTAGATCAGTTAAGCACCGGCCAAACGCTTAAATTTAATTATAGGCAAAACGGTGTCCCTCGCGAAGGTTTCCTTGTGCGCTTGAAGGACACTTGGGTGGCCTATGAAAACAGGTGCCGACACATTGCTATCAGTTTGGATTTCGACAATGGAGAGTTTTTCACACAGGATGGAAAATATCTGTTTTGTCAGACACACGGAGCGGTTTACGAACCAGATACGGGACTATGCGTCCACGGCCCATGCAAGGGGGCAAACTTGTTCCCCATTCCTCTGGAGATAGGTGAATCAGGAGTCTGGATAGACATGGAGTAAGCCATCACCTTCTGCCAGGAAATGTGAATGTTCATTTTTTCAATGAACAAATTACAACCTTGAAAATAATTCTCTCCAAGTTACTGAAGGCAGGAGGAAAACCTAATCTCAAAAGCCTCAGGAATCGAATATGCATTGTGAAAAATGTTATGCGCATTTTGCGTTTTTTGCATTTTGTGATACATTATTCCATTAAAAATTTACTCGTAGAACAATCTGTAAGATACATGAGGACAATTTCAAACATCCATCCCTTGCCTACCTCACTTTAATTGCGCCATGTCATTTTGATTCCTATGGACGATGCTTACCCAACCATCAATGATCAGTCATTCGAGTATCCCCTTTTTCTTTAGATTTCGTTTACAGTTTTCATCAAGACCATCAATCAACAAAACCAAGAATGAAAAATACCCATCGAATCCCGGTCAAAGATTCGTCTATTGAAAGATCAATGATTGACGAGAACACAAAAAAGGGATGGGAGCATTATGTCAGGCACCTCGAAAACTCCGCATCTTCGAGAGAAACACAAAAAAAACAAAATTCACAAAAAGGACTTGTGGATCACATTATTTGAACGACTTGACTAGTCCACATCGTAACCCCGCCACATCCACACCAAAGTGTCTGCCAGTGTGTGTTCAAACACCCTGCGATCACAATGCTTCGAGTCTTTACTGAAAATGTAACGATAGTTGTATCCCTTGGCCTTGAGAGCCGCTGCTGTTCGTTCATTGGCCATGACCCAATTATGATAAGTTTCTTCAGGATCATTTGCCCGGTTGTCGCGCTCAGATACATGAGTAAAGATTCGCAAGGGTTTTTTAGGAGTGTTTTCAATCAACTTCAAATTAGAATGGTACTCCCAAGCCCCCAACGGGAATGAAGTTTCTTCAGGGGCATCGTCATCCTGCTGATCGACAAAAGTTCCCGAATAGGTAATCAAGCGCCGAAACAAATCCGGACGGAACCAACCCATACTCAATGCTGCGGCGCCTCCCGAGCTACATCCCATCACCCCCCTGCCCCATGGATCTTTTGTAAATGCCATACGAGGATAGGCTGCGCGGATTTCATCATTATTCAGGACTGCTGGAAGAACCTCCTCTTGGATGAAAAGTGCCAATCGGTCGGACATCGTATCATACTCCAGTCCTCTTTGACTATTCTTACCGTCATTTCCTCCGTTTTGAACAGAGATAACAATAAATGGGGGCAACTTCCTGGCTGGATTGGCGCTGATGGTCAAATTGTCGAGCGCATGGCGAACGAGATCCAGGCCACCAGGTCCATCGTGCATCACTAGCAGCGGAGCTTTCGTTCCATCTTCATAGGCGGCAGGCACATATACAAAAATCTTACGCTCTTCCCGCACTGGTTTTTTCTCAGGCTCAAGGGTCGCATCATTTCCTTTGAATATTCCACTGTCAGCCAACCGCATCCCGAATGTGAACATTTTTCCTTTGGGATTCCCCTTGTCTGTTAAATCTGGATCAATGGGAAATTCAGGTCCGACCACGTAATCTCCGTCACCTTCGGAATCAGGGTCAGATGCAGTGGCCAAAGAAGGAGAGGTTGCGCAGCCTATGAGTCCAATTAAGCTGATCAGCGTAGTAAAATATACGAATATCGAATATCGGTTCAGGTTGGTCATGAGGGATTATTTAGGCAGCCGCATAGTTTCAAATCAAGTGCGAATTATGATCATTTCGATTGAAATACAAGAAAACCCACTCAAATTCCAGGGTTCATGGGCAGGTTTGAAAAATCAGGAAAGCCATCCCCATCACTTCCATGAAGCTGCTGATGGACCCTTACCTGATCCTCTGTTACCATGCCTCTCATGACCCCTGCAAAAATGGCACTCTACAAGGAGCGAATCCATTGCCTTTATGAGGAAATCAAGGACGACCTCAACAAGAATAATGATGGCGAAAAGGTCGTGGAGTTAGACTCTTCGATTGGACGTTTGTCCAGAATGGATGCGATGCAAGGGCAGCAAATGGCACTGGAACTACGCCGTCGAAAAGAGCAGCAGTTGATGAGACTTGATAGTGCATTGGCACGCATCAAAAAGGGAACATATGGCACCTGCGGCAGATGCAAGAAAACGATAAACGCAGAGCGACTGGAAGTTCAGCCTGATGCGGTTCTGTGTGTTCATTGTGCAGGTTGATCCCCACCAGAAATCCACTCGCTATCAACTTCTTCTATACCATGAAAAGATCCAATCCCAGTCAGGAAAAATCATACCCGCACGTTTTCAATAAGATGTCCACTTCGATACACATGATCAGACACTGCTTTTCTTTGGGTGTGGGGTTACTCCTGGCAATCTCACCGGGAATACATGGTGGAGAACTGCATTTAGACCAGCTCTTCCCCCCGGATCGGTTGATTTCACTGGAGATCAACGTTACGGAAAGAAACTGGGACAAACTCAGGTTCCAAAGACGAGAGTTCCAGTCCGCGCTGGGTCCTGATCGCCAGTTTGCCCCCCCACCTTCTCCCTACAGCTACGTGGAAGCGGATATTACGATTGATGGAGTCGTATTTCCCAAGGTTGGATTAAGGAAGAAAGGTTTCTTCGGATCTCAAGATACAGAGCGACCCTCTTTGAAAATTAAACTGAACCTATTTGATCGCGGTCTGAGTATCGACGGATTGACAAGCTTGACTTTCAATAACAACAAACAAGACCGAAGCTTGATGAGTCAGTTCATGGGCTATGCATTTTTCGATGCGGCAGGCTCTCCCGGTTCACGCTGCAGTTACGCCAAAGTCACAGTGAACGGCAAAAATCTAGGGATATACAGTCACGTCGAGACAGCACGCTCACAGCTATTGGAGCGTGAATTTGGGAATACGGACGGCGCCTTGTATGAGGGAACCGTGGTAGATTTTTTCCCCAACTGGGAGAAGAGCTTTGAGTTGAAGGTTGGAGATCCCGATTCAGGCTTGAAACACCTCAGCAATATCATCAATGCACTGAATGAAGCGGATGGAAATTCGTTGTTGGGAGAGTCAGCCGCAGGCAAGGCGTGGGTACCTGTTCATGGAAGATTCGATGAAACCTGGGTAAGCCAGGATTTCGATGACTCTTCATGGAGAGATGTTGCCAACGCAGTTGGTTATGAACACGGTGAAGGTTACGAATCCTATTTTTCAGCGAAAGATGATTTCGAGGATGAGATGCATGGAAAAGCTTCATCCCTCTATTTGCGACTCCCCTTTCAATTGGATAATTTGACCTCTATTACCCCCGGCAAAATCGTTTTGCGCACACGCTGCGATGACGGATTCATTGCCTACTTGAATGGTCAGGAAATAGCCCGTCACAACGCCCCTGAAAATCCAAATTGGCAATCGAATGCTTCCAATGCAACGGATGACCGGGTGAACTATGCGATGAGCAGTTTTGACCTCAGCAATCACATTGATAAATTCAAAAAGGGTCGGAACTTGCTGGCTGTTCATGCACTTAACAGAACCGTCAGCAGCACAGATTTCCTCCTGCAGGCAGACCTGCAAACAGGCGATTTTAATTTAGAAAAAGGCATTTGGAAATGGGTTGACAAGAAAGCGTTTTACACTTTTTGGACGATTGAGGGATTATTGAGTTTTTGGGATGGCTACTCTGGAAATCGTAATAATTTTTTCGTTTACGTAAATCCGGCAACGGACAAATTGCACTTTATGCCCTGGGGTGCAGATTGCCTTTTTGAAAAACACAGTCCACTTGGGGTGGATCCAGCATCACCGAGGTCGGTTCGAACCGTGGGTCGTCTGGCACATAAGTTATATCAAATCCCCCAGGTTCGAAAAGAATATGCTCGACGCATGAAAGCATTGATGGATGAACTTTGGAATGAGGAGACTCTCTTGAAGGAAACGGAACGTATCGAGACAATGTTACGTCCTCACCTCTCTGAATCACAGCGAAAGAATGTAGATTTCAGCGCGATCAGAAAGTTCATTCGAAATCGACGCGCAGACATTGAAAAAGAAATTAAAGCAGAGGATATGCCCATATGGAATCATCCCCCGTCAGAACCACCGGTGATTGGTAGCAATCGATGAGCCGTGCCACCATATGAAAGCAGGGCAATCGTGAAATCTGACCGAGTGCATCCATCAAAACAAATCTACTCCACGGTGATGGTGTGCGTATTCAGCGCCCTGGTCACAGCCATGGCGGATGACAGCCGACACCAGTCGTTGACGGCAATGTTTGATATTCCAACTCAGGAGGGCGGAACATGGCTAGGGGTGAAACGCGGCCAGGAAGCTAGCCTTCATCAGGGCGCTTCTGAGGAGCGACCACGCTTCTTCGCAGTCACTTCTCAAACATGGCCCAGAGGGTTCATCCCCATTTATCAAACACGCGGAAAGGATGGATCAATGAAACTCAGCAGACGGCTGAACCAGGGTCGTGAGAACTTTGTCGAACCGCTGTTTTTTGCATTACCGCCCGTGGACGAGCCACGAGTCGCAGAAATTTCAGGTCGCTGGTCCTGCGAGGCGACACATCATGATGGGACCATCGATTTTCTCCACTGGGAAATCACTCTGATCGGCCGCACCATCGTGGGTCGATTCGACCAGGATACCGACTACCGTTTCGCCTGGATCACGGAAGGGGTTTTTGATGATCCTCTGATTCTATTGAATGCTGAGTATATTGATGCACGATATCAGCTGACGGGAAAGTTGAGCGAGGGCTTTCTGGAAGGCACCTGGCGACACATTGAAGACGACGACGGCGGCACATGGCAGGCAAAACCAGTCAACTCCATCATGTCCGTTGATCCACTTCTGGACACCGCTCCACTGTTCGTCTATGAAGACGCATTATCCCATCAGCAAGCATGGCAAGTCGGCGACCCTCAAGCCAAGAATGGCTCTGCTCTTTGTCGAGTCTGGATAACTGGGACCCGTTCCGGACACAAGACGGATGAATGATCAGGATTGAACGCTATGATGGAGCGTGGTTTTCCTTTTCCTTAAAAAAGAAACCTGCGATCACAAGTACAATAAATGTAATCAAGGCATACTTTCCAAATGGAATTACCTGCTCCCCGATTGTTAAATTGGTCGTCCAGGCCTTCCACGCAGCAGCCGGTGCCATGATGATGAAGGCAAGCCCCATCAATCCATTCCAGACCAATCTTTTACCGCCGGTTGGAAGATGGTCACCAAGCACTTTTTTGGAATTCATCATCAAGAGGAAGGTCAGGTAAGCGATTGGAATGAGGACAAAACCAAATACCGAAGTAGGCACAGCCAAAAAGGCCTTGGATTCGTTTGTCCAGAGAAGTGGCCAAAGAACACCTGTGACCGGTATCAGCGTTCCAAGTCTGTGCGCCAAGCCTCCATGTTCCTTACCAAGGGCCTCACAGACACAGAACCCTGAAATGAGCATCAAAATGGAAATGGTTGAAATGGCCATGGCAAGCACACCAAATCCAAACACATAATTGGATACGACGTCGCTTCCCTTGAACAGAGATTTCAGGGCACCGGCCAGATCACCCGTACCGCGCTGAATAAGCATGGCAGCAATCTGTTTTTCAGAGTCCACTACGGCAACACTTTCCAGTCCTTGTGTAAGGTTTCGTTTGGAAAGCATGGAGTCGTAGGCTCCGTATTTCGGATTCTCAGCATTGACCACGACGGCTCCCGTAGAAGTATCAAGCAGTCCCGTGAATGGTTTACCATGAAACTGTGATGCTGCAGCAATCACGATACACGAGGTTGCGATCACGAAAGGAATGACCATGCCCGTTGCCAGATCGAAGATGGCAAGATTGCGAAATTTACGGTTCCATTTTTTGGCAAGAAGAGAAAAAGGAAGCAGAAAGGTCATATTAATGCCTACCGCAGTTGCTGCAGCGGCGATCATGATATTTCGCTGCAACGTCAATATCTCAGTTTCCCAGAAAACACGTGCTACCTCTGTTGGGATGGCATCCAGGAAAGATCGGTATTGGGCGGAGGGCTCACTGATCAGCGAGAAGTTTGGTATGAACCCCGAGAAAATCTGCCCCCATTCCAGCGATCCTGACAAGGCGATTGCGACTCCCATGAATGAGAGTACGATCAATGCGACCATCACTTTGAGTATCATTTCATAAATTTTGATACCTTTGCCTTTACCTCCGTAACTGAGGGTGACTGGAATAACAATTACCATTAAGAGGAGCGTGATCATCACCTGAGTGGAAGTTTCCCCCTTGGATTCAGCAAATGTAGCGGCGAATAAGTTATTGGTAATCGCCCCATAGGCCAGTGCATACTGGGGAAGAACCCAAACAACATTGGCCAGCAACGAAGCAGCAAGCCAACCCCCAGGCAAGGACGGGGTTTATATGACGTCGTATGTTGGTAAAGGGCGAAGATTCGGTAGACAGTGTGACATAGCTGATCGCGCAGAGCATTGTCACACCAAAAAACATGGCTAACCATTGAACCCAAAGCATTTGATAACCACCGATCACACCAAGAAAAAGTCCACTGGCAAGCGAGCCTCCTCCCAGTGTAATGGCGCTTTGCAACCATCCTGGCCCAGATAGGCGCACAAATACCTTGGCTTTATCAACGGCACCTTTGCCCTCAACAGAGTCAATTAATGCCTTCTCCATTTCAAATCGATCTTGATGCTCACTCATATCTGTATTTTCAATTGCAAAACGCGTTCAACACGATTCGGGCTGACACACAACCCTTGAGTTTTCTGCGGGGAAATTCCGGTCATGATGATGCAATCCCAATGAATTGCAAAAGAAAATATTTTGTAATTGGATCATCCCCCCGAAACCTGAGCGCATCTTTATCATTGAGGGAGGTAATCAAGCACCTTCTTGGCAGCACGCTCAAAGGCGCCTGGCTTGCCCATGGTCTCCATCAAATGACTCAATGCGCGTCTGGTATCCTGTCTTAGCGACGGGTGATCCAGAAATTGGATTGCTTTTTCAGCAATCGATTCTGGTCTGGCGTCGGATTGAATCAATTCAGGATACACCAGACGATTCAAGAGCAAATTAGGCATCGCTATGTATTTCACCTTAATAATCGCTCGCGCGATCCAATAGGTGAGCCAGGACAATCGGTAAAAGACTATCGTTGGGACACCGTGATATCCACATTCGCGCGTCACAGTACCTGAGCACGCCAAGGTCAGTGTCGTTTGAGCGAGTGCTTCGGATAAGCCACAGATCCTGAGTTCAATGAAATGCTTTTCGGAGAGCAACGTCTCCGCCATCATCAGCTGATCTCGACTTGAAAGCACCATCACAAATCGGCATGGGTGAGCTTGATGAATCCTATTTACGGCCTCTTCCATAATGGGAATATGGCGTTTTAATTCCTGTTTACGACTCCCTGGAAGCAGCAGGACCTGCGGTTTACCGCTCAAACCTTCCTCTGTAGCCTTAAATACGCTGCGATAGCGATCAGCCATGGGGTCACCTACAAATTCGACTCGAAGTTTAGGTGCACGCAGCGCATACCAGGGTTTTTCAAAAGGGAACAAGCTCAGGACACAATCGACACTACGGGAGAGAGCGAAGACTCGATAGGCACGTGACGCCCATACTTGGGGTGAAACGTAATACAATATTTTTGGGTGCCATGAGGAATCATGACCCTTGATGAGATTCAATCGTTTGCGAACTGCCTCTGCAAACCTTAAATTAAATCCGGCGTAATCGGTAAGGATGATGATATCAGGTTGACGAATAAATGCCTCCTCCAAAAGTCGGTCAAAAACCTTCTTGAACCAAAAATACTGACTGACTACTTCGCTCAACCCAAAAAACGGTCCGTTTGGTTAGGTCTTCAACAATATGAACCCCAGCCTCTCTCATCCGCTCGCCCCCTGCCCCAAAAAATTCAAGGCGCCGGTCTGGGGCAATTTGGCAATGGATTGCCTTCACTAGACCAGCAGCTAATCCGTCACCACTTGTTTCTCCTGCCAACATCATGATTCGATAAACAGGCAGCTTATCCTGCCTGTCCATTTGATGAACCACTGATTGTTGTTTAGGATTATTCATTCATCACTGTTTCCGTTTGTTCGATACATAATTCTGACAATCATCAGATGAATGCCAATTCCGTTGTGATCTTCAGGCTCTTGGATGAAACTGACGATGTATGTCCTTAAGCTTCTCACGGGCGACATGGGTGTAAACTTCGGTTGTCGCAATACTGGAATGCCCCAACATTTCTTGAATTACCCTCAAGTCAGCCCCGTGATCCAGAAGATGAGTAGCAAAACTATGTCTCAACATGTGAGGCGTCAATGCTCGTTCAATCCCCGCTCGTTCGGCTCTTTTTTTCATGCGCAACCACATGGTCACCCTGGCAAACCCCGTTCCCCGACGAGTCAGATAGACATTTCCCGGTGTTTTGGGCGTCACCAGCGCGGGGCGTCCTGATTGTAGGTATCGATTGAGAGACGCTATCGCGCTGCTACCAACGGGCACAACACGTTCTTTATTCCCTTTGCCAATGACCTGAACGAACCCAGCGTCAAGATGAAGCTGCTCCAACCTTAAATGGCATAGTTCCGATATGCGAAGCCCTGATGCATAAGCCAGTTCGAAAATAGCGTGATCACACAATCTTGAGGGGGTTTCGGGTTCTTCAGGTTTCAGAAGGGCATTGATTTCATCAGTAGAAAGACTTTTGGGTAATCGTTTCCAGCGACGAGGCAGGCTGACATGTTCAGCCGGGTTCGAATCAAGATGATGTTCTCGTTCACAAAAATTGAAAAAAAGCGCGTAAAGCGGCGATTTCCAGATAGACCGTTTCCACACTTAATTTTTTCAACTTGCCTTGACCAAAAGGCACTTTACGCACCTGCTCGTGCTTCAGAAATGCCGTCAAGACCGTCAAATCAACCAATATCCAATCATCGATTCCCTTCTCTTCGTTAGCCCATTGAGAAAAACGGTTCAAAATACCTGAATAGGTTAATTGAGTTTGCTTTGCCTGACCTCGCTCTTGCCGAAGGTACTGCAGGAAATCATCTATGAATGCATCCATTCCTAATACACTTCAACATGCCAATAAATCGCAATCCATTGCAAACCGCGATTTCATGGATTTCCAATTTGATCTTTTGCACCTCAACAAGCAAGGTGAGGTGCCTCA
>CALSPN010000056.1 GCA_943788245.1 uncultured Verrucomicrobiae bacterium | reverse complement strand
TTTCAAGTCCGCATTCGTATACCGATCCTTTGACGGAGTCGGGGCGTGCTGTCCCGCTCCAGTGGGTCCAGAGATAGGAAAGTATAACTGGTAATAAGCCCATCATCAGAGCCGATAGAGCGAAGACTCCTATGAACAAAAGTGGATGGTAAGCCATGCTTGGTTTCCTCTTGAATGATTCTGGAGTTCTTTCCCGGGGATGTTTTAAACTAATTGTTTTGATCCGGAGCAGGTCGCACAAGCCCAACCGATTGGGCAACATCGTCAAACTCTTCCCGTGTCACATTGTTCAGGTTTTTTCCTTTGCGGGCGAGTTTCTCATTGATCTTAACGGCTTTCTCAACCATGCCGTCGTGCGTTTCTTCTGTTCCGCCCACCATTGCGAAGTTATCCCCTTTGGTGATACGCTTGTGCCCGTCAGAATCGAGTCCGACGCCCAGCAACATCGCTTTGGTATCCTTTTGGCGTTTGTTTGGAACGTTTGCCATATCCCTAAAAGTGAATGATAAGGAGCTGATTTGCAACGATGAACTGAAAAAGGATACTATTTTTAAGTATTATCGTGCCTTTGTTTGTAATGGTGGATCGGCTGGGTATTGATAGCAAAGCATACCACCCGGAAGCAAAGCGGGGACAGCAGGGTCTTGTTTGTAGCGTTTGGTTTTGCCAGCGATGGCGCTGATATCTGCAATGTTGCAGAATGGTTTGGCACCGGTTGCTCTCGTAAGTGCCGGTGGCCTGGGGCCTTATTGATGAATCAGAAAAAAAGTCTTATTCCTTCCAGGCCCCATTTTAATTCAAAAGTAACTCTCTTTTTACTTAAAAAGGCCCAAACCAAACGGCTTGGGCCTTTCGATTTAAAAAAGCGCTTTAATGCTTATGCTCGGTCTCTTCTTCGACCTTGGGTAACACTTCCTCTACTTCAGCCTGTAGTTCAAGTAAGTCCAAGACCTTGGAGGTCAGTATTTGCTCCTGTATTTCCGCGACACCATTACGTTCCTTGAGCTTCTTGGCAAGCTGCTCGGGTGGCATGTTGTATGATTGTGCCATCTGGATCACTCTTTGACTGATTTCTTCATTGGTCACCTTCACTCCCTCTTTGGCAGCGATCTTCCCAATGATAAATGCGACTTTTACCCGCTCTTTTGCGCTGCTGGTAGCTGCGGTGTAAATTTCATCTTTTTTCTCATCAATGGTTTCCTTGGCTATGCCTCGTTGTTGATTTTCGCGAACCAAATCATAGACAACATTTTTCGTCTCCTGATCCACGATGGATTCTGGGAGATCGCAATGTACATTTGTCAGTAAATGTTTCACCAGTTGGTCGCGTGTGCTGCGCTTATGGTTTGTCTTGAGTTCGTTCTCAAGATCATTGGCGACGCCTTCGCGCAGGCCTGCAACATCCTCGGCCCCAAACTCTTTTGCAAACGCATCGTCGATTTCAGGTGATTGCTTCGTTTTTATCTCTTTGATCTCAACTGAGAAGGTGACATCTTTGGAAGCCAATTCCTTGATGACGAAATCTTCGGCAAGTTTAAGGGTAATATCTTTTTTATCTCCCACACCGAGGCCTACCAGCTGCTCGGGGAAACCATCAATGAAATGGCCTGCATGGACATGAATCCAAAAAGCATCTTTTTTGGCAAGGCTTTCGGCTTTTGGTGCCGTTTCAGTAATGGGTTTTCCGTCGCACTGACCAGTATAATCAATGACCGCATAGTCATTTTCCTCAATGCTGCGGTCGACATTTTCAAATTTAGCCTGGCGATCCTGAAGTACGCCCATTGCCTTGTCGATGTCCTCGTCCGTCACACTGCGGATTTCTTTTTGGATCTTGATTCCCTTGTAGTCAGGTAGTTCAAAGGTTGGAGCCGTTTCCACGGTTACCGCAAACTGAAATGGAAGGTCCTGACCAAATTGAATTTCTTCGACATCCGGGTTCCCTACTGTGTGTAGGTCATTGTCTTTAATCGCTTTACGGTAACCTTCGTTGACAAGATCTTTTCGCACCTCTTGCTCGATGCGATCTCCGTAAGATTTGATGACCATATGCTTGGGCGCCTTGCCTGCACGAAACCCCGGCAGGTTGGCTTGCCTTCTGAATTCCCCGGTGATGACATCCATTTTCTGCTTCACCGTTTCTTCCGGTACGTCTACACGGATTAATTGCTTACATGGAGCCAAATTTTCTATCGATATATTCACTATTCAAATCCTTCTAATCAATGGCGCGATGTTTTTTGTTCAATCTCAGAAAGGTTCAAAACACCACGTTTTCATGTGGTTTATACACACCACATGAGCCGTGTAATGTAGGAATCGCATGCGGTCGAGTCAAGATTGCGTCGGTTAAAAATTTGAAGCGCGGATAACAGCCACCTCAACAGGGTTGGTGTCCCCAGTCCTCATTTTTCATGGCTTCCTCAAACTTTGCCATCTGTTCTTCCTTACTTAGCTTTTTCTGTGGCGCAGATTCTGTGGTGGAACCGGGTTGCCCCGAAGAACTCGTCTCATTTGGATTTAGCTTGGTTATCCCTTCATCAGGGACGGATTCTTTTGGAATTGATCGATTCTGATGGTTCATAAAAAAACATCATAACTTGAACTGTAGAAATGTCAGCACTGGATTTACGACAAATTTGCCACGGCACGCATCAGTAGCTGCCACACGTCAGGATATATGAGAACAAGCTGCGATAATTGCCCCTTGATGTTGTCTGCAAATACAGGCAACCATGGTCCCCAGTTTCAACAACATCGTGATGGTTTATTTTCTGGCAGCCCTTACTGGATTTTTATTGGGTTCGATACCCACAGGTTTCCTTGTCGCAAGGCAAAGAGGAGTGGACATTCGCTCCAAGGGAAGTGGAAACATTGGTGCGACTAATGTATTCCGCAATCTTGGGTGGAAAGCGGGAACTTTTGTTCTTTTGATGGATGCTTTCAAGGGCTGGCTGGGGTGTCGATGCGCAGTAATCTTTCTGGACACAGGTTCAGCCGACCCTGTTTTGCTTTTGATCGCGGGCGGGTTCGCCAGTGTTCTGGGGCATAATTACACTCCGTGGTTGCGTTTTAAAGGGGGGAAAGGAATAGCCACGTCTGCAGGTGTATTGATTGCCTTGACTCCCTGGGGTTTTTTAACGGCGTTGCTTGTCTTTCTGATGGCGATGGGCTTCTCACGGTATGTATCGCTTGGTTCAATCATGGCAGGCATTGTTTTACCGGTGGTAGTGTGGGGCAGGGGTGAGCCCAAACCAATCTTATACATCTGCATCTTAATGGGAACCATGGCCGTGATTAAACACCGAACGAATATTGGACGCATCATAGCTGGGCAGGAGCCCAGAATAGGGGATGCAAAATCCAAAGGGGAGGGAGAAAAAACGTGCAGGTAAGTGTGATAGGTTCGGGGGCCTGGGGAACCGCGCTGGCCAAGGTGCTGGATGAGAATGGGCATTCGATCACCCTATGGGGTAGAGACCCCTCCTTGTTGAAGCAGATACGAAACACGGGATTCAACGAACGACACCTTCCCGGAATATCCTTAGGTCCATCCTGGTGCTTAACCTCAAATTTACAAGAAGCGGTCAGTAAAGCATCCGTGGTCATTCTAGCAGTTCCCTCAGGTGGATTCCGTGGAGTCGTGACAGAATTGAGTAAGTTCGAAGGGTGTGCGGTCAGTGTGACCAAGGGGATTGAGTTTTCATCAGGTAAAACAATGACAGGATTGATTCAAGAGTGCATGCCGCGCGCTCGTGCAGTAGCGCTTTCAGGGCCAACGCTGGCAGCGGAAGTCGCACAGCGGATGCCGACTGCCATCGTAGCTGCTGCAGATCAAATTGGCGATGCCAAGCAAATTCAAACGCTCTTTCATTTGCCTCATTTTCGTGTTTACAGCTCCAACGATCCGGTTGGGGTCGAATTGGGAGGGGCCCTGAAGAACGTGATTGCGATTGCCGCAGGTATTTGTCAGGGCCTCGGATTCGGTGATAATTCGAAAGCCGCCCTGGTAACCCGCGCGATCGCTGAAATCAGGCGGCTCGGAGTTGCTTGTGGAGCGATGCCGGAGACTTTCAGCGGTTTGGGCGGGCTGGGAGACCTAGTCGTGACCTGCTTTTCAAACTTGAGTCGCAACAGAACATTCGGTGAAAAAATCGGATCAGGAGAGAAAGCTGCCCTCATACTGGAATCAACTGCGTCCGTGGTCGAAGGTTATCATACAGCTAAATCCGCTTGGAAACTTGCAAGAGACAAAGGCGTTGATGCCCCCATTATTCGAGAAGTACACGCCATGTTGCATGAGGACAAACCTTTAAGGCAAGCGGTCGAGGATCTTTTATCCAGAGAAGCCAAGGAGGAAGATTGAATTATAATGGCTGGCATGGCTTTGTCTGACCTCAGGCAGCTTCAGAATGTCATTAAAATGGTTTTGCTGCATTTCTACCAAGAGAAATGCTTGCTCAATAGATGAAATCATTGAAAATGAAACCATCCAAATACCAACACAGCGATTCAAGCTTATGAATATTTTCAGGCAAAATATGTTTCCTCAGGCGTTAGCTATTTCCTTACTGATTACCAGTTTCACACAGCTGATCCGATCCGCAGAGGTGCCAGCTGGGCCCACACCGCAAATCCCAAGTGATCCCGAAGCCCTTGCCCCGGGGACATACCCCAATGGCAGTGTGACAGCGGTGAGTTACACCGTGGATGCTTCCAAAGTGAAATTCCACAACGGTAATGATCAGAACGACATTGTTTTTGGTATTGAAGGTCAAGGACCTATTCCATGGACTTTGCCCAGTTATGGAAGAACGTATGTGTCACCGCGCATTGGGGCTATTAGCGACGAAGCCAGTACCAGTAATTTAGGGGTGATTCCTTTTGATATTGTTTTCAATGGCTTCAGGTATGAGTGGGAATTCGATTTGACCTTCTGGGCTCCATCAGCGGCGGCCTGGAGACCTCATCCATCCAAAGGTGTCATGCTCGGGTCTATTCGCAAGAACGGGCAAGAATGGAATGATGGAACACCACACTTTCATGGAGTGCTGTCAGTACCTTACCGCCAATCCGAAGGGGAGGGTTACAGTATGGTAGATGGGAGTTTCGGCGTGGGTGACATGGATATTGTGACAGATAAGGCGGGACTCAATGCGTTTGCTTCCATTGATTTCAGCGCTGCCTGGTTCCCATTTGATCAAGGCTGGACCGGAGGCTACATGGCATCCGCAAATATTGACTCTGAATTGGGTTCCTGGATCGATCCCGAATTTCATAGCAGTAATCTTCCGGATGATGGCGGCGAATTACTTGAGTGGACACGACAATTTGCCACTTGGCTTGTACCCGGTCGGTTCAAATTGCCTGGAGTAAATTCCAAGAGCGATGGGATGCTTTTTACCACTTCGGTCGAACCCGATAAGGTTGGATTGATGATGATTTCTGTTGCTGCCAATGAAGATGGAAGCGGCTGGGATCTTTGGGGACGAAGCAACACAGAGGCAGATGGGTTGTTTCAAGAAGAATCCAATCTGGACTTTTCCTTCCTGTATGTGCCCTACGACGCCGATCGTTTGATAGGGGGACATATTCGTGGAAACGATGGTGCGGTCATCAATGGACGTGGTGGATTTGCCCTGAAACGTTTGGGAACTGGGCAATATGAACTGACTGTTCCGAACAAAACCGGCAAAGATGGGATGGTGTTACTGCAGGCCACCGGTCGTTATCATTTTAACAATAGAGATACCATCGCTGCATCTCGCTCGTTTCTATCCTACGAAGAAAACGGCAGAAGGTAAATTCATTATAGAATCGCGTTATTATGAAAATGATACTTCATTTCCTTTAGAGGACACCGAGTTTTACTTTGCCTGGGTTGACTTCTTTGCACCGCTGGCGCCTGCCGGTTCGACACCTTTGCCTGATCCTCCCGTCATTAAACAACAGCCTGCAGATGTGGAAGTAAAACAGGGTGATCAGGCCGTCTTCAGCATTGCTGCAACAGGTGAAGAACCTTTCGAATACCAATGGCAATTCAATGAAGAAGATATTGAAGCAGCTAAGGGGCAGACGTTAGAATTCAATAATGCGCAGCCAGCTAATGATGGCAGCTATCGAGTCTTGGTTGGTAACAAAGGCGGTGTTGTCACGAGTCAGGCAGCTACATTGATTGTTCATACACCACCTGTGATCACTTCTCATCCAGCCAATCAAAATATCAAGGTAGGAGATGCATTGAGTCTAAACGTTGCGGTGGCTGGGACGGGCACCATTCAATACCAATGGCAATACAATCAAAATGATCTCGCTGATCAAACTTCGAAGGAATTGATAATTGAAGGTGTGCAACTGACTCATGCTGGTCAATATCGAGTCATCGCAACAACACCGGGAGGCACAGTAGTGAGTGAATTTCGAGCGTTGTGACTGTTGATGCTTCGACTCCAGTGGCTTCTGAGCCTCCTGTAATCACTCAACAACCTCTTTCTCAGACGCTGGCTGTCGGTTCTGAGCTTCGTTTGTCAGTGGAAGCGACAGGTGATGATCCCATTTTATATCGCTGGCAGTTTAACAATTTCAACATTCCAGGAGCTTCCAGCACGGAGTTTATCATACCCAATGCTCAAACTGAGGACTCGGGTAATTACAAAGTTGTCGTTACCAATGCGGAAGGAACCCTTACCAGTGAGATCGCAGTCGTTACCGTAAGTCAGGCTCCCGTAATTACATCTCAGCCACAATCGATTGCTGCAGTGGCGGGTCAATCGATTCGACTCGAAGTAGAGGCCAGAGGCCTGCCTCCCTTGGCTTATCAGTGGAGAGTGAATGGATTCAACATTCCCGGAGCAAGATTACCCCAGTTTTCAATCAGCAATGTGCAGGAGGCAGATGCGGGCAGTTATAGCGTCATCGTGACTGATGATGCCGGTACCCAGACTGAAAGCGATGTTGCGATATTGACGGTCTCTGAAGAACTGGTTTCCGACATTTCCATTACTTCCATCGTTTTTCAGGACGGTGGCATCCTTCTCAGGTGGGAAGGGGAAGAGGGATTAGTTTTGCAAGCCAAAGCGACTCTGCTGGATGCACAATGGCGAGATGTTCCTGGTACTCAGGGGGAAAATCAGTCACTTCAGGTAACCATTGGTAAATCCGCATTTTATCGCCTTATCAAGCGATAATTTGGCAACTGAATTATCAGGTGTAATTTGAGAGCTGGATACTGGGTGGTCACTCCAATAAAACCAGAAAACAAGATCCCTTGGTGCAAATAAGAAAACTCTATTACTTATTTGACGGAAATCCTACTTTTTGGTGAAATCACGGAGTTAAATCCTGATCGAAATACTTATGAACAACCGTATGATACATTCATTCAAAGCGTTTCAGTTGAAACATGCTGTCAGTAAAGCGTTTACATTGATCGAATTGCTGGTGGTTATAGCCATTATAGCAATCCTTGCCGGCATGTTGCTGCCTGCACTCAGCAAAGCAAAGGACAAGGCCCAAAACACTCTTGACTTTAACAACGTCAAACAAATCATGCTGGCTACTCAGATGTATACTGGAGACAACGAAGAGTATATGCCTCATCCAAGCTGGGGTGGTAATGGCGGCGGTCCGGCAAACTGGGCATACGATACTTCCATCATGCCTACCTTCGCACGAACGGCCACCATGGCGAACGTGGATGAGCAAATGGTCGGCCAGACTCGAGCATTTCAAAATGGACAGTTGGCCAATTACCTTGGTAACGCCGCAAAAGTCTTGATCTGCCCCAAAGATGCCGTCGAGTCACGTGGTTCAAAGAAATCCAAGTACCTGGCACGACCAATCAAGGTAACCAGCTACACATGGAATGGCTCCATCAGTGGTTTGACTTCACAATTACCCAATGGAAAAACCTATAAAGTAACGGATTTCCGTCCTACGAACATTCTACAGTGGGAAACAGATGAGAACGACCCATTCTACTTTAACGACGCCGGTAATCAACCCCATGAAGGTATCTCTCAGCGCCACGGCGGTGGTCGCTCGGAAGATAACCGCACCAATGTAGGCGGTAGGTCGGCAGTCGGCTTGATCATGGGGGCAGCCCAGAACTTAACTTTCCAGAAGTTCTATGAAATGGTCGGACCTCGCAGTGGTTTGAGTGTTCCATTGAGGATTGAGCCAGCCAATGACTTATACTGCGTGCCAGGTAAGCCACGAGGCGGATATTGAGATTTTTATCACTTGATAGACCTTTTCTCATGAGAAATATTCACAGGTTCGCAAGTCTTCTTGTTCTCATCACACTGTCCATACTTCTGGTTGCATGTGGAGGTGACGACTCTGCTACTCAAGAAGCGCCAGAGGTCAACACGGATGTCAGTGTCGGAGAAGCAAAAACACAGGCCAGAAAGACCTCGGCCCGTCGTACAACTGGCGGAGGATCGGGAGAAGTAGGAAGTAATCCTGCCGTGAAATCAGCATTGGCAAAAGTGGAAGCCGCTCTGGATGCCGGCAACTACACAGCTGCTGTGGACATCGTCCTGAAAACCCAAATGGATCCTGCTGATCAACGTGTGGCATACGGCATGGTGACTGATGAAGTCACGAATGCGATGGCTTCAGGGGATGCAAATGCTACCAAAGCATATCAGACCATGAACCAAGTGCGCCTCATGCGCCAAAGATCAGGTCGCTAATTTATTGGTGCACATGCATTGAATATTCAAATTCAAGGGCAGCCCCCAAGGGCTGCCCTTTTTCTGTTCTGCTGAACTTCTTTATCTTGTCCATCAAGGAACCATTTTGAAAATTGATCGTGAATTTAACAGAAGCTCACATTTCATCCGCTGGGGCATTCTATTCCTCTTGCTGATTGTTGTTCTTTTTTACAATTGGTTCAGTAAGGAGCCGGAGATTTCACCATTGAATATGGCTGATTCTAATCATTTACCTGAGATTGTTGACCCCGTGGAATTCAGGCAAAAAAACGGGAATCCAAGTATTGATCCGGGTGAGATACATCGAAATACACTTCCACTTAAGCAAGGCCCACAAGGGTATCTTGGTAGCGATGCTTGTGTAGATTGTCACGAAAGTGAGCATGCCAGTTGGCATCACTCGTATCACCGTTCAATGACTCAGCTCATGACTCCAGAAACAGTTCAAGCCGATTTTGACGGTGTTGAGTTGGAGATGGGAGAAGAAGTATTTACCTTGTTCAAAAAAGGTAAGGAATATTGGGTTCGGATCACGGATCGGCAGCCCGATACTTCGGCGCTTACTCCTTCTAGTCGTCCCCAGGGTATCGAGCTCCGTATGGGCATGGTAACAGGTTCGCATCATATGCAGGTTTTCTGGTTGCCTGCCTATCATGGGAATATGCAGATTGGCTTTCCGTTTACCTGGCTTATCAGAGATGAGCGGTGGGTTCCCAGAGATTCAACCTTTATTCGGGATCCCCACTCTGCTGCAAGTCCGGAAATATGGAATTTATCATGCATTCGGTGCCATGTCACAGCTGGCGTCCCCGGACACGATCGAAATACAGATCAAATCCTTTCTACTGCTGCCGATCTCGGGATTTCATGTGAAGCTTGTCATGGACCAGGTGAGGGACATGTTCAGTGGCATGATCAAGTTGCGGAAGCCAAGGCCTCCGGAAATGTTCTTCCCGAAAGCAAGGACCCTATCATTCAGCCTGATAGTTTGAGTGCCGAGCGATCCACGCAAGTATGTGGGCAATGCCACGGAATGAAGTGGTGGGATGAAAAGGAAGCATGGCGGCAAACAGGGTTTGACTATCGTCCCGGCGATGATCTCACTGCGACGACGCCAATCATTCAACCCACCAAGATGGATGAGTTGCCCTGGTTACAACAAATTGTTGAGAAAAATCCAAGTTTGCTCCGGGATTTTTTCTGGCCTGATGGCATGATGCGTGTTTCTGGAAGGGAATATAATGGATTACTGGAGACTGCGTGCCACCAGGACGGCGACATGTCCTGTGTGTCATGTCATTCGATGCATAAGAGTGATCCCGACGATATGCTGGCAAAGAGAATGGAAACCAATCAGGCCTGCCTTCAATGTCATTCCTCCTATAAAAATAATCTCTCAGCCCATACACATCATGCTGAAGAATCTCAGGGAAGTCAGTGTTACAACTGCCACATGCCGCATACGAGTTTCTCACTGTTAAGTGCCATTCGGAGCCATCAAGTAGATAGCCCAGACGTGGCTACCAGCTCGGCCACAGGGCGGCCTAACGCATGTAACCTTTGCCATACTGATCAATCTCTTCAATGGACGGCAGAGTTTTTGAACGAGTGGTATGAAAAGCCCATTCCCGAAGTGGCAAATGAAGATCAGGAAATCTCATCTGTCTTAAAACATCTTTTGCAGGGAGACGCCGGACAAAGGGCGTTAGCCGCCTGGCATCTCGCGTGGCCATCCTCCAAAGATGTTTCTGGTCATCATTGGCAACCTCGTTTTTTGGCAGAATTATTAGATGATCCTTATGCTGCCGTCAGATATGTCGCTCACAAGGCCCTGAAGAGTTTTCCCGGCTTTGAATCATTCGGGTATGATTATGTGGCCAGCGACACGCAGCTGCAGGAAGCTCAATCGCGTGCTATTGGGATCTGGAAGCAGCAAGGAAATGCATTTCCTGAGGCACAAAGCCGTCCATTGCTTCTGAATGACTCTGGAAAAGTTTATTCAGATCAGCTTCAAGCCCTGCTGGACAAACGGGACGACACCCCCATACGATTGAGGGAATAATAGCAAGAAGGTTACTCAGCCAGATGGCCTGCATATTTCAGTCGCATCAAAAGTATCATTTGCTTTCTTCTTGATTCAGATTTCCCCATCCTTACTCCATGAAAATTGTGAAAAAAACTTTCGGCAATCATGCTTGCTCGGTCCCTGAAAGATGGATCCGCAGATGCATTCTTTTGTCGATCATTCCTGCTGTTCTTGGGCAATCCAGTGAAGTGGTTTCTCCACCATACGAACCCTTGATTGAACGCGGATTACAAATGGATCTGTGGGCAAGAGAGCCCTTGCTCATCAATCCTGTTGCGTTGAGCTTTGATGAGCAAGGACGCTTGTACGTGGTGGAAACAGCACGCAGAGGAACCGTTGATATTGACATTCGTGCACACAAGGGGTGGGTAAAAGAAGACCTCGGTTCAGTTTCAATTTCTCGTCAAATCGAGCTTTTCAGAAAATGGATGGCGCCAGAGAAAAGTCGTGAGAATCGATCATGGCTCCAAGACAGAAATGAAGATGGCAGCCATGACTGGCGTGATTTAACGATGGTGAAAGAGCGTGTTCATTTGATTGAAGATACCGACGGTGATGGGGTGGCTGACCAGAGTCGAGTGTTTGCGGAGGGCTTCAACAAAGAAAATAATGGTGCCGCTGCAGGCGTCATGCCTTTCGCTGACCATGTTTATTATACAGTTTATCCGGATATCTGGCGTTTGGAAGATACGGACGGCGATGGCGTATCAGATAGAAATACCAGCTTGTTCCGGGGATTTGGTGTACACGCAGCATACGATGGTCACGATATTCATGGTTTGACCGTTGGGCCTGATGGTAAAATTTATTTTTCCGTAGGTGATAATGGAACTTCAGTCATGACTCAAGAGGGTAAACGCTTGCATTATCCGAATACGGGGGGTGTTTTGCGAATGAATCCTGATGGATCGGATCTGGAGTTTTTTGCCACAGGTCTGCGCAATGTGCAGGAGATTGCATTCGATGATTTTGGAAACCTTTTTTCTGTCGACAACGATGGAGATGTTCGGGGGGAACGTGAGCGATTTGTCTACATTACAGAGGGTTCAGATTCCGGGTGGCGTTTGAATTGGCAGTTTCGTACAAAAGGCTGGAGCACTCATACTGGGATGCCTATTTACAGTCCATGGATTGAAGAAAAAATGTGGATTCCTCATCATAGGGGGCAACCCGCTCACATCACTCCACCGCTTTCCAATTATTCAGTGGGGCCCGGTGGGTTCAAATACAACCCTGGAACCGCCTTGAACGAAGCTTACAGAGGATTCTTTTTTCTGGCTCAATTTCCGGTCAAGAAAATCACTGCTTTCCGTGTGAAACCAAAAGGTGCTTACTTCGAAATGGTCGATGAACATATTTTTCATCAGGGGCTCATGGCGAGTGCTCTCAATTTCGGCCCGGACGGTGCGGCCTACATTGCCGATTGGGATGGTATGTGGCAACCGAATGACAAAGGAGCGATTTACAAAGTCGACGATCCAGAGGTGGCTGGATCCAGCATGCGGAAAGAAGTCAAAAGGTGGTTGGCTGAGTCCTTCGAGTCAAAACCTGAATCCATGCTGAAAAAATTACTAGGATATGCTGATCAACGTATTCGATTGAAAGCGCAATTTGAATTGGTCAAACGTGGAGACCTGGACATCTTGATTCATATTGCAGAAAATAATTTGGAGCCCAAATTGGCTCGTATCCATGCGCTTTGGGCACTCGGACAAATGAAGGAGCGGGTATCAGCACTAATGATCTCCCGATTGCCTTTTTCGGATGAAGCGAGTGAAATCCGCGCTCAAAGTGCAAAAACCGCAGGCGAGCTTGAAGCTTCATCTCAAGTTCAAACACTGATTCAATTACTTCAAGATGAGAGTTTGAGAGTCAGGTTTATGGCAGGTATTGCCCTTGGGAAAATAGGAGACCCGCGTGCTTTCGACGCAGTGACCCGAATGCTTGAAGAAAATGATGGCCGTGATCCCTATCTGAGGCATGCAGGTGTCATGGCGTGGTTTGGGATGAATGAGAGCGTTGAGTTGAATCGGTTGACAGATCACTCACATCTCGATGTAAGGCTTGCTGCAGTGGTGGCATTACGCCGCTTGAAGGATGCGACGGTAGCAAGGTTTCTCGAAGATGAGCACCCTTTTGTCAGACACGAAGCGGCAAGGGCGATTCACGATGATTTCTCCATTCCTTCGGCCTTACCTGACCTCGCGATGTTGCTCACGGATTTGCCCGCCTCATCACAATCTGACGAGGTTATTGTCCGTCGGGCAATCAGCGCAAATATGCGCCTTGGTCAGTCCGTCCATGCCCAACGGTTGATGCGCTTTGCCGAATCAGACGCAGCCCCTGATTCAATGAAACTGGAAGCCTTGGAATCACTGGCAACCTGGAATGCCTCACCGTTCATTGATCGCGTGGTTGGGAGAGTGAGAGTACTGAAAGGACGCAATCCCCAGGCTGCTCAATCAGTATTGAGGGAAGGCTTTCAGCCTGTCGTTCATCGGGCAGAGGGGGCATTGCGTAGTGATTTAGTCAAGCTTGCCGCACGGCATGGGATTGAGGTTGATCACTCGATTCTTGCGGAATGGGTGATCTCTGATGGAATCGAGCCTGCGACCAGAGTAAGGGCTTTGGCCCGTCTGACGGATTCAAACGATCCTGGTTTGCTGGAGATCATAGGTGCTGTGATATCTTCGAAACACATCGATCTGAGGATTCAGGCCATGCGTTCATGGGCTCTCGTGAATCAATCGCAATTTACAGATTATTTTAACATGAGCAGCTCTGAATGGTCTGTGGCTGAGAAGCAGATTGCTCTTGATTTATTGGGCGGCATGCACACGGAACGTAGCGCGGATATATTGCGTGATTTGATGATGGATCTTCAACAAGGTGCATTGGATTCAAGACTGGAATTGGACCTTTTGACTGCTTCAGTGAAACATGGAGACGCTGAACTCAAATCCCAAGTAAAAACATACCGTGCAACACGGAGTGAGACCTATCCTCCGGGACTGCTTCAAGGAGGTCATTACGATCGCGGTCGAACTATTTTTGATGATCACGTGGCCGGGCAATGCGTTCGATGTCATGATGCAGGTGGAGCAGATAAACAAGTAGGCCCTGTACTGAGAGGCATCGGGCAAACAAGGGACAGGACCTATTTGCTGGAGTCACTTCTCAATCCATCCGCAGCGCTGGCTGAGGGGTATGCTCTCACCATGATTGGCTTGAAGGAAGGGGGTTCACAGGCGGGTCGTGTGGTTAGTGAAACTTCAACCGATCTGACTTTTATCAAGGTAACGGGCGAAACCGTTCGGTATGATAAATCGGATATAATGACGAGAACAGTTGTCAAGGCGTCTTCGATGCCACCCATGCTCGGCATTCTCACGCCTTTTGAAATAAGGGATCTAGTCGAGTTCCTGGTGGCCTGGGAATAGTCAATTCTACTGATCCCAAAGTCGGTAGGGATCGTTCAATCGAACCATTTCCGAGAGAAGCAGTGATTCCATCTCTGCCCGTTTATCTGCGAACTCAGGAATATCCGCAAGATTTGTCATCAAGGGGGCGTTCTTCCGGTGTTCGGGTAAATACTCATGTGGATTAACGGTCAGATTGAAAAGCTGAGTCTCCCTGACTTGGCCATCCATTACGTCATACTTGATGAGCTTCCAATTACCTTTCTTGACGCAACGCATCCCGGGCTTGGTGCCACCGCAATACACGCCGTAAAGAGTGTCACGAATGATGCCTTTTTCTCCGAACAAAACAGGCGCAAAGCTGATACCCTCGTTTGTTGAGGGAGTGGTGACATCCGTTAACTCACAAAGCGTGCTGAGAGTATCCAGAAGGTAAATATTCCCATTCGCGCGTGTGTTGGCCTGAATGCCGGGGCCCATGACGATGTAGGGGACTTTCCATGTGTGTTCATAAAGGTTTTGCTTCCCCTGAAGTCCATGTCGTCCGATGGCCATGCCGTGATCGGCTGTGTAGATCACATACGTGTTCTCCAGTTCACCGGATTTCTCAAGGTGACTCAGGACTCGCCCAATCTGGATATCAATATTCTCGCTGCATGCAAATTCACGTCCCAACTCGTTGCGTATGGTGCGTTCATCACGTTTTTCCCAGACACCTTTTACGTTGACCTCATCACGTAGATTGGGATGCCCATGGTGAAAAGGGTGTTGTTGGAGGTAGTTCAATGGCAACGGTGGCTGTGCTCGATTGGCAGGTGGCAGAGAGTTTTTGTCCATGTGATTGATGGCCCCATATTTTTTTAAAAGTTCAGGGGTGCCATTGCGGGTATCGTGTGGGTGTGAAAAACCAAAATAAATGAAGAAGGGGTTTTGATCTTTGTTCGATTCACGTTTAGTCAAAAAATCGAGCACTTGATCTGCGTGCCATTCGCTTCCCGATTCAGCAGTGCCACCTCGTTTAGTCGCATCGCGAACGACGGTAAACTGCTTGTTGGCCGCAGCGTAACTATTACCCCGTTTGCAGGTCCGCATGGTGTCGTATCCAGCGCGGTTGAAGATTGCGCCCAATGTATGTGTGGCCAAGTCCCGGGGAACGAGTTTTGGATTAGATTCGTTCGGGTTGGCGTTTACCTTGTTAGTTTTTCGGCCAGGAATATGCCAGACTGTTCTGCCGGACATGATCATGTGTCGTGAAGGCGTGCATACACCTCCAATCCAAGCGCCCATGTGATGCGCATTGTCCAGAATCATACCTGCTCTCGCGATCCGATCAATATTGGGAGTCTGCAAGATGGATCTGGGGTTATAGATTCCAAGATCCAGAGGTGATTGGTCATCCACTAGAATAAATAGTACGTTCGGTCGTTTCTTATCTGCTGATAGTTCCGCTGCATCCGAAAAGAATCCTGAAAGGGCGGCAATTAAAATGGATAGAGAGTTTTTCCGCATATGGGGCAGACTATCCAAACAAGATGAGATGTTGGTCAACAATCGGCACATGAATGATATCAACCTCAATGATAAAAAGAAATGTGTCAACAGTCTTGAACTTGAAATGACATGAAAGGAAGAAACAGATGTCTTGTGTGAGATGGCTTGCTATTGAAGGCATTCTTTCGCCAAGATGTGGCTGATCACCATACCTTTAATTCAAATGAAAAAGTCATTATCGTTCGCAGTCTGTTTTCTATTCACCGCTGGTGGAATGACCCATGCCGAGGATTGGAAACTTAAGGAGCTGGCCTATGACAATCCCGGGCTTACCGTGGACCTGGGGGTAGGACTGTGGGCTTGGCCTCTGCCCATGGATTATGATAACGATGGAGACATGGATTTATTGGTATCCTGTCCGGATAAGCCTTCCAATGGGACTTACTTCTTTGAAAATCCAGGAACTGAAAAAGGGGAGAAGCTTCCAGTATTCAAGCCCGGCATTCGGATAGGGCAGGGCAATCACAATTTGCAGGTGAGTTTCGTCGATGGAAAACCGAGAGTGCTCCTTGAAAATGTGGAGTTTGTGGACTTTAAAAACAAAGGGTTCAGTCAGGGGACCAGGATCTTTCCTGTATCAAAGTTTCTGGCAAATCGATCGCGAGGCGGGATGTGGCGATATGCTGATTGGGAAGGGGACGGAGATCAGGATCTGATTGTAGGAGTGGGCGATTGGGAAGATTATGTGTGGGACCAGGCCTATGACTCGAAGGGGAACTGGCGTAATGGGCCGTTGCATGGTTGGGTATACCTCATTGAGAATATCGAAGGTGAATACAGTACGAGACCTGTGAAAATCAAAGCCAATGGTTCATCGGTGGATGTCTATGGCTGGCCAAGTCCCAATCTGGCTGATTTTGATGGGGATGGAGATTTCGATTTGTTGTGCGGTGAGTTTTTGGATGGCTTTACCTATTTTCAAAATATAGGTACCCGATCTGAACCTGATTTTGCGACAGGAATACGTTTGACGGGAACCGACGGAGAACCCCTCAAAATGGATCTTCAAATGATCACTCCTACCGCGGTGGATTGGGATGGCGATGGGGATGACGACTTAATCGTAGGAGATGAGGACGGGCGTGTGGCGTTGATAGAAAACGTGACTCAGAGCCACGACTTGTTACCCCGTCTTCATCAACCCAGATATTTCCAGCAAGAAGCCGATACGTTGAAATTTGGCGCACTTGCCACTCCGTTTGCATACGATTGGGACAAGGATGGCGACGAAGATATTCTTTCTGGTAATACCGCCGGCCAGATTGGCGTGATCACGAACATGGATGGCAAGGGAACCAGATGGTCCAGGCCCGAGCTACTCGAAGTGGATGGCGAACCCTTTCGAATCATGGCAGGTAGCAATGGCTCCATACAAGGTCCAGCCGAAGCCAAATGGGGTTACACTACATTTTCCGTTGCTGATTGGGATGGCGATGGACGTGATGACTTCATTGTCAATTCAATCATGGCTGAGCTCATGTTGTTGAAAAATACAGAATCTGGATTCACTCGGCAACCGCTTCCCTTCTGGACCCAAGAGAAACCTCCGGAATTCTACTGGAGACAGACAATTGCTGAAAACCTGCAGACACAATGGCGTACGACACCCTTTGCAGTGGACTTTGATCAAGATGGACAACTCGATCTGGTAATCTTGGATCAGGAGGGTTATCTGACTTGCCAGAATCGTTCCTCCACTGAATCGCGCATCTTCATAGATGAGGACAACAAGCTCATTCGACTGAACGCAAGGACCGCAGGAAGCAGTGGTCGTTACAAACTGAGTGTCGTCGATTGGGATCAGGATGGTAGATTGGACATACTGGTGAATTCCGAAAATGCTGCCTGGTACCGCAACTGCGAGGAAAGGGATGGAAAGATCGTGCTAAAGAAAATTGGCAATTTGGCCAAGCGCAATGTTGCAGGGCATACCTCAAGTCCATCTACTTGTGATTTTAACAAGGATGGTCAACCCGATCTATTGATTGGTGCTGAGAATGGAAGGATCTACTACATCGCACACGATGACTGCATCAAATATCCGGCCGAGGAGCTGGAAGCGCGAGAACCACGGTTGTCAGCTGCTCCACGATTTTCCGGTTTGGTAGACGAATCCTTTATCTTTGGAAAAGTGCCTTTCCCTGAATGTCACGCATCTACGATCAGTGAAACAAAAAGAGGTCTGGTTGCATCGTGGTTTGGTGGGACTGAAGAGAAAAATCCAGATGTGGGTATTTGGTCGAGTTACCATGATGGTGATGGGTGGTCCTCACCCAAAGAATGGGCGGATGGTGTTCAGCATGCGAATCTTCGCTATCCGACCTGGAACCCGGTCTTATTTCAGCCTCCGGGCGATTCCCCTCTGATGCTCTTTTTCAAAGTAGGGCCCGATCCGCGTAATTGGTGGGGAGAGGTCATGGTCAGTTATGATGGAGGCAGATCCTTCCGAGATCGTCGAAGATTGCCCGAGAGTATCGATGGTCCGGTTCGGTCCAAGCCCCTGCTGTTATCCGGCGGGAATTTACTTTGTCCATCCTCGACAGAACACGGAAATGACTGGCGTATCCATTTTGAAACGCTCAATAATTTTGATCAACCTGAATCAGGAGATTCATGGGCCCGTATCGAGCAGGATGAACAGTCATTTCAAGTCATTCAGCCTTCTTTCCTGCAACATGCCGATGGAACAATTCAGGCCCTCTGCCGATCCAAGCATGAGAAAATTGTTCAGACCTTTTCAAAGGATCAAGGCAAAACATGGAGTCCATTGGAAAGGACGCAACTTCCCAACAACAATTCCGGTATTGAGGCATTGACCCTTCAAGATGGCAGGCATTTGCTGTTGTATAATCACATGGGTGGCGGGCGACGCAGCGAAGGTTGGGGGAAGCGGAACATCCTTCACCTGGCGATCAGTGAAGATGGTCTAAGGTGGAAAGCAGCCGCCATCGTGGAGCAAGCTGATGCGGGAGAGTTTTCTTATCCGTCCATGATTCAAACCCGGGATGGACTCGTTCACATGACCTATACCTGGAACCGGAAACGAGTGAAGCATGTTGTCGTCAATCCGGCCGATCTGATTGCACAGTCTATCGCCGTGTTTGATTGATAGAGCAAACAATCGTGCAGGAATGCATCATCCTCTTTTCATCTCAGGAGGTTTTCATACCAGACAACATTCTGGCTGCCTCGCCCCGCGTTGAGAAGATCCAAATCTCCATCCCCATCCATGTCGATTGATTTGAGATCATAACTTTGCTGGGCATCGTCAAGTGTATGGATTTTGAAATTCCCGCTGCCATCATTCTCGTACCATCTCAACCATTCGCTCTCATATCCGCAACTTGAAGCATCGATATCGCCGTCCTGATCATGGTCGGCAACGGTCAAACTGTGGGGTGATAGAATTTCCTCATCAATGTCGTGCATTTTCCAATCAGGATTTTCAAACCAGATCAAGCCAACTCCATGGCCTCTTGATGCCAGCCAATCGGTTTTCCCATCCCCATTGACATCTGCTGGGAGAATGTTGGTTGCGCCGAGCTGATTTTCAGCAAGCATTGTTTTTTTCCATGGAGTCGTTGTTTTTTCTTCCCCCGGATTTTTCCAGAAAGCAAACCAATTGCCATTCGCAAATGGTGTACCTTTGGCGCCCACTGCTATTTCCATCCACCCATCTCCATCCATATCCCCCACGCCCATGTAATGACTGCCACCTCTGGCATCTCCTGCTGCGAAAACATGCCTGTTCCAGTGCGTGGCGCTGAGTGGATTGCTGGGCGCAGAAAACCAGGCCATTGAGTCTGAGAGTCCTCGTGACGGTTCAAAATTATTAATAACCAGATCTTCTTTTCCATCGTTATTGATATCGGCTGTAGTCAAGCAATGGATACCTGTGATTACTGAATCAATTAAACGCGGTGTCCATGCCCCTTTGAGGATCTCTGATTGGCCGGGGTTTTCCAACCAGAACGGATGGTCGTTGGACAAAGAGCCTGCCCAGTCCAAGTCTCCGTCTTGATCAACATCGATCAAAGTGCTGTGAATACACTGCCCCTTGCCTCCCTTAAATTGATGAAGCACGACTTCGGTCTTCCAGTCTGGAGCCAGCAAGAGGCTTACCTTTCCATTGAAACTGGCAATGACGTCCAGATTCCTGTCACCATTTAAGTCCAAGGCGACGGCTGTATTGCAATGCCCTTGTTCATGATGAGATGCTTTTTCCAAGACAAGGCTTGTGCTTCATTGATCAAGGAAAGGCTGATGCATACAGAAGTGGCAATGGATTTCACATCTCAATTATTTTCAATCTTTGCCTGGACTCAAGGATATTCATCGCTTTTCCCACTCTTCTCTTGTTAAATAACAGTGGAAAAGAGATAAACGAGGAGATGATACCAGATGCGTTTCAGACATTTTATCATGCCCAGTATGGAACCCGTTGGGAAGGTCTGCTGCATGCCCTGATGCAAGCGCCTGTCAGGTGTCTGCGACTGAATGGATTCAGCGGTTGCGAGGTCAGCGAGGAAGAGGAACAGCTTCCTGAAATGCCTCACTGTATCTATCCTTCAAATGATTTTGAACCATCACTTCAGCCTTCGGGAGTGATGGATTATTATCGCATGGATCCAGCATCTCTCATTCCTGCCTTGGCATTGGATGTGAAAGAAGGAGATCGCGTGTTGGACATGTGTTCAGCACCTGGAGGTAAAGCCTTGATTCTAGCAGAAGCATTGGGTGGCAATGGCCACCTAACGACGAATGAATGGAGCCGTGCAAGAAAGGAAAAGCTTCGGAATATTCTGAAAGCGTACATCCCGAAAACGACCTTCAGCAACATCCGGGTCACCGGACATGATGCCTCCAAATGGGGTTTGTTTGAGCCCGATCAATACAACCGAATTCTGTTGGATGCGCCTTGTTCTTCGGAACGACATGTGTTGCATCAAGCAGTCGAATTGAAGAAATGGAAACCCAGTCGGTCCAAGCAGCTAGCTCACAGACAATATGCCTTGCTTTGTTCGGCTTTGATGTCCTGCAAGCCCGGTGGGCGGATTGTTTATTCTACCTGCAGTCTGTCGATGCTTGAAAATGATGAAACGATTCGCAGGCTCATCAAAAAGAAGGGCGATCGGTTTCAATGCCATACCGAATTAAATCCTGCCTATGGAGAGGTCACTGAATTCGGTTGGCAAATCCTTCCTGACTCACAATCAGGCTGGGGCCCGATGTACTGGTCCGTACTGGAGCATACCTGATATCTGATAAACCGCTGGATTGGTTTTGTTTGCTGCCTGGCTGCAAAAAGAGTGTCTTCAAAGTTAAATAACCCATCGCCTCGATCGATGGGGTGCTATGATCACTGCAGTATGATCCCATGCTTCAAATCGGGGCGTGCCGGCGTTGCAAAAGATGAATGAAACAAAAATGAACTCATCTTTATTGGATTGAGTGACGTTTTTGCTTTCGTTTGGGACTGAAATCGGTTTTTTTCATGGTCTATATGATATCGCGTTATTCACGCCCCGCCATGCGGGACATTTGGACCGAGCAGAGAAAACTTGAAATCTGGCTTCAGATTGAGTTACTAGCCACGGAAGCTTTAGTTGAGCAAGGGACAGTTCCTGCAAAAGATTTCAAAAAAATGAAATCTCGTTCGTCCTTTACGATCGAGCGTTGCCGGGAACTTGAAAAAACCTTGAATCATGACGTTATCGCCTTCACAACGAATGTCGCCGAAAACATCAATGATCGCGCCTCACGTTGGCTGCATTATGGTCTCACCAGCAGTGACTTGATTGATACGGCATTCGGGGTTCAGATGGTGGAATCCGTGGATATCCTCATCAAGGATGTTGTTGCTTTGCGAAAGGTGATTGGTCGCAAGGCCAAGAAACATCAATTCACGCCCATGATTGGCCGTAGTCATGGTATCCATGCTGAGCCTACCACCTTTGGCTTGAAGATGGCGCTCATGTTTGATGAGTTTGGCCGTGCCGAGAGACGTTTGAAGGAACTTCGGAAGCAAGTGGCATTTGGCAAACTGTCTGGGGCCGTTGGAACCAATGCCCACCTTTCACCTAAAATTGAATCTTTTGTTTGCCGGAAGCTTGGGCTGAAACCTGCGCCCATTGCTACTCAGGTCATCCAGCGGGATGTGCATGCCGAATTCATTTCAACCATCGCGCTCATTGGTGCAAGCATCGAGCGCTGGGCAACTGAGTTCCGTCACCTGCAGCGCACTGAGGTGCTGGAAGCTGAAGAGTTTTTTGCCAAAGGTCAGAAAGGCTCCAGCGCCATGCCTCATAAACGCAATCCGATCACAGGGGAGCGATTGACCGGGTTGGCCCGTGTCCTGAGAGGCAATGCCGTTGCTGCAATGGAGAACGTGGCCTTGTGGCACGAACGCGATATCAGTCACAGTTCTGTCGAGCGCGTCATCTTTCCGGATTCCTGCACATTGTTGGATTACATGCTTCATAAACTCAGTGATTTGACCGACGGCTTGATTATCTACCCTGAAAACATGGATCGAAACATGAAGCTTTCATTGGGTATGTGGAATTCCCAGACGGTCCTGCTGGCCTTGATTCAAAAGGGGCTGACACGCGAGGATGCCTATGGATTGGTTCAAAGAAATGCCATGCAGACCTGGAAAAACAAACATGCAGGCGATGTGGATGCGGATTTCAAGAAACAATTAATGGCGGACCCGGAAGTGGCCAAGCACTTCAAAAAGGGCGAACTGGACAAACTTTGTTCTACCGATTTTCATTACAAACAGATTAAAGCCCGGTTTAAAAAACTTGGTATCAAATAGAGGCAATTCGAATTTTCCAACACAAGCATGGACCTCAATCATAAAGTCATTCTGATCGTCGGTGGCACCAGCGGATTGGGTGAGTCAGCTGCCAGGAAATTCCTGCAGTATGGAGCCAAGGTGGCAGTCATGGGGCGGAGTGAATCCAAAATCCAGTCTGCTTCCCAATGGTTGGGAGATGACGGGGTGGCGATTCAAAGTGATGCGGCTGATCCGGTCCAGGTCGATCGAGCCTTCTAGTGAAGTAAGAGAACGTTTCGGGGACTTGCACGGTCTGTATCATGTGGCGGGTGGAAGTGGTCGCAGGTTTGGCGATGGTCCCATGCATGAAATCACCGATGAAGGCTGGCTTCAAACCTTACGCTTGAATTTGGACTCCGTCTTTTACAGCAATCGTGCGGCGTTGCGTGTCTTTTTGGAGCAGGGGCAGGGCGGAAGTATTCTCAATTGTGGTTCAGTTCTGGGGTTTTCTCCGTCACCTCATTTTTTCTCAACACATGCCTATGCCACTTCCAAGGCGGCCATGGTTGGCATGGTCAAATCGAGTGCTGCCTATTATGCCAAAGAAGGGATTCGAGTGAATCTGCTTTGTCCCGGGTTGATAGCCACCCCCATGTCAGAGCGCGCCCAGACAAACCAACCCATCATGGACTTCATCCGGACAAAACAACCTCTGGACGGGGGGCGTATTGGGGTGCCCCAGGATCTGGACGATGCGGCTGCGCTTTTACTCTCTGATGGCGCACGTTTTATCACGGGACAAGTGCTTTCAGTCGATGGAGGGTGGACTGTGAGTGAAGGGCAGTCCTAGTTCGATTCAGGGAAACCGATTGTAGATCAGTGACATGAAACATTTGCCGAACGTGTTGATAGTAGGGTCGGGCGAGTACACAACCGGATATGTGCACGGCGCTGCCAGTAGATCCGATAAAAGTGCTGGTGTCGTGGCTTTAACACTTTTTGACCTGAGGGCCTCCGGTAAAGTCGGGCGTCTTTTGATGGCCGGGACGAACGGAACAAAGTTTCCCGGAATAAGGAAGCATCTGCATGAAAAGATAACCGATAGTTACGGCCTCGATAGCTCTCTTGAGACATATCCGGATGATAATGAGCCCTCCGATCCTTCTGCATACCTTCAAGCCATGGATCAACTGCGGCCAGGTGATGTGGTTATCGTTTTCACCCCGGACAGCACGCATTTTGAGATAGCCAGTGCAGGCAACCAGGCGGCGCTTGCATGTTTTGATTGCAAAGCCAATGGTCAAAACAATGGATCAACATCGATCACTTGCTGAAGCTGCAGCCAATGCCAACCTACTGGTTTGCATGGAAGTCCACAAGAGGTGGGATCCCATATACACGGATGCGGGTGAGCGGATACGCAGTTTGGGAGATTTCAGTTTGTTTCATGCCTACATGAGTCAGCCTAAATCTCAGCTTGATAGCTTTAAGGCCTGGGCCGGGAAATCCAGCGACATCAGTTACTATTTGAATGCGCATCACCTTGATTTTCTTTGCAACTCATTGCACGGAAAAGCCAGACCCTTGCTTGTGTCGGCCATGGCGTCCAATGGAGTGGCCCAAATGAAATCGATAGAGACAGAGGACAGCATCACCTTGACTTCAAGGTGGCAGAACATGACCTCGAAATCTCTGGGCACTGCCGTATGCACGGCTTCATGGATTGCTCCGCGAAGTGACGTGCATTCGCAACAACGTTTTTTTTACCAGGGGCACCGTGGTGAGGTTACCGTGGACCAAGCGCATCGCGGATATTCTGTTGCCGATGATCATCAAGGGTTTCAATCTCCCAATCCGCTATTTATGAAGTACGGCCCTGATGCTCAAGGAAACTTTTCAGGGCAACAATGCTATGGGTATCGAAGCATCTCCGACTTCATCGATGCAGCTATTTCGGTGGAAAAAGGAGAGACGCGTGCGAGTGATTGGAATCTGAAGTTGGCGACCATCCACGATACATTTCCTCGTCACCGCCATTCTCCAGGCAGGGAGAATGAGTTTGGACAACGACAGTGCGGGAATTACCATCGAATTACGGGTCGGATGGTTTACCTTCGAGTTTAATTGTCCGCTGATGGGAAGGTGTCAGGGCTTTTGTAAGCACTGTTGCATCTCTGTTGTTCTGAATAGAGATTGGCGAGTCACATTCCGAGTAGAAGTGAGGATGACCAAACGCCTCCAAGCCGCGTCCTCATGCTGATTGAGAACCCGCGTTTCGATCGAATGATCAAACGTTGTCTGCAGGACGAGTGTAAACTGGAGTCCAATTGGGGTGACTGCGATATCCAGGAGGAACTGTTTGACTCTGTTACTGGTGGACCGTGTTCACCTTACAAAGCACGCTGCGCAAATTCAAAAACTGCGCGAAGATGCCCACCCTGTCTTCCTGCCAAGTCTGCTGTTACTTCCCCTGAAAACCTCACGCATTCCAAATAAATTACCGGGGAAAACAGTGGATGATGGCCTGATTCAGCCCTTCGGAAAAGATGAGGTTAAAGCGCGTGTCAAAAACTTGCTTCGAATCCGAAGAATGTCTCAGGACCTGAAGAAAAAGCATGATCAGGTTGCGCGGCTTTCTGTCACAGATGATGGCAGTGGTTTTCACAACAGCCGCTCCCTGCATCGCCACTCTTGATAGGCTTCTCGCGAAAAACGCGAAAGACAAGCGGGAACATTCGCTGGTCTTTTTTCGATATCGACGACTTTAAGTCCGTTCGTGGATTCTCATGGGCATTTGGTGGGGGCAAAAACGCTCAAGGAAATAGCAGAGGCCGTGCAAAGCTGCCTGGATACACATGATCGCATCGTTCGCTATGGAGGGGATGAATTTGTCGTTATTCTTCCTCGTCACTCCAAAGCCGAAGCCGTTCGTAAGACATTGTGCATCAAAGAGAGCGTTGCAAATACGCCCTATCTACAGAAAGAGGGCATTGACTTGCATGTGACCGCTTCATTTGGTGTAGCGACTTTTCCCGAGGACGCCGAGGATAAACGCTCTCTGCTTGCTCAAGCTGATCAATGTCTTTTCGAAAGCAAGGATCACGGAAAAAACCGTATCAAGGTTCAAGGGCGAGACGACAGACGGATTTATTGTTTAATGCAGGCTATCTCTATGAATCCTGCATGGATGAGGGGTCATATTCTCCCTACGAGATGAAGGTCGGGCACGATTAATCAAAACCCAGGAGTTCCCCAGGGTTTTCACCACAAATCATTGATTGGATCGGGAGATTCCAGGTGCAGATACCTTGGTTTTTCTTATCAAGCAGGCAGGTCCATTCGGTTGAGTCATAAGGTCATGTGCGTATTCAACGACTCGGTGTTTGAATATACGGAAAAGACCGCAGCTCCATGCATGCGCGCTCCCCTTTATCGCGATCTGTATTGTGTCTATGTCATGCACATCTGACGTTTATTGATGCCCGTCAGAAACACCTCAGGGAAGCATCCGTTTTCAAATGAGAGTTGGGGTTGTATGATCATGTTCCCAACCAGCTTTGGCTTCGCAGTATTTGACCTCGATTGACTTTTTGAGCATTGTTGAGGAATGGGAAATACTTTCGGACAATTGTTTCGAATCACAACGTGGGGTGAATCGCACGGCGGTGGTGTCGGCGTCGTGCTTGATGGTTGTCCTCCTTGTGTTGAATTATCAAAGGAGGATATTCAGCCGGACTTGGATCGGCGTCGTCCCGGACAATCAAAAATAGTGACGCCTCGAGACGAAAAAGATCGTGTTGAAATCCTTTCCG
>CALSPN010000055.1 GCA_943788245.1 uncultured Verrucomicrobiae bacterium | reverse complement strand
CCCCCCCCGGAAAGCCCGATCACGGAAAAGCGTTCCAGACCCAAGTGATCTGCCAGGCCTTTGATCAGGTCTGCCCATTGCGTGAGAGAAAGGTGTTGCGACGAGGTTGAGCGTCCATACCCAGGTCTCTCAGGTGCTATGAGCAGGCATCGATGATCTCTGGCAAGCGCATCAAATAATTGACCTTCGAAACGAGAACCCGGCCATCCATGGAAATAAAAAACAGGGCTTCCGTCCGGGTCCCCATAGCAACGATAAACTAATTTGAGGTCACGATCATATTCGAATGCGTGATCCATTTCTCCCTGCAGATGAGGGGTTGATTTGTTCATAATTCTGTCAAGTCACCTCTTGAACGCAATTTACAAGAACGCTTTTATCATCCTAGCGCACAGATAAATTCTATCAAGTCACCCAGCACTCTTCAAGAGGTGGCCTCGCGCATGCTGGAAAGCCGTAGTCTGGTTACCCAATTTACCAGCAGTGATAAGTGTGATGGATTGATTCTCGAATGGAACTCATGGCTCGGGTAGACGGAGATTCATGAATTGTCATGTTTGTGGACGACCCTTCTCAATGACACGGGTGTGAAATCAGTCATTCCATCACTTCCGATATGCAGAATCAAATAGTTCCATCAGTTTCTTTTCCGCACTCAGTGCGGTTTTGTGCGTGGCAATAAAGGTGCCTGCTATTGACAGGTTTCCCGGCCCTGGAATTTGGTTCTCAAAGTAAAAGTCCACTGTGGTTTGGTTGGGGTGACCCTGATGGTTTTCAGGGTCTACCATGGTAATCAATTCCTGCATGAGCCTGTCATATGGAATCATCTGCTCCACGACAGTATCACGGGCCATGCCCTTGAAATTCAATATGCCAGCGAAACCTCCGGATCCTTCTTCTATGGCGATTTGATCAAAAAGAGGTTTGTCTGCAAGAAAAAGCTCAAAAACTTCCAGAGCGCTCAATCGCTCGATCTGCAAAGCTCTGGTCAATTCGCCATAACCATTTCCCTGGTTCTTGAAAAAGGCTTTTCCACTGATTCAGTTCCTCCGTGCTCCAAAGGCCCTTGGCATGCGTTTCTTCATATGTGTCGACGATGGTGATCCCCATGGCCACCCTCACCAGTTGGGAGATCAACCATGTGTCCTCCTTGCAGATGCGATACAATGCGAACATCAACTGGATATCTTTCATGGCTCCCTGTCTGTCTCCTTTCCTTAGCTTGAATGCTGATGCATTCCGAAGGAAGTTGACTGTCTTTTTCATTGGGCCCAGATGAGGCAGGAGCGTGCGTAAATGAACATCTTTTTTGATGGTCGGGAAATAGCTCTGGGGCCTGTCGGTTGCCTTGTGTAAGTTCATGAGAAAGGCATTGAAATAAGAAAAGTAATGGTCAAGGACTTCCTCGTCGTTTCCTTTGATGGCCTTGTTGAATTCCGGATCGTTGATGTTAGTGGATGTATCACGAATATTACGGGCAAGTTGGCTCCAATCCATGATCTTTGCTTTGCCAGATTGCCTGCGGGTTTTAGCTGCGATATGTGCCCGCTCAAGGAAGGTTTCGGTCTTCTCTCTGACCAACGGGTGCTGATAGTTTTCCTCCATCCCCTTGCTGCTGCTCATCAGATAACCCTTGAAGGGCCCGGCCATGTAGAAATTATCGTCTTCCGGTGGTGGGGATCCCTTGTAAATGGACATGTCATAGTTCCATCCTTCCTGAGTGCGGGATGTCTTGTGTTTTACCCATTTGCCCAGAGCCTCCTCCTTGCCGCATCCCGTTAGCAGAAAAATCATCGACAGCAAGAAAAGCAACACGGATTTCATAAGGGATGTTGATCGAGTTTTCATTCCCCTAACTGATTATTTTTGCAGGAATACGTCAATTACAATTCAGGCTGGGAAATGTAATTCATTGGAAATCTAAAGCAGTAGGCAAAGGTGTGTTCAGAGCATGGAATTGCCATGAATGGGGTAAATCAAATTGGAAAGTCAGTCTCCCAATACGATCAAAAAAGCTGATTGTTGCGGGCTCCGACCAACAAAAGGAAAACCCATAATCCAATAACGACTTACATTTTAGATTCGACTTTTGGGACCATACGGCACTCGTTTGCTGGGGGATGATGGATTCCCCTGATTGAAAGAGCGAACACATGGATCATCTGAAGGTTCTTCTCCATGTCACTCTGTGGTTCCATTGTGTGAGAACTTCGGATAGTTTTCCGTTTCTTTTGAGGTAGTCATCCGCATGCATGACAATGATGGTATTGGGTATGATCTGAGTTTCAAAACAGGAATCCTGCATTTTCCTGAACGCCTTTTCTTCCAACCCCGGGCCATAGTGCAAGGCCCACGCGATATAACCAATCGCAGGTGAGCGCCCCAGCCCTGCATCACAATGGATGACAAATTGATTCTTGGAATCCGACTTACATCGAGGCTTCAGCCAATCGATGACTTCACGGATGCAGGCTGCCCTGGGGGCATGTTCGTGTTCAGGTATATCACAATCGTAGAAGAGGCCTATCAAGTGATTTTCCTTATGGATCCATTCTGGACGCAGATCATTCAGGTCTGCATCCGGGTCCTGCAATGAAACCATATGGTTGGATTCGAAGCGATCAATCGAGTGCGACCATTCCTTTGGAGAGATGAAAACTTTCACCTGAAAATACTACCTTTTTTCGAGGGGTGGAACAATGGGGAAAGCTTGTTTTTATGAAGGTTTTTAAAGTTGTAAGTAATACAGCAAGAAGTACAAGCGTTAAATTAGCATGTTGGCCACACCGCTCAGGATTGTGAGTTCATGAGGTCACTTCAAATACGTGGAAAAACTGCTTTTTTCATGGAGGTAATCTGGCACTCTGTGCTCATGAAAGCCTGCATTTCCGTCAACTTCCTAGTTTCAGTCTTAGGGTTCCTCTCTTGTGTGGGTGTCGTCGCGCAGCCTGCTTCCTCACTGCCAGAGGGTCAGCCAGACAAAGAAGGTGTTTCGTCTGCAGCAGTCCTTTCGTTCATCGAACGTCTCGAGAAGGACATCGACGCGGTACACAGTTTCATGATTCTTCGACATGGCAAGCGAATCTCGCAGGGTTGGTGGACCCCTTATGATGAAGCCACGCCGCATCTCATGCATTCGCTCAGTAAAAGTTTTACCTCCACGGCCATTGGTCTGGCGATCGGGGAAGGTCAACTGTCACTTGATGATCCGGTGATTTCATTCTTTCCGGACGACACGCCAACCGATCCAAGTTGGCAGCTCAAGGCCATGCGTATCCGTGATCTCATCACCATGACGACGGGGCACCGCAAGGAGCCCCGGCTTTTCAATGTCGAGTCTGATTGGGTGAAAACCTTTCTTCATTCAGATATCGAGTTCAAACCCGGAACGCATTTTCAATACAACTCGGCCGCTACGTACATGCTTTCAGCCATCCTTCAATCGGTCACGGGAGAAAGGCTGGTGGACTATCTGGACAAGCGTCTTTTCAGGCCGTTGATGATTCAGAAACCCGATTGGGATCGTTCACCCGAGGGAATCAACACCGGTGGTTGGGGACTCCGAATCACCACGGAAGACATTGCCAAACTGGGGCAGCTTTACCTTCAGAAGGGAATCTGGCAGGGAGAACGCATCCTTTCAGAAGCATGGGTTCAGGAGGCGACCTCCAAACAAACGTCCAATGGCAGTCACCCCGACAATGACTGGGATCAGGGGTATGGGTATCAGTTCTGGCGTTGCAGAAACAACTGTTACCGGGGTGATGGTGCTTTCGGTCAGTTCTGCATCGTTATTCCTGAGCATGATGCGGTGGTAGCGGTTACGTCCGGTACCAATGACATGGGGGGAGTGATGCAGGTGGTATGGGATACCCTTCTGCCTGCCATGGCATCAGAACCTCTGGAGGCAGATCCTGCAGCGACTCGGGCTCTGGCGCTCAAGTTGAATGCATTGAATCTTCCATTGGTTCAAGGTGAACCAAGATCACCTCTTTCAGGGAAACTTGCTCAACGAACGTTCCAGGTTTTCGAAAATGAAGCAGGTGTTCATTCCGTCTCCTTTGACCTTCACGACGACGACCATCGCATTACCGTTGAAATGGATCATGGCAGAGAAACGCTTCGCCTCGGTCAGGACAGTCACATCTCTTCCGAATTGAATCGCCATTTACCCTACACACAGCAAATGAGGCGAAACATCGGTGCCAGTGGGGCCTGGGTCAAACCAGATGAGTATCAGGCAAAGATCTATTTCACCCAATCTCCGGCGAGTATCATTTATACGTTTCGCTTTGAAAATAACCGCATGTCCTGGACAAGCGAGGTGCGTCATTCTCTGCTGGGTCCGAAAAACCTGGCCACCCTGCAAGGTGAATAATGGCCAACCAAGTTTTTAGATGTGCCAGCTTGTCCAGACCCACCGTGCTGGAATATTGAGGTTTGCCGACAACTTCGTGCACCCCTCAATCACTGTCAGTGATTCGAGAGCTGCATTTTGGTTTTGCCGTTTTTTTCAAGAGGGCTGATTTGGGTGCCTCGCGTTGAATGACATATCGAATCGATGAGATTTAGCCATTCAAGTTGCCAGAAAATACAGTAGCAACAAAAAGTATTCTTGTATTGAAATCCGGGTTGGGTTCTGTGCGCAGGATGAAAAAATACCAATAACAGAACCAAGCACTATTCTGCCGACCATCCCCAGCCAACCGGTGAACAAGGACTTTGTAAGTCTACGTTTGAACAGAAAACAAGCCATCAAGCAGCAGGCAATAAAACTGGAAACACCAAAGATGGATTTATCCACCGTGTGGTTCATTACCCCGATGTACAAACCATTTGCATACAGGCTGCTCATGATCGCAATAAACGTTAACAAAGTCACAAGCCATCCAATCAAAAATCTGAACATTTAAGCTATATCTGCGACACAGCAGCCATATCCGCACCATTACAAATATTACCCAGATTTATGATCTTTGAATACCAATGGAAGCAGGCGGGATGAACCCATCCACTGGTCAACCAGGCAGCGAAGTGCACGTTCCATACCTCAGGTCAGTCGCTTGCTGACCCGCTTCATGACGCTGGAGATCCTTACAAAGCGAAGGGTTCTTTTTGGTGTTTATCATTCCACCATCAACAGCCTCCGCACGGTGCAGGAATCAGGTAACCTGGCTGCAAGAGTCAAGGTGCCTCCGCGATCAAGGTTGATCAGGCGGGTTGGATGATTGGTTTGCCCGCCTCGACCACGAAGCTGGCACGCGTGAATGTTTTTCCTCCCGGTTTGAGGACGTCACTGACTACCTTGTAATCGCTCTTCCATGTTTCAGGTGTCACGGTGCAAAGCGTGTAGCCGCGTTCCCGGTTGTGAAATTTGATGCATGGATTGGCTGATTGCAAGGCGTCCAATCCCTTCGGTTTGTCGGTTCCGTTACCTCCGCTCGAGAGGGACGTGCACACGAATTCCGTCGCTACCCGTGTCAGCTCTGGCTGACGGTCATCCAATCTCAGTTCATTGGCCCAATTCGAATGAATATCCCCAGTCAGCACAACCGGATTGGAAATCTTACGGGACTCCATGAATTCGAGAATTCTGCGGCGTTCATGAGTGTAACCCGGCCACTGGTCCATCGAGTAAACCTGTTCCGATTTCTTGGGAAAGCCGACCATGCCCATCATGACCTGTTGAGCGAGGACATTCCAGGTAGAGGTGGAAGCGAGAAGAGATTGATAAAGCCAATTGCGTTGTCGTGAGCCAAGCAGTGAGTTCTCCGGCGCAAGAGCCGCGGCATTCAGGGGAGACTTGCGATCGTCATTGGGCTGATCCGTGCGATACTGACGCGTATCAAGTATCAAAAGTTCCGCAAGGCTTCCGAAAGAAGCCCGCCGGTACAACTGCAAGTGAGGGCCTCGGGGAAGTGACTTTTTCCTGAGTGGCATCATTTCGTAATAAGCCTGATAGGCATTCGCCCGCCGGAGCATGTAGGCCAGTGGATCGATATCCTTTTCCTCTGATATTCCATTGGCACAATTGTTGTCAAATTCGTGATCGTCCCATGTAACAAACCACGGACACACGGCATGCATGCTCTGAAGCAAATGATCTGAACGGTATTGCGAATAACGTATTCGATAGTCATCAAGTGACTCGATTTCCTGCCCCAGATGAGTGCGCACATTCCCGTTCTGGCCAGCTTTGTATTCGTAAATGTAGTCCCCGAGGTGGCACACAAAATCAACCTCATCTCTCGCCATCTGCTTGTATGCAGTGAAGAGTCCCTGCTCATAATTCTGGCAGGAAGTCACGGCAAACCTCAATTCTTTTGGTAATGATGATGGTTCCGGAAGGGTGCGAGTGCGTCCCACCTGACTCATGTTATTGCCTGCAATGAATCGGTACCAATACCAGCGGTCCGGCTTGAGTCCTTCCACCTCGACGTGCACGGAATGACCCAGCTGAGGTGCCGCTACGGCCTTACCTGACTTCACTATGGTGCCGAAACTTTCATCTTCCGAAAGTTCCCATTGGACTTCGATTGGCAAGGGATCCATGCCTCCGCCGGTCTCAAGGGGTTTGGGCGCGAGCCGAGTCCACAAGACGACACTGTGGCTGTCCGGATCTCCCGAGGCGACCCCGAGTCTGAAGGGGTACAAGTCAAATCGGGGTCTGGTCTGGGCCTGAGTGGCATTTGCCAGCTCTGGTAAGGATGCCAGAGCTGCTCCGTATTGAAGAAACAAGCGCCGGGAGATACCTCCTTCATGTCGAATGGCTTGACTCAGATTAAATAGTGAAGACATGGTCTTATCATTTAATGATCTCCCCGTGTGCTGCAAGTCACATTTGTGTCACAGTTTGTTGTCATCCCACATGAAGTGTTGTCATTCATGAGGCACGTTTTGAGTGTTCACAAAGCGATGCCTGCAACGCGGAGAAAAAGAAGCACCCTGGCTGCCTTGAGATTGACAAATTCCGTCAATAAGATATGGATGGATCGTGGTTTTTCAGTGGTCATTCAGGCTTATGTATATCAAATCCTTATTTTTTCCAACCGTCCTGGTTCCCTTGCTGCATCTTTCACTTGCGGCGCAACCGGCCTTCACCGATGCCTTTGATGAAGATCGATCCGCGGATTGGATCGTTCATGATGAGAGTGTGGATGGCGTGTCCGATTTTACGGTTCAATTTGCCCACGATTATTCACAGGATCAGTTCGCTTTCACGATGGGCGGAGAAACTCAGTATTTTCCCGTTCCCAAAAACCCTTACGATACTCCTGCAAGTGCGGGCACCAAGGGCTTGAAAATTGCAGTGAATTCGGATGATCACCCCGCGGAATCCTCAGTCAGCCTGTTTCCCAGGGGCTTGAAGATGGAGGGTGATCATGCGCTGCGATTTCAAATGTTCATGAGCTATAACGGGCCCGCCTACGGCGGATCCGGTTCCACTGAATTTACGACCATGGGAGTGGGGCAATCCGGAGAATTGGTCGCCTACCTGCGTGGCAACGGGGCCTTGGATGGTGACGGTACTTTTTTTGCCGTGTCGGGTGAAGGCGGTGCCTCCAGAGATTTTCGAGCTTATGTCGGTGATGGGTTTGATGAACCTGAATTTCTGGATGAACAAACGGACCGGCATGGGTTCACGGACATGGATGGCGACGGGGTGGGGGAATATAACGCCTACGGGGGTGGTCCCCTGGAAAAGGTGTTCCCATTTCCTTTTCATGAAACAACAGGTGCGCCCGGCAAGGGATGGGTCGCAGTGGAAATCAGGCGTATCGGTGATGAGGTGACCTGGGTGATGGATGGCCAAATCATTGCGACCATTTCCGCCGACAAAACCTTGTTTGGCGGAAACAATGTCATGATTGGTTATACGGATCCCTTTTCCTCAATCGCAAATCCCGGTGAGGAGAATTTTGTGATTTTCGATAATGTCGAGGTGACAGCACTGGATCCGGGAAATGTCACTCCCGTGGTGGGTGTTCAAGTACCCGGCGAGAACGTCGAGGATACCGAAACCGGACTGGTTCAATTCCAGGTTGCACCAGTTGTCGAGGATCAAGATTCAGTGGTTTTCACTTTTATCCGTCAGGGAGATCTCTCCAGTCCACTGGATGTCACCTACCACCTTGAGGGTTCTGCAAGGGAAGCTGCGGATTATGAGAGACCTTCGGCTCAAAACGTGCGTTTTGAAGCAGGAGCGGGAGAAACCACGCTGACCTTGAAATTAATCAATGATCAGGAGGAGGAACTGGATGAAAGCATCGTGTTGGTCATCGACATGCTCTGGAGCGTGGATGGTCCGGCTTACGAAACAGCCAGTGGCAAGTTTGTTCAGGTTCCACTGCTGGATGATGGTGACGTCGGAGCACCGCTTCCCGATGTTCTGGCAGGAGCGACCGAGATCTATGCAGAGGATTTTGATGCCGATGTGTTGGATACCTGGGTGATCAACCAAAGCAGTGATGATACTTCAGCCACCTTTGCTTATGACTACTCTGTGGATGGTATTCCGGCAGCACCCGGAGGGAAGGGCGAAACAACCCTTGGACTCAAATTTACCGCCAACGAGAGCGAAGGCGCGGCGGCCCACATCACGACAAGTCCGGCGGGAATGCACTTCGAGGGAGACTATGCGCTGGTGTTTGACCTTTGGATGAATGTCAACGGCCCCTTGCCGGGAGGCGGCGGGGGATCCACTGAATTTGCTGCTGCGGGTATCGGGACCTCAGGCGATCATATTCAAGTGGCGGATGATCAATCCGATGGTGCATGGTTTGCGATGACTGGAGAGGGGGGGTCTTCAAGAGATTTCAGGTTCTTCCTGAACAACGATTATCTGATGGATGATCGCGGGGTGTATATGGCAGGTAGTCAGGATGCCGGTAATCCCTATTATGCCGCGATATTCCCTGAAGGGAAAGTAGCCCCGGACTTACAGTTGTTCGAATTTCCATCACAGGATGGAGCTACCGCGGGAGGACAAGTTGCCTTTCAATGGGTAGCGGTTCAAATGATTAAAAAGGGCGATACCATTACCTGGATCATGAATGGGATCGATGTGGTCAAGGCCAGTCAATCAACCGCCCCCTACTCGGATGAGGGAAATCTGTTTCTTGGCTACAGCGATTGGTTTTCTTCGGTCTCGGACAATGAGTTCATGAGTTTTGGGCTGTTCGATAACTTGAAGGTTTACCAGCTGGCGGAAGCTGTTGAACTATCTATCAGCATTGATCAGGACGCTTCAGGCATCTCCATAGAATACACAGGGAAGCTGGAGTCTGCCACCTCTCTTCAAGGACCATGGAGCGAGGTAGAGAATGCCGAGTCGCCTCACGCGGTGGATCCTTCGACTGCTGAAATGAATTTTTTCCGCGTCGTTCCCTGAGCGATTGCATCAACAGCCGTGACTTGATCTGCCCCTCAGCCGCTGGGGGGCAGTTTTTTTTATATCCAACGGATGGGGTGCATCCGACTTGTTCAAGAAATGATATCTTGTTAAGTTGTTTTTCATGGGGCAAGAAAAACGACTGCAACGGTGGATTGAGCGTTACGAATCCTTTCACCAACAGCCAACCAATCGACGCATACATCTGGTATGTGTTCCTCTGATTGTCATGAGCCTCATCGGCCTTCTGTGGTGTGTACCCTTACCCATCCCCGGCACTCAGGCATGGTATCCCGCACCCAATCTCGCCATGGCGCTGCTGCTCCTGGCTTCCTTTTACTATCTCATGCTTTCCATTCCAGTCCTGCTGGGAGTTCTTTTCTGGTTTCTTCTCTCCAGCGCAATGGTCCTGAGTGTCGAGGCAAGTCCACTCTCCTTGTTCTGGTCTTCTTCTGTTTTATTTCTCCTGGCATGGGCAGGACAGTTCTACGGACATCGACTGGAAGGGAAAAAACCTGCCTTTCTTGAAGATCTACAATTTCTCCTCATCAGCCCAGCGTGGTTGATTGATTGGCTTCACCAGCGCTGGTTGCGGGCCATGGGATCTTATCTGGTTGCATGCGCAGTGGTGCTCATGGTCTGTGATGCGCTGTTTGCCATGAAGCCGTCGATTGATTTTTCGGATTCTCTGGACAGAGCCGCTCAATATGATGTGCAGATTGCGCGGGACCCGTGGGGTATTCCCCATATGATGGGGAAGCGGCATGCCGATACTGCCTTTGGCCTGGCCTACGCTCATGCAGAGGATGATTTCCAGACCATTCAGGATGTGCTGCTTGCTGCCCGCGGTCGGTTGGCAGCGTCCAGTGGTATATCCATGGCTCCCAATGACTATTACGTGGACCTCATCCGTATTCGCAGGGAGCTGAAGGATCGCTTCGATTTGTTGGATCCAGAGATCAAGGCGGTTTGCCAAGGCTACGCCGATGGCATCAACTTGTATGCAAGCCGGCATCTTGATCAACTCAAACGCCATGGGTGGCCAGCCAAGCCTGAGGATCTGATCGCCGGAGCCATGCACAAATTGCCAATGATGTTTGGCATGCACAATGATATCGGGCGTATCTTGAGCAACCCTGGAACTGCACCGCAATTGGCGGCCTGGATGAATCCTCATCAGGCACCGATAGGATCCAATTTCATGGCGGTCAGCCCATCGCGATCGAGTGATGACTCCACGCGTGCATGCATCAATTCCCATCAACCCTGGACAGGCCCTGTGGCCTGGTATGAGGCTCACTTGTTGACCGAGGAAGGTCAAAATCTCTACGGGGGATTATTTCCAGGCTCTCCCGTTGTCTTTCTGGGACACAATGCTCACATGGCCTGGGGCCACACGGTCAATCATCCAGATTTAGTGGATATTTTTGAGTTGGAGATGGATCCCAAGGATCCTTTGCGCTACCGCATCGATGACCAATGGCTTGAGCTCGAGCAGACCTTTGCCACGCTGGAGGTCCGGCTGTGGAGAGACATCCGATGGAAGGTCAAGCGGGAGGTGCTTCACAGTCTTTACGGCCCAGCGTTGCGGGTCGGGGATCGGGTGCTCGCCATTCGCTATGCGGGCATGGATTCCTTCCGTCAGCTTGAGCAATGGTTCTGGATGGGGCAGTCCACCAGCCTGGAGGGTTTCAAGGAGGCCATGCGCAGCCAGTCCATCGCCATGTTCAACACGGGATATGCGGACAAGGAGGGTAACCTTTTTTACGCCTACAATGCCATGTTGCCGGACAGGAACCCATCCTATGATTGGCAAGCGATATTGCCTGGAAATACTCGAGCAACTCTTTGGTCCGAGTACATGCCTTTTGATCAATTGCCGCAGGTTGAAAACCCACCTTCAGGGTTTATTCAAAACTGCAACAGCAGTCCTTTCCAGACCACGGTGGGGGAGGGTAATCCGGATCCAGACCGCTTTTCGCAGGCCTCTGGTATCGAAACCTGGATGACCAATCGGGCACTCCGAGCGATGGAGCTTTATGGCGATGATGTTTCCATCACCCAGGAGGAGTTTTTCAACTATAAATATGACAAGCAGTATTCAGAAAATTCCACGCTCAGGAAGAACATTGTTGGGTTTCTGGAGGCATCCCCACAGGAAACGGAACTGGTTGAAGCACTGGATATATTAAGGCAATGGAATGGCGATACGTCCAAGGATAATCCTCATGCCGCTCTGAGCTTGTTGACGTTTCGGCCCAACTCCAATACCTCTCGCGGTAACTTATCGGCTCCGGTCATTCTGGGTCGGCTGAAGGAGGTGTCCAGCGAGTTGATGAAGCACTTTGGCCGACTGGATGTTCCCTGGGGAGAGGTGAACCGATTGGTGCGTGGCGAGCTGGATCTTCCTTTGGGCGGAGGACCGGATACGTTGAGAGCCATTTATGGGCGACCATCGGATGAAGGCAAGTTGGCGGGAGTCGCTGGCGATTGTTTTTTTCAATTTGTGCAGTGGGATGATCAGGGGCAACTGGATGCCTGGGCCATTCAGCCCTTTGGCAGTCATACGGCCTCTGATGAGTCACCGCACTTCAGCGATCAGGCCGGGCTTTTTGCCGAGGAGTCCTTGAGAAAGATACCCTTCACCAGAGAAGAGGTGCTTGAGGTTGCCAAACGGATCTATCGTCCTCAGGACTTGTGATGCGGCGCTGAGTCAGGGCGGATGGCAATCAGAGCTTTTCTTTTGAGTATTCGTTTGTGGGCGCGATGGATTCCCCTGATTGAAAGCGAACACTCAGATTATCCGAGGGCCCTTCTTCATGTAATCTTTTGGCTCCACTGTGTGAGAATACCTGAAAGGGCCCTGTTTCTTTTCAGGTAATCATCCGCATGCCTGATAATGTTTTTATTGGGTATGATCTGAGTTTTAGAACAGGAGCCCTGCATTTTCCTGAAAGCCTTTTCTTCCAATCCCGGGCCATGGTGCAAGGCTCAGGCAATGCTGCCAATCACGCTAAACGGCCCAGCCCCGCGTCACAATGGACGGTAAATTAATGTTTGGATTCGAACTCACATTGGGGCTTCAACCAATCGATAACTTTGCAGATGTATGCCGTTGTGGAGGCATGACAGACAAAAAGCAAACGGCAGGTACTGTGTCCTCGCGCATGTTTTTTCTTAAAAATGACAACGGCATAGCACCAGCTTTATCCATTATGACATTGGTTAACCCTTTGTGAAGATTATGAGCACTATTAAAAGCACCACCCTTTTCCTCATTATAGCAGTGATGGTCTTGAATATGATCAGTCCGCTTAAATCACAGACAAGGCTGGTAACCATTCCAAGTCCAGAGTCATCAATTCCGCACTTGAAAGAAGGATGGCAACATTTGGCGCGAGAAAAACAACAAGAGCGTAATTTAAGAGGAGCAAGCTCCATAGATCCCAATCATCCTCAGGAACGAACAACTGTGAACAAATCAAAACAACGAAACTTCCATAGAAATACCAACTGGAGAAAACCTCGCAGATAGATCCGTTACTGAAAGGCCATGAGATCAATGATATGGTTAAATAAGTCTATTCTCCGATTATCACGATACGCACAACACCAAGGGGCAAGGAGCTGAATTGGAAGTTATCATAGCTTCGGAATTCAATACGCATGCGGTTTCCATTTTCGGAAACCTGCCACGCTTCATGTCAATCAATCCTATATAACCGCTGCATGCATGCATCCCTGAATGCATCATTGGTAATCAAGTCTGGAACAAGTGTCGCAACGGATTGATTTGAAGGAATTTTTTCATCACCGCACATGCCACTTGCTGGATCAGGTATAGACGCATGTTTGGTCCATGGACCGTATATTACTTCGCGAACAAGCTTTGCCCCAACCACGCCACCCCCAGTCCGTGAAGCGCAGTCTGGATAGCCTAGACACCGGAAAATGTTTGAAACCGCGTTTTCGAATATTTTCCGGTCTGATTCCTCGGCAAAGTGCGGTGGCGCTGTGAGTGCTATTCCCGGGCATCATGCTGCGATGAAGTTATCTCAATACACGCAACGCAGATAAAATCACCTCGATTTAAACTTGGCGTGCTGTCCTTCGAAATTATGATCACGTCATGGCTATGAACGTATCTTCCATCCTCAATACAGGCCGTATGATGGCAACCGTGTTGCTGGGTTCCATGATTTTACTGGTGCCATGCGAAAAAGGAATTGCCGAAACATCCTCCAATTCACAAGAAACTTTGCGATTCAACCGCGATATTCGCCCGATCCTTTCCCGTCACTGTTTCAACTGCCACGGATTGGACGTAAAAAAAAGAAAAGCCGATCTGCGACTCGATATTCCCGATGGAGCCTTCGCATCCTCAGAAGGACAACAGGCAATTCTCCCCGGAAAACCAGCAGAGAGCGTTGCGTGGCTGCGGATCATCTCCACGGACGATGAGGAAAGAATGCCCCCGCCTGAATCTCATCAGGGAATGAGCGCGGATGAAAAGGCAATCTTCAAACGCTGGATCCAACAGGGAGCACCCTACGAATCGCACTGGTCCTTCATTGCCCCCACGAAGCCCTCAGTGCCGGGTGTGGATCATATGAATTATCCCGTGGATGCCTTTATCAATGCGCGTCTGAAGGAGGCAGGACTGCTTCCCTCCGGGCCAGCGGACAAGGAAACACTCATCCGTCGCGTGACACTGGATCTGACCGGACTGCCACCGACCCCGGAAGAAGTCGATACCTTCCTGGAGGATACATCTCCCACGGCTTACGACAGCCTGGTCGACGGACTCATGCACCGCGCCACCTACGGGGAGCACATGGCACGTCAATGGCTTGATCTCGCTCGCTACGCTGACACCCATGGCCTTCACCTGGATAACGAACGTTCCATGTGGCCCTACCGTGACTGGGTAGTCCGTGCCTTCAATGCAAACCTACCATTTGACACCTTCACTCTCTGGCAACTCGCAGGAGATCTCCTGCCCCAACCAAACCGTGAACAACGTATTGCCTCCGGGTTCAATCGTTGCAACGTGTCCACTGGCGAAGGTGGCAGCATCACGGAGGAATGGGTTTTTCGTAACGCCGTTGACCGTACCAACACCTCCGTGGAAGTCTGGATGGGGCTCACGGCCGGCTGTGCCACATGTCATGACCACAAATTTGACCCCCTGACCATCAAGGAATACTATTCAATGTACGCCTTTTTTCACAGTGCTGCAGATCCGGCGCTGGACGGCAACAAGAAGGATACCCCTCCGGTCCTGAGACTTTCAACACCAGAACAGGAAAGACAACTGAACGAGGTAGAGGAAAAGATCAAGGTGGTACAGTCAAGGATCACGGACATCACGGCAGAGGAAGAGAAAAAGAAACTCGAGGCGCAAAAGAAAACTCTTCAGGATAAAAAGAAATCCCTGCTGAGCCAAATCCCCCTCACCTTTGTCATGGCAGATCTGCCAAAGCCACGCGAAAGTTTTGTGATGGAACGCGGGGCTTACGATCGCCCTGGAGCGAGGGTCACCCGCAACGTACCCGCCTTTCTCCCCCCACTTCCCGAAAAGCCATCCGAGAGGGATTACAACCGACTCGATCTGGCACACTGGCTGGTCAGCGGAGAACATCCGCTGACAGGACGTGTCGTGGTCAACCGGATCTGGCAACAGTTCTTTGGCACGGGACTGGTCGCATCCAGCGGGGACTTTGGTACACAAGGCTCATTACCTAGTCACCCCGAACTGCTGGACTGGCTCTCTGTTCAGTTGGTGGAAGATGGATGGAACATTCAGCGCATGATCAAGCGCGTTGTGCGCAGTGACGCGTATCGTCGACACTCGAGAGGCACTCCGGAGATGCTTCGTGAGGATCCCGACAACCGACTCATGGCCAGGGGCCCGCGTTTACGGTTGGATGCAGAAGTCGTACGGGACCAGGCTCTGTTTGTCAGCGGTCTGCTGACCTCCAAGTTGGGCGGAAAAGGTGTCTTTCCTTACCAACCCCCCAATATTTGGGAACCAGTTGCCTTTGGCGGCAGCAATACCCGACATTACAAACAGGGAACGGGCAGGGATCTTTACCGTCGAAGCCTCTACACTTTTTTCAAACGTACCGCTCCTCCACCCTTTATGGCTACCTTTGACGCGCCCAACCGGGAACAAAGCTGTTCACTGAGGGGAAGGAGCAACACACCCCTGCAGGCCCTCCAACTCATGAACGATATCCAGCATGTCGAAGCGGCAAGACACCTGGCGGCGCGTGCGTTCCTCGAGGGTGGCGACTCGGATGAAGCGCGACTTTCATGGATGTGGCGGGTCATGACTGCCCGCCATCCGGATTCAGAAGAACTCCAGACCATCCTGGGCACCCTGCAACAGCATCGTCACCGATACCTCGGCAATCCTGAGGCAGCCAAGGCACTCGTGAGCTACGGAGAAACTCCCTCGGTTCGGGATAAGGACGCTGTGGAAATGGCTGCCCATACCCTGATTGCCAACCTGCTGCTGAACCTCGATGAAAGTGTGAATAAAAACTAGTATGGATCCAATACTTCAATACCACCAAGAATGGACACGGCGACAATTTTTCAAGGGAGCCGGATTGAAGGTCGGGGGTATCGCCCTGGCCGGCCTCATGGGTAACGCAGAGGGAAACAAGGCCGGAAACCACATCCATCCAGCCTTGCCGGGTTTCCCACATTTCGCACCGCGTGCCAAGCGCCTCATCTATCTCCATATGAATGGAGCTCCCTCCCAGCTGGATCTCTTCGATCACAAACCGGGACTTAAGAAGGTCTTCGACACTGAACTACCGGATTCCATCCGAAACGGGCAACGGATCACCACCATGACGAGCGGTCAGAAACGATTTCCGGTGGCCCCCAGCAAGTTTGCCTTCAGGCAATGCGGAGCCAGCGGCATTTGGATGAGCGATCTGGTGCCGCACATGCAGGGGATTGCCGACCACATATGTATGGTTAAATCCGTGACCACGGACGCCATCAATCATGACCCTGCCTGCACCTTTGTCATGAGTGGCAGCGAAATACCCGGCAAACCCAGCCTGGGATCCTGGCTCACCTATGGACTCGGCAGCGCATGCGACAATCTTCCAGCCTTTGTCGTGTTCACACCCACCTTCCCCAAGGATAGCCAGGCTCAGGCCCTGTTCACCCGGATGTGGAGCAGTGGTTTTCTTTCGACCAAGTTTGATGGCGTGGCCCTTCGGGGCGTGGGCGATCCAGTGCTCTTCGTAAAAAATCCACCAGGGGTCTCCGTAACAGACCGCCGCGTGATGTTGGATGCCCTGAACCGCCTGAATCAAAAAACGATGGAACGCTTTGCTGATCCCGAAACTCAAACCCGCATGGCTCAGTATGAAATGGCGTTCAGGATGCAGGCAAGCGTACCAGACCTTACCGACCTCTCAGGGGAGAGCCAGGCGACCCTCGACATGTATGGCCCCAACGTTCAGAAACCGGGCACGTATGCCCACAGCGCCCTCCTTTCCCGAAGACTGGTTGAACGTGGTGTGAGGGTCATCAAGATACTGCATCGTGGATGGGATCAGCACAGTGACCTGCCCAGGCTGATGAAGGGGCAATGCATGGATGTAGATCAACCAACAGCGGCACTGATCACCGATTTGAATCAGCGGGGGCTCCTGGATGATACACTGGTTGTTTTTGGAGGTGAATTCGGACGCACGGTGTATTGCCAGGGCAAGCTAAGCAGAGAAGACTATGGACGTGACCACCATCCAAGAAATTTCTGCATGTGGATGGCCGGTGGAGGCATCAAAGCCGGCGCCAGCTATGGTGAGACTGATGATTTCAGCTATAATGTGGTCGAAAACCCGGTACACGTTAACGATCTGAACGCCACCATTCTCCACTGCATGGGCATTGATCACAATCGTTTCAGGTTCCCGTTTCAGGGATTGGAACAGAAATTAACCGGCACGGAACCAGCCGAGATAGTGCGGAACATTCTTGCGTGAAGAAAGCCGACATGCTGCCATCCCCGCTCCACAGCCACTAATCAGGGAAGCCGGGAAACATACTTGAGACATCCCCGGGATGGATGATATTTCAATAATGAAAACTCCAGTCATCATACTGGCAATTTCCACGGCTCCAATATACTTCATATATTGATCATGAAAATTTCCCTAATCCCACTTTTTGCAAGCGCACTCATGTTGCTGATTGGTGAGGTTCATGGGGATCCACTGACCTACAAGGTCGCGGGAGGCAAGGTCTCCATTGTCAATTGTGATAAAAAGGCCTCTGGAGAGTTGGTGATTCCCTCTTCCTATGCCGAGAAGCCTGTCACAAGCATTGAGCGGAATGCCTTCAATTCCTGCAGCAGGCTGACCGCCGTTAGCATCCCTGACAGCGTCACCAGCATTGGAGATCGTGCTTTCCGATACTGCAGTCAACTAACGAGCGTGACAATTGGCAACAGCGTCACCAGTATTGAGGGGTGGACATTCGATTACTGCGGTAATCTGACCAGCGTCATTATCCCCGAGAGCGTCACCCGCATTGGGAAGAAGGCCTTCGCTCACTGCAGTGGCCTGACCAGCGTCATCATCCCCGAGAGCGTCACGCGCATTGGGGATTTGGCCTTCTATGACTGCACTGAATTGATGAGCGTAACGATCCCCGATAACGTCACCAACATTGGGAGCAGGGCCTTCGAATACTGTGGTCTGAAGAGTGTGGTTATTGGCGACAGCGTCACCAGCATTGGATGGAATGCCTTCTTTTACTGCAGTCGTCTGGAGAGCATTACTTTTAGAGGTAATGCAGCAAAACACTTTGAACAGCGATTCTCCACAGCATCAGACCTTGTCAAAGTATTTATTAATCGGGGTGCAACTGGTTTTAGTACAACGTTCGGAAAATTTCCCGTTATCATTCAGGAAAAAATTAACACCTTCAGCAAATCCGCCGCTCCATTCTCCCTTAACTTCGAAAGTAAATCGGGTTCCACCTACTTGATCGAATCTTCCCATGACCTGAAGAAATGGGGCGTGATTGGTGAAGTCCAAGGTAATGGAAGCTCAGTTGAATTCACTGATTGGCGTGAAGCACTTTTCCAGAGGCAATACTATCGTTTGAAGTTGCTTGAGTAGTCGAAGCTAAAAACTGCTGAAGAAAACTCCCCTCCCAGCAGCGAAAGCACGCTGATCGACATACCAATCGTCGACCCTCTGGCCGAGCTTTAGTGAGAATTCTTGTGGATAGGATCATGGCGTCGGTAATATTCAATATTCTTCAGAACAAGAGGCGTAGCCCCGATCGCAGGGTGAACCTTTTCCAATCCGCCTTGGTCCCTTTTCCGCATCCCGATTGACTGAACAAAGAGCTTATATGCCGTGGGATTTCATGAGAGTCCATCACGAGCTTCAAAATCCCATTGAGCAGCCTACTTCCCTTACAACAATCCCCGATTAAGATTACACACAGGGTTGCGAGGCGATCTTTTCTCAATAAAGAAAACGGCATGATATCAGCGTTATGCATCACGTCGTTGATTAGACCCTTTTGAAGATCATGAGCACTATTAAAAGCACCACACTTTTCGTCGTCATCAGACTCGTGGTCTTGAGCATCCACGATCCACTTAAATCACTGACTAGTTCGCTGACTAGTTCAGGTTCACCGTCATCAAGGCTTTCACCGACTCCGTGCCTGGAGGGAAGTGGTCACGACTTGATGCCCGTGAATCATAGTCGGGATAGCCTAGACACGGGAAAAAAGAGTATGTTTCAAGGTCCCCGTACTGTCGGCAAAAGTCTGCTCGCTGATTCCCATGGCATGTAAAATACTCAGGTGGAGATTGGACATACGCGTCTCGCCATCCTTCCAGTAAAAACCGTGCTGAAGCCCCATGTTTCTTCCACCTGCCAGGAGGGTGGGAAGATTCCTCGGGTTGTGGGTCGTACTCGCTCCGCTACCGTATAGGATAATACTATTGTCCAGCACGGAACCTTCAGTATCCTGAAACTCCTGCAGACGTTTCAGGAAGAAGGCCAGCTGGTGACTCAAGAAAAGATCGTACTTGCCAAAGTTCAGCTGACCAGACTTGTCACCAGCATGTGACAGGCTGTGGTGCGTTTGGTTGAGACCAAGTTTAAGTGGGAAAGTGTCACTGATACCCATTCCATCTTCCCGGTTCATCATGAAGGTAACACTGCGAGTGATATCTGCATCAAAAGCCAGAGCTATGAGGTCGAGCATGTTCCGGTAATAATCCGCCGGCTCCCCCTCGTTGTTTGCGTTCAGGTCAAGATGCGAACGATCCTGCTGTTTCACTGGAATATCAACCCACTTTTCAGAAGCGATCAGACGAGATTCGAGCTCATTGAGGGAAGTCAGATACTGGTCCATTTTCTGCCGATCCTGACGACCCAGAGTTTGGTTGAGCGCACGTGTGTTTTCAAGCACGGCATCGACGAGCTTGATACGCCGCTTGAGATCTCCACGCTGTTGCTCCATGGAGGCTCGATCCCCTCGGAAAAGCCGATCGAAAACACGTCTTGGATTATTCTCCGCAGGTATGGGATGCCCTTCCAGATTGTAGGAAATGGTGCCCGTACGCGAACTGAAACCAGTTCCCGCATCCACGGAAAGTACCAGGGAAGGTTGACGGCAGTGGCGCTTTGTATGCCGGGCGATCAGTTGGTCAAGCCCCACGGAGTTGTAGGCCCCTGGACGCGGGTTGTGCAGTGGAGCCCCCGTCAACCACATGTCGGAACAGGTGTGGGGATCGGCTTTCGGTCCACTTGGGTGGTAAAGCCCTCCCATGAAACTGAGATGTTCCCGAAAGGGCCGCAAGGGTGCTGTGGATTGGCCAAACTCGAAGTTCCCATGCGCATCATGCTTCCTTGGAAACCAACTCCAGTCGTCGATCTCATGTTCGTGTCTGGGAAGCGCCATACCATTGGCAGTGTAAAGAGCGCAGAAACGTCGAGGCACCTGCCGGGCTTTTTCGACTCCCATTATTTCCAAGAAGGGCAGCGCCAGGCTGACTCCGGCAACTCCCTTGAGCACGTCACGACGACTGAGTTTGTGGCTGTTCATCATGTTTAAACTTCTCTATTTCCTGAGGAAAATGTCGCTGTGCACCACAAAGCGCAACAAATCCTGCAGGGGATAATCTGAATGTCCCGACTCTAGCGCATACTGACGGAGAAATTCAACTTCATTGTAGCGAAGGCTACGCCCCGTTGCGTAGGTGGCGAGGTGCTTCAGGAAACCAAAAGCAAGCTGGTCCATGCGATTTTCCATCAGATAGCCCTTCAGGGCGCCAAGATCCCTGACAAGGGTTTGGTCAGGCAAAGTGGAAGTGGTATCGACAGAAGGTTGATGCATCCAGCGCCCCCCCGCGCCATAACCCTCAAAAGGAAGTCCCCAGGGGTCAATCCCCCGATGACACTTGGCACAGCCTTCCTGGTTGCGATGACGCTCAAGTTGCGCGCTCAATGGCAAATCTTTGTTGTCCTCGGGTAATGCCGGAACATTCGGTGGTGGATCCGCGGGAGGTTCAGCAATGATGGCACGAGCAAACCATGCGCCTCTTTTGATGGGGTTGGCATCTCTTCCATTGGACAACCCCGCGAGAATACCTGCCTGAGTCAACAATCCACCAAGGTGGGAGTCATGGTGCTGGATCGGCCGATATTGAAAACCACTCTCCACCTGGGGTCCGAGACCGTAGTAATGCGCCACCACCTCATTGGCCATGATAAAGTCTGAATGAACCAGGTATCTCAACGGCAAATTCTGGCGGACAAGATGCGTCATAAAATACACGGGCTCTTCGCGAAGTTGTGATTTGGTATCACGCGTCAAAGACGGAAAACGATTGCGATCAGTTTCCACCGTGTCAAGTTTGTCAAGCCGCAACCATTGGGAAACAAAAGGCTGCATGCATTGAAGAAAGCGTGCATCCCGGATCATGCGCTCCAGTTCGCTATCGAGCATCTCAGTGAGTCGCCCTTCGCTGGCGAGTGCCAGAAGGCGAGCATCCGGCGGGGCATTCCAAAGAAAAAAAGATAGCTTGGCAGCCAGTTCATGAGGTGTGAGCTCCTCTGCCTCAGGTCCCTTACTTTCCTCGATGATAAAAAGAAATTGAGGTGAAGTCAGAATGACCAGCAAGGTGTCCCTGACACTTTGCTGAAAATCTCCGGTCCTTCCGAAAGCATCCTCGTAGACTCCCATCAGAAAGGTGCCTTCCGCATTGCTGAGAGGACGTCGAAAGGCTCGTTCGGCAAATTGATGAATCACCTCGGACGGATCCTGACTGTGAAAAATCCGCTGATGCGTCTTTGGGGGCCAATCTTCATAAAATGGACCTTCAAATTCTACCGACTCAATCAGGAGACGTGAGCGAGGTCTCCCGTCTGTATATTCACTGCGCACACCAATCTCCCGCAATCCAGCGATATAATTGACATTGTTCCGTTCAGCATCCGGATTGGGAAAGTTGGCCATGGAACCCTCAAAAATAAAGTTCCTGAGCCCAGAGTCCACCACTGCCTGAGGAACGCCAACGGGATCAAGGGTACTACCGCAGTCCCGCCTGAGTCCAAGGTATACCCCAAGCATGGGAGCTTGACGCTCAAACCTTTCGAAAGACTTCACGTCATTTACGGGTGCCAGAGTAATGCGATCCACGGGCCAGGTGCCCCCATACTGCACCTCCACCTCCAAGGGCCCCTTCGCCAGACGGACAGCCATGAGAGGGCTCTGGTCCATGACTCCAGTGAAGTGGCGGTCACCAAGGCGCAGTGCGATCGGGTGCCTTCCATCCTCAGGAGGCTGGATCCATGCCATTCCGGGAGCAACCAATGCCTGGATTTCGGAAACATCCAGCGCACGTCGATGAAGGCGCACTTCATCGATTGCCCCATCAAAAAGATTTGCCTCCGGCACTCGACCTATATGGAGATCGGATGCCGGATCATCCAGGTCAGCATCCTGAATATTTCCCGACGCCACCTCATAGCCATTGACATAAAGGCGTGTTCCCCGAGTGCCCCGTTCCACGACAGCGGCGACATGCTGCCACTGCCCGGCACGAAGGATACCGGCCTTGCTCCGTACGGTACCGCTGGGTTTCTGATAATCCCTGAAGGTTTCAAGACGCAGCACGCCTCGGTCATTGGGCATGTCAAAAATCCAACCACGACGACCGTAACGCCCCATGGCCACCATGCCACCCTGCTGGAGCTTCTCCGGGAATATCCAGGCTGAGACGGTAAAATTTCCTTGTCCCACGCGCAAATTCTCGTTTGCAGGAATCACGAGGGTATTATCCGGTCCATCCAGGGAAAGAGCCTGTCCGAAGGGAGAGTCCCCTTCCTGATCATCCATGGCCCAATGCCCTGCAAGGGCAATATCCAGCCGTGTATCATCCTTGGGAACGAGCGATTCCACCGGGGGTGATCGATGCACCTCGACCTGATAGACACCAGCCGCATCTACGCGAACCGTTTTGGATCCGTGCGAGAGATCCGAAACCACGATCCCAGAACCAATCACATGCGTGTCGGACCCAAGCAGTATGCCATCGTCGTATTTGGCGGCAGAGACCGTGATCCTGAATCGCCCATCATCCGGCAATTCACGCAGAGACACCTTGAAATTAGCCTTGGGACCATAGGTGCTCTCCACCTGGAAAAGCTCCGCACTGGGAATGGCTGGTCGCAGCAGCAGACCCTCCGGCACCAAGTCAAAGGCCCTGCCCGAGGGATATCCCTGTGAACCACGCATGCAGGCAAATACTGCATGATAGATACTGTTGTATTCACGCCAGCCACGCACGGTATTATTTCCCTGATATCCCTCTACAAATCTAAACTGCTTCTGCATGCGGAAGGGTTCAAAATCAAAAGGTTTGCGAGGCATGTTTTCCGTGACAACAAAATCAGAGTTATCCAGGAGAACACTGGAGGCCCCAAGGATCAGGGTTTCCTTGAGAGGGGCTGGATTGACCCCTTTTCCTAATTTCATTTGAAAATTCTGAATCACCGGTTTTTCGCGTTCGTCCACGATGCAACGATCCAGCATCATCTCTGCGACCTCAAAATATGTTTCAAGCAGGAGGGGGGAAAGGAGCATGGTGTCCTGACGATTTCGAAAACCGTCTTCGGACACGGCATCCGGTGGCAGTCGTTCAGTAAAGTCCTCATCCACTCCAAGCAAATCTCTCAGTGCATGCTGATACTGGGGAACAGTCAGTCGCCGAACGGTTCCATGCGTGGCAACCTCGCGGGTACGGGCAAGGGTGCAAACCCTCTTCGATCCAACCCTGTATCAGGGCACGTTCTTGATCATTTGGTTGCTTGGATTCCTCTGGGGGCATATCCCCTTGATCGACAAGTTCCTGAATATGCTCCCAAAGCTTGAGTTGTGCTTCCTTCAACATGCCATCCAGGTGATCGACACGTACCCACCCCCAGATTTCATTTTCTCTGCGTTATGACACGGCTGGCAATAGGTTTTAAGGAAGGGGCGAACATCACGATCAAAGCGCTCCATCAAGTCTGGTTCTCCTGCAAGACCCACAACAGAAAGAGTCGCCATGAGTAGGAAGTGCAAGCTGTGTTTCATAATTGCATCAGGATTAAAAAATATAATAATATTTTGTATCTAAGATATCATGGGACACAAGACAAGCTCGATACCACACCTTTTTCAAAAGACCGAAAAAGGTGTTCGAAGCCGAATCCTGATCAATCAATCCTTTTCACCAGATCACCGTGATGTTGCTTTTTCAAAACAAGGATGACCTCTTTCCATGAGGATCATGTCCGTGGGTGATGAGGCTAGAATCCATGCTTCTGCACGAACGTGCAAGTTCTCATTCGGAACAGATATTATCTGAATTGGCCAGGTCCTCCCAGATCGGATCTTTTGGCTGATTCATGGATTCATATTCAATTGAGTGGCTCAGGGAGTTGTTCTTCGAGTTGATGAAGTATTTTGACCGACTGGATGTCCCTTGGGTAAAGTCCATCGACTGGTGCGTGGTGAGGTGGCTGCTGCCGCATGCCATCATGGCTTCAGTGAGTGTCGGGCAAGATGCGGAAGAACTGAAACGCCGACGATGAAGCGTGTGTGTCATACTCAAAAATGACGGTGCCGGGAGAGTCAGAACTGACTCCTCCTATCGCTGTCCCAGTTGAGCAGATCCTCGGAGGCTTCGATTGAATAATTTTCTCCCGCTGCGTCTGCAGTCCAAAGGAGGCTTACCATGCCTGTGTCTGGATGATACTCTATGCCCGATATGGGCAATGTCCCCCGCTCCGATCCCACCTGACCCTGACCCTCCTGCACTCATTCCACCCTGAGAGTCAGAAACACGTGTAAGTACCCAATCCATCATTAGAAGTTGATCGTCATCGATTGAGAATTCGTAGTGGATGGTTTGCTCCGGGCAAGTGACAGGGGCTTTCATCATGAGATGGGTGTTGCCATATTCCTTCATCCAGTGTCCGAGTGCAATCGCAGCTCCGTTGGCAAAATCGATCGTCGTATTCCCGGGGTTGAGCATGGGAATAAGCGGTATGGAAACTGGCTTGAACGTCAACTCATGACTGGGAATCAAATCGGATGCAATGCCTGAAAAATTCATCCAGAAATGGTCTCCCGACGCATCGCCTTCGATCGACACATCGATGGAAGGAAACGCAGGAACAGTTGGCATTGTGACATTCAGTAAATGTCCGGAATAATCAAGGTTTGACGTCTGATGAGACCAGCTGGCCATCCCGCTCGCTTCATCCGCTGTGAAAGAAAATTGCCACTGCCCTTGAAGGGTCCATTGCCACCCTCCAAAAACTGTCGCTGAAGAACCTACCTGCAAAGTGTAGCTCAACGAACCTTCGTAATCGCCTGTAATGGGTTTGGCTCCCTCGTTTTCGACAGTGATCGTGATTTTCGGATCGGAGAAAGCGTTCAATCCTGACAATTCATCAGGTATGGAACCGTTTGTGAATGTATTTTGTACGGTCATATTTTGGCCGTGATCCGTCTGGAAGTCGTAGAATTCATTATTGAAGTTCAGCTCATTGATTTCCTCCGCATGAAACTGAGTCAGCAATGTGCCGATTTCAAACTCAGATACGTCACATCGTCGAAGGAGTTCCTTCAAAGCCAATGACTCAGAAACCCGTCGCTTTAACTTGCGTGCGTGGATTTCGGCAAAATCAAAGTGAGCTGCCTCATGTGTCAGTAATAAAGGGGAAGCCATACTGGGGCGAACCCATGAAACCGATTGAATGAAGACAGCCTGAGCTTCGTATTCGAGCGTTCTGGTAGAGACATCCCACGTGAAATCCCACTGGATCTCTGTGTAAACAAAAGCATCGTAGTTTTCTGAGGGGGTGGGAGAAAGTGGAGGGGGGTTCCCCTCGAAATCACTCCAAGCCATGGGTGAACTCTCAGACCATGGGCTTGCCTGCAGTGTGGACTTAAACATACTGCAAATGATCAGGGCCAGAGGAATCCAGCAAAGGCTTTGATAAAATCGGCGCTGCATTCCATCCGCAGAATACTTGCATTGAACAATACTTACATGATTCATTCCGCTCATATTTGACAAAAAGCATATGCCATGCCGTTTTCAAATGAACGAACTTGAGTCATCGGTTGAGGCTGCTCCAAAGTGGATCAAATTACAGCTCGATCAAACTGACTGGAAGACTCCTTCCTCCATCCGTCCACGCGTCGCTGGTGGACTTCTTGCGCCCTTGGTTCATTGAGCTCCCTGATCCAAATGTGCTGTATGCGTGATCAATTGGTAGCTGTTGTCAAAAAATTGCCTGGGTGTATCCGGCTCTGCCTGAGGTGAAACGTTTTTGCTGGATATTTTTGATCGGGCCACGGCTCCGATAAATCCTTTGTCCATGGCAGATTTCCAGTGTGCTGCATTCGACGGATCATAAATGAAAAAAGGCGGTGGTTTGGCTCCGCTGAAAAGGGACATGCCTTCGCCTTCTTCGGGAAAACCGACCCATGAAACAAAGGCCAGAATATTCGCGATGTCGCTGGGAGTTTTTTCTCGAAGGTTTCCCCTGTTCAGGCGACCTTCTTCACAATCCCTGCGGGTTGTGGGTATGGTTACCTCACGCAGTTTAATGCTGCGAAATCGAGACATGACCCTCGCGAAACCTTCATAAAACGAGTCCAAAGCGGCAACTGGTGCTTCAGACTCAGGTGGAAACAGCAGAACAATCTCACCATTGCGATGAGTGGTCTGTGCCAGGAATTCGTGGGCCAGCACATAAGCAATGGATGCCTGACCTCGGTGTGATCGTTGTACATTTCCAGATCCCAGTGATTGAGTGGCCTGCCAGATCGTCAGGCTCAGGCATCCGACGAGGCTCAATGCCATGCCCACTTGACTTACACGGGGCCGTTTTACTCTGATAGACCAGGCGCACAGCCCAAGCAAAAGGCAGAGAGTAAGAAGGATCGTATACACTTAGCGGTTGGCTTCCTGTGCTCGGGGTGTTTCGAGTTCCAATGTGAATATTTCTCTGGGAGCCTTGTCAATGGTTTCAACGTGTCCATCCATAAAGCACGCATTCGCCTTTCCGAAAATAACCTCGCGATTACTGCGGGCAGTCAATCTTCCTGTGCCCGAGCTATATTCTGAACCTCCACTATGTCGGTAGAGCACATTGGCGGTACCATCTTCGTCAGCGTAAAGGCATGAATCCCATCCATCGGTGTCTGCATAAAGAAGGGTTCCCGTGGGGTCCTGAACGTTGCGCATTCCGATGTCGCTGCGCCCCCAGATTGACACGGCTGTTTTGTGCGTAAGCGAGGAACCCCCAGAAACCTCCAGGTCGCATGACACCTCGCTCGTCCTTCTGGAGGCTTGAGGGGCAGATAAAAGCACCCCTTCCGGAAACATTGGTTCCCTTCCCCAGGTAAGGTTGCAATTGCCGATACCATAGATTATGAGGTGGACTCCAGCCTATCGGCAGGCGCTCGTTATCTTCATCATACATGATAGCTGCCAGTATGAGTTGACGCAGGTTGTTGTTGCAGGCAATGGTTTTACCCTTGTCTTTTGCCCTCCCCAGAGCAGGAAGCAGCATGCCTGCAAGGATGGCGATGATGGCGATGACCACCAGTAGCTCGATCAAGGTGAAGGCCTCCTGAGGGATTGGTTTTTTCATATGGGGTAGCCGGTTAACTTCCCCTCATCCTAGCGTCTTTGACGAGCTTGTAAACTTGATACTTTGGTGACTAAGAAGGGGATAATTTTAAAGTTTTTTCCAAGTCAGTAAACAAATTAAAACGCCCATGACCATTCATGGCATCCATTTCATGTTTCGGTGTGATGAGGGGTTGTACATGCAATGTGAATCGTCGGTTTTCAACATGGTCGAGCGAAGATTGAGCGATGTTCTTTCCCATTGTCACGATCCTCCATGACAAGTTGTGCAGAGCGATGCCAGCATGAATTGCCATGCCTCCTCGAGATGTTCTTCCGTATTCTTAATTATCAGCTGAACCTGACCATTTGAACTGTAAAACTCTAGCGAATAAACATTTTTACCACAACAAATACAGTTATTCGAAACTATCCATCCTTTGCCTAATGCATTTAGATCCAGTTTGATTAAATTTTGTAATATTGCAGTCTTGAATGTGTTATCCTGCTATACTGAGAACGTCGGCGAATCTCCACGACCCAATCATCTGGCCAGGAGTAAGTTTGATTTCCATTCTTGATTTCACTCATTCAAGCATCGTAAACATAAAATCCACCATCTTCCTTCCCTCAATTGCTTTTCTTTATTGTAAGATTGCCAAGAATGGATCGCCGATGAGAGCACTACCAATCATCTAAAAGCTGACAAAAATAGGGGAAGGTATGAGCACTTTTCAAATGTTGTGGCTGAAGGCACAAAAAGCACAAAACCCCATGGCTGCCATTGGCGATTCTTTTATCTTCCTGAGATAATGCAAATACCTTCAAATGACATGTTTATGTTATTTGTATTTTCAGCGACATCATGACTCCCAATTATTCCCTCTATCTCCTCACTTTCCACTTGAGAACCTCGGGCTTCAGGCTACATTGGCGTAACCGTGCAGATTATAAATTATCAAACATGAAGCTACTCAATCAAATCAAACTACTGCTCACATCAGCTTTTGTGTCCTCGCTGCTCTTCTCCAACGAGATGAGCGCTCAGAATAATGGCTCTCTCCGCATTGCGCCGCTTGGCGATACCATTGAGCTGGAACTCAACACTGGTTCGAGTGATGATTACATTCTGGAAACTCAGGCCCAGCTGATGGAGGGCGAGAAGTGGGCTCCTTTGATGCAGTTTCGCGGTAATGCTGCTCAACCAAAACGTTTCGTCGATCCGATTTGTGGAGACAAGAGCGCCAAATTCTTCAGGTTACGCAAAACTGTTAGAAGCTCCCCGTCCTGAGGTGAGCAACTTTCGTCTGTTGGATTTCAACGGCAAGGCACACGAGCTCTATTACAACTGGCCAGCCAAGGGAATTGTTGTTTTTCTGGCTGGAAACCAAAAAGAGTTGATCGATACTTGGAGTGACTCGCTCATCGAGCTTCAATCCAATTCGGAATCCGGTCAGATCCTCACCTGGGCAGTGCTTCTCTCAAACCATGAGCAACGTGAACAATTGAAGAGTGCATGGGGCAATCTTCCTGAAAGCTTGCCGGTTCTGCAGGACACCACGCAAGCCGTCACTCGAACTCTCTCCTCCGGTGAAGTGCCTGAGGCTGTGCTGATCAGCACAGCCGATTGGTCCATTGCATATCGAGGTCCAGTGGAGCTTTCGGTGGACACCGGCGTTGGACTGGAGACGACATACCCTCTGAAGAATGCTGTGAACGAGTTGTTGAACGACCAGATTCCCAGCGTGGCAAGTCTTGCACCATTCGGCGAAACGACCGGTACAAAACCAGTGATGGAAGCGACATACAGCAACCATATTGCGCCGTTACTTAAAACGCATTGTTTTCCATGCCACACGCCAGGGAACATAGCCCCGTGGGCGATGACTAGTTTCGATGTGATCGACGAGTTTTCAGGATTGATCAAATCGGCTGTCCTTGCTGGTGAAATGCCACCTTGGCATGCCGACCCAAAATACAGTGCATTCTCCAATTCGAAATCCATGACAGACGATGAAGTATCCATGCTTGTCGATTGGATTGACCGCGGTTCCCCAAGGGGAGAGGGATTCGATCCCCTTGCAGATGAACCCATGCCGGAATACTCCGAGTGGCCCCTGGGAAAGCCTGACGCCATTGTCTCTATTGATCCTCAGAAAGTGCCTGCTCAGGGTTCGGTGGACTACCGATATCTTTTTGCCGACAACCCCTTTGGTGAGGATGTGTGGCTGCGGGCTGTTTCCGTCAGTCCAGGAAATCGTTCAGTGGTGCATCACTGCCTTGTGTTCAAAGGTTCCTTTTTGGAATTGCTGAAGGACCGTGGTGGATTGAATGGCTTTTTTGCTGGTTATGTGCCTGGTATGGAGCAAGTTGCTTTCCCTGAGGGAACCGCCAAGCGACTCAATAAATCCGACCTTCTGGTATTTCAGATGCATTACACCATCAGTGGTAAGGCAACGACTGACAGAACCAAGCTTGGATTTTACCTCTCGGATTCGCCACCTGAAAAAGAACTCATCACAAGCTCCGCGTATGAAACGAATTTCCGCATTCCTCCAAGAAGCCGTGATGTCTACGTGAGTGCATCCAAGACATTTGATCGTGCATCTACCATTTATGAGTTCAGTCCGCACATGCATTATCGTGGAGCAAGCTCCAAATACACGCTTCGATATCCTAATGGCGACTCTGAGACGGTGCTTAGCGTCCCTGCGTATTTCTTTGATTGGCAAGCTCTTTACAGATTTGATACTCCCAAGCAAGTTCCAGCAGGAACACGTTTGCTGTGCGAGGGATGGTTTGATAACACCGCCCAGAATAAATACAATCCTGGACCCAACGATACCGTTCGTTTTGGGGAACAGTCATGGGAGGAAATGTTCATCGGGTATGTCAATTACGCTGAAGATTGAGTTTAGCAGATCGCTTTTCGGAGCTGCTACTGTTAAGTTGATCAGATGAGCGAAGATCGGCAGCAGCATGAGCAAGACCACGATGTCGAGAACGACGCCGTTATCGGAAAGGCATTCAAGGTCTCATTGATTTTCCTCGCGGTCTTCATTGCGCTTGGAGGTGGTCTGTGGTGGTGGAAAAACCGTGCCCCGGTGAAGGTGGCAGAACAGATCACGGAAATATCAGTGCCGGATATACCCGTGCAGACATCCATTTCCATGCCACAGGTATTTTTTCAGGACATCACCCGTGAGTCCGGCATTGAATTCAAACATATCAACGGTGCCTATGGTGACAAACTCCTGCCTGAAACGATGGGGGGTGGAGTTGCTTTTTTTGATTATAATCAGGATGGTGCTCCGGACCTTTTTTTTGTCAACGGAACACCATGGCCCGAACATCCGGTTAACGGGATCGAATCGACCACACATGCCTTGTTTGAAAATGACGGGGAGGGGCATTTCAAGGATGTAACACAGGCAGCAGGCATCACCTATTCTGATTACGGCATGGGCGTCGCTGTCGGTGACTTCGACAACAACGGGTGGCCCGATCTTTTCATCACTTCCGTTTACCAGAATCGATTGCTCAAGAATAATGGTGACGGCACATTCAAAGACGTGACAGAAGCATCGGGTGTGGGAGGTGAAGCATCATCATGGAGCACTTGTGCCGCCTGGTTTGATCTCGAAAATGATGGGGATCTGGATTTGTTCGTGGGAAATTACGTTCAATGGTCTCCAGACATAGATTTCGAGCAAGGTGCCACTCTGACTGGTATCGGTCGTGCCTATGGGCAGCCAATGAATTTTCAGGGAACCTTCCCTGTCCTGTATCAAAACGACGGAAATGGCAATTTTACTGACATTTCAGACTCAAGCGGAGTTCAGGTGAGGAATCCGGCTACTGATGGTCCCGTTGCCAAATCTCTTGGCGTTGCCCCTGTTGATATCAATGCAGATGGCTGGATGGACCTTGTTGTTGCAAATGATACGGTTCAAAATTTCGTCTTTGAAAATCAGAAGGACGGTAATTATAAAGAAATTGGCTCCATGACAGGGATTGCCTTCGATAGTTATGGGAAGGCTCGAGGCGCCATGGGGATTGACTCTGCCCGCTTTCGTGAGGACAACGCCGTGGGGATTGGTATTGCTAATTTTGCCAACGAAATGACAGCTCTCTATGTAGGGCGATCTTCTAATTTGATATTCACGGATGAGGCTGTTCCAGCGGGTATCGGGCCTGCCAGCCGATTGGCCCTCAAGTTTGGATTGTTCTTCTTTGACTATGACCTTGATGGTTGGCAGGACATGTTGACGACCAACGGGCATCTGGAGGAAGAAATTCATCAGATTCAGGAGAGTCAGGAATATCAGCAATCGGCTCATCTTTTCTGGAATTCAGGACCTGATCATGGATGTCGTTTTCTGAAGGTCACCAGTGAGCAATCTGGATCGGATCTATTCAAACCCATTGTAGGCCGAGGGTCTGCATTTGCTGATATTGATGGCGACGGAGATCTTGATGTGGTCATGTCGCAAGTCAATGCAGCACCGATTCTCCTGCGAAATGAAAACACGCTGGATCATAAATGGGTTCGTCTCCGCCTGATGGGAAAATCAAGCAATCGTTCCGCCATCGGTGCCTGGGTGCATGCGCGTGTGAGTGGTCAAGAAATCTGGCGTCAGGTCATGCCGACGCGTAGTTATTTGTCTCAATCTGAACTGACTGTGACCTTGGGTCTTGGTCAGGCTGAAAGTCTGGAGTCTCTCGAAATCATCTGGCCTGGCGGAAACCATCAGCAGATTGAAAATCTGTCACTGAATCAAGTGCATTTCATCGAAGAAAAACCCTGATCGAAGTTACGATCTGGGACCGTGAGTCAGTGGAGTAGCCGGAGTCTCTGTTGGAACCCTTTGTTGAACCTCTGGAAGCCGACAGGTGTTCAAGTCCGGTAGCACGTATTTTGCAAAAAGGTCACACTCATCCAAGTGGGGGTATCCGGAAAGAACGAACGATCTGAAGCCCATGTCGATATAACGCTCCAACTTATCTCTTACCTGATCAGGGTTTCCCACAATGGCAGAGGCGCAGCCTGATCGGGCCCGCCCAACACCTGTCCATAAGGAGGGTTCGATGTAACCCTGCTCATCCGCGTGACTGCGGAGTTCATCCTGAATAACCACACCTGCTGATTTTGAATCCTGTGCACGATGTTTGATGGCGTTTCCCTTGTCGGGATCGAGTCGGGATACAAGATGTTGTGCAGCTGATCTGGCCTCCTCTTCAGTTTCTCTTACGATGACGTGAATGCGGAGTCCGAAATCAATCGTTCGTCCATGTTTTTCTGCACGACAGGCAACGTGCTGCATGGATTGAATCAACCCTTGCTCTTTGTCCGGCCACAGTAAATAAACATCACAGAATTGCGCGCACAGCTCGCGCGCTGCTTCCGAATACCCTCCAAAATAGAGCAGGGGGCCTCCTTGTTGTTGGTAAGGTTTGACTGGATCACTGGGCAATTCAATTTGGTAAAAGTCTCCCCTGAAATCAATGTGATCCTGAGTCCAGGCCTGTTTCAGTATCTGGATAACCTCTGATGATCTGCGATAGCGACTAGTTGAGTCCAGTCTGGTTCCAGGCAGGTCTGAAGAGATAATATTGAGTGTCAGGCGACCTCGTAACATATGATCCAGTGTGCTGATAGTTCTTGCGAGCATCGGGGGGTGAACTTCACCGCACCGAATGGCCGCGAGCAGTTGAATCTGTCGGGTTTGTTCAGCCATCGCAGCGGCAAATGCAAGCGTGTCCTGACCCACCTGGTATGAAGAAGGCAGCAGTATGTTTTGGAAGCCCTTGTGATCAGCTTTTTGAACGATCGATTTGCAATGTTCAAAACTGCTCCTCAAATGTCCCTCGGGAACGCCAAGGAATTGGTAATCATCGGAGCATAAAGCGCTGAACCATGCGATTTCTGCAGCTTTCTTTTTTGTTCGGATGTTCATTGCTTTTCAGGTGAGATTTGATTGGCTGTTTGCCATTGTTTCAATGATCTTTTGATAGCAGGCGCTGTCCTCTGCGCGGCGGCTTGCTGGAGGTGCTGACTCAAACCTGATGGCAACTTATCCTGTAATGCCCGCTCCAGCCAGTGAAGGAGGACAGCATCAACACGTCGGTCGAGTAAACTTCCCAATTCCTTCAACGCTTCCTGTCTTTCCTTCATCTCGCCGAATTCCAGTCGCTCTGTGCAATGAGCTACGGCATCTGTTGGATCCATCCTTGCCTGGACCAAGACGGCTTCCTTTCTCAAAAAGGCACTGTTCGAAATCAATGCTTCATTCAGGTAGGGGGCGATATGCTCCGGTTCCCAATGGAACAGCAGCTTCAGAGCTGACGCCCGCGTCTCAGGCTTTGCATTGAATGTTCTGAAAAGAGATGCAACAGCGGGTTTGAACTCGTTCCATCCAAAAGTCTCAAGGTATCCAAGCATGATCGCCTGCTGCCCTGTATCCGTGCTTCTTAACCACTCTTCTGCAGCTTGCTTCAGAACTGTTTTGCTTGCGCTTCGATTCTGCGTCTCATCCGGACTGTCTTCTGTTGTCTTGTTACTCATCCAGGACCTGACCCATTGCAGACACATCCTACGGATGGATCCAGGTAGGGCCTGATCGCCTGCCGCAGACACAATGGTTCTCAAATGTCCTGCTTTTCCTAGAATAAAATTGGCGTGATAAACATAGTAAAGCATCTCGATCGCATAGGCAGATAATGATTCAGTATCCTCGGTTTCGCTCTCAAATTTCTTGATCCACACCTTTCGGTTTTCATGAAGTCGGGCCAACTGGGGTAAAGCATTTTGAATGGGTGTGTTGTGAATAGACTGTGCGGCTTCAATCATAATATCGGACGAATCGTCGTTAATGAATCTTGCTGTTTGATTGGATTTTTGTCTGCGTAAAGCCAAGTTGCCCGACCGTCGGACTTTGGAATCATGATGGGCTGCCAATGTTGAGAGTGCATCCTCCGAACATGCGTCTGCCATGGCCACAAAGGCAGCCTGCTGAAGTAATGGATGGTGATTGTCTGGGGCCGTAAGAAATTCGATTATCGTCTCCAATACTCCATTCAGTTTTAATTTGCCTGCAGCGGTCAAGGACATTTGCCGCACCCGCTGGGATGGGTCTTTCATGCGTTCGACGAGCATGCGGTGTATGGAGGCGTCACCGATGCGCCCGGCCAAGACGGCGGCCTGCGCACGGATCTCGGAGGAGGGATCTTTCATCAAATCATTCAACCAGGCTTGAATATCATTTCTTCCGGTAATTTCCCTGTCACATTCCGATAGCTGACCAACCGCCCAAATGGCGTGAAGTCTTGACATTGCATTGTATGGATCTTTTGCCGCCTGAGTCAGGGCTTTCAAGGTGGTGGAGCCGCGCTTCACAAGAGCCGTTTGAGCCTTGGTGCGGACTCTTTGATCATGGTGCTGGAATAAGTGAATCAAGCGCGCGGTTGTTTTCTTGCTCAAATCAGCGCGGAGTATAGACGCAGTATGAATAGATGATGGGAGATGTCTTACCGAGGGAAGGATGATTTTATAAATCCCAGGGTTTTGGTTTGAGTCCTGAGCATTGATCAACTGTGTCATGTATAGCTTGCCATCAGGACTCAAGGTCATTTCGTTGGGCGATAGGTTCAGATTCCATTGATTCAGGTTTGTCAGCTGGAAGGATCCGTTCTTCAGGGTCAGTGAAAACGCATAGATTTCCTTTGATGATCTCCCTGATCCACATGCAATGAAGCGTTGGGTCGAGCTTTGCTTTGATCTGCTTGGGGGCAGGTTCTCAATGTGTTGGAATGGCCGTTGCATATCCATGCCTTGAGGGAGCGCCTCCGAGCGGTAGGTCAGGAGAGGTGATACATTGGGTTCTTGATGATTCGGCTTGCGATAACCGTAATCAGCTCCTTGGCTGACATAGATACATCTGGGTTTTCCGGTGATCTCTTTGCCTTTATCGCTTGTGAATAAATTTCCATACGCATCGAAGATCAAATCTTCTGGATGATTCAAGCCGGTTGCTATTTTTTGAATGCTTGATCCGTCAGGGCGACATTTAAAAATGGCTGAAGTCGGGTAGCCTGAGTCTGATGGCGATAATTCTAAATGACCCAGATCATGATCCAGACTTGTAAAAAAGATCCAGCCGAAAGGTCCTTTTGTGATGGCGGTCACATTTAGCGGTGAATGTCCGTTTACATATTCCGCTTCTGATATCAAATCACGCTTGAGGTCGGCCTTGCCATCTTGATCAATATCATAAATTAAACTGAGACCTGATGCCGTTCCAAGATAAACCAAACCTTCATCGACAAAAATGACAGGTTTCAAAAGGTCTGAGTGCTTTTCTGTCCATTCAATGAAAATACGTGAGGTTTCATAACCTTCCTTTCCATCCAAATCCTCGTAGATAACGATTTGAAAACGTTTTTGGGGTGAAGCTTGACCTGATGTTATCGTGCTCCGGACCCGATTGATCGCAGGTTTCAATTGATCAACAACCCATAGCTTCTGCTGATGATCCACTTTAAAAGTCAGAGGATGAGAAGGAGGATTGGAGGCGAAATGAATTCGTTCTGCATGGATGTCCTGAAGTTCATAGTTATGACTCGACGGTGCGAGGGGCCCTTGTGGGGGCGGATTTGTATCGGCTGAAAGGTTTAATGAGAGAGAGGGTAAAAAAGTCAACAGGATCAGTGCGAGACCATCTGCCAAGGAATTCACCCAAAGGAATGAGTGCCTCTTCGGGGGAATGTTCTTTCTAATGCTTTTCTTGTCTGCAACGCCCGCATCCATGCACGGATTATTCCCAATGTAGCGTCAGATGTAAACGAACAAGCTTCTCGTAAAAGGTCTGCTGGGAAACTGGTTAATTGAGTGCTTCTGGAGGTTAAGATTCAGAGAGCCTTTCTTTATTTCGATTATTCGAACTTACTTCCAGAATTGTGATCTTTTTAGGAACTTGACAGTCGGCTCAGTCAAAGGCATCTCTCACTCATGCAAATTTCGCGTCGTAACCAATCTGTCTCCAACCATCGCCGAGGTTTTACCTTGATCGAGTTACTGGTGGTCATCGCAATTATTGCCATCCTGGCAGGTATGTTGTTGCCGGCTCTCTCCAAAGCCAAATTGAAGGCTACCGGGGCCGCTTGCCTGAACAACCAGAAGCAACTCATCCTGGGCTTTGTCATGTATGCAGACGACAACGAAGACAAGATGCTCTACACCGTCCCTGGGCCTGGGCAAATTGATAACCAAGCCGGTGGATTCTGGCCTGGTCCCTACAATGATCAGGGAGTCTTTCAAGCATCTCGGCAAGGCATGACCAAGACAGAAGCCCAGCGGCATGTTGAAAACGGATTGCAGAAAGGTGCTCTTTTCAGCTACGTCAATGCTACAGGTGCTTACCATTGCCCAGGAGATTTGCGCACCAAACGGGCTACCCCGGGCAACGGCTGGGCTTATGACAGCTATTCCAAAGCCAATGGCATGAATGGCCTTGCCTGGCAGGGCTCTGGCACACCGGGAAGCAACAGAGGACCGCAGCCAGCCTATGAAAAAATTGTTGGAATCAACGGTCCATCCGAAGGGATCGTATTTTTGGAAGAAGCCGATCCTCGAGGTCGTAATCTAGGCACCTGGGTCATCAGTGTGAACCCCAACCCGGGCTGGATCGATCCTTTCGCTATTTTCCACGGCGCAAACAGTACTCTTTCATTCGCTGACGGGCATGCCGAGGGACATCGCTGGGTGACTGACAGTGTGATTGAAGCCGCCACCAAAGCCTCCAACGGCAACAATAATGGTGTCTTTGGTTTTGCAGGTGGCAATGCTCAGAACAGGGATTTCGTCTGGGTTTATAATCGTTACAAACACCAGCGCTGGGCACCTATTGGTCAGTAATCCAATATCGGTATCCCAGGCTGACCTACAGGTTTCAGTTTTTCAAACAAGCAAGCCTCCTCCTTGATCGAGGGGGCTTTCTTTGTTTGATAAATCGCTTTTAATGAAATGGGAATATTCACCCAGCACGCTCATTACCTTGATTTTTAGACGGCATGTTTGATCCCGTCGCACTTCATGGGCAAATGTTTTGGATTTCCTCAAGAGTAAAGGTGTTTGCAAGCCTTACGCGGTTTCGTGATACTTTCACTCATGCGAAATGTATTTCGACTGCCTGAGATCACTCTGCATCAACGTCTTCTTAGTATCTGGGGCATTCTCCAGTGGCTGGTTCTTCCTGTCTTCGCGGATCAACCCAATCTATTGATCATTCAAACCGACGAGCATCACTACAACACCTTGGGGTGCTACGGTGGGCAGATTGTTGAAACGCCGAATATTGATCGACTGGCAAAGGAGGGCGCATTGTGCTCTAGTTTCTACGCGACCACCCCAGTTTGTTCGCCCTCACGTGGCGCCTTGGTCACCGGGCGTTATCCGCAGCATAATCATGTCGTTCAAAACAATATTCCCCTTGCTGACCACATGGTTACTTTCGCCGAAGTCTTGAGGCAGCGGGATTATAGAACGGGTTTCATAGGTAAATGGCATTTGGATGGAACGGGTAAACCTCAATGGGCACCGCAAAGAAGGTTTGGTTTCGATGACAATCGATTCATGTTCAATCGTGGGCATTGGAAGAAATTCGAATTAATCAATGGCTTGCCTCGGGTGGGGGGACGCAATCAAAAAGGTCAACCCAACTACGATCTGAATGGTGCCGATCATGAGACTTTTTCCACGGATTTCCTTGTCGACAGAGCAATTGAATTTATGGGAACAGAGGGAGCCAGACCGTTTTGTCTGATGTTGAGTTTACCTGACCCACATGGGCCCAACACGGTGCGTGAGCCCTACGACTCGATGTATGATGATGTTGTCATACCCATTCCTTCCACCATTCGTAAGTCGGAAGCTCAAATACCTGCCTGGGCACCCAGCGAGGGCAAATTGACCGTAGCGACTTTGCGGCGTCTCATGCCTCATTATTTCGGAATGGTCAAATGCATTGATGACAATGTGGGCCGCATGCTGGCACACCTCGAGCAAACAGGTGAGCTTGATCATACTTTGGTCGTCTTTACCTCCGACCATGGAGATCTCTGTGGAGAACACGGTCGACTGAACAAGGGTAATCCTTACGAAGGATCTGCACGCATCCCCTTCTTACTTCGGTATCCGTCTAAAGTGAAGGGGCAAACGCGCATTGACGTGGCTCTTTCATGTGTGGATTTCATGCCCACCGTGTTTTCTCTCATGGGCGTGAACAGCAAGATGACAAGCGATGGGCGAGATGCTTCCGATTGGTTTGAAGGCAGGTCACCTGAGGGTTGGCAGGACCGGGCTTTTTTACGCAGCACCACAGGGCAGCGCTGGCTCTGTGCTGTGTCCGATCGTTTCAAGTTGGTATACTCCAAAAACGAACGCCCCTGGTTGATGGATCTCAAGGCCGACCCGGAGGAAGCATTCAATCATTTTCAAGATCCTGAGCACGCCTCGGTCATTCGGAAACTGACAAGGGACTTGTTGGATTACTGTGAGATTGAGAAAGATCCATACGGTCAAATCCCGGAAATTCAGCAAGCGATGCAAGCAGCCTTGCGCTGAAATGACTCCTGGCTTCTGAGATTTAATTCAAACCTACGAAAAACAATTGAGCATCCATGCCCATTGTTATCCCAAGTGCCTTTTTGAATTGTTATGGGATACGGTGATTCAGGAAATAGTGTTCTGAACTTACTTCATGGAATCATTAGTGAGTTTTTTTCCATTGGTTGAAATGACATGAATGCCATGCGCATGTGCTTTTGGATGGAAAAACTCCCATACAACCTTCTTGTCCGGTGTGACTTCAAACAATCTTGCTTTTGAGGGATCCCGTTGGGCATAGCTGGCAATCACTGTGTTCCCGTTGGGTAATCGCTGTCCTCCGCATGGATCGCTGAATCTTCCGTCCACATCCGAGTTATCCACGCGCCAGACAACTTTTCCATTCCCATCGAATTCCACAGTTTTATTGCCATGCGTCAAATTGGCGAGTGTATTGCCGTTGGTCAGTCTGATTGCGGTGAACGGCCAGTTTTCAGCGTCTCGGCCGCCCAGTTCAGGTAAGTCCGTTCTGATGGCACGGACTACCGTTCCATCCGCCTGATATTCCTTGATGACAAACCCCAGAAGATGGGGAGCGATGTAATTTCCATTGGCTAATTTACGAGCCATACGGGTTTGCATGTGGGCGTTGTCGGTGTCTGGTTGCAATGGAATCTCGGCTTCGACATTGCCCATCGGGCTGATTTCGAGCAAGCGAGGTTTGATCCCTCGCTCGACGACCATCGTATTGCCTGACGGAAGGCGCAAGGCAGTTCCTAGTTCCTGGTTGTCTGGATGCAAGCTGTAAGACCATACCAATTTGTTTGATCGTGTATACTCCTGGGCTTCTTTTCCTGTTGAAATTAAAATGTTTCCGTCAGGTAAAACATACCCATCTCTGGAGCCGCCCTTTAACTGCCAGACGATTTGACTGTTTTCATCAAAAATTGCGGTCATATTGCCGCACGCTAAAAAACTGTGTCGGATTCCCCGCTGACTGATTTGCTCTGGTTCAGCGCTTAACATTGAAAAAGAGGCAATCACGAGCAAAGGCAGAAGGATTACTCTCATCCTGAGCTGGAGTCGAGATTCTGAAGTCATCAAATTGGAACACATCCAATTAGAATGCCTGTCAGAGAATGGATTTCCAAGTGACAAGTTTCTGGAGTTTTTTTGGTGGAAATAATTCAAGGCAGTGCAGACTTCTATATCTTCAGGCGAAACGAGCTTCCATGATGCTTCCGGACACTTTACTGAGGTGAAGCAGCGTCAGAACATACGTTTTTTCGGAGTGGTGATCACTATTTCCTCCTCAAAACATTCCTTTCTCGGATGCGTTGTGAATGTCCCTGTGATCAAACGAATAATATCGCAACTCCGAAATTAAATTTTCACTCTGTCTTTTCCAAAAAGCTGCGGCCTTCTCTGGTGCCCTTGGCCAAGCTCGGGTCAGTCGCGAATATCTTGACCTCATTCGCTTGCATTCGAGTGATGAAACTTCCCTTGTCGGGGATCTGCATTTCCTGCCCGTAGAGTAAATGCAGCCTTTGCCCATTCAATGCTTCGAGTCCTTGGATTTCCACACCCAGATGTCTATGCGCATCTTTGTTTACCAGAATGAGTAGTGAGTCTGTTTCGTGGATGCCTGACATTGCTTTGACCCCCATGCTTTCCGGTTCAAATAGATCCGGGATGATGCGGGCTGGAACTGGAGATAGGTTTGTTTTTTTTACATAATGTTCAAGCGCTGCCAATTCTGAGGTAATTGCATAAAGTGATTGCCGAAACATGGGATTATCTATGGTTTCAGTTCCCCAATAAAGTAAGCCTTGCGCACCATGGACGATGGCATCGTAGGCCATGAAGCGTGATTGCGAGAAGCTCGGGTATTGTGGCTGCCTGTCATCTCTCAAGGCATGCCACGAGAACCCCTGCAATACCATCCAGACCGGTCGTCCTTTTCCTATTGCATCCCATCTCTGTGTTAATCTACCAATACTTGTCAGATCCGTTCCAGTGGACCTAACGGCATAGTAATCGCAGCCAACAATATCAATGGAGTCGACATATCTCCTGGCATAAAAAGCATCGCTGTCGGCGGCTTCGTTGATCCAGAAAGGGCGTTGGTGCGGGTCATTGCGTTTTAACCAGTTGATACTTTCTTGCATGCGGGCCAGTAGGTCTGGTCCTACTGATTCTGCATATTGGACTGCAATCGTTTTCTGATTGTTCCAGTCTTCTCGTGTGAATCCAGCACGCTCTTTCAAAAAACTATATGCTGTGAAGGTCCAGATGATTTCATCGGGTCCTTCCCAGACCGCCAATGCGGGATGGTTCCAGTGGTCGGATGCTCGCTGCATGAGATTATTTGTCAAACCATCCTGGACGCTTAGAGCCATCCAGCCCTTCATGCCAAGGGCTTCGACACGATCCAGATCAATCTCGTTGTTACATCTAACGAGATTGATGCCAGCCTTCGCCATGTCGATTAGAGTCGAGTCATCCTTTGGGAATTCATAAAAGCCAATGGGGAAGGATGATTCGAACCATGAGGGCTCCGCTGCCGTAATGGAAATCGGAAGAATTCCCATATCAAAGTCAGCCGGAATTTCAATGGACTCTGTTTCGGAAACAGCGATTGTAAGTCTTACGGGCGACTGATTGAAATCGTTACGTTTGATCAGCGCTTTATTCCCGAGCCTGAGGCCGGAGATAACCGGACCGGGAGCTCCGGGAACATATTGGTCTATGGGGATCCCTTTTTGAATATACTCGGTGTAGGGTATGGACTCTGCATAGACCTCGTGAACCAAGGTGATCTCTTTCTCCAGTTCTTCATGCAGGCACCAGAGAAAAAAAGAATCATGACCGCGCAATAATGTGTGCCAAAGAAGATCCTGATAAGCCTTTTCCGAGAATTGCTCAGGAGGTTCGGATAGATCGGCAGGAGGAGCGGTGGTGTGCCAGTGGACGAATGGCACTGAAGGAATCCCTGCAGGAGTATAGGCTCCGGCGTTCGAAGCGACTTTGAGCATGTTGTAGAACCAACGGTAATCTGAAATATCAAACGGATACGATTTGAAGATAGAATACCATGTGTAGACTACAGGCATTGACATTGTATAACCTGATCTTTCAAATTCAGGAGCCCATTCACGGTAGGAAGCCTGATGTTCTCTCTGTGTGGGAGCTACCTCTGGAAGCTTTTCATAATAGTCGTACCAGTAGCGTGATCCTCCGTGTGGATTGACTCCGTAATTTCCGACCAGAGCATCAGGGAAGCGTTTGAGCACAGGAGCACTGAACATGCGTTTTTGAAATTGGCTTCTCAGTCTTCGCAATGTGGTTTGGAAAACCCTGAAATCCGAATTGGGAGGTAGATTCTCCTGACAGCGTGTGCATCGTTGGGAATGTTCCCATGCATTATTCCATTCCATTGGCCCATCGATTTCCCAATCTGCGAATATGAAATCGATTTCCAGACTGGCAGCATGGTAGGCATCAACAAAGCGAGTGATTCTATCAGTGATGACAGGAATACGATGTTCCAGAGCAAAGGGGCATCCGGTTTTGGGTCCAAACGATGTGTCCCAAAAAGCTTCTCCATTTTTGTTAACATGAGCAGTAGCCTCGGTGTCGTCGTAGAGGCGATGAAGGCAAGCGTTGGCGTTGATGCTGATCTCCAACCCGAGCGCTTTCTGCAAGCGGGCGATGCGCAACCCTTCCTCAAGAGATGATTCGAATGAGGCGTGATTCCAATTTACGCAGTATCCTATGCCTCGTCGATCAAGATCCTGCAGCGTTATTCTGCTTTGAGCGCTCGATATGCCATGCAAAGCATGATGGGTCGGCCATACATACAAAGGGAGACGATCCAGCCTCGGACGATCAAGTGGTTTGGTATGGTCGAGAACTTTCTGGATGCTTGTTGGAATCTCTTCATTTGATTGGAGTTGAAAAGTGCATAAAATAACTCCAGTGATCACAAGGGTCCATCTGCTTATCGTATTCTTCATAGATTGCCTTTCATGGTAAGGATAATCAGTTGTCATATATGCCTGGCTCACCCAGCCCCTGTAACGCTGCCTACCCGGGTGTTTTTCTGGAATGGAAAGAGAACTTGCCTTTATCAGCATCCATCGAGTTTGCAAAATTCAGTTTTTAAATTTCTCTTAACAAACACACATGTGGCATCGATCTTCGTCTGGTATTGAACAAATGCATAGGATCTGTCCTGGAATGTCAAGTATTCGAAACAGCGATTGGGAGTTTGAAGAGCTCGATTTGAATATTGACCTACTTTTTTGTTGATTGCTTTTTAAATCTATCTGTCAAGATAACTTCCACCGCACCATGGATATGGCGATACGTTTTCATGAGTCCCGCTCTTTCTTCCATCAAAATCGAGTTTCTTTTTCTGTTTTTGGTTTGACGGTGAGCAAAGGTCTGAACTGTAATGACAGCATCCCAGATCCAGAAAAAGCCCTTTGCTTGACATAATATGAAATCACTAAAAATATGTACACTCGGTGCGGTGCTCACTCTTCATGGTGAGCGCAGCGTGTCAGGCGGCAGTTCAAAAAGCAGCCTTTCTTCAGGGAAGTAAAATAGAGGGCGGGTTGGATTACCTCGTCTCGGCAAGCCCTGTCAGCATTGCGTGGAATGAGCGTTCTTCCATTGATCCTTCGGTCTTTGATCACAGCGTGGATTCCCAGCATCAATTAACAGTCCTTGAGGATGGTGACTACATTGTGGCTGCCACGATGCCGGTCATCAGTGTCAACACGGCTGATAACCGTCCTTCTCAGGGCATGGAAGTCTACGTTAACGGCGAGCCGGCTGCTGGCTCGATGGGGCAGTCAGGTTATATTCGCAATCAACCGCGCAATTCCCTGATGCAGCAGGAAACTTCCAATCATGCACACCTCCTTCTTCATGGTTTATCCGCCGGGGATGTGATCGAAGTCAAGGCGTGGAAAACGGCGCAACCTGCACTGAGTACTCAAATCCAAACCGCCAGCTTGTTTGTTGAAAAAGCGGAGGCCTCAAGAACCGTTTTTTCAGGTCTGTCAGACGATTCTCTTGCGGGAGTCAACTTGAATCCTGATTTTGAAGGTGCTGGTGATGATCCTGCTGAATTACCGTGGGTTTCAAATCGAAGTGACAATGGGTTTACCCATTCAGATGGTAATTCCGGTATTCAACTAAGCAGCGGAACCTATCTTATTTATGTTAACGTTCCGCTGCAGCGAGTTACCTCTGCACGTTTGTCTCCTTCGCTGGAAATCCTGCTTGATGGTCAGATTGTTCCTGGAGGTCAGTCAAGGCAAGGTTATAACCGTAATGCCAGTGGTCACATCGAATCATCTGTACACTTTGCCGGTATCGTTCAGGTTGACGGCAGTCAGACACTGACCACTCAGACTCTGCGTTATTTAAATTCTGGAAACACAGGTCAAGCCGTGCTTCCAGCAGGCAAAAAAGCTTCTATTCTCGTTGAAAAAATTACTGATGATGGAGTCTTCATGGCCAGTGCAGTCGAAACGACCAATGATGCCAATCCTGAAAACTGGAACACGGCCACCAAATCGCAGGCTATCTGGGAAAATCCAAGTTTAAGCGACAGTGCAGCCTACAATCACAGCGGCGAAACGATCACCGTTCGCGCTGCTGGTGATTATCTGCTTGTTTACAATGACCTCATGGAAGCGCTTGAGTCTTCGCAGCGTCCCAACCCGCGAATCACTGTCGAAATCAATGGTAATGTTTATCCAGGTGCAGAAACGAAAACACACTATATCCGCAGCGCAGATGGACACAGCACATCCTCAGGCACCTTGTCCATCCTTCTTGAAGGTCTTTCTGCGAATGACAAGATTACCGTCAGTACTCAGCAGGAAGCTATTGGCGGCTCGGTGGGACTGGAAGCTTTTTCAGATCAGGTTGCCGTTCTGGGGTTGATCAAGAAGCCAAGTTTGGATTCCTCCACTATTCAATCAGCTCCACGGATTGTTTCCTTCGCAGGAAATCGGGATGGCTTTAACATCGCTATTCAGGAGTTCAGTGAATCTGTTGATGCAGGCAGTGTGACAGCGACTTTGAACGGCGAGTCTGTCGATGTGAGCGTTGCATCCTCAGGAGGCATTGCAAATGTTTCATATGCATTCCCGAGTGTTCCTGATTCACTAAGCTCTCATGACATTCATATTAAATTCACTGATACGGGTGGTAACGAGCATACTGCTGACCTGACTTTTCTGGTCTCCGAAATCTACGGTAAGGTGCCTCCACTTTTCAGAAATGGATCCGTGGATGCTAATTCAAATGGCTTCTTGGCTCATGTTTCGCAGATCAGTCAGGATCAATCAGGAGCGACGAATTTGCATGGGACGCAGATCGCCAACGCCAATTTGCAGTTGAGTGGTGGATACACGGATGCGGATGGCAATGGCTATATCAATGAAGCCGGTCCATCAAACGCCACGGATTGGCAGTTCAGCCCGGTGGACGTCGGCATCATCAACTTTGATCAAGCTGAAGCTGCACAAGGTAATTTTACAGATGCGACCGGTTTTCCTGATGCGCTTATTCCCAATATCCCAGGATTCAATGAATCGACTGATGGGATTGCTGCCGAATTCCTGACCTACCTTGAATTGGATCAAGGCTGGCACACTCTCGGAGTGAACAGCGATGATGGTTTTGATGTGACTGTTGGACCAGCTCCTCAGGACATGCTCTCTCAAAGCTTGGGTAGTTTCAATGGCGGTCGCGGCGCTTCTGACTCATTGTTCGACATCTATGTCGAGGAATCTGGGTTCTACCCAACACGCTTGCTTTGGTTCGAGGGCACGGGTGGTGCCAACGTGGAATTCTTCAGTGTGCTTGATGGCGAAAAAATCCTGATCAATGATCGAGACAATCCCAATGCCATCAAAGCATATAAAACGGCTCAATCCAGACCCTATGTCTCTGCATTGTCCCCTATGAGTGGAACTCTTGCACATGAAGTATCCTTTGAAATCACGAGCGGTGACATTCTGATAGATCCTGATTCCATTGAACTTACTCTTGACGGAGCGCGGGTCGAATCTCCTTCCGTTGAAATAGATGGTGGCGTTGTCACTGTTTCCTTTTGATAATTCAGAGACATTTGAAGGCGGGGAATCATTTGGCGACCTTGAGCTTATATTGAAACAAGTGATCCCGAGATGAAGCGGACGCTTGAGCATCGCTTCGATGTGCCCACGGGTATGGTGGCCGTGCTGGAGGATGAACCTTTTGCATACTGGCAGTTTGGTGAAAGCTCCGGAGCTGTCGCAGTCAGCGAATTGGGGAGGTGGTATTACCGGAACTTACTACAACGCCCCCTCGCTTGCAGAGGAACGTCTAGTCGTTTGGAGCGGCCTCTGGCTCCGTTTTATTCGATGCTTCAAAAATGAGTTATCTGGACATTCCTGATCATGAAAACATCAATGTGGCTTCGGGCAATCCTGGGTGGAAGGAGAAGACCATCGAGATCTGGTTCAAAGCGAGGAACCTGCCTAACTCAGATCCGTTGGGCGAGGGATTTGCTGCCGATGTGCCTGATTCTCAAATCATTTACGAACAAGGGTGGGGCCACCCGTGGCTTGAACGTCTATCTGCGAGGTACGCAGGCCGGTGACAATCCACAAGAGGCGGAACTCTGGTTCTCAGCGATCAACCGTGCTGAGCAGGCATGGGGAGGGGTTCTCCCAACCGAGCAAACGGGAATTCCCACGAACGGAGATCCGGTTGCAATCGGGACTACGATCCAGGCGAATACGGTTTATCATGCAGTGATGGTTCTCAATGGTGATGACTCTGAT
>CALSPN010000054.1 GCA_943788245.1 uncultured Verrucomicrobiae bacterium | reverse complement strand
TATCTTTCCGTCAGCAGAGGACGGGGACCGTCTGCTATCCCTGTCATTGTCAGGGTTGAAGAAAACGACAAATTGATCGTGCTCGATTTCAATCATGTGGAAAATTCGACAGCAATCCTTCCTGATGCCCCGGAGGACAAATTAGTGGGGCAAGGGCGAAGGAGAAGCAATAAGAGATTGGAATCCATCACGGACATTGCTTTTCTCGATGACCGTGTTTTGATAGCCGGGCTTTCAAATGAGGAATTCGCTTCAACATTGAGAGGGATCCCCTTCCCTTTCAAATCTGTTGAGAAGGGCACCAGAGTTGAAATTTATCACGGCGCCCACGGAAGGTTTGAAACCAAATCACCTGTAAGGACTTTTGTTCCAATCAATATCGGAACTGAACCTCATTTGCTAGCCGCATACACCTGCACGCCTCTAGTTCAAATCCCATTGAAATCAATAGAACCCGGTGCTCAAATTGTTGGTAAGACAATCGCAGAATTAGGCAATCGAAATCGACCACTGGATATGATTGTTTACAACAAGGAGGGTAATGTTTTTCTACTCATGGCTAACAGCAGTCGTGGCATCATGAAAATCAACGCGCACAGTATTGAGTCGTTTGACAAAATAGAAAAGCGGGTTGAAGGTGGTGCTACTGAAGGACTCCCTTATGAAACAATCAATGCCTGGAAAGGCGTCGAGCAACTGGATCAACTCGATGATCAGCATGCCATTTTGTTGGTACGTGCGGACAATGGGTCTCTGGACCTGATGTCACGCCCTCTCCCCTGAGAAATAGGGCTTTGGAGAGGTTCCAGTCAACGGCGGCCTTGTGCGGGGCCGCCGTTGTTTTTTTGATGACATGAACGCAAAGCATTACAAACCCTTCGTGACCCTGCTGACGGCATTATGCACTCACACTTTAACAGCTGCAGAAATCCAATGGATCCAACCAGAGGGAGCTTCTGCCCCTACTCAAGTCATCGCAAGCAACGTTGATGGATTGAGGCATCCAGATTCCACCTTCGCAAAAGGGTGGAGATCCTGCCTGAAGGTCTATGTGGTCACCGATGCCTTTCTATCCAATGAGAAGCCTCCATCCGTTCTTGGCTCCTGTGAACGGTCAGGGGAAACCATCACTTTTACCCCAAGGTTTCCTTTTTCAGACCGAGTCACTTATCGTGCAGAATTTCAACTCCCGAAATCTGATAATCTGTATGAAAGGAAGATCCATTCAACATGGATTCCCAGGCAGGAAAAAATAGCCCCGAACACTGAGATCACGCAAATTTACCCAACCGCAGATTACCTTCCTGAAAATTTACTCAAATTCTATCTCACCTTCTCGAATCCCATGAGCGGGGGGTATGTCTATGACCATATCCATCTTTATAACGAGTTGGATCAGGAAGTAGAGCTCCCCTTTCTTGAACTTGAAGAGGAATTGTGGGATGACGCGATGATGAGGTTGACTCTTTTCATTGATCCGGGACGCATCAAGCGCGGCGTTAAACCACTGGAGGAAATAGGACCTTCATTAGTCAATGGAGAACGATTCCGACTGGTAATCGATGAGGATTGGAAAGATGCATCCGGAATAGCGCTTAAGCGCGCAATGACAAAAAGTTTTCATGTGATACAGCCAGATAGACAAGCAATTGATCCAATCAGGTGGGAAATCATCGCACCAAAATCAGACAGCCGCGATGCGTTGGTGGTCAAGTTTGGAGAATCACTGGACTTTGCACTTGCTCAACGACTGATAGAGATTTTCTCATCGGAGGGGGATTGGATTGATGGATCAAAACAACTTGAAGCAAACGAAACTGAATTGCATTTCAAACCTGATAACCATTGGAAAAAAGGCGACCACACCGTTCGTGTCCAAATGATACTTGAAGATCTAGCTGGAAACAACATCGGTAAGTCCTTTGAAGTCGATGTTTTTGATGATGTTCAGCGACGAATCCATTCAAAATCCACGGATCGCAATTTTAGCGTCCGGTAGTCGTGGTCTATACAAAATCCATTGAATCCGAATGAGCTTCAATGCTGGCATATGCATTGTGATTGTGAATGCTTTCAAAGTTTTCAGCCTCCACACGATACCATGTCACTTGAGGCATCGCTTTGAGGCGCATCACGACATTGCGCACCAGGTCTTCGACAAAAACAGGGTTCTCGTAGGCAGCTTCAGTAACAGCTTTTTCATCGGGCCTTTTGAGCAGGGCATACAGCTCACTACTGGCCGAAGATTCCACCTGTTCAATGAGATCCTCGATCCAGACAATGTCATTAAATCGAACTGCCACGGTTACCTCACCACGCTGATTGTGCGCGCCGTATCGACTGATGGCCTTGGAACACGGGCATAGTGTTGTAACCGGAACCACTACTTTCAAGACGAAATCCAAATCATCCCCGTCCGCTGATGCATCAAACGAAACCGTGTAATCCATCAGGCTTTTCTTTCGAGTGACGGGTGCAGCTTTCTCAAGAAAATAAGGAAATTCCATTTCCAGATGAGCATTCTTGGCATGCAATTTGGACTGCATTTCCTGCAATATCTGGGGTATGATCTCCACATGGACGAGATTTCCATGTGAACTGAGCACCTCTACAAATCGACTCATGTGAGTGCCTTTAAATTCATGTGGCAGGTCCACATACATGCCCACTGAGGCGATGGTATCCTGGTGATGGCGGGCTCGATCGCGCACCTGAACAGGGAATCGCAATCCTCGAACCCCTACCTTATCGATAGGTATGCACCGCTCGTCTTTTTGGTTCTGTGTATCAACGAGGGCTCCTGATTTGCGTGTATTTTTACCTGCCTCGATTTTTTTTGTGTCTGAAGTCTCCACTGCGCTAATAATCAATTGTTATGTGGATAAGCATACTTGGTCATTGGCTGATTGCAATATTGCTTGTTGCCAATAATGCTTCGAAGTGGAAATAAGTATGAGCAGAAGCAGCATAAACAAGCACGATTCAACGTTAAGTGACGTATTTAGATTTCACTTCGGCCTGTAGAGGCCTGTGCAGTTTTGGAGATGGCCAGTCTGTCTTTTATCAGGTGCAGTGGGTATCCAATGCCAACCTTACGGCTACCGAATCAGCGAGGGGTATCAAACCCGATTTTGATGCACTTTACCTCGAATACCACGGACCAAACAAACAGAAATCGGACCTCTGAATCGATCGACGATCTGTCTTGGTGAAGGTTGGCAGTTCAGGTATCTCAAGCATCATTCCGGGTAACCCGTTGAAGACTCATTTGTTAGATTAATTTAATCCCGCCCACCCAAAGAGATTGTGGGATTTAAAGATGCTTATACTTCGAATGCAGAATACGCATATGAAGGCGTGGGGGATCAGTTTATCGACTCCCCACAATTGGCTGAACGTCATGGGATGAAGCGAATCGAACAGTGAGGTTGCCTGGCTCCATCGGGATTATGTCCTCAGGGGGTGTTCAACGAGATCATTCCTCAAAACCAATTTATTCAGGAACAGATAGCATGAGATTCCTTGGGTGCAGGTGATTCTACGAATTCGGAAGCATACCTGGCCTGCAAGGAAGAGGGACCGGGCGTGACGATAACCCTGAAAGTTTCACCACTTTTCTCACCGGATCGAGCGCAAGAAAAAGTTACAATTTTAGGCTGAGTGATGTGTTTGGTTTCAAATCGACGGTCGAAGCAATCACCGTTTATGATTTCAATGCTACCATACTGCACTTAATGAGTCTCCATCATGAGCGCCTCACTTTAGACCACAATGAGCTCGATCGGCGATTGACCAGTGCACATGAAGGAGTCACCAAGTAAGTCATGGCATGAAATGGAAATGAGGAGACTCTATTCGGCTGGATCAAAAAAATGACAACAGCTCATACAATCACCCCCAAAGCGATCGTCTTCCGGAAAGTATTGAATTCACCTACAATCGACTGGCCGCCGCTCTTCGTGAAGCAGAAATACGTTTCACAACCTCATCAGCAACCACACCTGCAAGGATAACGGCTCCAATCACTGCGTATTCAATGTGCGTGGGTATCCAGTCCACTAAGGTGATCATGTTGCGCAGTACCTGCATCAAGGCAGTACCAATCACTACGCCAATGATGGTCCCCTGTCCCCCACGTAAACTACACCCCCCCAGGACGGCCGCAGCGATGGCGTACAGTTCATAAAAATTCCCAAGAACTACCGGCTGGGCAGAATTTCCATCCAGAATAAAAAGAACACCTCCCAAACCAGCCATGGCAGCGCAAATGATATAGGCAAGAATGATCATGCGGTCGGTATTGATCCCGCTGTAGCGCGCAGCCTGCTCGTTACACCCAAGGGCAAGAAGGTATCTGCCGTAGATGGTGCGATTCAGGAAAATAGAGGCGAGAATGGCAACCATCAACAAGAGGAAAAAAGGAACAGGAATACCGAAAGTGTCAATCGGAACCCCAGGAACAGCAACCTTGCCAACCCCTATCCAGCGAAGTTCACTGAAAAATTTACCAAAACCCTGCGTTTGATCTCCGGTGAATCCGCGCGTGATTCCTCGATACATCAGGAGACCGCAAAGTGTAACCACAAACGGTTGAAGTTTCAATTTGGTAATCAATACTCCATGAACAAGGCCAATCAGAAGACTCAAGGTGACTACAATTAAAATGGCCAATGGAAGTGGCACTGTCATTTTAACCAGCAGCCAGGGAAGACCACACCCAATCAAGCAGATAATGGAGCCAATGGAGAGATCTATCCCACTCGTGATGATAACGAATGCCACGCCGATACTAATGATGCCGAACAGGGATGTGCGCAGGATCAAGCGCTCCATGTTGTAAGGCGTTAAGAAACTCGGACTCATTATCGCGGTTAATATGAAAACCACCGTGAAAACCCCTAAAATTCCATAGATCTTTTTCATCGAGCTAATACCGTTCAGTTGTTCGAAATCGGCTTGGTTTGGGTGCCGGTAGCGAGTTGCATCACCGACTCTTCTGTCAATTCATCGCGCATTAATGTTCCCGTCAGTTTTCCCTCATGCATGACGATCGCTCTATCTGACATACCGATAATTTCCTCCATTTCACTGGACACAAATAAAATAGCAACACCTTCTTCAGCCAGCTTTTCCATCAGCTTGTAAATATCCTGTTTGGCTCCCACATCGATGCCTCGAGTGGGTTCATCCAGAAAAAGCACCCTTGGTTTCATGGCGAGCCATTTGCCCAGAACCACCTTTTGTTGATTGCCGCCAGACAAATATTGGACTTCCTGAAGATCAGAAGGCGTTTTGATTTTCATCTCAGCGACCATTTCCCTGCTGATGTCCTGTTCACGTCTGTGATTCAGAAAGCCTTTGTTCTGATCCCTGCCAAGACTGGCCAGGCTCATGTTTTCTCTGACTGCCATTTCGAGCACGAGGCCCTGCTGCTTGCGATCTTCAGGCACCAAAGCCAAACCATTTTGAATAGCCTGAATGGGCGAACGAATGACCACCGAGTGGCCTTGAACTTCCATCGATCCATCAAGCGCAGGCATCACACCAAACAAGGTCTGCAGCATCTCGGTACGCCCGGCACCAACCAAACCCGCCACTCCTACAATCTCGCCTGATTTAATCTCGAAGCTCAGTGCGTGTTTTGGATTCTGAATCGTGCGCACCTTGTCAACTTTGAGGGCCACGGCCCCGTGAGACCTCGGCTCAAGCGCGTAATATTTAGAAATATCGCGCCCGACCATCAGTCTGACCATGTTATCGTGGGTCGCTTCTTGACGGAACAATTCACCTGCATTGTCTCCATCCCGAAGAACAGTGACCCGGTCCGCAAGCTCCCGCACTTCACTCAAACGATGAGAAATGTAAACGATAGCGACATTTTTCGAGGCAAGGTCTTTGATGACTTTGAAAAGTTGCTCGGTTTCGTGCTGGCTCAAGCTGGATGTAGGTTCATCCATGATCAACACCCGCGCGTCCACGGACAAAGCCTTTGCAATCTCGATCATCTGTTGATGTCCAATGGTCAAATCACTGACAATCTGATCAGGGCTGACCTTTAAACCAACTCGATCAAGAAAAATCGAGGATTCCCTGCGCATCCGGGCTTTGTCGAGAAGTCCTGCCTTGCGAGGTTCACGTCCAAGAAAAATATTGGCAGCGACATCAAGATTGTCGGCAAGGTTTAATTCTTGATGGATCAGAGCGATTCCTTTGTCAAAAGCATCCTCTACTCCCTTGAACCGAACCGTCAATCCATCCACCAGAACCTCACCCTCATCGTAATCCTGAACCCCTGCCAGGATTTTCATGAGTGTGCTTTTACCTGCACCGTTTTCACCGATGACAGCTAGTAATTCTCCTGCTTTGAGGTGAAGGTCCACTCCCTTGAGCGCTTTCACCCCGGGAAAGCTCTTAGTGACGCCACATACCCGCAGCAAGTCGGGTGGCTCCGCGCTTTTCTTTGGGGTTCTGAGCCCCTGCTGCTGGTCCGAATCACTCACCAGCTTCAGTTTCGCCCGTCTTTATTTTCAAGTCATCCCAAAAGGCAACCACATTTTCTTTGACAATGGTTCGAGCGGGAATGTCGATAAATTTATTTTCAGGAATCAGTGAGGTATCTTCCTTGTTCAGTGCCACCAATACTTCAATGGATTTGTAACCATATTCATAAGGATTCTGAACAATCGTCCCACTGACAGTGCCGTCGATGATTCCCTGAAGGGTATCGTTGTCTTCGTCGAAGGCAACAATCTTGACCTTATTAAGCTTATTAGCCTGAGAAAGCGCCTCCATGATGGCTGGTGGGTTGTAGGCGAAGAGTCCAACCATGCATCCAATGTCAGGATGACGGGAAAGGGTATCTTCTGCATTTGCTTTGGCACGAGCAGGATCCCCTTGGTCAGTCAGGGTACCAAGGATTTCATATCCATTTCCGGTGACTCCCTTGTCGATGGGATCAAATCTTGAAGGATCCGAATCGCGTCCAACCAGTTCATCAATCACACCCTGACGACGACGACGACCGTTGTCCTGATCCACACTACCAACAAATATCATCACCTTGCCGCCACCAGGCAATGCTTCTCTGACAAGCTTCCCACACTGGCGACCAGCGGTGTAGTTATCGACACCAATATACACCAATCTCTCCGAATCTGGTGCATCTGCATCCACAGTGACTAAGATTGTTTTTTTGGCAATCTTGTCCAGAATATCCGTTTGATTCGCCGGATCACTGACACTCACTGCGATCCCATCGACACCGCGAGCCAATAAGTTCTCGAGCACGCTTTTCTGACCGGCTGCATTCCCCGTTGGCATGTGATAGGAGGTTTCCACACCAAAGTCGTTACCGGCTTTTTCAACGCCTTTTTTGGCAATGACCCAGAAGGATGCTGGCATATTGGTCACGAAGGCGAAGCGGGGCTTACCACTTTTGCCTTGTTCTCGTGGCCCACACGCAGTGATACCCCCCAAGACAACAGCAAGGGCGGCGCTTAATATGATAAGTTTTCTCATGATCTTTTTTAGTTACCTAAAATTAAGGTTAAACACGCATTTCAGGATAATTCTCGCCATCCTGGGCAGGCGCTCCTGCCCAGGATGATTCGTGAAAGTGATGAAGCTTTGATCTCAAATAATTCACTAAAGGTCAAGCTAAGGTAGTGTGATAGACATCATTCAAAAACCCACATGGTCGGGATTGGAATCACTTTCGGCTTGCAAGCCGATCGCTCAGTCTGGCGCTACGCGTCAATGCAAAGTCAACCCCCCGTTGACATGCAAGTTTTGTCCAGTCACAAAACTTGAGGATTCGCTGGCCAAAAACGTGACGGCTCCAGCCAAATCCTGAGGCACCCCCCAGCGTCCAACCGGTACGGTGGGAAGGTAGGCGTCTTTCCATTCCTGTGGCTCCTTATCGTGGCGTTCAACGGGAATCCAACCCGGCGAAATCATATTGACCGTGATCCCAAAAGGCGCGAGCTCACGAGCCATACTGCGAGACCAACCATTTTGCCCTCCCTTGGCCGCCACATAAGCGCTGAAGTTGGGAACCCCCAAGTGCAGCACCTCTGAACCAATGTTTATGATGCGCCCCCAATGCTTCTTTTTCATTTCAGGTAGTATTGCCCGGCTGATGAGAAATGGGCTTTTGATGAAGAAATCGAGCATGGATTGATAAAAATCCCAGGAATATTCCTCAATCGGATGATGCGGTTGATCACATGTTGCGTTCAAGACGGCAATATCAACGGGACCTAACTCTTGATTGATGGTCTCAACCATGGCGTTGACTTGAGCTTCGTCGGTCACGTCTCCTTTTACCAGCAATCCCTCGCATCCCGCTTCTTTGAATGCTTCCAGAGTGGCTTGAGCCTTGGTTTCATCATGGTGATAATTAATGGCAATGCGGGCTCCAGCTTCACCCAGAGCAAGGGCCATTGAGCGCCCTAACCCCTTGGTGCTACCAGTGACCCATGCCACCTTTCCTTCTAACGAAAATCGATCATTGTGATTCATAATTGGAATATCGACATATTGGCAAAGGAAGTTGATAAGTGCAATCTCCGGAAATCAAAAATGGACTTTGTTCATCATACAACAACGAGCTCTTTAACACGACCTTCGCTGGCCATAAATCCCCGTCATCTCGCCTCTGTAAGTCCTTTAAGATGCGATATTTTTTGCGGCTGACTTCCCATGAACAAGAATCACAAATTAAAAACATTGGATTTCGCTTTGTGTCATACCTCGGACTTGCTTACATTCCTGCCAGATGATTCGATCACTGCTCATTTTGTTTGTACCGCTCAAGGCTTGGGAGAAGATAGCCGACCAGTCATGGAATGTATTACTGGTTTTCCTGTCAGTTTGCCCCCTGATGGTCGCAAGTTGTGCTTTTGAAGGATGGGCGATGATTCAGTTTGGAGCTGAAAAAGGAGGGTTAGGACGAATAACACGTCTGGAAAACAATCAAATCATTACATTCCAAATCATCCAGATAGGATTGGGATTGTTTCTCATGTTTTTTGGAGCCAAGTTTATTCAGTGGTCGTGCCAGGGTTTCCACACCGAAACGACTTACAAACAAGCTTTCACCCTGACAGCCTACGCTTTGAGCCCTCTTTTCTGGCTGCGTTTCCTAGATGGGGTGCCTCAAATCCCTTCCTGGCTTTGCTGGGGAATGGGAGCTCTCGGGACCTTGATTGCACTCTATCATGGCGTCGCATTGATTATTCAACCCAATACCAGCGTCGGGTTTGGGTTGTACCTTATTTCATCGATGACACTGATTTCCATCAGTGGATTGTGCCATTTTCTGGCACTGGGCGTTGCCTACGAAAAGTTCAATATCAAGCCTTGGGTCGGTCACCTTTTCCTTCCAGGATAAGACAAGCCTGTTGAATATCCCACCCTGCAGCAAGCAATGTAGAGTGAGCCAGGTCGTAGTTGACATCCGTAAGGGTAACGACCATTCGAATGGCTCGATCGCGTAGTTTTTCATTGGAAGCCCGCACGTCGATCATCAAATTGCTCTTCACCTTACCCATGCCTACCATTGACAAGGTGGTAATCATGTTGAGCACAAGTTTGGTCGCGGTGCCCGCTTTCAACCTCGTTGAACCGGTGAGGATTTCCGGACCTACTTCGGGACAAATCACGACATCTGGGTGGTGATCTCGAGGCCATTCAAGGTGGGGGTTAAAACATAACATACCCTGTCTTGCCCCCAGAGACCTTGCATAACTCAATGCCCCATGAACGAAAGGGGTTCTGCCGCTTGCAGCAATGCCCAACACCATATCTCTGCGATCAAATCCACGCCGCTGCAGGGTTTGAAATCCAGCCATAAAATCGTCTTCCGCCCCCTCCATCGATTCCCATATTGCCGTACGTCCCCCGGCGATCACACCTTGAATCATGGATGCAGGCACACCAAAAGTCGGAGGGCATTCGCTTGCATCCAGAATACCCAGACGGCCACTCGTGCCAGCTCCCACGTAGAAAAGCCTGCCTCCTTTTTTAAGCCCTTCAGTCACCCAGCTGATCCATTTGAGGATTTTTTTCTTCTCTTCTCTGATTGCCGAAGGAATGCTTTCATCTTCAGCCAAAAAAAGGTCTATCGCCTTCCCTCGACTCATCACATCCAGTTTCCGAGAAAGTGGCAAACGGGTTTCCGTAGGAGAAATCTGAGTTGCAACAGGTAGCACTTGATCCCGCAAGGAAGTGCGGGTTTGGCTGGCGGCTGACTGTGCATTTCGTGGCCTTCTTACCTTGGACGAAGCATGCAGATCAAGGCCTGCGTAAATGGTCCCCCAAGCACTCTCTGCAGGAATGATGGCGATGTGCGCATCCTGTTTAATCTCACGCAATAACCGTTTAAACAAACGCGTAAATGCTGGCTGCTTTAGAAAAACACCACCAGCCAGAACAAAATAGCAGGTTTTGGATTCCAAGCGTTTCCAGCATGCGATGGCATCCGTGGCCAAGGCAAGTGCAGCTTGATATATGACTCCTCTAGCTAGGGGGTCACGCTTCTTGAATGCCTCAAAAACAACCACAGCCAAAGCAGCAATTTCAGTTTTTGAGGCTTGTTGAAACCAGGGAATCCAATCGTTTGGATCATTGTGCATGGACGCCTGAAGTAGTTTTTCTCCCAGTTTGGGCCAGTTGCCAGTTTGATCAAAATGTTGGATCACTGCCCTAATTGCAGAATGAGCTATATCATAGGAGCTTCCACGGTCCCCTAAGTGGTGTCCCCATCCACCACATTTGGCTTCCTTTCCTTCTTTGTCTCTGCCAAAGCAACAGCTACCTGTTCCAGATAGGACTAAAACATGCGAATCAGCTTTTTTGAAATTTCGCTGGGCTACCATGAGCGCCGAGGCTAGATCATGGTCAACCCAGATGAGAGCATTGGGCCATATTTCACGCGCAGCTTCGATGATCCATCCGCGGTCTCGATCATCACGCACACCAGCCAGGCCCAGACACACGCATGCTGGGTCTTGTTCATCATTGGCGCAGCTTTTCAGCAGATCAAGGAGGCCCTGTTTTCCAATAACCCGAAAATTACCCGGTCCAAAAACGCGTTGGTGAATCAGCTCACCCTGCGTGTTGGAAAGAATCAGCGTAGTCCGCGTGCCTCCCGCCTCGATCCCTAGAATGGTTTCGCTCATAGTTGCTTGCCATCCCAGTGATTATTTTTGAATGACCAGCTCATCTTTCAGTTTGCCGTCAATATCATACGCACGGTAAACCAAACGATCTCCGGAAATCTGAATGTCCAGAACCTGATATGTAGCGGTATTGGTCATTCCAAATTCTGTGTAGTTCCGGGGATCTTGCTCATACATCTTCGTTCCGCTGACTGAAACGATATAGACGGTTCCTTCCTTCGGAGAGGCAACCTTTTTCTCCCCTTTCATCGGAAAGGTTCTGAGATATGCATGGTCATGCCCCTGCAAGGCTAGGTCCACGTGATATTTGTCGAACAAAGGCAACCATTCCTTGCGAATGGAAGCATTGTCACGGCTTGGAGCAGATGAGTAGGCAGGATGGTGATAGGTGACAAATTTCCAAGTCGCCTTGGTTTCGGAAAGCACTTTTTCCAGCCACGCCGTTTGTGTTTCTGGTTTGATGTTTGAATCAAGCACGACAAACAGGGCATTACTGTATTCAAACGCATAGGCACGCTCTTTTTCAACGCCTTCAGGCCCGTTCTTGAAAAGGTCAAAATTACGAAGGTAGAGTGTTGGATGTCCTCCCTGATTCTCATGATTACCGATCACTGGAACGAGTTGACGCCGATCGTAAATATCATCCGCATTGTAGAAAAAACTGTCCCAATCATCTCGATCATTGCCTCGGTTCACCAAATCACCGGCCATGATGTAAAAAGCAGCATCGGGGCGTTCCCGAAAGGCGTTGTGAACCAGACTTCCCCAACGATCGAGTCCATTCTGAGCATCTCCCATGTAGATAAAAGAGAACGGTTCTATCCTTGAAGGTGCGGTCGTGAATTCGGATAACTCCGTCCACCCATCCTCGCTGCCATCGCCCACAGAATAAACATAGGTTGCGTCAGGCTGCAATCCGGTCAGCGTCGCAAAAAAGCGATGCGAAATGGGATCATTGATGATGTTGGGCGTTTCCAACACCTCGAATCTTGCCAAGACCTTGTCAAGAGGTTTTGGATTGAAACGGTTGAATGAGGCTTTGTTTTGAAAACGTACATGTCCTTCCTGGACACTGGTATCGGTGCGCCACTGGAGGGTTTGAGTGGTTTGAGGGTCGTCACTCCAGGTCAGCACAACCTGATCGGGATGAGGCGTGCTCGGATACTGGGTCCATTTGAAATAGTTCACAAGAGACGCATCTTGACGACTGTTATATTTGGTCTGAATGATCACGCTCCCATTGAACAGTTCTGGCACGCTTGCCAGAGTGTCCTCTTGATCGGTATAGAGCTTGACGCCGTCCTTCAAGATAGCAGCCTGAACCTGGCCTGGATAGATATCGCTGACCTCGATCACATCACCTTCATTCTGAGGTTTCAGGATCGGGATATAATGCGCGCCCCCCCGATCCAAGTGAATTCACGCCCAGTCCCACATCACCCGCAGGGAAGGATTTCTGCCAGACATCCACTTCCACATCTTTGATCTTGATCACGATACCCGTTAAATTCCAACCGTTTCCACGAATCCAAAAAGGTTGTGATTTGAGCGACCGATCACGAATTATGCTGACGACAACAGGTACATTGACTCTGAAATGGACATGCTCAGTGCTCAGTACCTTCTTTTCCTCTTCATTCAGAAACTCCTCCACCTGATATGGAGTCAAAGCCTTGAGTTCGGCTTCAGTAAATGCGGATTTCATCCTCAGCGTAATCGCTGCCACCGTGTCATGAACAGATGGGTGTCCCCCAACATGAGCGTGCAGGAGTTCCGGCAGGATTGAAAAAGAAAGCATGCATAGAATGGCTGTTAGACGTCGCATAAGGGTGGGAACATACAGAAAGACCTTAAACATGACCAAGGAAAAACGGCCCATTCTGCATGGAAAATGCCACAGGGATACTACGCGCTGCATCCCTCAGGGATTGCAGGCTAGGGATGCAATTTCACCCTTGAAAGCCGCAAGTTTATACTGGCCGCCTATCAGCTCTCAGTGTTCAATGGAAGTCACACTATGTATCGCGTGCGTCACATTGGATTGCTTCTTGTATGGATGTTGGATCTCTCCTGTCGAGCCGACAGCCTTCAACTGTACCTTGAGCAAATCAAACCTGTGTTTAAAGAGCGATGCTATGCTTGCCACGGAGCTTTGAAACAAAAAGCCGGACTGCGGCTTGACTCGGTTACGCTCATGGAAAGGGGCAGCAACAACGGCAATGTCCTTGATGTAGAAGGCAAGGATCTGCCCCCTCTTTTTCAGCGTCTGATCTCAACGGACCCTGAGGAACGGATGCCGCCTGAAGGCAAGCCCATAGAAACGGAAACCATTCAAGCCCTGCGAATGTGGATCGAAGCTGGCCATCCTGGTCCGAGCGATGAAAAGCCCGAAGACGATCCACTGAGCCACTGGGCCTTTCTACCCCCTGAGAAACCAGAGCTGAACCATCCTGCAACAAATCCCATCGATGCCATACTCGCCCAATATCATGAGGAAAACAACCTGAATCCACAAGCAACCGCAGAACCGCGATTGTTGATGCGGCGATTATTCCTCGATTTGGTTGGACTCCCTCCTGAGCCTGAGCAGATTGAAGATTTTCTGAATGCACCCGAGGCACCCGGATACAGCCGAATAGTGGATCAACTTCTTGCCTCTCCACACCATGCCGAAAGATGGGGAAGGCACTGGATGGATGTCTGGAGATACAGTGACTGGTTTGGGCTTGGTACACAATTGAGATACAGCCAGAAACACATCTGGCATTGGCGTGACTGGATTCTGGAATCACTCAACGAAGACAAGGGTTATGATCAAATGATTTTGGAAATGCTGGCTGCTGATGAGTTATATCCCACAGACCAGAACCGGCTTCGTGCGACTGGGTTTCTGGCGCGCAATTATTTCCTTTTCAACAGAACAACGTGGTTGGACAAGACCATTGAGCATACCTCAAAAGCATTCCTTGGATTGACCATGCAGTGCAGCAAATGTCACGATCACAAATACGATCCTATTTCCGCCAGAGATTACTATCAATTCAGAGCCATTCTGGAGCCTCATCAAATCCGGACAGACGCCCTTCCGGGAGAATCCGATTTGAACAAAAACGGATTACCAAGAGTCTTTGACATGCATCCTGACGCCCCGACTTATGTGCACGTAAGAGGAAATGAAAAGCAACGGGACATTTCAGAAAAGATGCACCCCGCTCCTCCTGCTTTTTTAAGGCATGTTCCTTTTAATATCACCCCCATCATCTTGCCGCCAACAGCATACCGACCGGAAATCCGGACTCATGTCAAAGACACGCTCTTGAAAGAAGCCGAGACACACATCGATGTCCTGGAAGCAGGATTGAAAAAAGACTCAAGCGATGGTGACGCATACCACTCCAACAGTGAGACCGGAGATACACAAGAGCATGAATGGATGGCCGCCAAACTGCGCCCCGCCATGATCACCGCTAAATTTGAGGCTATCCGGAATAAGGCAATGTTGCCGGACTCCCTCCAGCAGCAAGCATTGGACGAAAAAGCAGCAAAGACCGAATACGAATATGAGCTGACCCGGTTCGATTGGAAAATCAGCAAAGCCAGAAAAGCCATTGAAGCAGGAAATGAAGACAGCAAAGAAGCTTTGAAACAGACACTCGATCAGATTCAGGAAAAGCGAACTCAACACATTCAGAGCCATCTGGAAAACCCACTTCAATACACCCCCCTGCGCGCATCTATCAAGGCTTTGGAATCTCCAGCGGAAACCGAAAAGGAACGCTTCTTACCCTACCCCCAAACAAGTACAGGAAGGCGGACTGCTCTGGCAATGTGGATCACGCATCCTGACCACCCACTCACAGCTCGTGTCGCAGTGAATCACATTTGGATGCGACATTTCGGGGCACCACTGGTAGACCCCGTCACGGATTTCGGACGACAAACCAGCCCGCCAAAACTTCAGGAGTTGCTGGATTTCCTTGCGATCACCCTTATTGAGAATGATTGGAAGATGAAACCAATTCACAGGCTGATCGTAACGAGTCAGGCCTACAAAAGATCCAGCTCAGAATCGAACGCCTTGGCAGACAATCTTATGATTGATCCGCATAACGAACTCGTGTGGAGACAGAACTCAATTCGTATGGAGTCACAGATTCTCAGAGACAGCATCCTTCAATTGTCAAATCAACTCCACACACAACTAGGCGGACCGACGATTGACCCGGAAGGGAGTCCCAACATGCATCGCCGAAGCCTCTATTTCAAGCACTCGCGGGACGATCAGCATCGCTTTCTGACGCTGTTTGATGATGCATCTATTTTAGCGTGTTACCGACGGTCCGAAAGTGTCATCCCACAACAAGCTCTGGCGCTCGCCAACAGCAGTCTTTCCATGGATGCCTCCACTCGAATTACAGAGGCATTGACTTTAAAAACAGGCATTGACGAAGACAGTCACGCAGCTTTTGTCGAGCTAGCGTTTGAAACCATATTGGGATGGACACCTACGCCGGAAGAAATGAATGCATGCATGGACAGTATCACAAACTGGCAAGAGGAAAACGAATCGAACTCAAAACCCAACACGCAATCACCTCGCGCAAGTCTGATTCATGTTCTGCTCAACCACAATGATTTCGCCACCATTCGTTAATCATGAAAAGCCCCGGCTCCTGGCATGTGCACAACGATAATCAACTCGCGATGAACCGTCGCTCCTTTCTGAACCGAAGCGCCTTGGGATTCGGGAGTATCGCGCTACAATCACTCCTTCACCAAGAGGCCATGGCGGTTCCTGGTCCGGGATTTGGCCAACATCATCGTCCAGCAAAAGCCAAAAATGTGATTTGGCTGTTCATGCGCGGGGGAGTCAGTCACATGGAGAGTTTTGATCCCAAACCTGCTCTCAACCAGTATCAGGGCAAGAGCATTGGAGAAACGCCCTTCAGCCGGGTTCAATCTCCCGAGCTGCTCAAGAAGGTGCGTGTCGTGGTGATCAATGATGCCAACGGACAACAACGGAACAAGATCTACCCACTGCAAACCTCTTTCAAACCATACGGGCAGAGTGGCATGCAGGTAAGTGATTGGTTCCCTCATATCGGATCATGCGCAGATGACATCGCCGTGTTACGATCCATGTGGACCACCGATGACAATCATGGAGCGCAGGTTCAGTTTCACTCGGGACGTCATATGCTTGATGGCCGTTTTCCAACCATCGGGGCGTGGGTCACTTACGGACTGGGGTCTCTCAACGAAAACCTGCCCCAGTTTGTCACTATCGGGCCCCGTTTTTTCGATAAAAGAGACGGTCACTACTTGGGGCCAGCCTACGATGCAGTGCCACTCAAGATTGATCCCAAAGCCCCTCTGGATTTTGCAAAACCACAACGTCCCATCAGTATGGAAAGGCAAAGATCCGCATTTGATTTGGTAAACAAATTAAATCAGATGCGTTCCAAGGTGTTCCCAAACGATGACAAACTGGAAGCCCGCATTCAATCCTATGAACTTGCTTACCGAATGCAGTCATCCGTTCCGAATCTTTTGGATCTTGATCAGGAGCCTGACCATGTCAGAAACATGTATGGCATGGATCAAGACGTGACTAGTCCCTTTGGAAAACAATTACTGGCAGCGAGGCGCATGGTGGAAAAGGGAGTTCGCTTCATCCAGATCATGCATGGAGATGGTGCAGCCGGAGCCTGGGATGCTCACAGCGGCCTCAAGAAGAATCATGAGAAGCTTTCAGCTCAGGTCGATAAACCGATTGCCGGACTCTTGAAAGACCTCAAACAGCGCGGCCTTCTGAACGAAACTATCGTTGTTTTTGCAACCGAGTTCGGACGCACACCCGGTTCGCAGAGCAATGACGGTCGCGATCATCATCCTTACGGATTTTCAGTATGGATGGCAGGTGGAGGCATACAGGGAGGACTCACTCATGGCGCGACCGATGAATTGGGTTTTCATGCAATCGAACATCCTCATTATGTAACCGATGTGCACGCCACCCTTCTCCATCAACTGGGCCTGGATGCACATCGAATGGAAGTGCCCGGACATAAGCGTCTCGAGGAAGATTTCGGCCATGTCATCAAGGAAATCCTGGCTTAGAAAACCGATTCATCCATGAGAAGCCGAATCGAACTCATTGCAGGAAAGGTTCAAATTGAAAACTTGCTCGCGACAGTGGGAGATCAACCCGACGTCATGCTATTGCATTCGTCACTTCAGGGGCACCCCGATGCCCGGTTTTCATTCCTCACGGCTTTTCCGATGGTCACCCTTCGAGCGTTTGGAGCGGATTGCCATCTACATTATCCGACGGTTCAAAAAAGCCACACAGTTTACGGAAACCCCTGGTCCGTGATGGATCAGCTCATGCACCCATTTGAAGTGATGGAGGAACTTGACTCTCCTTTTCCGTTGGGTGGCTGTTTTGGTTACTGGGGTTATGACTTGAAACATTTTGTTGAGCCCAGCCTTGAAAGAAGAGCGGTCAGATCAAGCGTATTACCCGATGCCTATGTGGGCCTCTTTGCGAGTCTGGTAGCTGTTGACCATTGGGATGACAAAGCGTGGATTGTGGCCACCGGTTTTCATCCGGATGGCACATGGTCCCATGCCGAGGCGACCAGACAGGTCGATCAGTGGAAACAGCTCTTGGAATCGAGCAGCAGCATCAAACTCCCCGATTTGCCTCACCCGAGCGGAAACCCAAACTTTTCATGGCCCAGCTATCCAGATCGGAATGCTTATGTTCGATCAGTACAACGAGCACAGAAACTCATTGGTCAAGGAGACATTTATCAGGTCAATCTAGCGAGAGAACTGAGCACGCGTAACGAGAGTTCCGCTTTAACCGCCTACAGACAGCTGCAAAACATGTCCCCTGCTCCTTTTTCAGGATTCATTAATGAAGGAGGATTTCAAATCTTGAGTGCTTCGCCAGAGTCTTTCCTGAAACTGGACGGGAATCATATACAAACTCGTCCCATCAAAGGAACACGTCCGCGTGGGCTGAATCCACAGGCCGATGCACAACTGGCCTATGAACTACAATCCAGCGAGAAAGAACGAGCCGAGCTGCTCATGATCACCGATCTACTACGCAACGATCTGGGGCGTGTCTGTGAATATGGAAGCGTCACTGTGCCCGATCTCATGCAATTGGAACGCTACCCGCAGGTTCATCATTTGGTATCCACGATTGAAGGAACGCTTGCCAAAGACTGCTCACACCTGCAGGCACTGTCCCGCTGTTTCCCTGGCGGAAGCATCACGGGGGCTCCCAAATTTCGAGCCATGCAAATTATAGAGGAACTCGAACCCATGACACGTGGGCCTTATACGGGCAGCATGGGATATCTTGGCTTCAACAAAACCAGCAGACTCAACATCATCATTAGAACAGCCGTAAAACAGAAAAACCACTTATCATTGCACGTTGGAGCGGGAATCGTTGCAGATTCTGTTCCTGAGGCTGAATTTCAGGAAACAGAGGACAAAGCGGCGGGATTTCTGGCAGCTTTCAAGACCTCCAATCAGCTCTCTCCATCCAAACCGCAATCGCTCTGATGGAGCGGGAAAAAACACCTATACGATCGATGACATCTCTCACAAATCCGGAGGCACTATTATCGTCTAACAAACATCTCCAACCAGACGCCTACAAATGGTGCTGGCTGAATGGTTCCTTCATCGAATCGGCCAACGCATCCGTTTCGGTTTTTGATCGTGGCTATTTATATGGGGATGGTTTATTCGAAACGATCCGCATTCACGGTGGCAAGCTATTCGAATGGCAAAGGCATTGGGACCGATTAAAATCTGGTTGTGAAGGTTTAACCATTCGATTGGACATTGCAGAGGAAGCGTTGAAAACAAGTATCCTGGACTTGGTTCAAAAGAATCAACTCAATGAGTGTATGGCCCGCATCCAAATCTCTCGAGGCCCGGACCAAGAGGCTACCTCCCACCTGAAAACACGCAGGCAACATGGGTCATTACATTACATTCAGCACCCGAACTTCCCCTCAACCGACCTCAGTCATGGAGGGTCATTCTATCCAGAATGAGAATGCCCTCACATTGGGAATGTGCACAGTGGAAAACAAGCAATAAATTGTTCCAGACTTTCGTCAAACAGGAGGCAAAAGAGGCTCACGTGGATGATGCCATCATCTTGAATGAATCCGGCCATATCACCGAACTAAGTTGTGCTAACTTGTTCTTTGTGATGAATGACTGTTTACTTACCCCGCCTTTGGGCAGCGGGATTTTACCCGGCACCACACGTGCCCTGATTCTGGATATTGCAGCGCAGGCGGGTGTTGATTGCAAGGAGGCGGCCTGCGACATGGAAACCCTTCAGCACGCAAGATCCGTCTTTGCGACATTAACAACATTTGGAATGATTCATATCGACCGCATTCAGGGCCAGAAGTTTGATTTACATCCATTGGAACAAACCATTTACAAAGCTTACCTGAAGCAATTGAATGCGATAACGTGATTCTTTGAAACAAAATGACAACTCAAGTTATTCAATGAAAAAACCACTGTTTATCGCTACCGTGCTTTTGACGTTGGCAATCAACCTGCAAGCTGACAAACCAAACATCATTCTGGTCTTCATCGACGACATGGGCTGGGGAGATTTTTCCTGCTTTGGAAACCAGGCAGCTTCAACACCCCATGTGGATGGACTGGCGAAGGAGGGTGTTCGTTTTGAGCAGTTTTATGTGAATTCACCCATTTGTTCCCCTTCCAGAACAGCTATCTCAACAGGCCAGTACCCACAAAGGTGGAAAATCACATCTTACCTTGCGCACCGCAAAATGAATACTGAACGCGGAATGGCTCAGTGGCTTGACCCAAAAGCACCGATGCTGGCACGGTCCCTCAAGCACGCAGGTTATGCCACGGGTCATTTTGGTAAATGGCACATGGGAGGGCAACGCGATGTGAATGAGGCGCCCTACATCACGGAGTATGGATTTGATAGCTCGCTGACCAATTTTGAAGGCATGGGCCCTAAACTTCTGCCTCTGACACTGAAACCCACACAACAGAAGCCAGGGCGCATCTGGGATAAGGCGGAAGCATTGGGTGCAGGGTTCAGATGGATGTTGCGCTCCGAAATCACAAGCGGATTCATTGACGAAGCCATTCCATTCATGCAACGGGCTTCTGAAAACAATCAACCTTTTTACATCAATCTTTGGCCGGATGACGTGCATTCACCTTTCTGGCCTCCCGTGGAAAAATGGGGAAATGGCAAGCGGGAACTCTACTTGTCGGTGCTTCAAGAAATGGATCAACAACTCGGCAGGCTTTTTAACTTTGTGAGAGAGCGTCCAAAGCTGAGAAAAAACACCCTGATTCTTGTATGCTCAGACAATGGGCCTGAAAAAGGAGCCGGTGTTGCAGGTCCTTTCAAGGGCTTTAAAACCCATCTTTATGAAGGTGGAATCAGATCATCACTCGTCGCATGGGGGCCTGCAATCATTACAAAAAAAAATACGGTCAATCGTGAATCTGTTTTTTCGGCGATCGATCTGGTCCCTACACTGCTCGACCTCGCGGGCGCAGAGCATCCTCAAGGCGTCCGGTTTGATGGGGAATCCTTGCCAGACGTTTTGACTGCAGCATCGACCGCATCCAGAAAGAAACCCATTTTTTTCAGGCGTCCTCCTGACAGAGATTCGTTTTATGGAATCAAAGACCTGCCCGACTTGGCAGTGCGACATGGAAAATGGAAACTGTTATGTGAATATGACGGAAGCCACCCCGAACTCTACGACATGCAAACGGACCGCGGAGAGACGATCAATGTCGCAAGCAATCACCCCCAGACCGTGAAAAGTTTAACACGAGCCCTTATCTCCTGGCATCAATCCATGCCACCAGATAATGGTTAGACAATTTGTGTTTGCTGCATGTGAGCATCTTGACAAAACCCCAGCGTCAGAAAATCAAGGTCAGGATCCTTCCAAGTCGACATTTCTCCGCATGGTCAACATGAGCAGTCCGGAGACAATCAGAGAACCCGCAAGATATATCCACCCCAGCGTAAAACTACCTGTCACATTTTTCAGGTAACCCGTAATGTAAGGGCCCACGAAACCTCCTATATTGCCGAATGAGTTGATCATGCCTATTGCCCCAGCGGCGGCTGGCCCGGAAAGAAAAGTCGTAGGATAGGACCACCAGACCCCAAAAGGAGCATAAATACCAATGGCTGTAACGCACAGAAAGAAAAACGCCCATATCGGGTGGTTTGACATTGTGCCACAAAGAAGACCGATAGCTGCGATGAAGGTCCCAATGGCACCATGCCATCGCTTTTCACCTGTCACCGAAGACCGGTGACCAATCCAAAGCATGAAAAACAAGGACAGCATCATCGGTATGACAATCATCCAACCGACTGCCAGATTCGACCAATTAGATGTGGATTTAAGCACAGTCGGCATCCAGTAACCAAAACCCCAGAATCCTGTAATCCAGAGAAAATAGGTCAAGCACAGCTTGATCACTTCCCGGTCCGAAAAAGCCTGCCAGAGGGTGTAATCTTTTGTCGATTTCTTGCGGGCATTTTCTTCTTCGAATTGAGTGATCAGCCATTGCCTTTCATCCTCCTCAAGCCATTGGGCTTCTTTGGGAGAATCCGCCATCCAGCGAACAAGAATGAAAGCAAAAATAATGGCAGGTATTGCTTCAATGATGAACAATCCTTGCCATCCTTTCATCCCAAAAAATTTCAACCCCAATACCCACCCCGCAAGGGGTGCCCCGATGATGCTGGAGATTTGTAAAGAAGCCAGCATGAGTGCAATCGCCCGTGGTCGGTCTCGAGCAACAAACCATCTTGGAATGCAGGATGCGTAAAGTACGGGGTAGAGGCTGGCTTCCGCCGCGCCTAATAGGAATCTCAGTAAATAAAACTCCCAAACCTGAGTCATAAAAGCCATTAAGCCAGACACAATACCCCAGGAAATCATGATACGGGCCAGCCACCATTTCGGACTGAATCTCTCAGCAATCAATGCTCCTGGAATTTCAAAAAAAACGTAGCCTGCAAAGAAAATACCTGCCCCTAACCCAAATACCGCATCGGAAAAGCCGAGATCTTCATTCATGGTCAGGGCGGCATAACTCAAGTTGATTCGATCCAGATAGGCAATGACCGATGTGATGAACAAGGGTAGGATAATATTGCGATAAGCCTTACGCCTCGCGCGAACGGCCACTTCGGATGAATCATGCACATTGGAAGTCATTGGATGGGATCTTGGATAAAGCAGAATGCAAATAATGTCCATGAACAATCTCTGTGGTCTTTTATCTGATTCACAACTCTCCAAAGAGGCTTTAAGAAACATACAAAACTTGGCATGCTCTGAAGAAATTGAACCATAGACGAATTGACGATGATATTTACCTTCCTGAAAAGACGACGAAGAAAGAAGATACTTTCCCAGCCGTTTCCGACATTGTACAGGGAAGTATTACAAAAGAAGTTTCCATTATTTTTGAAATTACCCTCCGAGCAGCAAAAAGTCCTGGAGGATTTGATTCAGGTCTTTCTGGCAGAAAAACAGTTTGAAGGTTGCAAAGGCTTTGAAATATCAGATGAGATTCGCGTATTGGTCGCTGCACAAGCCTGCACTCTCCTTATTGGGAACAAGCAACGTGAATTCTCCAAACTGAAGTCCATTCTCATCTATCCGAAGCATTACTATTCCAAGTCTGAGCAAATATCCGATCATGGTATCGTTACCGTATCGGAACAGACTGTTTTAGGGCAATCATGGGAGCAAGGCTTGGTTTCACTGTCATGGGAATCGACGAAGCGTGGTGCCGCCAACATGAAAGACGGTCGCAATGTTGTGATTCATGAATTTGCCCATCAGCTGGACCAGGAAGACGGCCATGCAAATGGCCTGCCTGTGCTCAGGTCCAGTTGCCGATACGAAGCGTGGAAATCTGTTCTTGGTAAAGAATATGGCCGGCTCCAGAACCGGGTTGAAAAAGGTAAAAAAACGATCATGGACGCTTACGGAGCGACGAATCCAGCGGAATTTTTTGCGGTCGCTTCCGAGTGTTTTTTTGAAAAACCGCGTCAGTTGAAACGCCACCGGCCAGAGCTCTACGGTGAATTGAAAACATTCTATGGCCAGGATCCTGTTGTCTATCACTCGATTTAATCTGAGATAGATCAGTTGAAAGAGACGCCAAAGGCGTTCACTTCAACCTTTGCCACCCGTGACATGGGTTCACGCATCATATGTGCTAAGTACGGTGGATGCCAACTAATCTATATGCGGTGTATTGCAATCCTCACCACCATAACATGCGAATCCCTCTATTCCTATGTCAACGGCCATGATCAGCAGGATGTGCCCTGAACGTTCTTTTGATCCATGAAACCGAGAGCGAAGATAACGTATTCACAAGGGAGAAGATGGTAAACAGTGGTTTGTGCATGGGATCCGGGTCATCAATCCATCACTGAAACCTCAACACATCAATCGTTGATAGCTGCGATTCTTTGTATTATGTTTTGAGCTTTATGAAGGCACCTTACATTGCAAAAAAATCCCCCCTCAACCGTCGGGGATTCCTGCGCGGAAGCGGTGTTGCTTTGATGCTTCCATTTCTTGAGGCAATGGAACCTGTATTCCATCCAAAGATGCGGGCGGATTCCAGCTCGAAAGCTCCCAGACGATTGCTGGGAATTTGCAATAATCTGGGCGTTTTGCCTGGAAGGTTTTTCCCGGAGGAAGCAGGCAGGAACTTCAAACTCTCGCCATACCTGGAGGAGTTGAAAGCGCATCGAAACGATTTGACCGTTTTCAGTGGTGTTTCACATCCGGGAGTTGACGGAAGCCATTCCTCAGATGTTTCATTTTTGACAGCTGCCCCCCACCCCGCCAGTGGAGGTTTCAGGAATTCTATCTCACTGGATCAATACATTGCAGGTAAAATCGGTCACCAGACCCGGTTCCCGTCCTTGACCCTTGGTGTGAACGCCAAGGAAGGCAGACGCAGTCTTTCCTGGACCGATGCAGGTGTGTTGATTCCCTGCGAAAACAAGATCACGGAGGTTTACAAGCAATTGTTCCTTCAAGGATCTAAAAAAGAGGTAAATCATCAGATGCGCAGGCTTCAGCTGGGGCAAAGTATCATGGACACAGTCGCTGCTGATTCAAAGTCACTCGCCCGTCGCTTGGATACTTCTGATCGTGGAAGACTGGATCAATACCTGACTTCCATTCGAGAAGTGGAGCGGCGCATGCTCAAGTCGCGTGAATGGATAAAACGTCCCAAACCCAAAGCTCCTTTTCCGTTGCCTGACGAGCCTTCCGCCAGAAGTAAATACATGGAAAAAACAAGGTTGATGTATAAGATGGCATTGGCTGGCTTTCCAGACAGATTCGACTCGTAGTATTTCGCTCTTACTGGATAGCAACAATTCCCCGACCATACATGTGGATGGAGCCACCATTTCAGATGGCTACCACAACCTTTCCCATCATGGTAAAGGCGAAAGTAAACTTCAGCAACTGGATGCCATTGACCCGGGCACATATGAAACTATTGAATGGCATGCTGGATGATTTAAAAGGAATACAGGATCAGGAAGGCACCCTCTTGGATCATTCACTCATCTTGTTTGGAAGCAACTTTGGCGATGCCAACAAACATACGACAGACAACATGCCGATACTCGTTGCCGGAGGGAACTTGGAACACGGACAACACCTGGCCTTCGACAGGAAACGCAATTACCCATTACCCAACTTATTTGTCACCATGTTGCAAAGCATGGGAATTGAAACGGATCAATTTGCGTCTTCGACTGGCACCTTAAGAGGCTTGAATCTCGGTTGATCACCTACATGAAAACTGACTCCCTCAATCCGAAAAAAGGTATCCCATTGAAAACAGCATGCTTTCAGTCTCCCGCGCGTTTGAAACCTCCTCACATCATGTCATGCATCCTGCTGATTGCAGTATTGCGACAAATTCTGATGGTCCAGGGTGCCGATTGGCCTCAATGGCTTGGACCAGATCGAAACGCGGTATGGGAGGAAGAAGGCATCTTAGAGGCATTTACCTCCTCTGAACTCGAGCCGGTTTGGCGGACTGAGATTGGTGGAGGTTACTCCGGCCCGGCGATCTCAAGTGGCAGAGTGTTTGTCATGGACAGAGAGGGCCGCCCCCTTCAAGCCAAAGCCCAACGAGAAAGGCAATATCAATTTCATCAAGGCACACATCCCCGGAACCGAGCGTATTCTGTGTTTGGATGAAAAAACGGGTAAGCTTCTTTGGCAGCAGGAATATGACTGCACGTATACCAGTGTGTATCCCTATGCCATCGGTCCCCGATGCACACCAACTGTGGATAATGACCGCGTGTACACTCTGGGTGCGGAAGGCGACTTGCTGTGTCTGAATACGAAGAAAGGTGACATTGTGTGGACCTTGAAATTCGAAGATACATTCGGCACAAAGACTCCTGATTGGGGTTTCGCCGCTCACCCCCTTATCGAGAACGAGAAGTTGATCTGCATGGTTGGGGGAAAAGGTTCCACAGTGGTCGCTTTCAATAAAATGACTGGACAGGTAATCTGGAAAACCGGTTCCGCCAAAGGGCCGGGATATTGCGCTCCCGGGATTCATCAGATTGCAGGGATGAGACAATTGATTGTCTGGGATGCAGAGACTGTCTGCGGCTTGAACCCAGAGACCGGCGACTACCTTTGGCAGGTAGCTCTCCCCCCGAACCTACGAAATGTCCATTGGCATGCCGCGCATCGAGGATAGAAAACTTTTTGTCATGTCGTTCAACCGGCTTTCTGCGATGATTGAAATTGCAGAAGATGGCCTGAGCGCAAAATTGGTTTGGAAATCTACTCCAAAAACAGGCATCGGAGGCGTAATGGACACTGCCTGGCTGGAGAAAGGATACGCATATGGGACAGGTCATCGAGGTTACTACACATGCGTCGACATACTGACAGGCAAACGCCAATGGGAAAACAAACAACCGACAAACCGATCGACTGGAGAACGCGCTGGCGGCTGGCCGAACGTTTTCACGATCAAGCATCAACCAAGTGGAACCTTCTTTCTTGCAAACGATCATGGAGAACTCATCATGGCGAACCTTTCTCCACAAGGTTACAAAGAAATCTCGCGTGCCAAACTCATTGAGCCCACTCACAGTGTCGGAGGACGTCAGTTGGTCTGGTCGCATCCAGCTTTTGCCAACCAACGTGTTTATGCTAGAAATGATCGGGAAATTATCTGTGTCGATCTGTCAGCAAAAGACTAGGAAACCGAAAACATATTCCTCTTGAGAACACTTTATCATAGTTAAGATTCGAAAAGGTGTCTGGGGTATTCAATCTCATTCACCGTCAGACTTAGAATTCGCCAGAAAAAAACCTTGGTTTGAAAACTTGGTCTTCATTGATAATCTGCGCTCCTGCTTGCGTCTGTCCCATTCTACACTTTTGCCCTGTACGCTCCTCTTCTTAATCACATTCAGGGCTAGAAACCTATGTCAGGGTTGCTAAAAACTCGCTGAAAGAGCTTTACTGCGGATTCACAAGGCGCGTTTCGTGCGGAAAACAGCAACCATTTTGTACCATTTGAATTCGAGTTCACAAAAAGTTGTTCCCACCCTGAGTTGAGAAGAACAAGTCACCCCCTTAAGGATCCTGATCCTGTTGATTTTCTTTACGGATGAGTTCATTGACGATTTACTTGCTCAGAAGTCATTTTCGTGAAGGGTATGATCCAATAAATTCACGGACTTTTTAAACGTACTATCCATAATCAAATGAGCTGGACATCAAACAATGCGCAACCAAACAAGGAGGTCGTGCACACTCATCACCCATTACCTGTCTATGCAATCATGGCAAATGGGCTAGGTCTAGGCATGCTGTTCAGTCACGCGCTTCATTTTGCCAGCATAAGTTCGGGAGCAACACCTTACCTGCAATCCTGGATTTTACTTCTCATGGCCACAGGACTAGGCTTGGGATACTTTGGTGCGATTCAATTTATCGCGACCTCGCGCATACAACGCTGGGGTTTGGTTGGATGGGCTGGGTTAATCACGGGTATCGCCTCGTGGCTCATGCCTGCAGTCAGCCAGAAGTTAATCTCATTCTGGATGTCACCCGGAACACTTGACGGTTTCCTTCCCGGGCCCACCCTGCTCACTTCCATTTGTTTGGGGCTGATACCAGGATTGTTTGCCGGATTGTCCATTGGAGCGACATTCCATGCAGTTACTGGCGTCAATCAGCCAAATACCGACAAGGCCACCGGTTGGGCTCTCCTCACAGGCAGCTTAGGTTTATTTCTGGCAGAACTTTTTTTGATCCAGAAATTCGGTCTTGAATTTTCAAATCCAATGACCGCACTGGTATGGCTCCTGATTGGTGCCGGGGGTCTGATTGCAAAAGCAGGCGGTCAAATTGAATTTCAACCATCGACATTTGAAAAGACGATGACTCAAACCCCGGAAAAACCGCAGACGGTTCAAACCCGGCGAATGGGGATTTATCTCGGGCTGACAGCCGCATCCACTTTGACGGTCTGGATGCGAATCTCCGATTGGGTGTTCGGTGACACTTTTTTCTGGAACTATTATTGGCCTTGTTTGGCTTTGATTGGAATCGGGCTCGGTTTTTTGACACCGATCGGAAAAGCTAAATCAAGCACACGCAATTTAACTTGGGGATTGGCCTTTTCGGGAATACTTTCCTTTATTTTTCTTTACGGGTTTGACGACCTGCCATTTTGGCTCCGTAGCCTGAGAAACCACTTGGGAGAAACAACGGTCTCATTTCCAATACATGTCCTGACTTACACCGCTATCGTGGGAGGGTTTATGCTGATACCATTCTATGCCATCGGCTGTCTTGGCTATCACGCTTCTCAAGTCCAAACTTCAAAAACCAAGTTTCCTGCAGGTTTCCAACTGATTCTTTCAACAGCTTTGTTCTGGGCAATCTTTCAGCACTTGGCCATGCCATTACTTGGACTCGCACGACAAGCAGGAGTAGGCATTGCTGGCATGATCTCTCTGGCTGTTTTTCTCGCACTTCAAGGTCATGATAAGTGGAGAGGGTTGAGCAAAATCGCTGCACCGATTTGTGGACTGTTGATCATTTCGTTTACAGGATCCCAATTTGATAAACATTGGAAGCGAATTTTCAGCCAATCGGATGATTTGACCACCGGGTTTTTCAGCACGCGAGATGAAGTCATTCAATGGGCCTATCGCTCGGATCAAATCGTTTACAAGGAATCCGCATATGGAAGTCTGGCCGTGCATTCTTACGACTACCCGCGCAACTCACAATTGGAACTTCGCATAAACGGCGAAGTCATCGAACGCGGATTTGCGCATCAGTTGAAGCCCGTCATCAATACTATGGTACCCCTATATACTGCACGACAATCCCGAGCGTGTGGCTATTTTTGGTCTCAGATCGGGATCAGCGGCGGGTATACTGGCTTCACTTCCTTCAGTGAAACAAATTCATGGAGTAGAGGTAAATTTTGATTTATTGGATGTTATCGAGCAGTTTTCCAACTCCAACGGGAAACTGCTGCAACGAGATTCATTTCAATTCCACCATACAACACCATCAAAATTTCTCCGTCAAAGCGAAGAGGAATTAGAGATTATCATCAATCAATATGCTCGCCCATGGAAAGCATCAGATACCGGATGGTTTTCCTTGGAGTTTTACCGGGATTGCGAGAAACGATTGAGTCGTGAAGGCCTCATGATTCAGAACCTTCAGGCAAATCATATGGATGACACTACACTGGAAAGCGTCATCGCAACTTTTGGATCTGTTTTCAATCAAACTTCTATCTGGAAACTGGGGTATGGTGAATGGATGCTGATAGGGACAAGTACACCTCGCGAGTGGTCTCTGGATCTGTTGAAAGAACGAATTGAAACAGAGGAGGTGCAATCGATTTTGAAATCACAGGATCTCGACGTCTGGCCCATGCTGCTGACAAGTCAAATATCAGGATTTGATGAAGGCTTCCATTTGGTTCCGGATGAGTCTCTTATGCATTCCGAAACTTATCCAGCGCTGCGAATGCTAGGTAACAATGCCTACACTGCACCTACGCCTTTGACTTTGTTCGAAAAAAACAACAGACATTTCAGCATCCAATCTTCGCTGATGATAGGAGGTTTTGCCCAGACGCAATCATGGACGGTTGAACAATTACGAGCGTTTAGTATCTTGCAGATTGATCATCAGTTTTATGACCCGAAGGTATTCCGCTCGGTTGTCAAACGCTGGTTGAACCTTTCCCCCGACGAAACACCCCTTCAAATACTATCTGCATCGACTGCGAAGAATGAAAGCCCATGGACTTACGAGTCTGAAACGATTGACCACGTTAATAGCCTCGTTTTCAGCAGACACGGAACCACCTCTGGAGTTGGTCAAACAGGCGGCATATCACTCGTTGCAAGCTTATCGGGATCAACGAACGTTCATCTATCGCCCAGATACATCATTTCTCGAAGCCATGCTGGATCATATGATTCAAAAAGACCCCCAAAACCAACGCGTGTATCGCATGAACCTAGGTGAACTGGCCTGGGATCAAGGGAAGACGGAACAATTTCTCAAATTAAGCGAAGATGCATTTAACCCCGAGACGGAAAGCTTTGGACCCTTGAATTTCAGTGCCGAACCAATGGCACCCTACAGAACTCTGGCGTTGATGAGCGAACATTGGTGGAGAAAAGGACAGTTAGAGAAAGCAAAGCAAGTATGTTTTCAAGCATTACAGGGCAAATACATTGGTTCCGATGCAGCCTTTCACCACTCTGAGCTTGAACAAGTTGTTCGAAAAATATTGTTTGCACTTGATCTACCCAATCAAAATTCAAGTGAGAAACAGTCTATTCTTGAGTTGGAAGCAATAAAATGAACAGTTACATGAATACTAATTGTTTAGCAAACCTGAAGACTAACGCCCTTTACATTTTTCCTTTAGTTGTTCTGCATGTATGCTTTAGGATATTTACGTCACCTTCTATAAATTCTTTTTTTGTATAATTTTAAGTATATTAACTGTATTTTTCATTTTTCCTAAACAATGAATTCGAATGATATTTACAAGAATTTTATTATTGCAATTAAGACGCATACTCATAAAAATTGGATATCCTAACAGGGATGTAAACCAACAAGAAATCATACTATGAGAGAAAAACTAAAAATGTTTTTGGAGAAAAGAGATAGTCTCTTACAAACAAGAGCCAGAATTCTCGAAAAAATTAGGGAAATTGACCATTTGCTTGGTAACGCAGGAAACTCAACAAGCTCAGGATTTGGACAGCGGACCAAACGCCCAAAAAACGAGCTCAAACTTAAGGAAGCCATCGGCCAAAGCTCTTGCTGATGGACCGAAAAATCGCAACACGATTTTGGAAGCTGTTCAGGGAATGGGTTATAGGTTCTCAACAAGCAACCCATTAAATTCACTGTCTGCTGCTCTCTACACGAACAAGCAGTTCGTCAAAGACGGACAACTTTTCTCCCTTAAGGGCGCTAATAAAAAAACAAAAAAAGTCAGCCATAAAAAGAGCTGAAGCTTGAGCCGACTAAAAGTGGTCGCATTTAATCAAACAAGCGGATCTCCAAGCGAGATCCGCTTTTTTTTGGCATGAGGAGACAGGTATACTCGATTTTCCAAACTTGCCTTTCGACCAAATATCCGAGTTTAATGTTTCCATGCTTGATCGCCGGAAATTCCTTCAACTGGGTTCCACGCTTTCTGCGAGCGCCCTGGCCCATGGAGCCACGAACCTGAACGCCACGAATGAAGTGCCTTTCACAAAATTAAATGTCAGGAACCGTAATCAAAACCGTTCCACATTGATCTCTTCACAAGGAATGGTTGCGACCAGTCAACCACTGGCAGCTCAATCAGGATTGGACATCCTGAAGAGTGGAGGCAATGCCGTTGATGCAGCAATCGCAGCCAACGCTGTCCTCAGCGTTGTTGAACCCATGAGCAATGGGCCCGGCGGAGATCTCTTTGCCATTTACTGGCATCAAAAAGATAAAAAGTTATACGGCCTGAACGCAAGTGGTCGTTCACCTGGTAATTGGAATTTAAAAGCAGCCAAGGATTTAGGTCTGGATCAAATCGATCCTTACAGCCCTCTTTCATGGAGCGTTCCTGGATGTGTAAGTGGCTGGGAAGCTCTGGTATCTCGATTTGGCCAGTTCAAATTCTCAGACCTAATGACTTCAGCCATTCATTACGCAGAGGAAGGGTTTCCTCTGAGCCCTGTAATCGCTGATGGGTGGATTGGCCGCGAGTCCAGTCAGTATAGCAATCTTTACCGAACATTTTGCCCAAAAGGAGTACGACCCAGGTTTGGTGATTGGATCAGAAATAAAGATCTTGCAACGTTTTTTAAAATACTGGCTGATCAGGGATCGGGTGCATTTTACAAAGGTGAGATCGCTGAAAAAATAATACGCTATTCTAAAAAAGTAGGAGGAAAGGTTTTCCATGTCGGATTTTGAAAACCACACCTGCGATTGGATTGAGCCAGTTTCATCAACTTACCGAGGATATGACGTATGGCAACTTCCTCCGAATGGCCAGGGGATCGCTGCTCTACAAATCTTGAACTTGTTGGAGCACTTCGATATTGAGTCCATGGAACCCAATTGCGCTCAACAATTGCATTTATTTTTGGAAGCAAAGAAATTGGCTTTTGAGGATCGTGCGGTTTACTACGCGGACATGGATTTTGCTGACGTGCCTTTGAAGGAGTTGATTTCAAAGTCCTATGCTGCTGAAAGAGTAAAGTTGATTGATCCTGATCGTGCGGCTCAAAAAGTGGCACCTGGCCGCCTGAAGAATTCCAGTGATACCATCTATCTCACAGCAGCCGATCAGCACGGTAATATGATTTCCTTAATCCAAAGCATATATCATGGGTGGGGTTCGAAATGGGTACCTGATGGACTTGGCTTCGCTTTGCAAAACCGAGGTGAACTTTTCTCCCTGAATCCTAAGGATCTCAATAAATTGGAACCAGGAAAACGCCCTTTCCATACAATCATTCCTGCATTCGTCACAAAAGATAACATACCCTTGCTTTCATTTGGTGTCATGGGTGGAGATTTCCAACCTCAGGGACATGCTCAAGTATTGATGAATATGATCGACTTTGGAATGTCTCCCCAACAAGCAGGCGAACAACCTCGTGTCGCTCATTTTGAAAGTTCAACCCCCAAAGGAACCCGTTCCACCGGCCCAGGGTTAGTGGGATTAGAAGAACATATTAACCCTGAAGTCAGGCAGGCGCTGATTGACAAAGGGCACCGAGTCCGCCAATCAACCGGAGCCTACGGAGGTTATCAAGCAATCTGGCGTATGAATGATCCATTAAGATATTTGGGGGGATCGGACCCAAGAAAAGATGGATGCGCGGTCGGTTATTGATACGACATCAAGGCAAATTATTCATCTAGAAAAGGTTCCATTAACAATGCTTGATTCAGTCTCCACACCCAGACATGGTAAGGTTCATGAAGGGCAATCATACCCATATGCAAGCGCCAGGGATTTTTTCAGTCGAAGATGACATCAATCACGCATGTATCTGGCAAGCCTGGCATTCTCTGTGTACTGCGTCGAGCGACGACCAGCGATTCCAGTTCACCAGGCCTGCCATCGAATTCAAACGTCTCTGAAGCGACTCTGGGGAAAACAGTTTCCATCAAACTTTCTAAATGATTTCCAATGATTTTGATCCCAATGGAGTGGGAATTAAAGGCACCCTTTTTGGTCTTCCCGCAGATGAAAACCAAGCTGCCGTGATCATCCTTTCTGTACCATGGGAGGTGACTGTTTCCTACGGATCCGGCACTTCAAATGGCCCCGCAGCTATCCTGAAAGCATCCGCCCAGCTCGACCTGGCTGATCCAAATTTTCATCAGGCATGGCAGCCTGGTTATTGTCTGAAATCGTTTGATCCAGGCATTCAGGTGAAGAGCAAACAGCTGAGAACAAAAACAGTTTCTTACATTGATTCACTGGAAGAAGGCATGCCCCCCAATCCGAATCTCCCTGTTGTCCAAGAAGCGAATCAGGCCGGACTTTGTTTGAAGGAATCTATTAAAATTCAGGCTTTGCAGTTATTGCAAAATCAAAAGACACCAGCATTATTGGGAGGAGATCATAGCTGCCCTCTTGGATTAATGGAGGCGATAGCAGAGCATTACGGAGATTTCGGGATTCTCCAAATCGATGCACATGCCGATTTGAGACCTGCCTATGAAGGCTTTCAATACTCGCATGCCAGCATCATGTGGAACGCGCTCAAGATGACTACCCTCAAAACATTAACCCAG
>CALSPN010000053.1 GCA_943788245.1 uncultured Verrucomicrobiae bacterium | reverse complement strand
GGGAACAGTTTGATCTGCGAGTCTCCGTGATTCCCACCAAACATGGTGAAACCATATGTTTTGAGGATTTTGGGGAGGGAGAGAGTCCTGTTTTTTGGATTTAACCGAGCTGGGCATGAGTGATGAACAGGAAAAGCTTTTTTTCTGAAATGGTCAACCTGCCTCAGGGTCTGGTTCTGGTCACCGGGCCAACCGGGAGCGGCAAAAACAACGAGCCTTTATGCCGCACTTTCACGCGCCAATGAAGATGGTCGGAAAAATCATTACCATAGAAGACCCCGTCGAATATCAAATAGAAGGTGTATCACAAATACAGACTCGAGAACCGATTGGGCTTACTTTTGCCAGCGGTCTTCGTTTCGATCCTGCGCCATGATCCGGATGTCGTTCTTGTCGGTGAGATTCGCGATCACACCACGGCGGAGATCGCGGTGAGAGCCCGCTCAAACAGGGCATCTGGTTTTTGTCCACACTCCATACGAACGATAGCGTTGGTGCTGTTACCCGTTTGCTGGGAATGGGGGATGGACTCGCATTTGATCGGTTCATCCCTTGTGGCCTCCGTGGCCCAACGTCTAGCGCGGCGGATTTGCGAGCATTGCCGGTCCGAGAATGAAATATTGGATGCAGATCTGCGGCAAGAAATGGCTCAAGCGCTTTTCCTTGTCGGCCCGCGAAATCAAGGCTTGGAAAGGAGAAGGTTGCGAGAAATGCAGTGGCCATGGATACCGAGGCCGTATTGCCATTTACGAATTCTTCCTGATGAACGATGAATTGGCCGAATCCATAGTCCATGGGAATGTCCCTAACTCAATTGAAAGGAAAAAAGCCCGCCGATTTGGTTGGCGTTCATTGAGGGAAAGTGCCTTTCAAAAGATTCAAGATGGTGTTATTGGTTTTGGATGAGCTTAAAAGAGTAACTTGGCGCATTCAAGGTGAGATGGGGGTAAAATGTAGACTTAGGCAAGTTCCTGCTTGTCAATCTTGGGGTGGCTTTGAGAAGCTGGGACATGGTAGTTAATCAGGAAACCTAACTCTTTGGATTGCGAATTTTTATCTGCAGGCTGAAAAATTTCTTTTCCGCCAACAGAGGTTGTGCCCTGACTTACGATGACCTGACCTTAGCGACCCTTTACTCGGAAGTCCTCCCTCGGGACACTCAGCTTGAGACGTCTTTATCAGAAGGGCTGAACCTTCATCTTCCCATGATTTCCGCAGATATGGATACTGTCCACGGAATCCAGAATGGCGATTGCGATGGCACAAAATGGTGGCATGGGCTTGATCCATTACAACATGAGCGAGAAAGATCAGCTCAGAGAGGTCTCCCGAGTCAAAAAAACCATGTTTCACGGACTGATTCAGGACCCCATCACCGTTCATCCTGAAAAAAAGTATCGCTTACGTCTTGGGTTTAATTGACCGGAAGGGTTTTACATTCAGTACGTTTCCGGTTGTTGATGAACATGGAAAGTTGGTGGGATTGTTGCCAGGTAGTGTGGTTCGATTGCGCTATTCTGATCGACTGGTCAAAGAGGCCCTGACTCCCAGGGATCAGGTTTTTTACCCTCACCGAAAAAGAATTAGGAAACGACCCCATCGCGCGAGCAGACCAATTTTTTGCGGATCACCCCAGGATTGACAAACTGATGGTGGTTGATGATGCGGATCGTCTCAGAGGCCTTTTCACTCTCTCCGATGTGGATCGAATTGCTCAGGAAGTCCAGGCCCAGTTTTAAGCCTGCGCGGGATGAACAGTTCCGGTTGATTTGCGGAGCAGCTGTTTCAGCCACCCGCAATGCATTTGGTGAGCTGGACAGCGATCGTGTCCTTGGTCATGTGACCGCACTGGTAGAGAGGGGTGTTGATGCTGTAGCTGTTTCCACCGCTCACGGTCATACGCAAGGGGTAGGGGAAGCAGTCAAACTCATACGAAAAGAGTTTCCTCATCTTCCAATTATTGCAGGCAACGTGACCAGCGGTGCGGGAGTCGAATTTCTTGCAGATTGTGGTGCCAATTGCATCAAAGTAGGTCAGGGGCCCGGAAGTATATGCACCACGCGCATTGTCGCTGGGGTTGGTATTCCTCAAATGTCTGCTCTCTATCTGGCCCTGCAGGCAGCCAGGAAGAAAGGGGTTTCTATTTTGGCGGATGGCGGGATTTCAAAATCCGGAGATATCGTGAAGGCCCTGACTCTTGCGGATGCTGTTATCTGCGGAGGACTGCTTGCCGGCTGTGCCGAAGCTCCGGGCGAAATACTTGAAATCAGTGGGAAACTCTACAAGCAGTACCGCGGGATGGGTAGTTTGGCTGCCATGAAATCAGGTTCTGCTGCACGCTATGGACACAGCTCCAATGACACCACCCGGAAGGTCTCAGCCGAGGGGGTCGAGGCGTTAAAAGAGGTCTCAGGGCCGGTGGATAACGTGCTCGGACAATTGATTGGCGGTATTCAATCAGGCATGGGGTACCTCGGAGCGCGAAGTTTGCCCGAGTTGCGCAAAAGGGCCAGATACATACGTGTAAGTCCAGCCGGGCAGCGTGAGTCAGCGACACATGACATCGTTGAGCTTAAAACAGGGGCAGGGCAATAGTTGTCATTGAACGTCAATCGACAACTAAATGCATTTCGCATTCACAGTCGGTTTCTATGCGCTTCCTCCATTCCAAACGCAATGGCCTACGATCAAATCACAGGTTTCCAGCCTGCCTCATAATCGCGTTCCCACAATTTATCGGCTTCGGGGCTGTTCATGATTTGTTTCGTTTCCGGTGAAAAGTGGATGGTCTGACCGGTGCGATAAGCGATATTGCCCAGATGGCACATCAGTGTGCTTTTTTGACCGATTTCAATCTCCGCATTGGGTCGTTTACCTGAACGAATGCATTCAAAGAAATTGTCTATGTGCCCTTTGTCTCCGCCCTCACCCTTGTGTTTTTCGAGGGATGTTCCATCTAGATCGAACACTTCATATCCAGAACCGTTAATGGCCAGAGAGCCCTTGCTGCCGTAAAAGCGGACGAAGTCATGTTTTTCCTCTCTTCTTGGGTGGCAGCTGCTACCGTCCCATGCAATCCCTTTACCACCAAAGTCATATGTTGCAATAGCCGTATCGGGGGGTCTCCTGATCGTCCATGTAGTGATATCGACCTCCGTTATAGGTGATCTTTTCAGCGTAATCTACATTCAGTCCCCACCTTGCCAAATCAAGAGCGTGGATGCCATTGTTCCCGAGCTCCCCATTGCCCCAGTGCCAGTGCCAGTGCCAATTGTAATGAACAAGATTGTCTTTGTATTCTTTTCTCGGAGCCGGTCCTTGCCATAAGTCATAATTCAAATGTGGCGGAACAGGTGCTTTCTTGCCCCTCCCTATTGAACCACGCGCGTTGTCATACCAGCAACGAGCAAAGGTGGTTTCCCCTATGACACCCGAATGCAGCCTTGCCATGGCTTCTCTAATTGCTGGCCAAGTCCTGCGCTGATTGCCCATCTGGACGACACGTTGATGTTTCCGCGCTGCCTGAACCATCCACAAAGCTTCTTGCGGGTTGTGGCTCCCTGGCTTTTCAACGTAAACGTTCTTTCCGGCAGAGCATGCAAGGATCGTGGCAGGGGCGTGCCAGTGGTTGCATGTGGCGATCATGATCGCGTCTATATCCTTGTCATCAAGCATCCTGCGAAAGTCGCGCACTCCTTTGGGTTTTGGTGCATTCTTTTTTTCCACTACAGAAACGGCTCTGTTGATCCTTTCTTGATCCACATCGCAGACATAAGCTACTTCTACATTTGAAGATTCCAGCGCATTTTTGACGTGCGACATTCCTCGGCTGAGCCCCATGACTCCTACACGGATGCGGTTGCTGGATTTGTCCTGAGCCTTCATTTTGCCCTTAATCAAGGGGCTTGTAGAGGCTAGCGTGGCGGTCGCTAATGCTGACTTTTGGATAAATTGGCGACGAGAAAGATCACTTTTCATCATATTTTTGGAGTTGATTCAGGTGGAACGCCAAAATAGTAGCTTCCAAGTGGTGCTTTTCAACGCTTAAATTCAGTGGAGGAATGGGACATGAAATTGCGAATTAATCTGCTGATACCGGGCGGTTGGGAATTGTTTTGAGACGGAGTGTTTTTTTTTATAAATTCCCGTTGACAGCTTGATCTCCGGTGCCTAATGTCCTCCACCTCTGATAGACTAGAGATAAACGCCATGAACCCCGGCTAAAAGAGATATGGGGCTTATGGTGTTTTGTCGTCTGGTAAGATTGGGCTTCTGAGCCTATTGGAGGATATGATTAGGCCCATGTAGCTCAGTTGGTAGAGCACATCCTTGGTAAGGATGAGGTCACCGGTTCAAGCCCGGTCATGGGCTCCATTCATTTGTAACTGAAACACACTGGCAACTATTAATAACGATCGTTAAGGAAATCGCATGGCAAAAGAAGCGTTTCAAAGAACTAAACCGCACGTCAATGTCGGAACGATTGGACATGTCGACCATGGCAAATCCACTCTGACAGCCGCTATCGTGGCCGTTCAATCTCGTAGAGATTTAGCGACCCCCATCTCATACAGTGATATCACCAAGGGTGGTACCGTTCGTGACGATTCAAAAACCGTTACGATCGCTGTTTCTCACGTAGAATACGAAAGCACGGAGCGTCATTACGCTCATGTTGACTGTCCAGGGCACGCTGATTACGTCAAGAACATGATCACTGGTGCTGCTCAGATGGACGGAGCTATCTTGGTTGTCAGCGCTGCTGACGGCCCCATGCCCCAGACTCGTGAGCACATCCTGCTTGCTCGTCAGGTGGGTGTTCCGGCGATTGTGGTTTTCTTGAACAAGTGTGATCTTGTGGATGACGAAGAATTGCTCGAACTTGTAGAAATGGAAGTCCGCGATCTGTTGTCCAAATACGAGTTTCCCGGAGATGACGCAGCGATCGTTCGTGGCAGTGCTACTGCCGCTTTGGATGCCAAGCCCGAAGGCGAAGAGGCTATCCAGAATCTATTGACTGCTATCGACACCAACGTGCCCCTGCCTGAGCGTGAGGTGGACAAGCCATTTTTGATGTGCATCGAGGATGTATTCAATATTGAGGGACGTGGAACGGTTGTCACTGGTCGTGTTGAGCGTGGGGAATTGCTCAAAATGACAGAGGTTGAAATTGTAGGTCTGCGTGAAACACGTAAAACCACTGCTACTGACATTGAAATGTTCCGTAAGCTTCTTGACAGTGCTTCAGCTGGCGACAACGTGGGAGTTCTCCTGCGTGGTGTCAAAAAGACTGACGTGGAACGTGGTATGGTTCTTTCCAAGCCCGGATCCATCAAGCCTCACAAGAAATTTAAAGCCGAACTTTATGTGCTTTCCAAGGATGAAGGTGGACGACATACTCCATTCTTCACCAACTACCGTCCTCAATTCTACTTCCGCACAAGTGATGTAACAGGAACTGTTGCTTTACCTGAAGGTGTAGAAATGGTGATGCCCGGTGACAACGTATCCGTCGAGATTGAGTTGATTGCTCCTGTTGCAATGGAGAAAGCTCAGCGTTTTGCCATCCGTGAAGGTGGTCGAACGATTGGTGCAGGCCGTGTTGCTGACGTGGTCGAATAGGGAATTTACACGGATGATGGCAGTAAGAACTGCCATCATCCTTTTTAAAAATTTAAGGCGACACTCTTAATTTGGGGTGACGCCTGAAACTGTCAAAATAGGGCGGTGGCTCAATTGGTAGAGTAGCGGTCTCCAAAACCGTCGGTTGGGGGTTCGAGTCCCTCCCGCCCTGCCATTATTAAAGTTAGACAAATTAAACGGGAGGGGTGGCAGAGCGGTTGAATGCGGCGGTCTTGAAAACCGCTTTTCGAGAAATCGAAACGGGGGTTCGAATCCCTCCCCCCTCCGCCACTTAGAATTAGAATATCGTGGATTATTCATTTATCATTTGGATCGCAGTAATTGGAGCGCTTTTTGCCTTTCTCTGGCATAAGGGCTACTTAATGGCCTTGTCCCGATTCGTTGGCGAAACACGCGAGGAGTTGCGCAAGTGCAGTTGGCCGTCCAAGGAAGAACTGAAAGGTTCCACTGTCGTAGTTCTAGTTGCCACGGTGGTGGTTGGACTTTTCACTGTGGGTGTGGATGTTGTCGTCATGACTATCCTCGACTGGTTGCTCTAGTTTCATTCAGAAAACGCCCATGAAAAACCAATGGTTTGTCATTCATACCTTGTCCGGTCAGGAGCAGAAGGTTAAAGATACGCTTGAAAAGCGTTTGAAGATCGAGGAAATGGAGGAGTTTATTCTCGAAATCCTTGTTCCTATGGAAAAAAGTAGTTGAAATCCGGAATGGAAAGAAGACAGCTTCAAATAGAAAGCTTTATCCCGGTTATGTTTTCATCAAAATGATTTTGTTGGACGACCAACAGCGAATCATTGATCGCCCCTGGTATTTTATCAGGGAAACGCAAGGAATCATTGGGTTTGTTGGTGGAGATCATCCTCAGCCTACACCCACCGATGAAATCGAATCCATCAAAGCACAAATTTCAGATGCCGAAGATTCTGAAAAACCGAAAGTAGATTTTGAACTGGGTGAAACCATCAAAATTAACGACGGCCCTTTCCTGAATTTCAGTGGTGTCATCGAAGAGGTGGAGCCCGACAGAGGCAAGTTGAAGGTTACTGTGAACATATTCGGCCGTAACACGCCGGTCGAGCTTGAGTATTGGCAAGTCGAAAAATCTTAATCAATTATGGCAAAAAAAGTTACAGGTATTATCAAACTCCAGATTCCCGCAGGGCAGGCGAATCCGGCTCCTCCTGTTGGACCAGCATTGGGTCAGCAAGGGGTCAACATCATGGGGTTCTGCAAAGAGTTTAATGCCCGCACAAAGGACCAGGCCGGTATGATTATTCCCGTGGTAATTACCGTTTTTCAGGATAAGTCCTTCACGTTCATCACCAAATCTCCACCTGCTGCCGTATTGTTGAAAAAAGCAGCAGGCATCGCAGCCGGTTCAAAAATACCTAATAAAGATAAGGTTGGCAAAGTTACCCGCGATCAAGTGAACGAAATTGTGAAAACCAAATTCAAGGATCTCAATGCGCGTAACGAAGATGCGGCGTTCAACATTATTGCTGGAACCGCAAGGAGCATGGGCATCGAAGTCAAAGATTAATCAATAATTGCGGGAGAGTGAATGCTCGTTTGGACCGCTCAATAAAAATGTCAAGCAAACGATACAGAAAAGCATTGGAATCAGTGGACCCCAGCAAGCGTTACACGCTTGACGAGGCTGTTGATGTTCTCAAGAAGTTTCCTGCTACAAAATTCGACCAGACCGTCGAAATCGCAATGAAGCTTGGAGTTGACCCTCGTCAATCCGATCAAATGGTGCGTGGCACAGTACCTTTGCCTCATGGTAGTGGCAAAAATGTCCGTGTTCTCGTGTTTACCCAGGGAGGTGAGTCCGAGGAAGCTGCCAAGGCAGCAGGCGCAGAACACGTTGGATTTGATGAATACATAAAAAAATGTAATGAAGGCTGGGTTGACTTTGACGTTGCGATAGCTACACCCGAAGCCATGGCGGAAGTGCGTAAGCTCGGCCGGGTTTTAGGACCACGTGGCTTGATGCCCAATCCAAAAACAGGGGACAGTCACCGCAGACACAGCCAAAGCTGTGAAGGAAGTGAAAGCCGGTCGTGTGGAATACAAAATCGATAAGACCGCCAACATGCATGTTCCTGTAGGTAAAGTTTCCTTTGATGCCGACAAATTGTCGGACAACGTCAAAGCCTTGATCGATGCGGTGCTTAAATCCAAACCCAGCAGTTCCAAGGGTGCCTTCGTCTTAACCTGCACACTGACAGCAACGATGAGCCCTGGAATTCCTCTGGACCTCAAAGCGATCCAACAGACGGTATCCGAGTAATAAACGATTCACCTAAAATCTTAAACGTATCATGCGAGAAGCAAAAAAGAACATTAGCGCGGAATACATTGAAAGGCTGAATGCCTCTCCTTTTTTTATCGTCGTTGATTACCAAGGACTGAAAGTTGATCAATTTGAGGAGTTGCGCAACCGTTTGGATGAAACCAAAGCAGAGCTCCACGTGGTCAAAAACAGGATCTTCAACATTGCAGCCAAAGAAGCCGGATTTGAAGAAGATTTGGTGGGCGACCTCAAAGGCCAGCTGGCTGTTGTTACGGGTGAAGCGGAAATCAGCGCCACTGCAAAGATAGTCAAAAACTTTGAATCTGAATTTTCTAAGCCAAGCATTCGTTTTGCTTACATGGGGGATAGCCGCCTGGATGAATCTCAGGTAAAAATAATAGCTGACCTTCCGTCCCTGGACGAACTGCGAGCCAAGCTCGTGGGTGTTGTGCAGGCACCAGCTCAAAAGCTGGCGACCCTGGTCAATACTCCGGGAACTCAATTAGCTCAGGTCCTCAAGGCCAAAAGCGAAAAAGGCGATGCTTAACAAAGACAACTTTTGATGGGAACGCTCCTGTTGAAAATCTAACAAACAAACGAAACAATACATACGTCGGACTGCAGGCAGCGGTTATAATTCACTTCCGGCCGGAATGACGACGACCAAAATATTATGGCAGACTTGGAAAAGTTAATCGATGAGTTAAGTCAGTTGACGGTTATGGAAGCCGCTGACTTGGTGAAACAATTAGAAGAAAAATGGGGTGTCAGTGCAGCTGCTCCCGTAGCTGTTGCTGCTGGTGGTGGTGACGCAGGTGGTGGTGGCGCCGCTGCAGAAGAAAAAACTGAATTCGACGTTGTTCTGGCCACTGTGCCTGGCGACAAGAAGATCCCTGTGATTAAGGCTGTCCGCGAGGTCAAAGCGGGTCTTGGTCTTGCAGACGCCAAAAAGTTGGTTGAAAGCGCACCTACTACACTGCTCGAAGCGGTGAGTAAGGATGAAGCCGAAGGAGCCAAGAAGAAGCTGGAAGAAACCGGCGCGACCGTTGAATTGAAATAGAACCTTTCTAGGGCGCGGAAGTATGAATAATAATTCTGCATCCGCGTCCAAGACACTTTGAGTTTCCCTTCACTGGTAAACTCATTTGACAGCTAAAATTGTCAAAACTTATTTCAGCAAGTCCGCAAGCACTCAAGTATTGAGAGCTGCGGACCTGTTTCGTCTCCTGAAAAATAGTAATGGGGAATAAAGGTTCCCCGAGTAAGAACAGAATATACAAGGTGACCATGCCATCAAAAGCCGCTGAACGAATCAATTTCGGAAAAATCAAAGAGGTAATCACTCCTCCGAATCTGATTGAAGTGCAAAATAATTCCTACGCGGAATTTCTTCAATCTGACATCGATCCCAAGCAAAGAAAGAACCTGGGCCTGCAAGCCGTTTTCAGCGAAGTCTTTCCGATTGAGAGTTATGACGGTAAATGCGTTCTGGACTTCAGTCATTACGAAATTGGTGAACCAAAACTAGACTGGCTGGAGTGCCTGCGTGAGGGCATCACCTACGGCGCACCGCTACATGTCAGTTTTCGACTGAAAGATGAACAAGGAACCAAGGAGGAAAAGGTGTTTATGGGAGAACTTCCCCTGATCACGCCTCAGGGGAGCTTTGTAATCAATGGTGCCGAGCGCGTCATCGTCAGTCAGCTGCACCGATCACCCGGTCTTGCGTTCGAAGCTTCTCAACATCCCAACGGCAAAACGATGCATTCTTTCCGCATCATCCCTGACCGTGGGTCTTGGTATGAGGCTCAATTTGATACCAATGATTTACTTTTTGTTTATCTGGACCGTAAAAAGCGCCGCAGAAAATTTTTAACCACCACATTCTTCCGGGCCCTTGGCTATGGAAGCGATGCGGACATATTGCGTCTCTTCTATGATATTGACGAGATTTCCGTCAAGGCAGCAACAGGCATGGACGACATCCAAAACAAGGTCCTCATCGAGGACATCCTTGATTTGGATAAAGGGGCTGTTGTAGCGCGTGCATTTGAACCCATGTCGGCTGCTGTTGTTCGTGAAATCGCGAACATGGGGCTGAAAAAAATCAAAGTGGTGGATACCAGCGTTGATGACGGTATCATCATCAAGTGCCTGAAGAAAGATCCTACCACCAATGAAGAAGAAGCCCTCAAAGACATTTATCGCCGCCTTCGTCCTGGTGATCCGCCAACAGCTGCAAACGCCCGAGCACTCCTGAAGCGCCTGTTTTTTGACGCCAAGCGATACGATCTCGGTCGGGTTGGCAGGTACAAAATTTCTCAGAAATTGAATCTGGATTCGAACAATGAATCCCGGGTTCTGGAAAAAGAAGATCTGGTCGCCGCAACGAAATACCTCCTCACACTCAAAAAAGGGGAAGGGACTCTCGATGACATTGATCACTTGGGAAGCCGTCGTGTCAGGACCGTTGGTGAGCTGCTGGCCAATCAATGTCGCGTTGGGTTGGCTCGTACTGAGCGACTCGTCAAAGAGCGCATGACGCTTTTTGATCAGGGGTTGGATACCATGACTCCGCAGAAGTTGATCAATCCCAAAGCCCTTTCTGCTGTGATCAGGGATTTCTTTGGGCGCAGTCAGCTTTCTCAGTTCATGGACCAAATCAATCCTTTGGCTGAGCTGACACACAAAAGACGTTTGTCTGCACTCGGACCTGGTGGCTCTGAGTCGAGATCGTGCCGGATTTGAAGTCCGTGATGTCCATCCTTCTCATTATGGCCGCATCTGCCCAATTGAAACCCCGGAGGGGCCGAACATTGGACTGATCGCCTCTTTGGCAACATTTGCCAAGGTTAACGATTTTGGCTTTATCGAAACTCCCTACCGAAAAGTCGTCAATGGCCGTGTGACAAGTCAGCTTGATTATTTGACCGCTGACCGTGAGGAGCAGTTCATTGTTGCTCAGGCCAATGCGCCCATCGACGAGAAGGGGAAATTCCAAAATGAGCGCGTCATGTGTCGATGCAAAGGGGATTTTATCGACGTTCCTCCCGATCGCGTGGACTACATGGACGTGTCACCAAAGCAGTTGGTTTCCGTAGCTGCCGGTTTGATTCCGTTTTTGGAGCATGATGACGCCAATCGTGCCTTGATGGGGTCCAACATGCAGCGCCAGGCCGTACCTTTGCTCGTTACCGAGTCTCCACTAGTGGCTACAGGGATGGAATCCAAGGTGGCACGGGATTCATGCGCAAGTACTAACGGCGGAAGCTCCCGGAGTAGTGGCATCTGTCTCAGGAAACCGAGTCATCATTACCAAAGACGGTAAACTTCCTGAGGGCAAAAAACGCATCAAGCATGATCCGGCCAATGACGTCTACGTCTATCGGTTGCGCAAGTTCATGCGATCCAATGCGGCGACCTGCATCAACCAGAAGGTCCTGGTCCAAAATGGCCAGAAAATCAAGGTTGGTGATGTCATCGCCGACGGGCCATCAACTGAAGATGGCGAATTGGCTCTTGGTAAGAATGTGCTCTGTGCTTTTATGCCATGGAACGGTTACAACTTCGAAGATGCTATCTGGATCAGTCAACGCATTGTTAAAGATGACGTTTACACCTCAATTCATATTGATGAATTCGAAGTGAGTGCGCGTGACACGAAGCTCGGTCCAGAGGAAAATCACTCGAGGACATACCTAATCTTGGTGAAGATGCCCTCAAAAATCTGGGACTCGATGGTGTGATCCGAGTAGGCGCCGAGGTGAAACCAGGTGATATTCTAGTCGGTAAAAATCACCCCGAAAAGCGAAACCGAACTAGCACCTGAAGAAAGACTTCTGCGTGCTATTTTTGGTGAAAAAGCTGCCGATGTCAAAGATACCTCGCTTAAAGTACCTTCTGGGACTTACGGCATTGTAATGGACGTCAAGGTATCCGCCAAAAAAGAATCTGAGCGCACCATAAAGGTTTCTACGACCGAATCCAAAAAGCACTCCAAACAAGTTGAGGACGAACACAAAAAGAAGATTGACGATTTGCGAGAGCAATTGACGGAATCTTTAAGTAATATTCTCCTCGGCGAAAAAATTCCTTTGGACGTGGTTAATTCCGAAACGGGAGAGATCATCATTCCAGCCAATCGGAAAATTACTAAAACGCTGCTCAGAAAACTCGCCAGTGTCTATGATCGGATCGAAATTGATCCATCTCCGATCCGAAATAAGATCAATGAAATCATTAGCGCCTACAAAAAACGTTTGATGATCTTCAGATGCAGCACGATGAGGAAATGGAACGTGTCGAATCCGGTGATGATACGGAAACCGGTATCATCAAATCCGTCAAAGTATTCATTGCTTCCAAGCGAAAGCTTTCTGTTGGTGATAAAATGGCTGGCCGCCATGGTAACAAGGGAGTGGTCGCCAAGATCGTGCCTGAAGAGGATATGCCCTTCCTTGCAAACGGAACTCCTGTCGATATTGTCTTGAATCCGTTGGGTGTGCCGTCTCGTATGAACGTTGGCCAGTTGCTGGAAACTCACTTGGGTTGGGCTGCAAAAGTGCTTGGCATGAAATTCGCCACACCTGTTTTTGATGGCATCAAAGAGTCTGAAGTGCGTGGTTACCTCAAGGAGGCCGGTTTGCCCGACCACGCCAAGATTCATTTATATGATGGTCGGACCGGTGAGCGTTTCGATCAGGAAGTTGTTGTTGGCTACATCTACATGCTCAAACTGGGCACTTGGTTGCTGATAAGATTCATGCTCGTGCAGTGGGTCCTTATTCACTGGTAACCCAACAGCCTCTGGGCGGAAAAGCACAGTATGGTGGCCAACGCTTCGGGAAATGGAAGTATGGGCGATGGAAGCATACGGTGCTGCTTATGCACTTCAGGAGCTCCTGACCGTTAAGTCAGATGACGTCCAGGGGCGGACGCGCATTTACGAAAGTATTGTCAAAGGGGATAACTCACTCGATGCCGGAATACCGGAATCTTTCAACGTTCTGGTGAAGGAAATCCAGTCTCTTGGTATGGATGTGAATGTTGGATATGAACCGGAAGAAGTTGATCCGGATGCCGAACTAAGGTCCGTGCCATCCAGTCTCTCAGCAATGGGATAATTAAGGGGATCGGAAAAAACTGAAACAAATTGATTTCAAAGTACACCCATGATCGAAAGCAGAAAATAGTACACGCGAGTTGTTCGGACTGGAGCAGGTCAACGCCGTTGACCACATTAACATCACTGTTGCTTCACCTGAATCCATCCGTTCTTGGTCCAAAGGCGAGGTTAAAAATCCGGAGACCATCAACTATCGCACGTTCAAACCTGAAAAAGGTGGTTTGTTTTGTGAGCGTATCTTTGGCCCCGTCAAAGATTGGGAATGCTCTTGCGGTAAATACAAGAGGATCAAGCACCGAGGCGTGGTCTGTGACCGTTGCGGTGTTGAAGTTACTTTATCCCGTGTCCGTCGTGAGCGTATGGGACACATTGAATTGGCGGTGCCTGTATCTCACATTTGGTTTTTCAAGTGCATGCCCTCACGTATCGGTCTTATCTTGGATATGACCGCCCGTGAGCTTGAGCGTGTGGTTTATTACGAGGATTACCTTGTTATCGAACCTGGGACAACTCCGCTGAAAAAGCATCAGCTGCTCAGCGAAATGGAATACAGGGAAGCAAAGGAAACCTACGGCTCAGACGCTTTTGAAGCCGAAATGGGAGCTGGAGCTGTTCGCAGAGCACTGGAGGCCGTTGAACTGGAAAGTAAGGTAGAGGAACTGCAGGTTGCCATGACGGAAACTCGCAGTAAACAAATACGCAAGAAATTAGCGAAGCGTATCAAGCTTTTTCAAGGATTTGCTGCCAGCAAATCCCGTCCTGACTGGATGATTCTGGTCGTTTTGCCTGTTATTCCTCCAGATTTACGTCCATTGGTTCCTTTGGAAGGTGGCCGATTTGCCACTTCTGACCTGAACGATCTTTACCGGCGTGTAATCAACCGAAATAACCGCCTAAAAAATCTCCTCCAGCTCAAGACACCCGAAGTCATCATCCGTAATGAAAAACGTATGTTGCAGGAGGCCGTGGATGCATTATTCGATAATGGACGTCATGGACGCGCTGTGACAGGTGCTGGTAACCGCCCATTGAAATCCCTGAGTGATATGCTCAAAGGTAAGAGTGGGCGCTTCCGTCAGAACCTGCTTGGAAAGCGTGTCGATTATTCCGGTCGTTCTGTCATCGTTATTGGTCCCGAATTGAAATTGAATCAGTGCGGTCTTCCCAAAAAGATGGCCTTGGTGCTTTTTGAGCCCTTCATCATCCGACGACTCAAGGAGCTCGGTTTTGTGCATACGGTTCGGTCGGCCAAAAAAATGATCGAGCGTCAATCGCCTGAGGTGTGGGATATTCTTGAAGAGGTTACCAAAGGACATCCGGTTCTTTTGAACCGTGCTCCCACGCTGCATCGATTGTCCATTCAGGCCTTCGAGCCGGTTTTGATTGAGGGAGAGGCTATCCGAGTTCATCCCTCTGGTCTGCACAGCCTACAATGCTGATTTTGATGGAGATCAAATGGCGGTGCATGTTCCGTTGTCTGTGGAAGCACAGATGGAGGCTCGCTTGTTGATGATGGCACCCAACAATATTTTCAGTCCATCCAGTGGCAAACCGATCATGACTCCCACCCAGGATATTACACTGGGATGTTACTACCTCACTGCCGAGCCGCGCCAACCTCGAAAGAAAAACCAGAGGTTGTGTTTGTTTGGGAGTAAGGAGGAGGTCATTTTCGCATTCCATGATGGGGCTTTGGATACTCATTCACGCGTTGCATTTGTCAACCCAGACATCGGCAAGGACACGGTTTATGGTGACAAAGACAGAAAGGTCATCGAAACCACGGTTGGCCGTGTGATTTTCAGTGAAATATGGCCTTCTGATCTTGGTTTTCCTAACCGTGCGATTGGCAAAGGTCAGATTGGTGATTTAATCTGGAACTGTTACAAAGTGTGCGGACATGCAGAGACAGTCGCTACTTTGGATAGACTCAAAGAACTCGGATTCAGGGAAGCAACCAAGGCGGGTGTCTCCATTGGTATTGACGACATGATTATCCCGGTCGAAAAAGATCAGGAAATCAGTTCAGCCCAAGACCAGATATCCGAAGTGGAAAACCAATATCGCCGAGGTGTCATCACTCCGGGTGAGCGATACAACAAAATCATTGACATCTGGACGCATTGCACAGACCAGATTTCCAACGTGATGCTGCGGACACTTCAAGCCAACCAGAACAAGGACGAATTCAATCCTGTTTACCTGATGGTGGATTCTGGAGCACGTGGTAATCGTCAGCAGGTGCGCCAATTGGCGGGTATTCGTGGTTTGATGGCCAAGCCATCAGGCGATATTATCGAAAAACCCATCCTATCAAACTTCAGGGAAGGTTTGACGGTACTAGAATACTTTATCTCCACGCATGGAGCTCGTAAGGGACTTGCTGATACCGCCCTCAAGACGGCTGATTCAGGTTACATGACCCGCAAACTGGTTGACGTTGCACAAGATGTCATTGTTCGTGAAGCAGATTGCGAGACATCCAATGGAATTTGGGTTTCGGCTATTTACGAAGGCGAAGATGAAGTTGTCAAATTGAGCGAGCGATTGGTCGGGCGCGTGTCATGTGAGGATATCGTTGATCCCAGTGACGTCAAAAACGTCATTGTAAAGGCTAACGATGAAATCGATGAGGTCACTGCGAAGGCTGTAGATTCATCTGCCATTGAGCGAGTCAAAATCAGATCGGTTCTGACCTGCGAATCCAATGTCAGTCTTTGCGCAAAATGTTATGGCCGCAATCTGGCTACAGGTCGCGAAGTCAAGGAAGGCGAGGCAGTAGGGATTGTGGCAGCTCAGTCGATTGGTGAGCCTGGAACACAGCTTACGATGCGTACTTTCCATATTGGTGGAACAGCATCCCAGATCTTCAAACAGCCCCAAATCAAGTCCAAGCATGCTGCCAAGATTGTCTACAGTGATTTGCGCTGTGTGGAACTTGAGGACGGCAACAGCATTGTTCTGAATAAAAACGGTTCAATCATCCTGCTCGATGAAGAAGAGCGTGAAATAGAAAACCACAGCATCATCATTGGTTCGGTTATCCTGGTGCCAAACGGAGGTTCAGTGAAGAAAGGGCAGACATTTGTCCAGTGGGATCCTTACAACGTGCCGATTCTCTCGGAAAAAGCAGGTGTTGTTAAATTTCATGACATCATCGAAGGAGTGACGATGAAGCAAGAGGTGGACGACGCGACAGGTCAGGAAGCAATGGTCGTGATCGATCACAAGGAAGATCTTCATCCTCAGATCATGATTCTGGCTTCCAAGAATGGTGAAGTGCTTGCAAATTACCCCATTCCTTCGGGGGCTCACATTGTGGTTCAGGAGGGAGTACGAATTCCTGCTGGTGCTTTGATGGCGAAAACCCCTCGCAAGACCAGCAAAACCAAGGATATTACAGGCGGTCTTCCACGTGTGGCTGAGTTGTTTGAAGCTCGCCGGCCCTAAAGATGCTGCTGAAATTGCCAAAATGGATGGTATCATTGATTTTGGTCCCAGCGTCCGAGGCAAGCGCTGTATTCTCATTCGTGATGCGGAATCAGGGGCCGAGGAAGAGCATCTGATTCCCATTGCCAAGCACGTCATTGTCTTCAAGGGAGATTATGTTAAAAAAGGCTCTCAACTGACTGAAGGCCCCATTGTTCCGCACGAAATACTTGAGGTTTGTGGACCACAAGAATTGCAGGAGCATTTGGTGAACGAAGTTCAGGAAGTGTATCGATTGCAGGGGGTGACGATCAATGACAAGCATATTGAAATCATCGTCCGACAAATGTTGCGCAAAGTTCGCGTCACTGAACCTGGTGACACCATTTTCCTTTGGGGTGAACAGGTTGAAAGAACGATATTCGAGCGTGAAAATCGTAGAGTGGAAGAAATGGGCGGTCAACCAGCGGATGCCTCACCCGTATTGCTCGGTATTACCAAAGCATCTCTTGAGACAGAAAGTTTTCTCTCAGCAGCTTCTTTCCAGGACACAACTCGAGTGCTTACGGATGCCGCAACCATGGGGAAAGTGGATTACCTCCGAGGCTTCAAAGAAAACGTTATCATGGGACACATCATTCCAGCTGGAACAGGTTATCCCAAACATCGTAATATCAAGGTTAATCCATTAGTGGAACCACCTGAGGTAGAAGAAGAACCAACTCCGGAAATTGATGAACCGGTCGCAGGTTGAAACTAAAAAATCATCTTTAAAAATATTTCAAATAATCTCTTGCAAGGAGTAAGCCCTTTGCTAATATCTGCCCTCCATTTCTCAGGAAGCAGAAATTGGGCCTTTTGGAATTTAAACAAATACGCAAATGCCAACGATTAATCAGCTTGTCCGTAAAGGACGAAAAAAGATCAAAGAAAAGTCGAGTTCACCGGCTTTGGAGAACTGTCCGTTTCGGCGGGGGGTATGCGTGCAGGTTATGACCCGAACGCCCAAAAAGCCAAACTCCGCGATGCGGAAAGTCGCTAAAGTGCGTCTGACCAACGGATATGAGGTAATTGCCTACATTCCTGATGAGGGCCATAATCTGCAGGAACACAGCATCGTTTTGGTGCGTGGTGGACGTGTAAAGGATTTGCCTGGCGTGCGCTACCACGTGGTGCGCGGAACACTGGATGCAAACGGTGTTGAAAAAAGACGTGTAAGCCGTTCAAAGTACGGTGTTAAGCGCCCTAAAGATAAGAAGTAATTTAAGAGATTTTTGAATTGATCCTATGTCAAGACGTCGTAGAGCAGTAAAGCGCAAGCAAGTCGCCGATCCCAAATACGGGAGCACCTTGGTTGCACGCCTCGTGAGCATCCTCATGATTCAGGGTAAGAAAAGTATCGCCCAGAAGGTCGTGTATGGAGCAATGGACACTTTGGGTGAGAAAAACCCTGCCACCAACCCATTAGATCTATTGCAACGTGCGGTAGACAATGCCAAACCTCGTTTGGAAGTGAAGCCGAGACGTGTGGGTGGTGCCACTTATCAAGTCCCCATGGAAGTCCCATCGGACCGCCAAAACGCCCTTGCCATGCGGTGGATTGTTCGATTTGCGAATTCAAGAAAAGGTGTTCCGATGGCTGAGGCCTTGGCTAACGAAATCATGGATGCGTATCAGGGACAAGGCGCATCTATCCGCCGACGAGATGAAGTGCATAAAATGGCTCAATCAAACAAGGCATTCGCACATTTTCGTTGGTAATAACTCAACACAATTTTGCCCCGGACGGTTCATTGAACTAACACGGGGCTTTTTATTCTCTACTGATATATAACTGAATGAGTACGGCAGCTACAGAGCAAAGATCTCAGCTGAATTCGCCTGACCGCGAATACTCCTTGGAGCGTACTCGCAACATTGGTATTGCCGCTCATATTGACGCAGGCAAAACCACCACGACTGAGCGTATATTATTCTATACTGGGCTGATTCACAAAATGGGTGAAGTCCATGATGGAGATACGGTCACTGACTGGATGTCGCAAGAGAAAGAGCGTGGTATCACCATTACATCCGCTGCCATTACCTGTTTCTGGAAGCAGGCTGATGACGGATTGCTCAAAACTTTCGTCAACGTACCTCACCGTATCAATATTATTGATACTCCCGGGCACGTTGATTTCACTGCTGAGGTAGAACGTTCCATGCGTGTCCTCGACGGTGCGGTTGCTGTTTTCTGTGGTGTTGCTGGGGTGCAGCCTCAATCAGAAACAGTTTGGCGACAGGCAACAAAATACGGTGTGCCTCGCATTGCTTTTGTCAATAAGATGGATCGTACTGGCGCTGATTTTGACAACGCTGTCAGCGACATGCGTCACAAGTTGGGCGCTTATGCTTACCCCATCTCACTGCCACTTGGGACGGAAGATCAGCTTAAAGGGGTGATAGATGTCGTAAGCCAAAAAGCAATCATCTATGACGAAGATGATCCTAGTGGCCTTAAATATGAAGTCACGGCTGTTCCTGCAGATCACAAGGAACGTGCTGAAGCTGCTTATCGTGAGTTGTTGGAAGCTGTCGCAGATAAAGACGATGCTGTGATGGAACTGGTAGTAAATGAGCTACCGATCGACTCCTGCATTCTCAAAGCAGCAATCAGGCGCTTGACCTGCTCAATGGAATTGGTGCCGGTTCTGGGTGGCTCTGCATTCAAAAACAAGGGAGTCCACGCTGTCGTTGATGCCGTCGTAGATTACTTACCTTCACCTGTTGACGTTCCCTCTGCGGTCGGGACTGATCTAGACAACGATGAGGAAGTTGAAATAAGGACCGATGACAGTGGTCAATTCTGTGGATTGGCCTTCAAGCTCTGGACCGATCCATTCGTCGGTAAATTAGTTTTTATGCGTGTTTACCGAGGGACCCTCAAAAAAGGAGAAGCCGTCCTCAACACACGCACTCAAAGAAAAGAACGGGCAAGTCGCCTGTTGATGATTCAAGCTGACAAGCGGTCTGACTGCGATGCTGTTTATGCAGGTGACATTGTTGCCATTGTGGGCGTCAAAAATGTGACCACCGGCGATACTTTATGCAAGCAAGGGAAAGAAATCAGTCTAGAGCCTCCGACCTTTCCTGAACCTGTTATCTCCATGGCGATTGAACCAAAAACGAAAGCTGGATCGCGAGAGAATGTCTGAGGGCTTGCAGCGATTATCAGAAGAAGATCCAACTTTCCGTTGTTTCACCAATGAGGAGACTGGGCAGCTGATTATCGCAGGGATGGGCGAGCTGCACCTGGAAATTATTCGTGATCGCCTGCTGCGTGAGTTCAAAGTTGATGCCAACGCTGGAGTCCCTCAAATCGCCTATCGCGAAACGATCACTAAGAATGCATCAGCTGAAGGTAAGTTTGTTCGTCAATCGGGTGGACGAGGGCAATACGGTCATGCTGTCATTAACGTTCAACCGGCTGAACGTGGAAAGGGTGTTACCATCGACAACAAGATTGTAGGTGGTGTCATTCCCAAGGAATTTATACCAGCAGTCATCTCGGGCATCGAAGACGTGATTTCGGGCGGAGTGCTTGCGAATTACCCAATGGTGGATGTATCAGTGCAGCTTGTTGACGGAAGTTTTCATGAAGTTGACTCCAACGAACTCGCTTTTAAAATGGCCGGAATTTTCGCATTCAAAGAAGCGGCCAAAAAGGCTTCCTTGGTATTATTGGAGCCTGTGATGAAAGTGGAAGTGACCACTCCCGATGAGCATCAGGGTGATATTCTCGGCGATTTGAATCGCAGAAGAGGCAAGATAATCAGTATCGATAGCAAGCCTCAGGCGACTATCCTTAACTCCGAAGTTCCCTTGGCTGAAATGTTCGGTTACGCCACTGCTGTTCGCTCTCTGAGCAAAGGCCGCGCTTCATACTCTATGGAGCCTGATAAATTTGAACAGGTGCCTACAAGCATCGTAAATACACTTTTGGATTCGATCATGCCTGTGGCAGCTCGATCCTGATAAACACAGTTATTAACCTCGTTCTTTATAAATTATGGCAGGACAAAGAATACGTATTCGACTGAAGGCCTATGATCATCGTGTGATTGATCAGTCTGCCCAGGAAATAGTGGAGACCGTTAAGCGGTCAGGGGCTCGTGTGGCAGGACCTATTCCTTTGCCAACTCGTATTGAGAGATTTACTGTTGGCAGGTCGCCTCACGTGGATAAAAAATCTCATGAAACATTTGAGCAACGCACTCACAAGCGTTTACTGGATATATTAGAACCAACCGCGAAAACAGTGGATGAGCTTAAGAAACTCAATCTACCAGCGGGTGTGGACATCACCATTAAGATTTAAGAAAGACGCGATATAATGTTAGGATTACTAGGTAAAAAATTAGGCCAGACGCGCGTTTACAACAGTGATGGTACTGCCACCAGTGTGACAGTCGTTGAGTGTGGACCAAACCATGTTGTTCAATGCAAAACGCCTGATACAGATGGTTACAGCGCTGTCCAACTAGCGTTCGATCCTCAGAAAGATCAACGACTCACCAAGCCAACGTTAGGACATTTTTCAAAGCATAAAACCACTGGTTTTAAAAGAATTCGCGAATTTCGTGATTTCACGCTTGATGTCAAGTCGGGTGATGTGGTTAAGGTGGAAGACTGCTTCGACGAAGGTGACTTTGTGGATGCCATTGGCCTGACAAAAGGCCGTGGTTTCCAAGGCGTCATGAAACGATGGAATTTTAGTGGAGGTCGTGCAACTCATGGTGCTAAAGGTTGGAAGCGCCGTCCAGGTTCCATAGGGTCTGGTTCCACACCCGGTTGGGTTGCCAAGGGCAAAAAGATGCCAGGCCACATGGGTCAGGCCCGCCGTACCATTCAAAGCTTAAAAGTAGTCAAGGTTCGTGGAGAAGACAATTTGCTGCTAATCAAAGGGGCGATTCCGGGTGCAGCAGGTGATTATGTTGTCATCCGTGAAGCAGTCAAGAAGCCCAAAAAGAAAGCATGAGGCCGTAGAAAGGGCGCATAAGTAATGAAAATTAACGTTCAAAATACAAATGGGGAATCTGTAGAGGAGATGGAAGTTCCCTTTACACTTGTTGAAGAGGGCGACAAGGGGTTACAGGCGGTGCATGATACTGTTGTAGCTTACATGGCCTCACAGCGGAGCGGCACGGCCTGCGCAAAAACACGTTCTGAAGTCGCTGGTACTGGCAAGAAACCTTGGCGGCAGAAAGGCACAGGGCGTGCACGAGCAGGTTCTTTCCAATCTCCTATCTGGCGAGGCGGCGGCGTTGTTTTTGGTCCACGGCCTCGAGATTTCCGAAAAGATGTTAACAAGAAAACACGCAAGCTGGCGCTGCAAAAGGCACTTACTGAGCGTATCAAATCCGGTGAAGTCCTCGTGGTTGACCAAATAAGCATTGATCAACCCAAAACCAAAGATTTCATCCGCATCTTGGATAATCTGAAGGTCGACGGCACTGCACTTCTGGTAACTAACAATCCAGATCAAAATTTACAGCTTTCCACACGCAATGTTTCCTATGTTGGAGTGACCACCAGTGAGTCTTTGAATACATATGACACACTCAAATACGATCGCATCATCATCACAAGAGACGCGTTCAGTGGACTGCAATCAAGACTCAGCTAATTTTTCTGACAATGAACGCTTACGATATAATTAAAACAGTCAGAGTGACAGAAAAGGGGACTGAACAGTCACACGATTACAATCAGTACACTGTAGTGGCCAATCCTCGCGCCAACAAATTTCAGATCCGGGCTGCCGTGGAAGAATTGTTCAAAGTCAAAGTTGTTCGAGTAAACACCTTGAACGTACATGGCAAGAAGCGGCGTCAGCGCACCAAACAAGCAGGGCGTGCTGCGAATTGGAAAAAAGCCATGGTCACACTGAAAAGTGGTGACAAAATTGAATTAACTTAATCGGAATAGAACCTATGCCAGTTAAAACATTTAGACCATTAACTCCTGGTCGCCGATTCCTGACAGTTTCAGATTTTTCTAACATTACGAAGAAAAAGCCTGAAAAGAAACTAGTCAAGACCAAGAAGAAAACCGGTGGACGCAATTGTTACGGAAGGATCACCGCTCGTGCAATTGGAGGAGGTCACAAGCAAAAAATCCGTACGGTAGATTTTCGCCGCAACAAACATGGTGTCGAGGCCGAAGTCATCGCGATTGAATACGATCCAATGCGTTCGGCACGTCTCGCGCTTTTGCAATATTCAGATGGTGAGAAACGATATATCGTTGCACCTGTAGGAATGGAAATTGGAACCAAACTGATGAGCGGCCCAGAAGCCCCAGCAGAAGTAGGTAATTCAATGCCGCTGGGTAGCATTCCTGTAGCCACACCGGTACATAATATTGAGTTGATACCAGGACGTGGAGGGCAAATTGCCCGCACTGCTGGTAGTTTTGCAACTCTGATGTCACGTGACGGTGATTATGCGCAGATTAAAATGCCATCCGGCGAAATACGGCGTATCCACTGCAAATGCCAAGCGACCATAGGGCAAGTGGGTAACACAGATCACGAAAAAATCATTATCGGCAAAGCTGGTCGTAATCGTCACCTTGGTAGGCGTCCAATGACTCGCGGTCTTGTTCGCAACCCTGTTGATCACCCCAATGGTGGTGGTAACGGGAAATCCAAAGGCGGCGGTGGGCGTCAACATTTGGTCTCACCCTGGGGCTTGTTAGCTAAAGGTTATAAAACCCGTAACAAGCATAAAACATCCAATAAATTCATTCTGGTTCGCCGCGACGGTCGACCCAATAAGCTCAAGTAATTTCTGACCTATGTCACGTTCAATTAAAAAGGGGTTTTTTGTAGATGAGAGTCTTCAAAGAAAAATCGACAAGATGAATGAAAGTGGGAAAAAGCGTCCCATCAAAACTTGGTCTCGTCGATCGACTGTCACTCCCGAACTTGTAGGGAACACCGTGAATGTTCACAATGGCAAAGTATTCATCACTGTTTTTATCACTGAAAACATGGTGGGGCACAAATTGGGAGAATTCGCACTGACACGAACATTCAAAGGCCATGGTGCACATACTGCCAAGGTGACTAAATAATAGTATGGAAGTTCAAGCCATTACAAAAAACGTCCGGATGTCTGCACAAAAAATGCGGGAAGTCGTCCGCCAGATTCAAGGAATGAATGCACTTCAAGCAGTTGCTGTTTTAGGAGCTGTTCCACGAAAATCTGCACGTGTTGTAGCAAAGACACTTAAAAGTGCCATTGCCAACGCAGAACATAACAATAATGCACGACCTGAATCACTCGTTGTCAAAATGGCAGTTGCCGGTCACGGACCTGTCATGAAACGTTTTATTCCGAAAGCACGCGGATCTGCTGGTCCTATCCTTAAACGTTCGTGCCACGTAAAAATAGTCGTCTCTGATCTTAGCTAATCTGTAATTATGGGACAAAAAGCCAATCCAATCGGTTTAAGAATCGCCCTCAATCGTGACTGGCGATCCAAATGGTTCTCTGACAAGAAACACTTCGGAGAATTGCTGGCGGAGGATCATCAGATCCGTTCGTTTTTAAAGAGAAAACTAGAAACGGCCGCCGTGCCTCGAATTCAGATCGAACGCGCAGCGTCTCGCTGTCGAGTGACTATCCACACTGCACGACCTGGTGTTGTGATCGGTCGCAAAGGAGCTGAAATCGATAAAATCAAGGAGCAACTCAGCTTGATGACCGGCAAAGAAGTTTACGTCGATATTCAGGAAGTTAAAAACCCTGAACTCAACGCACAACTTGTTGCCGAGAACATCTCACTACAACTCGAACGTCGCGTATCTTTTCGCCGTGCGATGAAAAAAGCACTCCAAACCACCATGGACTTTGGCGCAGACGGAATTCGTATTCGTTGCGCTGGTCGTCTTGGTGGTGCAGAACTCGCCAGAGTCGAATCATACAATCAAGGACGAGTTCCACTGCACACCCTGAGAGCGAACATTGATTATGGATTCTCAGAAGCGAAAACTTTATACGGAATTTTGGGAGTGAAGTGTTGGATTTGTAAGGGAGATATCAAACTTGATAAACCTGAGCGCCCTGCTTACACGGAATCCGTCTAACAAATTTTTATTAATTATTAAGAAAGGTTAAATTATGCCATTGATGCCATCTAGGGTAAAATACAGGCGCATGCATCGCGGCAATCGTGCCGGTCTGGCACGTAGGGGGGAAACCGTCGCCTTCGGCGAGTTTGGTCTCCAAGCCCTTGAGCGTTGCTGGTTGAATAACAAAGTGATCGAAGCTGCTCGTGTTGCCATCACCCGTAACATGAAACGACGCGGGAAGGTCTGGATTCGAGTTTTTCCAGATAAAACATTCACCAAAAAACCACTCGAAGTGCGAATGGGAAAAGGTAAGGGGCCTGTAGCGGGGTGGGTAGCTGTTATCCGTCCAGCCAACATCCTTTTTGAATTGGATGGAGTTCCTGAAAGTGTAGCACGTGAATCCCTCCGTTTGGCAGCCTCAAAATTGCCGATCCGAACTAAATTTATTTCAAGACACAAGTTAGGTTGATCATATGGCTGTAAAATTCTCAGAAGTCGTTGAACTGTCTCAGGCCGAATTGGTCGCCAAGGGGCGGGAAATGCGACAGGAACTTTTTAATCTAAAACTCCAGAAGGCTAGTAGCCAACTGGAAAAACCCTCGCGCTTACGGGATCTCAGGCGAGGTATCGCTAGAGTCGAAACGCAGTTGTCCGTTTTGCGCCAGCAAGCCGACGCCAAGTAATTATATTTCAAATCATGTCTGAAGAGCAAACAACACGCGGGCATCGCAAACTTCGCATCGGCGAGGTTATCTCTGACAAGATGGAAAAAACCATCGTTGTAAGAGTACGACGCCGTATCACTCATCCTAGATTTAAAAAGATCGTGACCGTATTCAGCAAGTGCTATGCACATGATGAAAAGAGCCAAGCCAAGGTAGGAGATCAGGTCAGGATTCAGGAAACAAGGCCACTGTCAAAAAGCAAATGCTGGCGGCTGGTTGAAATAACCCATCAAGCTGAAGTCTAAATCGTTTAGGAGTTAAATATGTTACAATTACGTTCAGTTTTAAACGTGGCAGACAACACGGGAGCCAAAAAGGCTTCCGCCATTGCTGCGTTGGGTAAAACACAGCGCTACGCCAAAATCGGTGATGTGTTGAAGGTGCACATCAAGGAAGCTGCACCAGACGGATCTGTCAAAAAAGGCGACGTGGTTAATGCTGTTGTAGTGAGAACCCGTAAAGCCATTCACCGCGCCGATGGGTCGGTCTTAAGATTTGACAGCAATGCCGTTGTGATCATTGACAAAGACAAAAACCCTAAAGGGACACGTATTTTCGGTCCAGTTGCTCGCGAACTACGTGAGAAGCGCTTCATGAAAATCGTTTCATTGGCCCCAGAAGTTATTTAAATCATCATGCCCACAAAATTTCATGTCAAACGAGGCGACGAGGTGGTCGTCATAGCGGGAGCAGAAAAAGGTAAACGAGGGAAAATTATTCAGGTCGTACCGAAAAAAGAGCGCGTGATTGTTGAAGGTATCAATATCATCAAAAAACATGTTAAACGCAATCAACAACATCCTGAAGGAACGATTCTTGAGCGCGAAGCTGCAATTCACATCTCAAATGTGATGAAGTCAGAACGCTATGATGCCAAACGCGAGACTGCCTGATACGATCAACCCACAAAGGTTATATGAAACCGAGACTTTTTGATAAATACGTAAAAGAAATTCGTCCGCAACTGTTGAAGGATGGGAAGTTTTCCAATGTTCATCAGGTGCCCGCCATCAACAAGATAGTCATTAACATGGGTGTCAGTGGAATGGTTGAAAAAGGTGCACTTGAAAACGCCGCGGCAGACTTAACAACAATTACAGGCCGCAAACCCGTTTATTGTCTTGCTAGAAAAAGTGTTTCTAACTTTAAACTAAGACAAGGCCAGGCCATTGGGTGCAAAGTAACACTTCGAAGAACCACCATGTGGGAATTCTTTGATCGTTTGGTGACTGCAGCATTGCCTCGAATTCGAGATTTCCGCGGTATCTCAAAAAAAGCCTTTGATGGAAGAGGCAATTATTCACTCGGAATCAATGATCAAAGCATTTTCCCTGAAATAGAATTGGACAAGGTAAAGCGACAACAGGGGATGGACATCACGATTGTCACATCTGCGGCGAACGATACAGACGCCCACGAGCTACTTACACTCATGGGGATGCCTTTCACCAAGTAAACTGACTTTAAGAATCAAAACCAGAATATCCTATGGCAAAATCTGCTTGGAAAGAACGTAACAAAAAAAAGCAACGTGTGGTTGAAAAGTACGCGGAATTAAGATCTGAATTACGTGCAAAACGTGATTACGCAGGCTTAACAAAGTTACCCCGCAATGCCAGCCCCACGCGTGTCGTAAACCGTTGTAAGATCTCAGGTCGTCGTCACGGTTACTTCCGTAAGTTCGGGGTATCACGATTAACTTTTCGTGAAATGGCCCTGCATGGACTGATTCCGGGTATTACAAAAGCCAGCTGGTAAAGAAAATTTGATAATATGGATCCTATAGCTGACATGCTGACTATCTTGCGTAACGCTAACGCAGCACTCCTGCCCCAAGTAGAGTTACGTCATTCCAAAGTCAAAGAAAGTATCGCTGACATCTTGAAAAAAGAAGGTTTTATCACTGACTATCAAGTGTCTGGCGACAATATCAAAAAATTGCAGATTGCATTGAAATACAACGGACGTGTTGGTGTTTTTGCTGGCTTGAAAAAAGTGAGTAAACCAGGCCTAAGACGCTATGTTGGATCTGCCGAAGTGCCCAAAGTTCTTGGGGGTATGGGAATCTCTATCGTATCAACCTCTCGTGGTTTGATGACAGGGACCCAAGCTCGCAGAGACAACGTCGGCGGTGAACTTCTATGCTACGTCTGGTAATTGAATCTTAAAGAAATTTTAAAATGTCACGCATTGGTAAAATCCCGGTAATCATTCCGGACAAAGTTAAGGTTCAGGTAAAGAACCAGCATGTAGCAGTTGAAGGCCCTAACGGCAAATTAACTCTGGATGTACCCCATTTGGCCACTGTCAAGGTTGATGATCAACAAATCCTTGTTTCGCGACCAAACGACAACAAGGAATCGAAAGCCATACATGGACTCGTACGCTCCTTGATCCAGAACATGGTGATTGGTGTAAGCAAAGGTTTCGTCAAGCAGCTTGAAATTCAGGGCGTTGGTTTCAAGGCTACGTTGGCCAACAAGAAAATCACACTGAATCTAGGATATTCGCACGAAATCGTCTATCCAGTACCTGACACGATTGTTGTAACCCTCGAAGATGGTGGAACCAAGATTAAGATCGAGGGTCCGGATAAACAGCTTGTTGGTAAAGTAGCTTCCGAAATCCGCAGTTTTTATCCTCCCGAACCTTACAAGGGCAAAGGCGTGCGTTACAGTGACGAGCAAGTCAAACGTAAAGAAGGTAAGACTGTTCAATAATTTTGAATAATGCTCACGGCAAAATCCGTGAACCCAAAGAATGAAATCTAACAACAATCAATACAAAGTCCAGAAACGCCGTTGGCGTACCCGGAAAAAAGTGGTGGGTAGCGCGGAACGACCTCGTATGAGTGTCCGCTTTACTGGCAAAAACATCTACGTTCAATTTATTGACGATGCCAATGGGCATACTGTTGCATCTATATCTTCCATGCACAAATCAGTAGAAGATAGGGGTCAACTCAAAGCCAATGTGGCAAGTGCTACCAAACTAGGAGCTCAAGCTGCATCGATCGCCAAGGAAGCAGGTATTGAAAAGGTCGTTTTTGACCGAAGCGGTGCCAAATACCATGGAAAAGTCAAAGCATTAGCAGATGCCGCACGTGATGGTGGCCTGACTTTCTGACCCTAGTAGGCATTAAATTTTTATAGGAGATATACTGTGGCTGAAAATCAAAATCCAAGTCAAAATTCCAGAAACAACCGAGGACCTTTCCAGGGAGGCAACCGCGGAGGCGGGCCCAACCGTGGAGGTGGAGGAGGGCGCTTCAACCGACGACCCCGTAGGGATCAGAATAACCAAGATGACAGAGGTCCAGAGTTATTCGAAAAGGTCATTTACATCAATCGCTCCTCCAAAGTTGTTAAGGGAGGCCGACGATTCAACTTCAGCGCACTGGTCGTTGTTGGTAACCGAGAGGGTAAAGTCGGTCTTGGCTTTGGAAAAGCCGGTGAGGTGGCTAGTGCCATCAAGAAGGGCAGCGACAACGCTCGCGCAGAAATGGTGAGTGTATCGCTTCGCAATGATACAATCCCTCATGAGGTTCGGTCCATCTACGATGGTGCCAATATCCTCTTGAAACCGGCCTGCCCTGGAACAGGAGTCATTGCTGGTAAAGTCGTAAGCGCTCGGTCCTTGATGCAGCAGGCGTCTCAAACGTTTTATCAAAATCTCTAGGTTCTAAAAACGCGGCCAATGTCGCCAAAGCAACCTTACAGGCACTCCGCCAGCTACAGCTGAAGAAAGATATCTACGCCAAAAGAGGCATGGAAGTGCGAACCCCAGCTGTCGCCAGAGGCAGTTACAGCAGAAACAACCGAAGCAGTTAATTAAATTTCTATGCGACTTCATGACTTAAAGCCCCAACCGGGCGCAAAACACCGAAGAAAACGGCTTGGCCGTGGTGAAGGCAGTGGTCTTGGTAAAACAAGTGGACGCGGTCACAAAGGACAGCGATCCCGCTCAGGCGGGACGATTCGCGAAGGCTTTGAAGGTGGCCAAATGCCTCTCCATCGTCGTTTGCCGAAACGCGGTTTCAACAACGCGGACCATACCACTTATTACATACCCGTAAACATTTCCAGTCTGGAAAGTTTCGACGCTGGCAGTGTGATTGATGTTGAGACACTGCGCAAAGCTGGCTTGGCTCAGGGCAGCGGTCAAGGTGTGAAAATCCTAGGTAATGGCGAGCTCTCCAAGAAATTGACTCTCAAGGTCCAAGCGTTCAGCGCTTCGGCCAAACAAAAAATCGAGTCCGCGGGTGGTACTTGCGAGGCTGTGGCCCTGATACCCAAAACGGGCAAACGTGCTCTTTAACCGATACCATACATGTTAGCCATCGTTCAAACATTCAGCAATTGTTTCAAGATACCGGAGTTAAAATCCCGGATCATCTTTACACTATTGCTTCTTTCTATCTGCCGATTAATTGCATTGGTACCTGTTCCAGGATTGGATGGTGCTCTTTTATCAGACTTTTTAGCCCAGACGGCTGAACAGGACGATCGCAGTTTGCTTGGCATGTATAGTCTGTTCACCGGTGGAGCGCTGGAACGCTGTGCTATTGGTTCATTGGGAATCATGCCCTACATCAGCGCCACGATCATCATCCAGTTAATGACAGCGGTCTTGCCGGGACTAAGCAAGCTCGCCCGCGAAGAAGGCGGACGGGCAAAAATTATCCAGTACGGTCGTTTTTTGACCTTGATCTTGTGTCTGGGACAAGGTTTCGTCATGGCTCTTGGCTGGGAAAATCCCTCCAAAATTTTCGATGGATTCACGGGACAACTCGTTCTCTCAGACGCCATCTGGTGGTATCGTATCCAAACAGTGCTTGTGTTGACAACAGGTACACTGCTTTTGTTGATGTGGCTTGGAGAGCAGATCACAGAACGGGGCATTGGCAATGGTATATCCCTTGTCATAACGATAGGTATTCTTGCTCGACTGCCCTCTGCCGTGAATCAGATTTACACCATGTTCTTCCCACCTGAAGGTGTCGTTGCTCAGTATAACCTGCTCCATCTCGTAGGCTTGATCCTCATCTTTGCGGCAGTGACTGCATTAGTTATTGCAGTGACGCAGGCCCAAAGAAAAATACCGGTGCAATACGCCCAACGAGCAGTGGGTCGAAAAGTTTACTCCGGCGGAAGCTCGTTCATGCCCTTGCGGGTGAACTACGCTGGTGTGATGCCTATCATCTTTGCTCAAGCAATTCTGATGTTCCCTGACAGGATTTTCATGCAGCTTGGAAGGATCACAGAGATCAAGCTGTTTGAGGATATAAGTCGCATGATTGCTTATGGTAGCGGTGGATTCATGTTGCTTGAAGGTTTGATGATCCTGTTTTTCTCATACTTCTGGGTCGCGACCCAGTTCAATGAGATCCAGATTGCGGATGACCTCAAAAAATACGGCGGATACATACCGGGTGTTCGTCCCGGAACGGCCACCAGTGATTTTCTGCATCGCACAATGAGCCGAATCACTTTCGCTGGAGCCATGTTCCTCACCGGTATTGCGATCATTCCACCATTACTGCACACGGCAATGAATGTGCCGTTTGCTGCAGCCACTTTCTTCGGCGGCACAAGTCTGTTGATTACAGTGGGCGTGGTATTGGATACAATGCGTCAGATGGAATCTCATTTATTGACACGTCACTACGATGGTTTTCTCAAGAAAGGGAAAATCAAGGGGCGTTTCTAATAAAGGCTTACGTCTCCCCAACTCCTACGCATTTAAACACGACTTATTTTCGTCATGATTCGCCCTAAGAATGCAAAGGAAATTGAAGGAATGCGCGACGCCGGCGCTATGGCGAACACGGTCTTACTGGAAACAGCAAAGATCATAAAGCCTGGAGTCAGCACCCGTGAAATTGACGAATTTGCAGCAGAGTGCATTGAACGATACAAAGGTAAGTCTGCATTTCTAGGCTACAGGGGTTACCCTTGTCACACTTGTATCTCAGTCAATGAAGAAGTAGTCCATGGTATTTGCGGCTCCCGAACTGTTCAGTTTGGAGACATCATCAGTCTTGATGTCGGGGTGACGTACCAAGGTTTCATAGGGGACAACGCAATTACAGTGGCAGCGGGTGGTTGCGAGGTGGAGATTCAGAATTTAATGGATGTGACACAACGTTCATTGGATGAAGGCATCAAAGCAGCCGTGTTGGGAAATCGGGTGGTAGACATATCTCGTGCCATTCAAAAGCACGTAGAATCAAATGGCTACAGTGTGGTTCGTGAATTCGTAGGTCACGGTGTTGGACGAACGATGCATGAAGAACCGCAGATCCCGAATTTTGTCGATGGTGCGCCATCACCGAAATTGAAGGCTGGTATGACGATTGCAATTGAACCTATGGTCAACATGGGAAAACCGGAAGTCCTGATTCTGGAGGACGGGTGGACAGTGATTACAAAGGATCGCAAGCCATCAGCTCACTTTGAACACACCATCTTGGTGACAGAAGAGGAACCTGAAATTCTGACATGTGCGACCCGGATGGATTCGAAGGTAGAGGCATCGTCTTAAGCAAAATTGCAGACGACCGTCTTTGGGTAGAAATGCCAAATGGTCATCGCGTGGTTGCGGTGAATGCAAAAAAATCAAAATTTGAATTGTCAGAGATACAACCAGGCGATAAGGTCGCCGTTTTCTTCTCGCCATCTGATATGGCAAGAGGGACCATTTTAAAATGAAAATGGATATAAGAATTTTATGAAAGTAAGAGCATCAGTTAAAAAACTTTGTGAGCATTGCCGCATCATTCGCCGTAAAGGTGTGATACGCGTTGTTTGCAGCAACCCTCGGCACAAACAGCGTCAAGGCTGATAGGAAAGACAGATTTTATGGCAAGAATCATGGGTGTAGACATTCCCGGACACAAGCGAATCGATATCGCTTTGCGATACATGTATGGCATTGGTCCGGCTATTTCGAATGAAATTATCGAAGCAACGGGCATTAAACCATCGATCCGGGCCAAGGACCTGACGGATGACCAATTATCCAAAATTGTTCATGCGATCCAGGATGGCCAATACATGATCGAAGGTGATCTTCGCCGGGAAATCAGCATGAATTTGAAGCGAATGCAAGCGATCAAGTGTTATCGCGGTATTCGTCACATCCGTGGGTTACCCGTGCGTGGACAAAGAACATCCACGAATGCGCGCTCTCGTAAGGGAGCACGAAAAACAGTGGGTATCCAGCGCAATCCTAACGCTAAATCCGGAATTCATTAAGCAATTCCATTGATTTGATATATGGCAGAAGAAGAACAAAAAAAGGTTGAAGAAACCGAGGCCACGAGTGCCGCAAAGCCTGAAGCTGCAGAGGCTCCCAAAGAGGTGAAGCCTGAAGCTGCAGAGGCTCCCAAAGAGGCGAAGCCCGAAGCTGAAAAGGCTCCCAAAGAGGCGAAGACTGCGGCTGCAAAGGCTCCCAAAGAGGCGAAGCCTGCTGCTGAGGGCAAGGAGGAGAAAAAAGCCGAGGGTAAAACCGACGATGGCCCAGCTCCCGCCGAAGCACCGTCGGCTGCTGAATTGCTTTCCACTGATCTTGGACCGGCCAAGATCGTCAAGGCCAAAGGTTCCAAGAACGTTGTTAACGGAATCGCAACTATTTGCGCTACCTTCAACAACACCTTGGTATCCATCACTGACATGCACGGCAACGTCGTCAGTTGGTCATCCGCAGGCAAGGTTGGCTTCCGCGGTTCTCGTAAAAGTACTGCTTTCGCCGCTCAGCAAGTTGCTCAAGATGCAGGTCGTCAAGCTATGTCACACGGTTTAAAGGAAGTTGAAATCAGGGTCAAGGGCCCCGGTTCCGGCCGTGAATCGGCGATCCGTGCGCTCCAAGCCATTGGTTTGGAGATTAATGGTATCAAGGACGTTACCCCTGTCCCTCACAATGGCTGTCGCCCAAGGAAAAAGCGCCGCGTTTAATTCATTCTACTATTTATTATGGCTCGTTACACTGGACCTAAAACCAAAATTAGCCGCCGATTTGGAATCCCAATCTTTGGCCCCTCAAAATATCTAGAGCGCCGTAATTACGGCCCGGGTATGCATGGCCCTCGCTCCAGGCGCAAGAACACTGAGTATGCGCTAGGCTTGATGGAAAAACAGAAATTCCGCTACTTTTACGGACTACAGGAAAAACAATTCCGTGCTGTTTATGAAACCGCTCGTCGACGCAAAGGCGTGACGGGAGAAACCATGCTCCAAATCCTGGAAACAAGACTGGACAACGCCGTTTTTCAACTGGGCTTTGCAAGCAGTCGGCCCGCCGCGCGGCAAATGGTCGGTCATGGTCATGTATTAGTTAATGGCAAAAAAGTTGATATTTCAAGTTATGCACTCCAGGTAAACGACACTGTAGAAATCAAAAACTCCAGTGTATCGAGACAGATGGCTACCAAGAACATGGAAATTTCTACCAGTCGACGTGTTCCTGAATGGTTGCACCTTGATAAAGACTTTTTCAAGGGTGTCATCATGCGCGTTCCTACCAAAGAAGAAATACAACCAATTGGTAGCGAACAAATGGTCGTCGAATTTTATTCCCGATAATAACAATACCAAATCAGTTATATGGGCTTGGTGACCGTCGGGACGCTCACTGGGCCAGATTAAAACTGTATCTACAATATTATGCCAGTAAGATTAGGTCGTTTTGAAATGCCCAAGCGGTTGACCAAAGAAGAAGAAACCGCTACCGATAAATACGCAAAGTTCGTTGCTGAACCCTTCGAAACAGGTTACGGACACACCATAGGAAACTCCTTGCGCCGAGTCCTCCTTTCCTCCCTCGAAGGCGCCTCCATCACCTCGGTAAAGATCGATGGAGCAATGCATGAGTTTGCCGTTGTGGAGGGAGTTGCAGAAGATGTCACCGAAATTGTGTTGAATTTAAAGAAGGTCAAATTCATTTCACATTCACGTGATCCACAAACAATCTTACTGAGCGTCAACAAAAGCGGAGCAATCACTGGTGCTGACATCCAAGTCAATCAGAATCTTGAGCTTGTCAACCCGGAACAGCACATTTGCACCCTCGATAAAAAGAAAAAAATTCGAGATTGAAATGGAGATCAAGGTGGGACGTGGTTTCTGCCCTGGCGATGAAAACAAAAAGCAGGACCAATCCATAGGCGTCATACCCATTGACTCTATCTTTTCGCCTGTAACCCGTGTGAGATACAACGTTGAAAGCGCCCGCGTCGGGCAGCGAACAGACTATGATAGTCTGATTCTAGAAATCAACACGGACGGGCGTATCACCCCCGACGATGCGTTGACACAAGCATCGGCTATCCTTCAACACCACTTGGATGTGTTTGTTGGATACGACAAAAATGCCGTTGAATTCGAAGAAGTGGTTGACCAGAAGGATGATGAAAAGTCCAGAATGCGAAAACTGCTCAACATGAGTGTCAATGAAATTGAGCTCAGTGTGCGCGCCGCCAACTGTCTCAACAACGCCAACATAACCACTGTCGGACAGTTGGCAATCAAGTCGGAAGCAGAAATGCTCAAATATCGGAATTTTGGTAAGAAGTCACTGAACGAAATTAAGGACAAACTTACCGGTTTGGGATTGTCACTTGGGATGAACATCGACACTTCTCTCATTGATTCAAAGGAAGAGCCCAGCGCATTGGAGTAAAACAATTTAAAATTCACTTTTCATGAGACACTTAAAACGTAATGCTAAACTTGGTCGCAAGGGCGCGCACCGCAACGCTATGCTGGCTAACATGGTGTGCAGCCTGATCAAGAACAAAAGAGTTACTACTACCTTAGCAAAGGCCAAAGCAGTGCGTCCTGTTGCGGAAAAAATGGTTACACTCGGCAAAAAGGGTTCTATTCACCACCGCCGGTTAGCAGCTTCTCGTTTGCATCAGGAAGATGCCGTTCAGATTCTTTTCAACGAAATTGCCCCAGGTCACCAGGATCGCGCAGGTGGTTACACGCGTATCATTAAATTGCATGAGCGTCGCGGCGACGCTGCGCAAATGGCAATGATCGAATTTGTGGAATCGAGCTCAGCTGCTGAAGCCGAAGGTTACTTCTGATAGCACAAGCGAGACGAGCTGCAGAAACAGCGACAACCACTGAGGCATCTGCCACTGAGGCACGTGCTGCTGAGGCATCTGCCACTGAGGCACCTGCTGACACTGCTTCAGAGGAGGCGCCAGAAGCTGACAAGCAAGAAGAAGAAAAGAAAGACGCTTAACAGCAGTCAGAGTAAATCAATCTCTCATCACTCGCTTCTCCTTGGAGAAGCGAGTGATTTATTGTGTGCGTTTGTCTTTGAGGAATTGAACGTGTCCATCCATCATGAGCCTATTTCTCCCCTTGGGATGAACGGCTCTGCCTCTGATCGATTCATCGATACTGTCGATTGTAGAAGGATAGTAAACATCGACCATCAATTCGACCTCCGTAGGACCATTTGGGATGCCTATAAAAGGATTAGCTTCTTTCCTCAAATGTTGAATGACTTGATTTTCTGTTTTCCCCCAAAAATTATCCAGTGGGATTTCTTCTGTATTTTGGTCGAATCGCCACATCCAATATCCACTCAACGGAGCATTTGTTGTAAAACCAATATGCTGGACTGATGAAATAGCCTTTCCTAAAGGTGATTTCCTGATGCTTGGACACATCCAGGTCTTTTCGGAGCTCACTGTATTGGATAAGATCAATCCTGCCCAACCTGAGCGTGGATCAGACCTTGGCCAATTCCCCCAAGGTTTGTAACCTCCAGGTAATAAGGATTTTAAATCTCTCCTATCAGGAAAACGCTCATCATGATCAGAGCGATACATTCGAAATGCCAGGTCAATTTGACGCATATTCGACACACACACGATTCGGTTTGCTTTTTTCTTAGCCTGACTCAAAGCCGGTAGCAGCAAACTTGCCAATATGGCAATGATTGCGATAACGACTAATAACTCAATTAAGGTAAAGCCCACGAAAGTAACAATTTGCCTTGCTTTTGGATTGGATGGTTTGATCATGTGAAAGGATTAGTTTGGCAGACTAAAAGCTATGTAGGAAACACCCGACTTTGTGTTCATTTTTCCCCCCCCACACGCAATCACAATATACTGTTTGCCGTCAATGGCATAAATGGCGGGTGTTGCATATCCGCCTGCTGGAAGATTGGCTTCCCAAAGGACCTCTCCAGTGAACTTATCAAATGCTCGGAATTTTTCATCTTTTGATGCTCCGATGAAAATTAGTCCACCAGCCGTGACTGCGGGACCTCCATAGTTTTCGGTACCTGTGGGTGAGATGCCCGGGCTGTCAGGTCTTTAAATTCTCCCAGTGTGACTTGCCAGATGATGCGTCCTTCTTTCAAGTCAATGGCATTCAAAGTTCCCCACGGTGGTTTGACAGCCGGGTAACCCTCATTATCGAGGAAACGGTTATACCCAGTGTGCGTATAAGGGGATTTGTCCTCAACTTTCTTCGTTTTCGTTTCTCTTGTTTGTGTCAATGAGTCTGGTTTTTCTGTCACCTCATTTCTCAGTAAAAAATTGGCAATTGCGGATTTTTCCGCTTCTTTCAAAAAATCAAAAGCAGGCATGACTCCTTTACCTTGACTCATTTGAGCCATGATTTGTGCCTTGTTCATTTTTTCACCAATGTTGGCTATCGACGGAAAGGTTTTCTGAGGATCGCCCTCTTTGTCCATTCCATGGCATGTTGCACATAATCTTCTGTAAAGTAATTTGCCGCTCGAGATGTCTGCTGTGGATATATCCGTACCAGTTTCTACCATTGTAAGGATCCATGGCATTTCATTGGCGTTCACATACAACCATTCCGTTGCTGGATCCCACGCGGCTCCCCCCCATTCGCCACCCCCGTCGAATCCAGGGAAAATAACCGTTCCAGCCGCACTTGGTGGCACGAACTGACCTCCACTTCGAACTGACTTCAATTTGGCGCTCATCAATGCGTTGGATTCGGGGGAAATTTGTGTGATATCGCTAGGCTTCAATTGTTGGCGCGCAAAGGGCGGCGGAATGGTAGGTATGGGCTGTGTTGGCCAAGCTTCTTCCTCTTTCAGGTCGGAAGGGGGGAAGGGGCGTTCCTCAATTGGGAAAATAGGCTCACCGGTTTCACGGTGAAACAGAAAAACATGGCCCGATTTCGTAATTTGCGCGACAGCCTCTATTGTTTCATGATCGATTGTTAACTCAATAAGGTTGGGAGAAGCCGGAAGATCACGGTCCCAAAGATCATGGTGGACCAGTTGGTAGTGCCATACCCTTTCTCCAGTTTTGGCATCTAGTACCAATAGGCAATTTCCAAAAAGATTTTTGCCTTTACGGTTGCCACCCCAAAAATCAAAAGCGGGTGAGCCCGTTGGACAAAATACCCATCCACGCTTCTCGTCGACGGCCAATCCACTCCAGGCATTGGCTCCACCCATCTTGCTCCAGGCATCGCTGGGCCAGGTTGCATAACCAAATTCACTGGGATGGGGTATTGTGTGTGAAAGACCCATTCAAGATTTCCCGTTCTGACGTTGTAGGCACGAATATATCCAGGAGCTGATGGTCCAGGGCCTTCGCTGACACGTGTACCCAAAATAAGTAAATCCCCGTAGATAGATCCTGGCGTATTGGAAAGAATGAAGGATTTTTTCAGCGCCTGGGCGCAAATGTTTTCGAAGGTCAATTCGCCCTTCATGCCCGAAATCGGGAATAAGGTGACCTGTTTTTGTGTCGACAGCGTGCAGCCAATGACTTGCCGTAAACAGGATCCTCGATTTTCCCGACTCTTCCCAGAATATCAGACCACGATTTACACCGACTGGATTGCTTTTTGTGAAAGGATTAAAACTGCCACTTTTCCTCTCCAGTTGCAGCGTCCACAGCAAAGATGATCAGGTTGGGAGAGGAACCATACAGCACTCCATCGATAACGAGGGGATTGCATTGGATCTGAGACCGCAATTTTTTATTGGGGTGGTTCGAT
>CALSPN010000052.1 GCA_943788245.1 uncultured Verrucomicrobiae bacterium | reverse complement strand
GATTTGAATTCGAGTATTTTGGGAAATTTGAAGCTGATGGCGATGAAACATGCGTTTTGAGGTTCTACAGAAATGATGGTGAAGCGTTGGTTGTTGACAGAGATGATGGTGAAGAGTTGGTTCTTGATGACAAGGCTCCGGGAACGCTCATATACGAAAGTCAGCCTTTCACTTTGCTCCCCGGTTACAACACTGCCGTAATCCAGGGCATCAACGTAGAAGTCCCGGATAAGTTTACCTGGACCGTTAAATTCGATGGCCTTACTGGTTTCAGCAAGGATCGAGCTGCTCTTGTGTTGACGGATCCGCCCAATATTGGGAAAAGCTTTGATGATTTTTGGGTTCGCTTTGGCAGTGGATGGGGTACGTGGAGGTTCAAGGGAGACCCTATAGCTAACTTTGCATGCAGGGCTACCTCCGAGTATGACCCGGCAGCCAATGATGCTCCGACGCTGGGGGATGCAGGCGGGACATTGCCCTTTACCGAAAACGGCGGAGCGACAGCGATTGACGGAAGCCTGAGTGTGGCGGACTGTGGATGACACGCATCTAGAGTCAGCGGCGATCACGATATCTTCAGGCTATGTAAGCAGTGAGGATGTGCTTGGGTTCAGGGCGCAGAATGGGATCAGTGGCAGCTGGGACTCCGGGAGCGGAGTAATGAGTCTGAGTGGGACATCGAGCAAGGCCAACTACGAGACGGCGCTGGAGTCGCTGACCTACAACAATACCTCCGAGGACCCGAACACCAGTGCGCGCACGATCACCTGGGTGATCAATGATGGGTATGAAAACAGTTCAGCGGTGACATCGGCGGTGAGCGTGACAGTGGTCAATGATGCACCCACGATCGCAACCAATACAGGAGTAAGTGTTGCGAGGGCAGGCTCAGTTATCATTACAGCCTCGTCTTCTCAAGGAAGGAGATCCGGATGATTCAGGAGCCGGTTTGACCTACGCAGTGACTAGCGCTCCGGTAAACGGGCAATTGGAGTTGACGACAGGTGCTGGAGTTGCCATCGGGAACTTCAGCCAGGAGGACATCGATAACAGTCGCGTGATCTACGAGCATGATGGGGGTGAGAGCCTTGAGGATGGTTTTGCCTTCAGCCTCGCCGATGGGGGAGAGGATGAAGCCAGTGCAGCAACAGGCACGTTCAGTATCAGGGTGGCAACACTCAACGATGCCCCAACGGTTGTGACCAACACAGGAGGCAGGGTTAAAGAGTCTGAGACTGTAGTTATCACGGGGGCGATGCTTCAGGCAATGGATCCGGATGATGCTACCTGCCGGACTGACCTACACTGTGAGCAGTGCTTCGGTTCAACGGGCAGTTGGAGTTGACGACAGGGGCAGGGGTGCCCATCACAGTTTTTACTCAAGAGGACATCGATAGTGATCGGGCGATCTACGAGCATGATGGAGGTGAGAGCCTTGAAGATGGTTTTGCCTTCAGCCTCGCCGATGGGGGGGAGGATGAAGTCAGTGCAGTTCCACGGGCACCTTCAATATCACGTGTGATCGCCGTCAACGATGCCCCAACGGTTGCGACCAACACAGGAGCGTCACGGCTTACGGAGTCAGAGTCTCAGTGAGCTATCACGGGGGCTTGATGCTCCAGGCAAGGAGATCCGGATGATGCCGGAGCCGGACTGATCTACACTGTGAGTAGTGCTTCGGTTCACGGGCAGTTGGAGTTGACGACAGGTGCGGGGGTGCCCATCACAGTTTTTACTCAAGAGGACATCGATAGTGATCGGGTGATCTACAAGCATGATGGGGGTGAAAGCCTTGAAGATGGTTTTGCCTTCAGTCTTGCCGATGGGGGAGAGGATGCAGTCAGTGCAGCAACAGGCACGTTCAGTATCAGTGTGACAGCACTCAACGATGCCCCAACGGTTGTGACCAACACAGGAGGCACGGTTAAGGAGTCTGAGTCTCTAGCTATCACGGGGGGCGATGCTCCAGGCAAGTGATCCGGATGATGCCCCTGCCGGACTGACTTACACTGTGAGCAGTGCTTCGGTTCACGGGCAGTTGGAGTTGACGACAGGTGCGGGAGTCATCATCACGAACTTTACTCAGGAAGATGTCGATAACAGTCGCGTGATCTATGTACATGATGGGAGTGAAACCCTTGAAGATGGTTTTGCCTTCAGCCTTGCCGATGATGGAGAGGATGAAGCCGCTCCCATCGAGGGTGTTTTTAACATCAACGTGACAGAAATCAACGATGCCCCGACCGTTAGGGGCTCAGGTGGAGCACTGATTTTTACAGAGAACGATGGTGCCACCGTGATCGATGGCAATTTGATCGTGACTGATGCTGATGATACGGATCTTCAATCTGCTACTATTCATATATCTTCAGGCTATAATCATAGCGAGGATGTGCTTGGGTTCAATAATCAGAACGGCATCGTAGGTATCTGGGATGCTGAGAGTGGCATCATGACTTTGAACGGTAAAGCCAGCATGGCTAACTACCAAACAGCCCTGGAGTCGTTGACTTACAACAATACTTCTGATGCACCGAATACCGATTCGCGCACCATAGCCTGGTTAATCAATGATGGAACTGATAACAGTCTAAGGATTTTATCGACTGTGAATGTGATAGCAATCAACGATGTTCCAGCATTGTTAGGTACAGGGGATTCATTGGCCTTCACTGAGAACGATGGAGCTAAAATGATTGACCGGACCCTGAGTGTGGTTGATGTCGATGACACTCACCTTGAATCAGCGACGATTACTATTTCTACTGGCTATGTGAGCAGGGAGGATGTGCTCGAGTTTCAGGCCCAAAATGGGATCACTGGAAATTGGGAACCAGAAAGCGGTATCATGAGTCTTACTGGTTCAGCCAGCAAGGCCAACTATGAGACAGCGCTGGAGTCAGTAACTTACAACAATACTTCTGACACCCCCGAATACCAGTTCCCGGATCATCACCTGGGTACTCAACGATGGCAATGACAGCAGTGCGAAGGTTACATCAACAGTGAGTGTGACTGCTGTTAATGACAGTCCATTAGCTCAGGATGATACTTACAGCGTAGACGAGGATGGAAAACTTGTTGTTCCCGGAGGCAGTGGAGTATTGATTAATGACAGTTACAGGAGGAGATGGCGGGGCACTTGTTGTGAGTGCTCATACATCTCCGTTCAGCGGCACGCTAGCCCTGAGCGAAGATGGAAGCCTGATCTATACTCCTCATCCAGATTTTAACGGGTTTGACACTTTCAAATATACCATTGCCGATATCGACGGAACAACTTCAACAGGGGTGGTAACGATCACCGTCAACAGTGTGAATGACAGTCCATTAGCTCAGGATGACTCTTACACTGTGGATGAGGATGAAATGTTGAGCGTAGGGATTGACAGTGGTTTGCTCTCCAACGATAGCATAGGAGGAGATGGGGGTATATTAGCCGCTGTGCGTGTAATCGAACCTAGTAACGGGACCTTGGAGTTAAACGTTGATGGTAGTTTCACTTATGTTCCTTTGGCTGATTACAACGGAAACGATAGCTTCAGCTATTCGATTGCTGATATTGACGGAACAACTTCAACAGGGGTGGTAAGGATCACCGTCAACAGTGTGGGTGATAATCCATTAGCTGCGGATGACTCGTACACTGTGGATGAGGATAATGGTTTGACTGTCGAGGTCGACAGTGGGTTGCTTTCCAACGACAGCATAGGAGGAGATGGAGGCGTACTAACCGTCAAGCAGATGACTGTTCCGGACAAAGGGACCTTGACCTTAGATAGTGATGGTAGTTTTTCTTACGTTCCCTCGGCTGATTACAACGGAAATGATCGCTTTACCTATTCGATTGCCGACAGTGATGGGGATACAGATACGGCAACGGTAAGGATCACCGTCAACAGCGTGGATGACAGTCCATTGGCTCAGGATGATTCTTACAGCGTGGATGAGGATGGAAGACTCATAGTTGAGGGCGGCAGTGGAGTATTAGACAACGACAATATAGGAGGAGATGGAGGGGTACTCGTGGTCAGTTCAAACACATCTCCACTTAACGGGACTTTGAAAATCAATGAACAAGGAAGCCTCATGTATATTCCTAGTCCTGACTTTAATGGATCTGATGCTTTTATGTATACGATCACTGACATCGATGGAACAACCTCAACCGGGTCGGTTTCGATTGATGTGAAGAGCGTGAATGATCATCCACTGGCTCAGGATGACTCATACAGCGTGGATGAGGATAATACGTTGAGAGTTGAGTTCGACAGAGGGTTGCTATCCAACGACAGCATAGGAGGAGATGGTGGAGCACTAGCTGCCACACTGGTGACTGAGCCTGAGAACGGGACGTTGACGTTAAACAGTGATGGTAGCTTTACCTATGCCCCCATAGCTGATTACAACGGGAACGATAGCTTTACTTACTCGATTGCAGATAGCGATGGGGATGCAGATATCGTTACGGTATTGATTGTTGTCGTTGCAGAGCCAGTAATACCACCCTCTTTTAGTATACAACCCAGTGATTCATTTCTTCCACAAGGATCTGGCTTAACTTTAGATTTTGGGGTCGCTGGATCTGAACCTATGCAATATCAATGGTTTTTAAATGGTGAAAGGTTGCTTGGTGCCGACCAGTCTACCTTGCCCATCTTACCAAACATAACGCGCGAGAATTCAGGAAGCTACGTTTTCCGTGCGGAAAATAGTTCAGATACAGTGATTAGCGAAGCTGTTATTGTTTCTCTGGACTGGCAAGTCCAGGGCGGAGCGGATGATTTTGCAGAAGCCATAGCCATAGAATCTAATTCAGGGTTTATTCGCACCTCAAACTCTCAAGCAACGACTGAAAATGGGGAGCCGCGTCACAGCAACAAGCGAACAGGAAACACAATTTGGTATCGTTGGCAGCCTGCTGCATCAGGATTGGCTACTCTTTCTCTGCAGGGCTCCAGCTTTGACACAGTCATGGCAGTCTATGAAGGTAATTCCTTGACGCAGTTGACAGAGATTGAATCAGACGATGACCGAGGTGGATTTTCCACCAGTAGACTGCAGTTCAATGCAGAAATTGGGAGAGAATACCTTATAGCTATTGGTGGCTTCAATGGGGCAACTGGGAACATCCTTTTTAGTTGGGAAATAGATATTACGCAGGTGGTTAGTTTTCCTAAGATTAGGATTATACCCGAATATAATACAGTCAGCATAGGTGAGCCTTATCAGTTGACCACATCCATTTCTGGCAATATTGAGGACGTTCAGCTTCAGTGGATTCACAATAATATTCCTATTCCTGGTGCAACTGGCACGACACTGGATATCGCTACCGCTCAGGCAGGAGATGCCGGGGTCTATTGGATCTCTGTCACTGTTGGTGATACGACTGATCGTACCAAGTATGCACATATGACTGTCAATGTTCCCAGACGAGGCAAAATTATTCGCGAACTAGTTCTAGAACAAAAATTTGCTGACTTGTTTTTCAATGTTTTGGATCTCAATCCACAACCTCAATTTCAGCCACAGCTCTTCGGTTCTATCTTCCAGTCGCGAGCAGCTTCTCTAGCTACCGGATTCACGGGCGCGCAAATTTTCAACACCTTTGGAGCTGTCAAGGAAGCAGGCGAACCAGATCACTGTGGCATTGCTGGAGGTGCATCCCAGTGGTTTGCCTACCAGTCGCCGACTGATGGAGAATTAACCATTTCAACCGATGGTAGCGATTTTGATACTGTCATGGGTGTTTACACATCCACTGGTAGTAGTTTTGGGGATCTCATTGAAATTACATGTGATAATGACAGTGGCGCTGACGGACTGGACAGCTCAGTGACATTTAATGCATCGAAGGATACTATTTATTATGTGGCTGTTGATGGTGTTGAGGCCGCGACAGGGATAGTGAATCTAGCTTATGAATTGGAAGTCGGTCTTACTGTTCAAAGCGTCACGATTGCTGATTTAGGTATGCAATTTGAAATACAGACGGTGCCTGATATTACCTTTGTCATTGAGGGGACCGAAGATTTTGAAAACTGGGTTGAACTTATTTCAACGAGTTCAGTCGATGGTAATTTTAACTATATTGACAATGAGGCGCTTATCAGTGAACGACGGTTTTATAGAGTTTATGTCACAGATTAGATACTCCTATCCCATTTTCAAAATGACGTGAAAGAAGTAAAAGCCGAGCCTCCTTACCATAGGGCCATTTATGGTTAAACCATGGCTGTGTGAACTTATCCCATGGTTTAACAAAGGAGATTTTCAGGGTGCAAGCACTTCGCCTCAGAGGCCAAGGAAAATGGGTGACTTCTTCTGATTAAATCCTCTTCGTATTGTCGCTGTTCCGTGCAATCAAGGACGAACCTTTGGAGGTTTTTCATTCTGATTCATCCAGTTCGAGTTTGCTGATGTTTGATGGCGGGACCCGGTTCAAAGTGATCTTAGACCCAGCCAGCGACGGCAATACGATCCAAGTGCTCATTGCGCCAGCACAGGAACCTGTTCGTGGCCTAAGCATATACCAGCTGTGTTTTTTTAAGAGTTTGAGCCGTTATGAATCGGATTTGACAATAACTTCAGCACTCAACAGGTGTCTATCGATGCTGTAACCATGGCTCGTGTTTTATTGGGGCCCTGAATGGAGCGAAAATTGCCAGATGCAGTCAGTTTCCTCTTTCTCGCCGTGATTTCAGGGGTGACTCATTTATCGGAACGTGATCACTGCGTAATGTTTCTTTCCTTTTCTCAGGAGGATATGCTTATCGAATAAAAGGTCGTCTTCAGTGATGGCTCTTTGAGGATCCTGCTCTCGTTGATTGTTCAAGTTGGCACCGCCTCCCTTGATGTCTTTTCGAGCCTGTCCCTTGGATGGTGCCAAGCCTGCGAGTGCGAGTGCATTGACGAGCGGGAACCCTTCTGATCCCATTTCGCTCATTTCTGCTGTCACCGTCGGAACTTCACCAAGTACATCGTTGAAGGTCTGTTCCGTAATGCCATCGAGATCTCCACCAAACAAGATCTCACTGGCGCGCTCCGCTTCCTGTGTTGCGGATTCTCCATGAATTAAATCTGTCATGGCACGAGCCAGTGCCTTCTGGGCCTCACGTTTTTCAGGCCTCTCCTGGTGGATGGATTCGAGTCGCTCGATTTCCTCCTTTGGTAAAAAAGTGAAGTATTTCAAATACTTGATTGCGTCACGATCATCCGTGCGAATCCAGAATTGGTAGAATCGGTAGACACTGGTTCGTTTGGGGTCGAGCCAGATTGCGCCTGCTTCTGTTTTGCCAAATTTGGTACCGTCCGCCTTTGTGATCAGGGGCAGGGTGAGTCCGAAGGTATGTTTTCCCGCTTTTTTTGCGGGTCAATTCCATCCCCATGGTGATATTGCCCCCACTGGTCACTTCCCCCTATCTGGAGTTCACAGTTGGCATTTTGATTCAAGTGATAAAAATCAAAAGCCTGCAGTAGCATGTAACTGAACTCAGTGTAGCTGATGCCGACATCGCGATCCTCCATGCGTGCGCGAACGGACTCTTTGGCAATCATGACGTTGACCGTGAAATGTTTTCCAATATCACGCAGGAAATCGAGGTAGGAAATCCCACCTACCCATTCCGCATTATCAAACAAGCGCGCGGGGTTTTCGGAAGCTTCAAAGTCCAGGAGGCGCTTCAACTGCTCGTTCACTTGCGTGATATTATGGTTGAGTTGTTCTCTGCTAAGCAGTTGTCGTTCGGCGCTCTTGCCACTTGGATCTCCGATGGAACCAGTCGCCCCTCCTGCCAGAGCAATGGGGTGGTGCCCCAAATCTTGAAAACGTCGAAGCGCAATCAGTGGAACCAGATGGCCCACGTGAAGGCTGTCTGCTGTTGGATCGAATCCGCAATATAACGTGAGGGGGGCTTTTGAAAGGCGCTCGGTGAGTCCCTCCAAATCCGTGCAATCAGCGAACAAGCCTCGCCACTTTAGTGTCTCCAGAATATCCATAAACAGGTGTTAATCTTTCCGAATCATTGCCTATGTGACAAGGCTTTAGAGCACAATTTAAAAGGAAAAGGTGTGGGTAGTCTTTTTGATGCAAGGCAATCGGAGGAGTCAATCACATCATTTGCCCTCTGGAACCCTGTGTTCGCTCCTGGCAGTCGGGTGGGGAGGGTGGGGGTGCCTGCCTGTCAATTCTTGTTGGCCTTTCCTTGGTCCATGTCCCTGGAGTGACAAGAGATCGAGTTGAAGGAATCATTTCGCATGATCAGAGCTTGAGTAGCTTTTGCTTCAAAAAAAAGGCCCACCGGAAACCGGTGAGCCTTTCTGAGAATACATATTGAAGCTTGAGATTATTCTTTTGCTTCTGCTTCCGCACTTTCTTCGGAGTCGGTATTGACGGCATCAAATGCATGCTGCAAAGCCACCAAGTCTTCGCCTGGTTTCAACTGATCCAGCGCGTGCTGTTCAGCTTCCAGCTCCTCACTTGAGTAGTTGGCTGCTTTGATGGAAAGTCCGATTCGACGATCGGCTTTGTCAATCTTGATGACTCGGGCAGTGACCTCTTGGCCTACATTAAGAACGTTCTTGATTTTCTCAACCCGTTCTTCGCTGACCTGAGAGATATGCACCAGACCATCGATATCATGCTCCAATCCGATGAATGCACCAAAGCTTGCAAGTTTGGTCACGCTGCCGGTAACCAAGTCACCCACCTTATAGAACTGGTCGATGTTTTCCCATGGATCCTGGCTAAGCTGCTTGACACCCACAGAAATGCGTTGATTGGCTTTGTCGATTTCCAATACCACTGCTTCGACTTCGTCGCCCTTCTTGAGAACTTCAGAAGGATGGTTGATCTTGCGGGTCCAGGAGATGTCGGACACGTGGATCATTCCGTCGAGACCTTCTTCCAGCTCGATGAAGGCACCATAACTCGTCAAATTGCGAATCTTGCCCTTGACCTTGGTGCCCGGAGGATATTTCTCCAGTGCTTCATCCCAAGGATTGGTTTCCAGTTGGCGGATACCGAGGGAGATTTTCTGTTCTTCCCTGTTGATACCAAGCACCACTGCCTCGATTTCCTGATCCTGTGTGAGAACGTCGGAAGGTTTTGCGATGCGCTTGGTCCAGGAAAGTTCGGTGACGTGCACAAGGCCTTCGACACCGGGCTCGAGTTCAACAAATGCTCCGTAAGGAACCAAATTGACAACGCGGCCTTTGACTTTTTCGCTGACCGGGTATTTCGACTCGATATCGTCCCAAGGGTTGGCGAGTTTTTGCTTCAATCCTAGGCTGACACGCTCTTTCTCGTAATTGATGTCCAACACAACCACATCGATTTCCTGTCCGATGGTGAGGAGTTCCGAAGGATGGTTGATGCGACCCCAGCTCATATCAGTGATATGCAGCAGTCCGTCGAGGCCATTGAGATCGATAAACGCACCGAAGTCGGTGATGTTCTTGACGGTGCCCTTGCGGATATCGCCAGGAGTCATCTCGGAGAGCAAGTTGGCGCGTCGTTCGGCGCGCTCTTGCTCGATCAATTCGCGGCGGGACAAAACAATGTTCTGTCGTTCCTGATTGATCTTAACGACCTTGTATTCGTAAGTGTTACCTACGTAAGAGGCCAAATTTTTCGGAGGAATGACGTCAATCTGGGAAGCAGGCAAGAATGCCTCCACACCGATGTTGACAAGAAGGCCACCTTTGACGGCGCCTTTAACGCGTCCGGTAATGGTTCCGCCTTCGTTACAGATGCTGAGGATTTTTTCCCAGTTCTGTTTGAATTCTGCCTTTTCCTTGGACAGGACGACCATGCCTTCGCGGTCTTCCAGTCTTTCGATCAGGACGTCGATCACATCGCCTTCATTGACGGTTTTGATATCGTCAAATTCATTTCCGGGGATGGATCCTTCACTTTTATAACCAATGTCCACCAGGACTTCCTTATGGCGGACTTCGATGATGGTTCCTTTAACAATGTCACCTGCAGTAAAGTTTACTGGACTTTGCTGCATGGCTTCTTCCATGGTAAGCATAATACTTATTGATACTACAACCAACGCACGAGGGCGTTTTGAACTAACTTTTGGAGGCTCCGACCTGTGTGCTTGGCTCGCAATGAACTCCTTCATTGGAGTCATTGAGAGCAAACGCATCGGCCTAACACACTTTCACCGGAGCATCGGAGAAGTATAATGAGGGTTAGGTTGATGGTTAACACTCATTTCAGCCTCTAACGAACCACCGCACTCGCGGGGCTCAGGCGAATGGTGAGATTATTCACCGCATGATGAATTGCAAGCCTCAAAATGCATTTTAAGTTGTCTGGCGTTTGCCCGACCGAGAATTGGCGGGTGATGTTGCATCGTGCTCGTTTTGATGAGATGATTGTGTCCTATTGCTCTTTGCATTGTTTCAATGACTAAGAAAAAGGAATCACCACATGGAGCGCGGGATTTGGAATGCCCCTTTTATTTTCAATGCGCGATGCTGTCATGGGGGGCAGCCCTTTTCGGCGGGCTCTCTGGTTCATTGGGGGTTACCGTTTATCCATCTGTCTTGCAGGTAACAAAAGCAGTCATATTTCAAATAAGCGCCTAGTTAATTGTCTATGGCTTCTTTTCTCTTTTGCGGAGTGAGCATTTTTTTCGTTGCCATCAGGCCTGATATGCTGGAGATCCCTCCACGATGCAGATTGTTCTGCCAGCAATTGAAGCCTGTTTGCTGGCTCTGGCTTGGCCATTTGGTTTAGCGCTTCTTCACCGATACCTGCTACAGGTAAAAAACCGCGGACAGTAATTTGAGCTCTGTTCTTTGTCACTAGGATTCGCTTCGATACCTGCGCTCGATAAATAAATCACTAATCCTACTTGTTTTTAGGATAACGGCACGATAGTTTGCTCTTCTGTATTAATTTCGAGCTGGCATTCGGACCTTCATTGGCATTGATTTACACGGGGATTGAGGATATTCGGGCATTATTTACCCACATTTATCAAATTCCCCCTTGCATGTCATTCCCACGGTCCTTATAGTTGCCGCTCTTTTGAATTAGAAGTATTGAATTATGCGTCGAGCACGAGGAGCAAAAACTAGAAAAGCAGTGGCCAAACGGTTCAAGATAACCGGTACCGGCAAAGTAATGCGCAATCACTCTGGCAAGCGCCACTTGCTTTCATGCAAGAGCCCAAAGCGTCGTCGGAAGCTCGGCAAGTCTGTTGAATTGGATAAGTCCGATTACAAGCGCGTTATTACCAACTTGCCGTTCAGCCACTAAGTTCCAATTTTAATCCATCAACACCCTATTAGTAGCACACCATGAGAGTTACAAACGCAGTCGCTTCCCGCAAACGTCGTAAACGCGTGTTGCAGGCCACCAAAGGCTTTCGCTTGCGTCGGTCCAAGCTATACCGCTATGCGGCAGATGCTCTGGATCACGGCCGAGTCTACGCCTATCGTGATCGCCGTAACAAGAAGCGTGAGTTCCGCCGCCTTTGGCAGATCCGTATCAACGCAGCCGCACGCGCCGCTGGAATTACCTACAGTCGTTTCATCGAAGGGCTGAAAGTCGCTAAAGTCGACTTGAATCGCAAAGCTCTGGCTGACATCGCTGCCACCGATTCTGTTGCTTTCGCTGAACTGGTCAAACTTGCCCAGAACGGTCTGAAGGCGAAAGCTGCTTGATTCCTTAGGATTACTGACAGTTATCGTTTCGGATAGCTTCGATCTTTCATCAACCGGGCGACCACTTCTTGGGCGTCCGGTTGATTTATTTTTCGCCAAGCCATTTTTACTAGCACAAATTTCACCCAATCCACTTTATGTCAGGAATTCTTGAACAGATTGAGCCATTGACGCAAGAGGCCCTTCAGGCACTTGAAAGTGCAGGTAGCTTGACAGATCTCGACAAGGCACGAGTCAAATACCTGGGAGTCAACGGACAGTTTACTGCGTTGCTTAAGCAAATGGGGTCTCTCCCCAAGGAGCAGCGGCCTGCAGCCGGAAAACAGATCAATCTCTCCAAAAAGAAACTCGAAGGCGTGCTTATATCCAGAAAAGAGGATCTGGAACTAGAAGCTTGCCTGCCATCCGAACCGACTGATTTCAGTTTACCTGGACGAGAGCAGCGACTGGGTAAATTGCACCCATTGACTCAGGTGACCGAGGATATCATTCGGAGCTTTCGTAAAATCGGATTTGTGGTGGCTGATGGACCTGAGGTCGAGGATGAATACCATTGCTTCGACGCATTGAACACACCTGCTGATCATCCGGCCCGTGACAGTCAGGATACCTTTTACGTCAAAACCCCAGATCGACCGTTGCTCAGGACCCATACTTCGTCGGTTCAGATTCGAGTCATGGAAACTCAGGCGCCCCCAATCCGGATCATCGTTCCCGGACGGGTTTATCGTCGAGACACGGCTGATGCCACACACAATCCAACCTTCCATCAGATTGAAGGTTTATATGTGGATAAGAACGTCACTCTGGGAGACATGAAGGGGACGGTCGAATTTGTATTTCGTGAATTACTAGGCAAGGATGTCAAACTCAGGTTCCGTCCTCATTACTTTTCTTACACGGAGCCAAGCCTTGAAATTGATTTTTCAAGCGCTTTGACTCGTAAAATGGGCAAGGAGTGGCTGGAGATCGCGGGCTGCGGGATGGTGCACCCCAAGGTGTTTGGAAATGTAGGATACGATCCGGAAGTGTGGTCCGGTTGGGCCTTTGGCTTCGGTATTGAGCGGATTGCCATGATTCGCTATGGCATCAGCGACATTCGCTTGTTCTATGAAAACGACCTGCGTTTTCTAAATCAGTTTTAAGGTAGATTTGAATTTTCATGAAAGTCACGGTTAACGCATTAAAACAATACGTGGATTTTGATTGGTCGGTTGAAGAGCTTACCGAACGACTGACCATGCTCGGCCTTGAGGTCGAAAGTGTTGAGCAAGTAGGCGGAGGGTATGAAGGCATTGAGGTAGCGGAGATCCTTGAATTTGTGCCCCATCCGGACGCAGATAAATTATCTGTCTGTCAGGTAGCCGACAGCACCGGCCAGCGTCAGATTGTTTGCGGCGCAAAAAATTTCAAAGTAGGTGACAAAGTTCCACTGATTCTCCCCGGACACTCACTCCCTATCAAGGAAGGTGAAAAACCTTTCACGATCAAGGTTGGAAAGCTTCGGGGCGTGGAATCCTGCGGCATGATGTGTTCCGGTGCGGAAATTGGTATCACGCAGGATTCCGCAGGTTTGATGATTCTTGGTGCCGATGCCAAGGTTGGGCAACCCATTGCCGAATACCTTGGGTGCGCCGAAAAGGATGTGCTTCTTGACATGGAAGTGACCCCCAACAGGCCGGATTACAATAGTGTCATTGGCATAGCGCGCGAAATTGCAGCCCTTACCGGCAATCCATTGAGATGGCCTGAAGTCACCTCTGAGGAGACGGGTGGTCCCTTAAGCAAAGTGCTTGACGTTCGTATTGAAGATCCAGAGCGCTGTCCTCGTTATCAGGCCAGGGTCATCAAGGGAGTGAAAATCGGGCCCAGTCCGACATGGCTCCAGCAGTCGCTTGAGAAAGTCGGCGTGAGGAGCATTAACAATGTGGTGGACGTGACCAATTTTGTTATGTTGGAGGTCGGGCAACCTCTGCATGCCTTTGATCTGAATCTGGTGAAACGGAAGGGTGACCACCTTCCCACAGTTGTCGTTCGAACGGCTCAGGATAAGGAACCTTTTGTGACCCTGGATGACCAATCTCATGAGCTGGATCCGGAAATGCTCCTGATCGCTGACGAAACACAAGGAATCGCTCTTGCGGGGGTGATGGGCGGATTGAATACGGAGATCAATGATCAAACCGTGGATGTCCTGCTCGAGAGTGCTTGCTTTCATCCCGGTAATATTCGGCGCACTTCAAAGCTGCTGGATCTTCGCACCGATGCATCCTATCGCTTTGAGCGGGGAGCCGATGTTTCCATTTGTGACTGGGCCAGCCGACGGGCAGCCCAATTGATCATGGAGACGGCGGGTGGGCAATTATGCCAGGGATCGATTGACGCCTACCCGGGCCTGAAAGATCCCCTCACTATCACCTTGAGCTACGAAAAGACAAATCGATTACTGGGAATCGAGATTCCAGGTGATGATCAAAAGAAACTTTTGGAATCTATTGAGCTGAATTGCGTTGAAAGCAACGTCGGCTCTTGCAGCGTTCAAATCCCTCCCTTCCGGGTGGATCTCAAAGGCGAGATTGATTTAATCGAGGAAGTGACTCGACTCTATGGTGTGGATCGCATTCCATCCACACTTCCGCGAGGTGCCCATGGGGCCAACGAATTCGACACCCTTCACGACCAGTTGATGGACGCCAGGCTCCTTCTGACTTCTTTGGGCTTAAGCGAAACGCAGGGGCAGACTTTGATTGCTGATTCAGCGGCCCGACGGGTCCATCCGGGTTTTGTTGCGCTGGAGTACCCATTGAGTTCCGATATGAACGTTCTGCGTCCAAGCCTGCTTCCGGGCCTTCTGGATGTATTGCAGCACAATGTCAGCCATCGCAACACGGATGTCGCTGTATTTGAGATTGGAAGGGTGTTTCTCCCCTGTGAATCTACAGTAACCGAGTCTCGTAAACTGGCGATAGCATGGATAGGCAATCGTCAATTGGGATTCTGGAAAGGTGGTGCCAAGGCTGAGAAAGCAGACATTTTTGATCTCAAGGGATTACTGGACGGGTTTCTTGATGGGTTTGGTATTCGCGGATTTTCCTGGCGAACTGAGTCTTGCGAGCAGGGGGAATTCTTTATTGAAAAAGCATCCTTGTGTCTCGGCAAGAATACACTCGGTGAAATGGGGCAATTGATGCCCTTGGTCGCGCGCGAGTTTGATATCAAGGATTCAGTTTTCATGGCAGAGTTGGATCTGGATCGACTTGTTGCCATGCGGGTGCACAGCCGATCATTCAAACCTATTCCGGCATATCCTTCAGTTCGACGTGATATTGCCATGTTAGTTGCAGAATCAACGACGCATATGGAAGTTCAGCGAGCAGTGAAAAAGGCCAAGGTTCAGCAATTGGATTCAGTCGAAGTGTTTGACGTGTTCCGGGGTAAGCATGTTCCCGAAGGAAAGAAGAGCGTGGCTTACTCTTTCGTTTATCGCGATGCTTCAAAAACGCTGACTGATTCAGAAGTCAACAAAGCTCATGATAAGTTAATCGCGCATCTTCAAACCTCACTCAATGCCGAGATCCGATAACCCTTGGCCATCGACAAAGATGGATGCATTGAGGCACGCATTTGCAGTGAAAAGCCTCTAAAGAGTAACGATATTTTCGCTGCCTTTCTTGAAGTAGTGCAGGCGATCAAAGCCTTTCGATTTAAGCAAGGGCAGCACTTTATCAAAGTGTTGCCCAACGTTTGATGGGGCGTGTGCATCTGATCCGATTGTCAGCTTGACGTTTTCTTCTTTAGCCCAATCCAGAATGAGAGGATCAGGGTGAACTTCAAAGACCCCTTTCGATAAACCACTGGTATTTACTTCAAGGCAAGTGCCTGCTTCAGCACATGCTTTGAGGAGTTTGCGGATTTCCGGTTCGAAATTTCCAGGGATAAAGGAGTTCGAATCAATAGTGCCATAGATACGGATGACATCCGGGTGCGACATGCTGTGGTAAAAACCGGTTCGTGCAGCATCTGTCAAGTGTTTGAAATAATCACGGATGATGGCTTCGTCGGTTGTGAGGTTTTGCTCAGTGATCCATTGTTTGTATGCCTTGAGCTGGTGATGGAGAGAGCCCAGAACAAAATCAAAGGGTTGGCTGAGGATCAGTTCCTTCATTTTTTCCAGAGAGGATGCAACTGGAAAAACTTCTCCTTCGATGCCGCACAACACCTCCACACCTAGTCGCTCGCCCTCCTGCCTGGCGAAATCCACTTTTGCGTAATAATCATCGAGCTGGTTTGCGTCCATGCGGATGCGCTGTCCGCCAAAGGATTCATCGAACATTGGGACATGGCATGTAAAGGTGATCAGATCCAGCCCCTGGACAGCAGCAGACCTTACGTATTCCACCGGTTCACCTACCGCGTGACCGCAAAGCGGCGTGTGCATATGGCAATCGATTTTCATTCCTGGTATTCCTTTTTGACGATTCTAAATCTCCAAAGGTCAATGATCGTAAAATTAAAAAAAAACCGATTGAAGACCGAACGCCTTCAATCGGTAAATATGATAAAAAAGCTTAGACCCGTTTAACGCACAACACGTGCACCGCCACCGCCCATGACTTTTTCGACTTCCTGAGTCGTGGCCATGGAGGTATCTCCGGGAGTCGTCATGGCAAGTGCTCCATGGGCAGCTCCGTAATCTACTGCCTTTGCCGCGTCTCCGGTTGCCAGAAAGCCGTAGATCAATCCTGACGCGAAACTGTCGCCTCCACCGACGCGATCGAGGATTTCCAGGTCAGGGTATTTTCTGGATTCATGGAAATCTCCATCAGCCCAGCAGATGGCGCTCCAGTCGTTGATGGTTGCTGTTTGAACGGCCCTCAATGTTGTTGCAGTCACCTTGAAATTTGGAAAATCTTTTACTGCCCGCTCAATCATGTTCTTGAAGCTGTCGATTTCGATGGTTGAGATATTTTCATCCACACCTTCAACTTCGAATCCCAGGCAGGCTGTAAAATCTTCTTCGTTGCCAATCATGACATCGACATATTTTGCAATATTGCGATTCACTTCCTGAGCTTTGGCGTGTCCGCCAATGGCCTTCCAGAGCGAAGGGCGGTAATTGAGGTCATAGGAAACAACTGTCCCATGCTTTTGAGCGATTTTGACGGCTTCTTCTACCACACCTGCACTGGATTCGGACAGTGCAGCAAAGATCCCGCCGGTATGAAACCAGCGCACGCCTTGCTTGCCGAATAGTTCTTCCCAGTCGATATCACCCGCCTTCATTTGAGAAGCGGCCGTGAGACCGCGGTCAGGCGTGCCGACAGCGCCGCGAATGCCAAACCCTCGTTCAGTAAAGTTCAGCCCGTTGCGAACAGTTCTTCCGATGCCGTCGTAGGGAACCCATTGAATCCATGAGGTATCCACTCCACCTTGCAATATGAAATCTTCAAGGAGTCGACCAATATCGTTGTCCGCAAAAGCGGTGACCACACCGGTGTTCAGTCCAAAGCAGCGTCTTAATCCTCGCGCTACGTTGTATTCACCGCCACCTTCCCAGGCGGCAAATTGTCGAGAGTTACGAACACGCCCTTCACCTGGATCCAGTCGAAGCATGATTTCCCCAAGGGACACCAGATCATACTTACACGAGTCTGCTGATTTGATTTGCAATGCTGACATATTAAAAACTTTCTCAATCGCTGTTGAAGCGAGAGCTACCTATTATGAAAGTTCCCTCTACAAATCAAAGCATTTTCGTTGAGATATTGGTTACTGAATGTAAAACAGTTTTAAATTTTATGGAGTGTAGCTTGTCCTCATTGTGTCATGTGTTTCCAGTGAAAATAATTTAAAAATTGAGAGGTGATCAAGGCTGGGATTTTCCAAGTAGATCTTTGATGTAAAACACAACTTTCATGCACCCTCAATGGATGTCGGTACAAAAAGAACCCCCCTCCTATTGGGAGGGGGGTTCTTGCCAGAATCGTTAATGTTTTGGTCGAAGCAGGATGGCTTTCTTACGAGTACCTTCCACTTCTACGCTGTGTGTCTCAATAGCTGGATCATCTTTCAATGTATGGTGCACGATGCGTCGCTCATAGGCATTCATAGGCTCCAGTTCAACCACATCACCCCAGCGCCTTACCTTGTCTGCTGCGGTCTGAGTTTTTTCAACCAGAGAATCTCTGGATTTCAATCGATAGTTTCCAACGTCCAGTGTGATCTTGGGGACGTTGCGGTCCTGCTTGAATAAAAGACGATTAACGACGTATTGCAACTGACTGAGCGTTTGTCCTTGGCGACCTATTAATCGGCCGGAATCTTCAGTCTGAATTTCAAGAAATATGCCGTCATCCATGGCTGTCTCGATCACCGTGGAAGGGAAACCAAGGGTGCTCAAAAGACTTTCAAGTGTTTCTTTGGGTTTTGCGTTCATAAGCTAAACGGAATGGTTAGTGACAATGTGTGTTACTTTTTTTTCTTTTTGGATTTTCGGTAGGATTGACCCCAATCGGGGCCATCACCGGGGCGAGGCAGTGGCTTGGCCGAAGCTGCACCTGCATTGGCCTTGGGGCCTATTGGCTCGTTTTTGATGAGCTTCATCTGAACAATGGATAATAGGTTTTGTACAGTCCAGTAAAGCGCGAGACCTGCGGAAAAGTTGTAAAGGATGAAGACAAACATCAGCGGCATGTACTTCATGATCTTTTGTTGAGCTGGATCCATGCCCGGTGAAGCAGGCGTCATGCTTGTCTGCCAAAGTTGAGCCGCTCCCATCAGTATTGGCCATAGATTGAACGGGATGCCCAACATGGGGATCATGAACAATGTATCGGGTTGTGATAGATCACATGTCCAGAGAAAGCTTGCACCTCTCAATTCGATGGCACTCTGTAGCATGGTGTAAAAGCCGAAAAATACCGGTAACTGCAATAAAATGGGTAAACAGCCACCGAGAGGACTGCACTTTTTTTCCCGCATGAACTCCATGAGTTTGCGGTTCATTTTTTGAGGGTCTTCCTTGTATTTCTCCCGCAGGGCCTGCATTTGTGGCTGAAGTGCAGACATGCGCTTCATGGAACGGGTACTTGCCTGAGTCAGCGGCCAGAAAAGAAGCTTGACGATGACGGTAATCATCACGATGGACAGACCATAACTCAAACCAAAGCCATGGAGTCCATTCATCGAACGCAGCAGCGCTTGTCGCGAAGAAACCAAAAAAAACCGTCGAATCCCATGACAGAGTCGACTTCTTCACCCGTCCGTTGACTCAGCTTGGTTAACGTTTGGTATTCCTTGGGACCTGTGAAAAACTTAAAACTGCGTTCGATGGTGTCTCCGGGTTCCAGTTCTTGGGCTGGATAACTCAGGCTGTTTTGATACCCTTTCGGGGCCATATTTGCTTTGGGGAATGCTTTCAGGATTTCCTGGGTCGGTGGAGCAAGGTTGATTTGCTGTGTTACTAATCCTGGTGCTGGCTCTTCAGGGATGGCAAGCATGGCAAAGAATTGATTCTCAACGGCAGTCCATCGAACCATTCCCGGTTCAGAAGGATAGACTGTTCTGGGTGTGCCCGGGAAGCATCCCAAGGTGCGGTTTGCAAACCAGCTCTCTTTGATCTCTTCAACACCCTCTCCGTTGTGGTAGCGCATGCCCATGTACATGCCGGTATCAGTGGGTTTGGTTGGGGTTGCTGTTCCCGTTACGAGGTAATGCTCAGGAATGACCTTAGGCTCGTAGCTGGTGTTTTCGATTGTGATTTTGGCCTCAATCACATAATTAGTGCCCGGTTGAAAGGTCTTCAGCACTCGAATGCCGTCAGGCCCCAGGTATTCTGCCTGAATTTCGTCGTCACCTTCCTGTCTGAGCGTGTAAGGTAGAAATCCGTTATCCAGTTTTCCAAAAAATAGGTTCAGCGCGGGAGTCGGAACATTCACATTTAATCTGACATGGTCTGTTTCCGTGGTCTCTTCAGATTCCTCATCACTGCACTTTGTGGTTTCCTGATATTTTTTCAGTATTACCGTTTTTATCCCTCCTCCCGCAGAGGTGAACTCGTAAGCCAAATTATCATTCTCCCAAATCAGCAAGCTTTCATTCTCAGGAACCGTCGCAGATTCTTGGGGTGTAGAAATGGCTACTGCAGGAGTTCTTGTGACGGCAGGGGCTGTTTCGGAGGACTGGAGGATAGTTTCCTCTGCTTGCGCGGTATTTCCTTGGTCAGTAATTACTGCACCATCCTGATTCTCAGCTACATTTCTAGACTGCTCCTGAGGGGGATAGTATTTATTCACCAATGGGAACCAGGCGATCAGCCCGATAATTGAGAAAACGAGGATGACAATGGATTTACGATCCATAATTGAAGTTTTTTGCGATAAAATTGGAGATCATTAAGTTTTAATTCCAGATACTTGTAAATATCAGCAGGTCAAGGGTTCAATGCTTGGTCGTTTCGCTCTGGATTCTGTCTTGGCTTGAAATCTTTCAGGGTTGGGACAGGGTCCCAGCCTTCGCCGCCCCATGGATGACAACGCAGTATGCGCTTGATCGCAAGGATGGCTCCTTTTCTGATTCCATGATCCTGAATTGCTTGTATTGCGTAATTCGAGCAAGAAGGCTGAAACCGACAGCCCGCATTTGGCCCCATCAAAGCGGTCTTCATAGGGGAAAGGGTCCACTGATATAAGCGTATCGGTATGCAGGTGATGTCTCTCAACCATTTCATCAGCCTTCACAGGATTCAAGTAAACCACGCCTTTTCATGATGGCGCACAGGTCCGCTTCCACTTCCTGCTGGCTTTTGTTCGCAATAGATTTTCGAGCGACAAGTATCAGGTCCATGGGTTGGACACACTGGTGTTGAATGTTGCGATAAGATTCTCTCATCAATCGCCTCGCTCGGTTGCGAACATGCGCTTTACCGATTTTCCGGCTGGTGATGACCCCAAGCCTTGAGTGTGGCCTGTCGGTTACTTCCAACCAGTTCGCGATCAGGCATCCCTGTACCCACCTTTGGCCTTTTTCCCTCACACGTCGGAACTCGGCGGAATACCGAATTCTTTGATGCTTGCCAAACCGTTTCTTTGTAGGAGGATTCAGAATGCGTGGCTTCGAGTTGCCATCCAGAGATAATTAACACGGAGTGAGGCGCTTGCGGCCTACCTGACGACGTGCTTTCAAGATGCCGCGGCCACTCTTGGTGCGCATCCGGCTCAGAAAACCGTGCTGGCGTTTCCTACGAATTTTTGATGGCTGATAAGTTCTTTTCATACAAATAGTTCTGAGTCAAAATAAAGCTTCTCCGAATATAAGTCATTCGGCTTCAATAAATTTCCGGCGTAACTCGCCAAAAATCGAGCGGGGAAGCATACCAATTCGCAATGGCTTGTCAAGCGGGTGGCTAGAAAATTACCGCATATCCTTTGACCTGTATTTTCATTGAAAATGTTTGACCATTTGCTGCCTAAAAAGGTTAATTTAACTCAAATCTGTATTCATCAATCAATCAACCGGGGCGTTCAAGAGTATCCTTTTGGAAAATTATATTTGTTCCTTGTGGTCGAATTTCCGTGATTGGTATCTGGCGCGTCTAATTCTTTTCAAGAAAATGCATGATGATTGGGTGTCGGATTATCTTCTGTTTATCTTTTCATCCCTGGTCACGTTATCAAACGACTAATTTCCGGACTAGACCCGGCAGGCAAAATGACTCTAAGCTGTCTTTTTGCAATTATTATTATATGACCGATCCCCGATATCGAGATTTAGCGGAATTGTTGGTGCGATATTCCACCGACATCAAAAAAGATGAGACCGTGCTTCTGGACATGATTGATGTCCCTGATGAATTTACGGTGGTACTAGCGCGCACCGTGCGTGATGCGGGTGCTATCCCTTTGATAGAGACAAGGCATACGCGTGTGACGCGTGAACTTCTGCAAGGGATGACTGAGAAGCAGGCAGGCATCGTTCGCGATCTGGAAATGGCGCGCATGAAGAAAGTGCAAAGTTACATCGCTATCCGTGGAGCCGCCAATACAAGTGAAAATTCGGATGTTCCGAGCCAGCAGATGTCCCTTTATTCTCGTAAAATGCGTCCCGTCTTGAATTACCGGGTCAACAAAACACGATGGTGCGTCCTGCGCTGGCCTACTCCAAGTATGGCTCAGGCTGCGAATATGAGCACCGAAGCTTTCGAGGATTTCTACTTCGATGTTTGTACCTTGGATTATCGCAAATTTGGAAAAGCCATGGGACCTCTCGAAAAACTCATGGCCAAAACCGACCAGGTTCATTTGAAAGGCCCCGGCACGGATTTAACGTTCAGTATCAAAGGGATCGGGGCGCGTGCGTGCAAAGGCGATCGAAATGTTCCTGATGGTGAAGTGTTTTCATGCCCTATTAAAAATTCAGTCAACGGTGTGATCCAATACAACACGCCGACTGTTTACGCAGGTTCACGATTTGAAAATGTGCGGCTAGAACTGAAGGATGGCAAAATCGTGGATGCGACAGCCAACGACTCCAAGCGTCTTAATGAAATCTTTGATACCGATCCGGGCGCCCGTTACATTGGTGAGTTCAGCCTTGGTTTGAATCCGAAAATTTTGAATCCGATGAATGACATTCTCTTCGATGAAAAGATAGCCGGTTCACTGCATTTTACTCCTGGGCAAGCATACGAGGATTGCGGTAACGGTAATAAATCGGCTGTCCACTGGGACATGGTCCTGATCCAACGTCCAGAGTGGGGAGGAGGCGAAGTCTGGTTTGATGGGAAGCTCATTCGGAAAGATGGCCTTTTCATTCCGAAAAGCCTGCAGAAGTTGAATCCAGAGAATCTCACCTGAAGGAATGGGATCAGCTATGGCACAAAACTTAGTGACTTTGGATCTGGAAGGAGTGTTGGTTCCTGAAGTATGGATCGCGTTTGCTGAAAAAACCGGAATTGAGGGGCTCAAGAAAACAACGCGTGATATTCCTGATTACGATGAATTGATGACAGGACGTTTAAAGCTTCTGACTGAGAATGGTCTGACGCTTTCCATGATTCAAGAGGTCATCGGTACTCTCGAGCCATTGCCCGGCGCTCGCGTATTTCTTGATGCATTGAGAGAAAAGACACAAGTGATCATCCTCTCGGATACATTCGAGGAATTTGCTCAACCTTTGATGCGGCAACTGGGTTGGCCCACTATCTTCTGTCACCGCCTGGAAGTGAAGGACGACCTCATTACGAATTATTGCCTCCGCCAACCGGATCAGAAAAAAAAATCAGTAGCTGCGTTCAAATCATTGAATTATCACATCATCGCTGCAGGGGATTCGTATAATGATACTACAATGCTTGAGGAAGCGGATCATGGGATCCTTTTCAGGGCGCCTGACAACGTGAAATCTGAGTTCACCCAGTTCCCTGCTTTTGACGGTTATGATGATTTAATGCAGAAAATCTGCGGATTGCTTCAATAAGCAAATAATCTTATCCTCTTTAATAGTAAAAAAACTTTCAACCTGCTCTTAATACAACAGTCACTCTAACATGGAAGAAGCGAAACAGCCCGTCCACCGCAAGACGCTTGAAGAGCGTCACCAAATGACAGATCTGCAAAGATTGCGTCATTCATGTGCGCACATCATGGCAACCGCCGTGTCACGCCTTTGGCCAGAGGCAAAGCTCGACATCGGGCCTCCGACGGATGAGGGATTTTATTATGACTTCGATCTCGAGGGGCACAGGTTCAGTCCTGACGATTTCGAAACCATCGAGGCGGAGATGAAAAAAGTGGTCAAAGAGAACCAGGTGTTCGAGCGCCAAACCAAATCTCGCGACGAGGCTATACAGTTTTTCCAGGAACAGGGGCAGTCTTTCAAGGTAGAACGGCTTGGGGATATTCCTGAAGGTGAAGAAATCACCTTTTATCAGAATGGTGAATTTATCGATCTCTGTGCTGGTCCGCACGTCATGCGCACGGGCAATGTCAAGGCTTACAAGCTCCTGCGTGTTGCGGCAACCTATTATCGAGGTAACGAGAAGAACCCACAGCTGCAGCGTATTTACGGCACAGCCTTTCCCAATAAAACCAAGCTGAGCGAATGGTTGGAAGCTCAGGAAGAAGCACGCAAGAGAGACCACCGTCGCATTGGTAAGGCCATGCAGTTATTCACGTTCGATGACGATGTGGGGCCAGGTCTACCACTTTGGATGCCCAAGGGTTCCATACTGATCGAAGAATTGGAAAAGCTCGCAAAGGAAACCGAATTCGAGGCGGGATACCAGCGGGTAAGGACTCCTCATCTTGCCAAAGAATCCATGTATCGTACTTCGGGCCATCTCCCATACTACGCGGAGAGCATGTTTCCGCCCATGGAATTGTCGGAGGATGGAGAAGGAGAGGAGAAGGGCCAGGTCAAGGAGAGATACTACCTGAAGGCGATGAATTGCCCGCATCATCATAAAATTTTCGCTGCGGCACCGCGCAGTTACCGAGAACTTCCTTTGCGTCTTGCTGAATACGGTACTTGTTATCGGTATGAACAATCAGGCGAACTTATGGGGCTGATGCGAGTGCGGTCGATGCAGATGAATGATGCGCACATTTATTGCACTTCAGAGCAGTTTGCTGACGAGTTCCGTGCGGTGAACGAAATGTATCTGAAATATTTCAAGATCTTTGGTTTTGAGAAATATAAAATGCGGTTCAGTACGCATGATCCAGCGCGCCTTGGGGAGAAATTTGTCGACGAATCCGAACTCTGGAAACAGACCGAAGACATGGTTCGACAGGTGTTGGTCGATTCGAAAATCGATTTTGAAGAGATTCCCAATGAAGCTGCCTTCTATGGTCCTAAAATTGATGTGCAGGTTTATTCCATTTCAGGACGTGAATTTACGATTGCGACCAATCAAGTTGATTTTGCAGTGCCGTCCAAATTCGGTCTGCAATACAGGACATCAGACAATCAATTTGAAACGCCACTTTGCATTCATCGTGCCCCGCTGGGAACTCACGAACGTTTTCTTGCGTTCCTGATCGAGCGCTACGCTGGTAATTTTCCCTTGTGGCTGGCCCCTGAGCAGATACGGGTCTTGCCGATTACAGAAGAACAACTGGATTATGCCAACAAGCTAGTGGCTGAACTGCGCACACATGGGGTGCGTGCCGAACTGGAATTCAGTCATGATAAACTTCAGGGCAGAATCCTTCGGGCAGAGGAATCAAAAGTTCACACGATGCTCGTCGTGGGCGGAAAAGAACAGGAAGCCAATGCGGTTGCCGTGCGTGTTCACGGTAAGGGAAGAGGTCAGGTTCGCCCAAGGGATGAAGTCGTGACCGATATTTTACAGCGCATTAAATCCCGCGCGGCTGACTGATCGCTGTGGTCTAATGAATCAAAGATGTCTTGTTTTATGAAAATACCAAAAATACCGATGGTCTTGGTCATATTGATGGCTTGCCTCATGGTTGAATCCAAAGTTTCAGCTGCCGATGGGGTGCTTGACTCGTTCATGGGCGCACCTGAATTGGATGTGCAACAGATTTTCCAGGGGCAGCGTTTTCCCAACATTACCGTAGCAATGGACGGCTCTGTTCTTGCGAGTTGGGGGAGCAAAGGAGTTCAAGTGAGGCGAAGTGTTGATGGAGGGAAATCCTGGTCCTCTCCTGTCGTGGTTCAGGAAAGTGGATTCCAGGGAGGAGGGATTACCGTCGATGAAAAGACGGGCGATGTGTTGATGTTTATCGAAGATCGTCACCCGCCAGCGCCCATTTCCATTTATCGCAGCAAGGATCATGGACAGACCTGGGCGAAGCAGGAGACTGTCATGCATCCCAATTCACAGGGGCATGTTCCTTCCATGCATATGAATGACCATGGATCGACCTTGCAATTCGGTAAGCATGCGGGACGACTCATACGTCCGACGCGATGGTATGCGGCTGGTAATCGCCACGAAGAATGGCCCAATCATTACACCAATGCCATTTACAGTGATGATCGCGGAAAGACCTGGTATGCCAGTGAACCTTTCCCTGAGCAAGGCACGGGTGAAGCCTGTATTGTGGAATTGTCCGATGGAACTCTCTACTACAACTCCAGAGTGCATTGGGAAAAAGCGGAACGCAACACGAGACGGCGCTGTGCGTTCAGTCGTGATGGTGGCAAGACCTGGGAAGATTGGCGCATCGTTGATATTTTGCCAGATGGGCATCAACACCGTTCCTATGGATGCATGGGAGGGTTGGCAAGACTCCCTGTCAAGGGGCGTGATATTCTTGTTTTCAGTAATCTTGATACACCCAAAGCAAACCGCGAGCGTATCACGGTCTGGATGAGCCCGGACGGGGGGCAAACCTGGCCGGTCAAACGTCTTGTCTATGATGGGGCAAGTGCCTATTCATCCATGAGTGCCGGGCGAAGCGACACACCAAGTGAGGGTTCTGTCTACTTAATGTTTGAAGGTGGACCCGGTGGCGGTGCTCAGATTGGACGCTTCAATCTAGCCTGGGTGTTGCAAGGTGAACTTACAGGAGATGGCGAAATTCCTGGCTGGTTGAAGGTTGAGTAATCGTACATTGTTGTTCCTGTATCCTGAAACCAGGACGCGGACCTGTAAACCGGTTTTATCAAGTCAGGTTTTGAGTCGACAGCTCGAGTTACGCATGGCAGATGCGGTAAACGTTTGGTCACCGATTCAGCAAAGGCTTCATTGTCTCTCTGCCTCAAGTTTGCAAAGCGGGTCAGCCTGGGAATGTAAAGGCTCGCCCACTCGTCAACCCAATCATTTCAGTAACTTAGTAGCCTCGGCCGTTTTGCCCTGCTAGCGAGCACCATGGTTTGCGTCTTGATTGAATCGCTCCACTAATTGTGCCCATTGAGCGGCCATGGCCCTAACGCGTTCAGGGTGGAGCTTGGCCAGATCGTTCTGCTCAGCGCGGTCATTGGTTAAATGATAGAGAGACCAGTTTTCCACATTGATTGATTCGGTGGCGGCCTCGGTTGAGGTTCCCCATGGGAAGGGGCGTTTCACGTTCGAGTGGATGATTTTCCAGTCACCTTGTCGCAGGGCGCGATTACCCTCGTGATAGAACCAGAGTTCTTCGTGCAACGTAGCCCCAATCTTTATGGAATGCAGATTTCAGACTCCTGCCGCTCATCGGGGGAGCATTCTTTACACCGGCTTTGACGCCAGCCAGATCCATGACAGTGGGAGCAATGTCAATGACATGCCCGAGAGTGGATCGAGTTTCGTTTCTGGCCTTGATACCTTTTGGCCAGTGAACAATGAATGGAGTAGAGATTCCCCCCTTCATGAACCCAGGTTTTGTGGCGGCGAAAAGGGGTGTTGGCTGCACTGGAAAATCCTGGGCCAAGGCATAAATAAGTCTCGGCTGACCCTGGGGTTGCAGCCGGATCATGCCCATCGCCCCGGACCATGATTTCCGCACTTGCTCCGTTATCCGATACGAAACAGATGAAAGGTGTTCTCCATGGCATTCATCTTTTGCAATTGATCCAGGACCCGACCAATTTCGCGATCCATTCGGTCGATCATGGCGGCATGGATGGCCATTTTTGTTGCCTGAAATCGTTTTTGTACCTCGGTGAGTTGATGCCAGGGTAGTGGGCGGTTTACTTCCCCAGGACCTAGAATTTTGAGCTGTTTGGGAAACGCATAGGGTGGTCCAACTTCGGTTTCCAATGAGGAGAGCGTCCCGACGTTCAGGTTAAGTTCCCTTTGTCGCGCGGCTCTTTCTTTCCGCAATACATCCCACCCTCCCAGATAACGATCTTCATATCGCTGGATGTCCTCGGGCAGGGCATGGAGCGGAAAGTGAGGAGCATTGAATGCAAGATAATGAAAGAACGGGCGGTCGGGAAATTTTGAGGCATGTTCCTGCAGACAATCAATCGCGTGCTGAGCGGTTCCTACTGTCATGTAATAATTCGGGTCACGGTCTTCCTTTTTGATCGTTTCGAAAAAACCGGGTCCGCGAACGGTTGAATCCGAGCGATCGAATCCGTGCTCTGTGGGTTTTCCGTCGATATGCCATTTGCCGGAATGATAAGTTCGATAACCCGCAGGTCGAAGGCGCTCGGCAATGGTAAGAGCCCACTCGGGGCGTTTCCCTCTCGGACCTGAAATTGCAGAAGCTTCGGGCATGCCGTCCCTTCGCACCTGCTGAGGGTAGTAACCCGTCATCAGGGCTGCGCGTGTGGGCCAGCAGCGGGATGTGTTGTAAAATTGTGTGAAACGCAATCCGCCTGCAGCCAACCCATCCAGATGGGGTGTTGCGATTTCACCTCCATAGCAACCTGCATCAGAGAATCCCATGTCATCGGCGATGATTATGAGGAAATTGGGGCGGTCATCCGCGGAAGTGGCGGTTGAAAACAATACAACCACCAGCAAGGCAAGCATGCGCACCGCATGAACGAAAATGGGGGACAGGTTAAATTTGAAATTCATCTTGAAAATGGGGATGAAGCATTCGTTGGTTCAATCATCATTGACATCATAAATCATGACACGGCCAAATTCCGACCATTTTCCCTTTTTGGGAGAGCCCTGACTTTTCGCTCCGGCAAGAATAAGCTTTTTGCCATCGGGCGAAAAAGCAGATCGGGTTATGCGGGTTTTGTTATCAATGCCTTGAATCAATTTACCTGTTTCGCTCGAAAAGAGTGCGGTATTCCAATTTCCCTGAGCCATTCGGCCGGCCATGCAGAATGCCTTGCTTGCGGGGTGAAAACAGAGTGTTTCCATGAGACCGCGCCCGCGTTCACTATCCTGTATTTCGCGCGTTTTTACAGGTTTATCATTGCTCCAGTCAAACTCCTGCCAGGTCTGTTTTCCGTTGCCAGCCATTGGATCGCGCATCGGCCCCATCCCGCAAGTGATTAATCGGTTGCTATCGGGTGAAAAGCTCAAATCAAAAATACCGCCTATGTAATGATGGCTTTTGATAATACCCCAGCTGGTGAAATCAGGCGTATTCCATTCTCGGATACATTTCCCGCTTTCGATATTCCAGATTTTGATGTCGCCCATCATGTTGGCAGCGGCAAGATGACGGCTGTCTGGGCTGAAGCTCACACTCAGGACAGGAGGGAGGTGTGGAAAGGAGTGTGCGAGTTTTTGAGTTCTTGCATCAAATACCTTGATAGAAGGTTCCTTTTCAGGTGCCGGTTCGTATTTGTATCCACCGCATTTGTATTGTCCGGTGACCGAAGCAACCCATTCTGTATTGGGGGAAACCTTCATTTGCCACGACCAGAAATCATGGATCTTTTCAACGGAGATCGTTTTGCCGATTTGAAGGTCGTGCCATTGTATGATTCCGTCATAACCGGCAGAAACGGCAAGCTTGCCGTGAAGGCAGCTTCCAACACCCGAAGCATAGCTGCTGTGCTTGGCAATGGATTCCCAGGACTCATTGTCTGGACTTAATTTCAAGACGCTTCCGTCAAAGCAGCTCACCAGCAGATCGTGGCTCTTCTGGATCGTGCTGAGACCCAGAGCCGCGCTCGGTATTTTGATTTCTTTGGCCAACTCGATCTTCATTACTTATATATCAGGTTTTCGTTGGATCGATGTTAAATCAATACTTGGTGGATAGGTTTTGCTTCTTTTTCGACGCGGTGAAAAGTGGGTAACCCCGGTAAGTCATATTCGGTATTGGGGTCGATTCCAAGGGCAGTAAAAAGTGTGGCAAACAGGTTTCTTTCATCGAAAGGATCCTCCGCGACTTCAATGCCGTCCTTATCCGTGGCCCCGACTACGGCTCCGGGTTGAATACCGCTGCCAGCAAGTGCCATGCTCCAGGCATTTGGGTAGTGATCTCGACCTCTGCTTGCGTTAAGCCATGGCGTCCTTCCAAATTCGCCCATCATGACGACCAAGGTGTTGTCGAGCATCCCCCGATCTTCCAGGTCGGTAATTAATTGGTAAATAATGTTGTCAAGATCGGGGACGAGCATCTGATAAATCTCATGCTGAAACACGTGGCAATCCCATGGCATACCATTGGCGACCATGACAAATGGAGCGCCATTCTCGACGAGATTTCTAGCCAGTAACGTATGCTGACCAAAGGTACCCTGCCCGTATCGCTCGCGATCCTTGGCGGGTAATTTTTCCAGATCAAACAGGTCGGCACAGCTCATCAAGCCCTTGACTCGTTGGAATGCGGCATTCTGTGAAGATGCAGCGGCACTTTGTCGTTCGTTTTCAAATTTGCGAGTCAGAAAATTTCGGAATGCTTCTCGTTCTTCATGATCCTGTGTGGTGATGTCTGGAAGCTTGTGAACGTCAGGTATCTTATAGTCTCCCCCCAAGCGTACAGGTCCATATTCAGCCCCCAGCCAACCGGCCCAGTTTCCGGCTTTGAATGATTTGAATTCGTTTCCTTCCGGGCATGGATCCAAAAGGATGAAGTTGGGTATGGGGCTATCGAGTTGACCGAGTTGCTGGCCAAGCACACTGCCAAGAGCGGGGCGCACGAAGGGAGGGCGAGGAGCATCTCCGCGAGTCAAGCGGTCGATAGCCTGAAAATGTTCGGTAGGCTCGGTTTTCATTGAACGGATCACAGCCAGCTTGTCCGCAATCGTTGCGCATTGCGGCATGAGTTCACTGAAGTGAACCCCCGGGATCTTCGTAGGAATACTACCGAAGGGACCGCTGGTGATGCGGCCGGGTTTGGGATCCCATGTTTCGAATTGGCTGGGAGCTCCGCACAACCAGAGAAGGATGCAATTTTTCTGTTGCTTCTTTGCAATCTCGGCAAAGACAGATGGAGTCAGCAGGCCTGACCAGCTGAACATCGAAGCACCGACTCCCGCGCCCATGCCTTGAAGGAACTTGCGTCGATGCAGGGTATGCTCCTGATCACTGCAATGATCGCCTGCGTATGGATTTTGTCGATCGGTCATGGAACGGGTTAGTGATTGGTTAAAAATTCAGCGCTTGTCAACATGGCCCAGAGCAATTGTTTGATGGCTTCCTCGGGACGATCCTCACGTTGCTCCAGGAATACTCTGGCCGTGGATGTTTCCCTGTCGTCTGGCCATCGGCCAAAGACTTTAAGGAAGGCTTGCTTGACTCGGTGTTCCAGGTCATCAACCGCGAGGAGAGTCTGGGTTGTGTTCATGCTTCACGGGGTTCAGCAAGGCATCGATCAAGGGAGAGTTGGAAAGGAACATAGCCTGCTGCAACGAGGCGTTGTATTCAACGGGTAATACATCTGGGAAATGTTTTATGAACGATTGACGTAAAATCTCAATGTCAACTTCAAGTCCCCTCCTTAACTGTCAGGTGAAATCCGGACGCGACCAGCAGGGATCGATAGATAACCTCCGCAGTCAAAGGCTTTTCATAGGACCATGCAAAGGTATCTTTTTCCGCAGGGCGATCCGGGCCTGTCCATGCGGATCGTTGATATGTATCACTGGTGACAAGTGTTGATGATGAGGTGATGAAGGTCAAATCCGCTGGATTCGAAATCACTCGCCAACCAATTCAATAAGGATGGATGACTCGCCGGATAGGTTGAATTGATTTCATCCACTGGATGCACGATACCGCGTCCCATCAACAGAGCCCAAATACGATTCACGGTTGCTTTGGCGAGCAGGGGGTTACCCTGGGTCACTGCATCGGCGAGTTGTGCGCGTCGTGAGAATTTTGGGACGGCGGGTGTTTCTACTTTTTCTTTTTCAGCTGGCGGTGCGACAAGGTAATATTCAGGGAGATCCTGTTCCTTGGCATCGGGTGAGGGGCGTTTTTCAGGGACTGTCACTCCGTTCAGGAAATTCAAGGTCGCGGCTTGTGATTCCTTTTTCAAGTTGGCGAAGCTGATGAATCCTCCAATGGCGGATTCAGCAATACCAATGCCCGACTTTGTATCTATATTCTTACTGCGATTGAAGGCTGCTACCATGCCCCAGTAATGTCCTTGTTTGATTTCATGAGCGAGAGGGTGATCGTGGCATTGGGCACACTTGACTTGGGTGCCGAAAACGACCGGCGCCACGGCTTCAGCCATGGCTTGATGGTTGTTTTCACGCTCGTAAAGAAACCAGACTGCACGCGGATCCGCATCGCCTTCCTTGCGGGCAACGATCAATTCACGAACCACACCATCCCACGGACGATTGTCGGCGAAGACCGTTTGAAGATAATCGAGCCATCCATTCTTGCGCCGTCGATCCTCCCAACGCTTTCCACGCCGCTCCATGAGCATCGTGTCGAATAATTCTGCGAAGTGTGTGGCAAATGCTTCTGTCTTTAGTAAACGTTTTACTTCTCTGGAGCGTTTATCGACATGCGGACTCCTCAAGAAGGCTTCCGATTCATCCAGAGTAGGAGGGTGCCCTGCCAAATCAAGGTAGAGCCTGCGTTGAAATGTCCTGTCATCGCAAACGGGTGTTGGAGCGATGCCCTGAGCCTGCAAGCGACGTTCAATATAAAAATCAATGACCTGATTTCCCTGAAAGCCTTCTGGTGGGGAAATCTGTTCGGCTTCAGGGTGGATGGCTGGAAGCGTATCCTCATTCCACGTTTCTATGTCAGAGGTTGGCAGTTCCTGGAAACGCTGGATCCAAAGGCGTATGTTTTCAATGGCTTCATCAGGCAATTGCTTTTTGGGAGGCATATGAGGATCCGAATCTTTGAGTAAGACCTTGATACAACGGGCTGGATTCGGCTTCGCCAGCGAGAACGACCGGGCCATTTTCTCCACCCTTGACAAGGCCATGGAAGGTGCTCAGATCCAGATCTCCTTTTGTCTTCAACGGACCATGGCACTTGACGCAATGGTCATTCAGTATGGGATGAATATCTCGCTGCCAATCACGTTGGTCTTTCGCCTGTAAGCTCACATGCGCAACGAGCCAGAAGGGCACGACAAACAGCAGGGATACAATCCGAAAATTTCGGTGATACGGTGCCTTCAGGTTTTTCATTCAATTAGCATCTGGGTTTGTGCAGAGGATAACCTTCCACTTCCATGAGACAATCCTTTTGTAAGGGACAAAATACCCGATTCCTTGGTCCTTTGCCAAGGTTTCTCAAACGCTCGACATGCAAAAAATGGTTATTCCCTTTTGAGGGCCAGATCCCTAAAGTGTTTTCTTTGCTCTCGCAGGATCATGCGCTCAGGTTAAGTGTGTTCAAACCCACGATAATTCCGCCGGACCGCGGCTTGTCTTTTCTTCCGTAAGATACGGTCTTTGACGGGGCTTGTTTGCAGGGTATAACTATCAAATATTCTGATTGTAATCATAGCGGGTAAACTTGAATATAAGCCATCAAAAGGACAACATGGATACACGAGAAAACCAAAAATTCAGGCTGATTGCCGCACCTTTTACTCCGTTCAAGGAATCGGGAGAAATTAATGTGGATATGATTCCATTACTGGCCAGTCATTACAAGCGGACTGGTGTCTCGGGAGCTTTCGTCAACGGGACGACAGGAGAGTATGCTTCTTTGACCATGGATGAGCGTTGTGAGTTGACGGAGGCTTGGATGGATGCAGGTCGGGATCATGATTTGGAGATCATGGTGCATGTTGGGGATAATTGTCTGGCCAATGCCATGAAGCTGGCATCTCACGCATACTCATGTGGGGCCGATGCGATCAGTGCCTTGGCGCCTTCCTATTTTAAACCCGCCGATATCGATGCGTTAGTTGACTGGACTGCTGCTGTCGCTGCAGAGGCTTCTGATTGCCCGTTTTTTTATTATCATATCCCGGGTCTGACAGGTGCTCGCTTTTCCATGAGTCAATACCTTGAACGAGCCGGGAAAAGAATTTCAAACCTGCAGGGCATCAAGTATTCGGATATTCAGCCCATGGACACATTGAGATGTTTGGATCTTGATTTGGGTGGATATGAAATCCTCTTTGGTTGTGATGAAGCGCTCTTGACTGGATTGACCTTGGGAGCCCGTGGTGCTGTTGGAAGTACATATAATTTTATGGCACCTCTTTATTTGAAATTGATTCAGGCATTCGAACAGGGCGATTTGGTAAATGCGCGCAAGATGCAGACGCAGTCCATTCGAGTGGTAGATCAACTTGCAGGTATGGAGTTTCTTTCTGGCGCGAAAACATTGATGCGTCTTTACGGTATCGACTGCGGTCCTGTGAGAAATCCATTGTCCCCCATGAACTCTGTGGAATCAGAGGCATTCCTGGCTCGTATGAAAACTCATTTGGCGCCGCTCACTCAATGATGGCTTCGTAAACCAAACCTTTGATACTTCTCTCCAGGTTCCATGTGTAGGGGATGGTTTGTTCCATCGTGATGACGGCAAGTTCATCTTCGGGCGATACCCAGAAATGCGTACTTGCCATGCCACCCCAACCGTATTCACCTACTCTCGCATCCTTGTCATAATCTGATTTTGCCGTGACGATGTTGAATCCCAATCCAAACCCAAATCCGTCACGGGTGTCGTTAATGCCTATGGGAAACGCGGAGCCTTCCAGATGGTTGCGTGTCATGTTCTGAACCGTTTCCTCTTTGAGAAGGCGTATCCCAGATAACTCTCCTCCATTGATCAGCATTTGTAAAAACTTCGCATAATCAAGCGCAGTGGAAACCATCCCACCTCCGCCAGAGAAAAAACGCGGGGGAAACCGGTAATCACTTTCCTCATTGTTTTCCATGGCGATCTGACCTTTTGCATAAAGGGAGGCGAATCGATTTCTCTTTTCGTCTGGGACATGGAATCCAGTGTCGTGCATGCCCAGTGGTTCCAGGATCTTTTCCTTCAAAAAGCGATCCAGAGATTGACCGGAGACTTCTTCAATCAAGGCCCCCTGCACATCTACCGAGATGCTGTAAACCCATTTTTCACCGGGTTGATATGCCAGTGGAAGTGATCCAAGCTTTCGAAGAAATGTTGCGGTATCGTTGCTGTTGGCAAGTATACCCGTTTTGACATAAAGTTTATCGACCGCCGAATCTCCGAAGAATCCATAGGTTAGTCCAGCCGTGTGTCGCAACAGGTCCCTGACCGTAGGGGCACGGTTTGGAGTGACTCTCTCACCATCCTCGAGCACCTTGAGTCCTTCTCAGTTGGGGGAGGTAAGTTTCAACTGGGGCATCCAGCTCGATCTCCCCCTCTTCGACGAGCATCATGACCCCCGTCGAGACGACGGGTTTGGTCATTGAGAAAATTCGAAAAATGGTGTCGGTGGTCATAGGCGCACGTGATGCCAGATCTTTCCAACCGTGGGCTTCCAGGTGGACAATGCCGCCTTTCCGCAAAACGAGAGTGACGGCGCCAGCCAGCTCCTTTTCATCCAAATGCTTTCCAACGGCCAATTCGATATGGCGCAGCTGGCTTTACGTCCATGCCGGCTTCTTTGCCGGTGAGAAAAGGCAGGGTATCTGCATAAGAATGAGAAT
>CALSPN010000051.1 GCA_943788245.1 uncultured Verrucomicrobiae bacterium | reverse complement strand
CAATGATTCATAAGTGGGACCTGCAGTAATGACGCAATGTGGTTTCGTCAATTGATTCATAAGAAGCCTTCGAGCATGGAGCCATGTTCCAATGCGGGATAAACGGTCGGTCTTTCAGTTGATTTTTGTCCTGTCTTGCTTACTGTGCCGATTGTCTCTTGTTGTTGCGTCTATTGCAGCATAGTATCAGCAATCTGACAGTTGTTTATTAAAGGAATTTTATGGCATCCAACCCCATCTTTTCTGCATCGTTTCTCTCTCGCAATGTCCTCAGTGTGATTCTGGGGGGTGGCGCCGGCACTCGCTTGTATCCCTTGACCAAGGAGCGCAGCAAGCCGGCTGTTCCCTTGGGGGGGAAATATCGCTTGGTCGATGTGCCAATATCCAATTGCATCAATTCGGGGATGCAGCGCATTTATGTCATGACCCAGTTCCTGTCGGCTTCTTTGCACCGGCATATTTCCCAGTCCTACAAATTTGACCATTTTTCGCGGGGTTTTGTGGAAATCCTTGCTGCCGAGCAGACCCCGACGAGCACTTCATGGTACGAGGGGACAGCGGATGCGGTGCGCAAAAACCTCATTCATTTGACAAGCCAGCCCTTTGAGTACCTGATCATTCTCAGCGGAGATCAGCTTTATCGCATGAATTACCTTGAGATGCTGGCTCATCACATCGAAAAAGGTGCTGACCTGACGGTTGCAACCATCCCGGTCGAAAAGGAATCTGTCCCCGGATTCGGTATCATGCAGATGAACGACGCCAATGAAATCACGCGTTTCGAAGAAAAACCTCAAGATCCATCTGCTGCAGGAAGAGCTCAAATTACCCAAAGATTGGTATCCAAAACTCGACATCCATTCGGACAAGGAATTATGGCTGGCATCCATGGGGATTTACGTCTTCAACCGTCAAACAATCCTAGAACTGCTGGACAACGCGCATACAGATTTTGGTAAACACATTATTCCCGGTGCCATCAAAACGCATAAACTTTCGTCCTACGTATTTCAAGGCTACTGGGAAGACGTTGGAACCATCAAAGCCTTCTTTGATGCTAATCTTGATCTCACCTCCATGCTTCCCAAATTCAACTTTTTTGACATGGATTCCCCGGTCTTTACCCGGCCAAGGTTTCTGCCTGCAAGTAAAGTCAACGGTGGGGTCATTGAAAACACCTGCTTTCCGATGGTTGTATTGTGCACAAGGCGCGACTGAAAGAATGCATGCTTGGCATCAGGAGTATTGTGGGCGCAGATACCGATATGGAGCGGGTCGTGATGATGGGAGCAGACTACTACGAATCACAGCAATCAATTGCCAAGCATCAGGAGGAGGGTGAACCATCGGTTGGCATCGGACCTCGCACTCGGGTTGTGAATGCCATTATTGATAAAAATGCGCGTATAGGTAGTGATTGTGTGATTTCACCTGATGGTAAACCGAGTGAAATGGATAGTGAACTTTTCCACGTCAGGGATGGTATTATCGTGATCCCCAAGAACACGGTGATTCCTGATGGCACAGTGATTTGACCTTCCGTTCAATTCTCTTAAGAAAATAGGCCAATCCGTATGGGGAACAAAACGCCAGACATTTCCAGACTGACCAATGATGACCTTCATTTGTTCAATGAAGGAAGTCATTTTCATCTTTATGACAAACTCGGAAGTCATCCCATGGAGCGCGATGGTGAGCAAGGGGTTTATTTTGCAGTCTGGGCTCCCAATGCCGAATGCGTCTATCTGATGGGCGATTTCAATCACTGGTCAAAATCAGAATGTTTGCTATCTCCCAAGGGAGAATCAGGCATTTGGGAGGTTTTTGTTCCAGGTATCAAATCAGGTGTCTGTTATAAATACCATATCCGTTCCAAGTGGAATCATTTTGAAGTCGATAAGGCGGATCCATTTGCCAATCGATATGAAATTCCCCCCAAAACAGGGTCTGTCGTTCACACTTCCAAATACGAGTGGAATGATTCGGAGTGGATGGAGAATCGTGATTCCAAGTTTGACCACAAAGCGCCGGTCAGCGTTTATGAAGTTCATCTCGGTTCATGGAAGAGGGATCCATCAGATCCTGAAAGGCATTTATCTTTTCGCGAATTAGCTCCCATGCTGGTGGATTACGTGAAGGAAACAGGATTTACTCATGTGGAATTGCTTCCTGTGATGGAGCATCCTTTTTATCCCTCATGGGGCTATCAGCTCACTGGTTTTTTTGCGCCGTCAAGCCGCTATGGATCTCCGGATGATTTTGCCTACCTAGTGGATTTACTGCATCAAAATGATATTGGCGTGATCCTTGATTGGGTGCCTTCCCATTTCCCGAATGATGAGCATGGCCTTGCCTATTTTGATGGCACTCATCTCTTCGAACATTCGGATCCCAAGCAAGGCTATCATCCTGATTGGAAAAGCCACATTTTTAATTACGGTCGTCATGAGGTGAAAAGTTTTCTGATCAGCAGTGCTTTTTATTGGTTGGATCAGTTTCATGTGGATGGTTTACGTGTCGATGCCGTGGCCTCCATGTTGTACCTGGATTATTCGCGTTCTGAAGGTGAGTGGATACCCAACGAGCATGGGGGTAACGAAAACCTCGAAGCCATTTCCTTTCTGAAACGACTCAATGAAGAGGTCTACAAGCAATTTCCCGAGTGTTCAGATGATTGCCGAAGAATCGACTGCCTGGCCCATGGTTTCACGGCCTCTTTATCTGGGGGGGTTGGGATTCGGTTACAAATGGGATATGGGTTGGATGCATGATTCATTGAGTTATGTCAGCAGGGACACCATCTAATCGTAAATTCCATCACCACCAATTGACGTTTAGGGGCTTATATGCATTTTCCGAAAACTACATGTTGCCGCTTTCACATGACGAGGTTGTGCATGGCAAAGGCTCTCTTGTCGAAAAAATGCCTGGTGATAACTGGCAGAAGTTCGCCAATCTCAGGTTATTGTTCGCAAATATGTTTGCCCCAACCGGCGAAGAAACTGATCTTCATGGGAGGAGAAATAGCTCAATGGCGTGAATGGAACCATGATGCCAGTTTAGATTGGCATTTACTCGATCATGAGCTTCACCGTGGGATGAAACAATGGGTGAGTGATCTAAACCATGCTTATCGTCGCGAGAAAGCCCTTCATGTCGGCGATTGCCATTCGGACGGTTTCATGTGGGTGGATTGTGATAACGCAGATGAAAGTATCATCAGCTGGGAACGTATAGACCCCGAAACGGGTGAAACCATCGTTGCTATCTTTAACTACACGCCTATTGTCAGGGAAAACCTATCGTGTCGGGGTCAAGCAAAGTGGTTATTGGAAAGAAATCCTAAACAGCGATGCTCCTGCTTACGGGGGTGGAGGCATAGGAAATCTGGGCGGGGTTGCATACCGATGAATTCGGCTGGCACTGGAGGCCCCACTGCCTCACCATTGCGCTTCCTCCGCTTGCGGCCGTTTTCTTCAAATTTGAGGGAGAAAAAGAGCCGTGAAGTGCATGACGAAATCATTGATCAGCTAAGCTGACATGCCTCTGGTATTTTTTAATTGATCATGAGACTGCAGGCAAATGTGCCACACATGAATGCCTTGGACCGTTAAAGCCCAGTGATGCCTGTCGGGTTGAAAAAACATCGATTATCGATGCTCTCTGTGACTCAAACTCAAGACTTCTTTGATCAGGGTTTTTACAGTAATTCGCTGCCAGCTGATTCCTTGTGATTTGGCATATTTCTCAAAAGCCCGTTCATTCTGCATGATGACCGCTCGAACAACACTCGAATCGTCTGCATGGCCCAAGTCCACAATGGAGTCAGGGATAATGTCTACTTGCTTGTGTGCGTAGGTGAGCGCAAAAACTGCTTCGGCCATGGCGAAATAAGGAAGTTCTTTGTATACTCCTTCATAACAATCCTCAACCGCATCAGCCAGAAAACTCCAGTTGATCGACCAGATGCGGATATTTGGGTGCATCAATCTGGGTGAACTCAGCTTTCCAAACGGGTAATTTCCGAATGACTTTTTCCACCACTGCAGGTGTAATCAGTGAAGCACCATTATTTACGAAACGGACGAACTCTGCCATGAATTCACCATAACGTTAGGATGTCCGCAAAGTAAATGGGATTTTCACTCGCTGTCTAACTTCGTAATCCGAGACTTGATGCGTTCAATTGCCCATTCAGCATGTTCTGCAATGAGAGGTTCAGGATCCATACATGCCTGCTCAAGTGACGGAATTGCCTCCCTTGTCCCTGTGTTACCCAGAGCAACACATACATTGCGGAGGAACCCCTTTCGCTTGCTTCGCAAGATGGGAGTTCCTGCAAAAGTTGATTTAAATGTCTGATGATCCATTCCCAGCAGGTGAATCAAATCAGGAGTCTCCAGATCGTTTTTTTCGAAATCTCTTCATCAGGGCACCTTCTTTGGCGAATCGATTCCAGGGGCAAACCTCCAGGCAATCATCGCAGCCGAATATACGATTGCCGATAGCCGGGCGCAGCGCCTCGGGGATGGAGCCCTTCAACTCGATGGTGAGGTAAAGAGATACATTTTCGTGCATCCAGTTTTGAAAGGGGCTTCAATGGCGTCCGTTTGGGCAGGCCTGCAGGCATCGTGTGCAAGTGCCGCACCGGTTACGCTCTGGCTCATCGGGTTCCAGACTTAGCGTTGTCAGGATTTCAGCAATAAAAAACCAGTTACCAAGGGAGCGGCTGATCAGGTTGGTGTGTTTGCCTGCGAATCCCAAGCCTGCTCGCTGAGCCAGATCACGCTCCATGATGGGGCCTGTGTCCAGGTAAGCGAGGTGCCGGTGATCCTTGTCATTCAGGCGGGTCAGTTGGTCGCACAAATCCTCAAGAGGCTTCTTGAGCGCATCGTGGTAGTCTTCGTGTCGGGCATAGCGAGCGATCAATCCCCTGGGGGGGGAGCTCTCCTTGTTTGCCACGGATTGATTTGATGCTTCCGGAATCTGATATGAGATTGCCAAGCTGATGACGGATTTGATGCCCGGCAACACCTTGTCCATGTCTCCTTTTTTTTCGGAATGCCTTCGCAGGTACTCCATCCTGCCGTGCTTTTCATTGTTAATCCAATCAACATAGTTTGGGTATGTATCCGGACTTTCTGCTCCCGTAAAGCCGCATGCATCGAACCCCAGCTTGAGGGCGATTTTGCGAATCTGTTCTTTTGATGGAATCACGGCATGACTGACCGACCATTTATCGGCCAATTCTCAGAATGTTAGGACAGAGGGGTAGGGTGGTTTTGTTTTCCCGATTGTTGTTGCGCTTGGCGAAACTGTCGAACGATGATCTGGCTGATTTGTCTCATGGGGCGTGTATCTGTGTTAATCATCAGATCCGCAGTACGATAAGCGGATTTGCGCTTTTCCAGCATGGTTCGGATGGTTTCAAGTGGATTATCCGTCTGAAGCAACGGGCGGTTCGATTGGCGTTTGATGCGATTGAAAATGGTTTCAGGTTTTGCCCATAAACACACAACAAATGCATTTTTCTTGAGGTGAAGCATATTATCCCCAAATGCAACCAACCCGCCTCCGGTGGATATGACACACTGCTTCCAGTCCAGCATTTCCTCGATCAGCCTCTTCTCCAATGCACGGAAATAGGATTCTCCATGCGAATCAAAGATCTCTGAAATGGTGGTTTTGTTCCTTTCTTCAATGATCTCATCCGTATCCTTGAACTGGAAACTCAGGTAATCGGCAAGATGACGTCCCACCGTGGATTTGCCCACTCCCATGAAACCAGTCAGTGCCAGATTATTGATGTTGCGCTCGAGAAACACTTAATCTGGTTACCCTAGTTTGGCGCAGGAACCAAGATGTAAATTAAGTCATTCTGCCGGGAGTCAAGGGTTTTTAAGGCTAAAGTGTAAAAGGGTGAAGAGTGACCGAGTTAAGCTTCATGTGCACCCCACCTGAAGCATAGTTGAACCCGATCACTCTTGTGCCTGATAACGGTGAGTGGATCACCTTACATAAAACTATAAAGTTTTAAATAGTTGGTCAACAATAAATTAAAAAATTATAAAATATAAAAAACGTGTAATGAATGTTCGTTATTATGGGGTAAATATCGTGAATTTGTATTAGATGTCGCATTTTAAGCATAATGATTACGTCTGTTTCATGGGACTGAAATGAAGGGTTTATCACAAGATTGCGAATTTAGGTTGAGTGTTGTTTTTTTTGATCTAAAAGCGACGCCTGAGCTCCCGAACCATCCACAAGAACTCTTGACCCTTGCAGTAATTTATGCGGTATTTATCCAAATACCATCTGGAGCAACTATGATACCCTTACTAGCACAAGCAAGCGCAGAGGCTTCCATTTCAATGTGGCCATTTGCAATTTTGTCCATTTGCGTGGTCTTCATCGTCGTCGCCATTACCATGCTGCGAGTTCACGCATTTCTAGCATTGATCCTTGCGGCTATCCTTGCAGGAATTTTGACTGGCGATCTACCTAATCTGAACGACTTGAACAAGGGGCTTTTTGATTCCAGAGTGGCACTGGATATGACAGATCTTAAAGGGAATAACCTGATAAAATCCGTCAAATGGTCGCTCAAAGGCTTTGGAAATACTGCCGGTGGGATTGGATTGGTCATCGCGCTGGCTGCCATCATTGGAACGTGTCTCATGGGAAGCGGGGCTGCGGATCGAATTGTCAGATCCCTGCTCAAGGTGTGTGGAGAAAAACGAGCTGGAATGGTGCTGCTCATGAGTGGGTTTCTCCTGTCGATCCCCGTGTTCTTTGATACGGTATTTTTTCTGCTCATACCGCTTGCGCGTGCCTTGAGTCTTCGCACGGGCAAGAGCTACACGATGTATGTCATTGCCATGGCTGGTGCGGGGGCCATTACCCATTCCATGGTGCCACCTACGCCTGGACCGCTGATGATCGCGAATACACTGAAAATAGATCTTGGGGTTGCCATCATGGCAGGGTTGGCAGCCAGCATACTCCCCGCATGGTTGGTGCTCGTGATGGCCAAGAGGTTTGATGATAAACTGAATATTCCCATGCGCGATGTACCTGGCACCTCAGCTCAAGATTTAAAATCCATTGTCGATAAAAAAGACAGTGAACTGCCGGGATTGTTTGTGTCATCCATTCCAGTTGCATTTCCAGTTGTTGCTATTTCTTTGGTGTCCGTGCTGGACATGCTGGGTAAGGATCAAGGTAAATTATACCCTTACCTTCAGTTTATCGGGCATTCCAATATTGCCATGCTGATTGCCGCCGCTTTTGCTGTCGCAACTTACGCTGCTCAGCTCATCAAAAACAACCCGTCCCTCAAAGGGAATCTCTCAAAGACCTTGAGTGAAAAATTGGATGCTCCCCTGCACATGGCTGGCGTCATCATTCTGATCACAGGTGCGGGTGGTGCATTTGGTGGGATGATCCGTCTGGCTGGAGTTGGAGAAACCATTCAGGCACTTGCCGACAAATTCAATATTTCCTATATCCTGCTCGCCTGGCTGGCGACAGCAATCGTACGCATTGCTCAAGGCTCTGCGACAGTTGCCATGATCACCGGTGTGGGCTTGATGGCAGCAGTCATAGGGGATGGGGCGGGCCTGACTTATCACCCCTTGTATATCTTCCTTGCCGTAGGATTCGGAAGTATCACTCTTTCTTGGATGAATGACAGTGGATTCTGGGTCGTGCAGCGTCTCAGCGGCTTTACCGAAAAGGAAACACTCCGCACATGGAGCGTGCTTTTGACTGCGATTTCGCTGTTAGGTTTGGTGGAGATTCTTGTGTTCTCCCGGATTCTTCCATTTGCCGGTTAGGTCTGCAGGTCAACTGAGTCAATGGTGGCGCCGAAGGATTCTGAATAATTCTCATGCTCATTGATGCACATCTACATCTACAGGACGTTCGGCTTGATGGAGTTCGTCCGCAGATGGCGAAGCTCATTGAATCTGAAAATATCCGTCAATTAGTCGTCAATGGCACGAGGGAAGGGGATTGGGGGAAGGTAATTGATTGTGCAGATTCGTTCTCACAAGTGATACCTTCCTTCGGGTTGCATCCCTGGTGGTTGAACGAACGTTCCTCGAATTGGTTGCATCATCTCGAGGAACATTTAACGACTTTTCCAGCGGCTGTGGGTGAAATTGGTCTTGATCGCTGGTTTCGCAAGGACAATATCGAGGAACAGGAAGAGGTGTTCCTTCTGCAATGGGAGTTGGCCAACCGCCTGGGCTTGCCTGTCAGTGTGCATTGTTTGAAAGCCTGGGGGCGGCTTCTGGATCTGGTGAGACGCGTCCCTCATGTGGGGCCGGGTTTCCTTCTGCATTCATACAGCGGTCCGGTTGAAATGATTCAGGAATGGGTTGCGATGGGGGCTCGTTTTTCGATTTCCGGTTATTTTGCGCATCCGAGAAAAGCGTCCAGAAAGAAAGTTTTTGAGCAAATTCCATTTGACCGTTTACTCATCGAAACGGACGCGCCGGATATGCATCTTCCTGAACTTTTGCAAACACATCATGGAGGGGTGGATCACAAAAATGCGCCTGTCAATCATCCCGGTAATCTACGCTCTGTCTACCGGTTTGTTTCAGGTTGGCTGGGGTGTTCTATGGATGAACTGGAAGCTCAAACTGAATCCAATTATGACCGTATGTTTCATGGAGCCTCGGGAGCAGTCTGAACATCGAGGGTGAACTCATGATCCATCGACAGTTCTCGGACTATCCAAATTGAATTGCGCATGCTGTTCCAGCTCGATATCAATGTCTCATCAGGAATCATCCAAATGAACCTGGCTCAGTGCGCTGCGGACTCTTACCTTGGTTTTTCTCCCCGCTCAGCATGACGTGCGTTTGACACGGATTGTCTCATCGTCAGGTAACTCTCGCTGCTCATGGCAGGCGACTTGAATTAACTTTTTCCAGAAGCTTTGTCGAGGGCCTCGAGGACGATGCCGGGTGTGAGTAATTCGGGAAGGAGGATGGGGGGCTCTGCGCCGGGGGCATAGACCAGCACCAGAGGCACCCCGCTGCGCCCAAACTTCTGGAGTTGTGCCGTGATCCTTGAATCGTAAAAGGTGTAGTCGCCTTTGAAGGTGACACCGCTGATGCTCTCGAGTTTTTGACGTACTTTATCGATTTCGATGCTGGTTTTCTTGTTGATCTGGCAGTTAGCGCACCACTTAGCAGTGAAATCTACGAGGACGACCTTACCCTCTGCACGCGCTGTGGCCACGGCTTCCTCGGACCATGGTTGCCAGAGTATCCCATTTTTACCTTTGCTTACGTTTCCTGCATTTGTTGTTACAGGGCCAACAGGATCACGCCAGTTAAGTTCTTTTTCAAGAATCCACCCATAGGCAAACAAAAGGCATGCCGCGCTGACTCCCAGGGCCAGTCCTTTGCGTGAGCTTCCTCGTTGCACAAATTCTCCATAGACCCATGCAGCCATGGCCACGAACACAAGCAATAACCCCATCCAGAGATCCCCTTTTTCTCCGAAATGCAAGCGGGCAATGGTATAGAGCCAGATGGCGGTGCCTATCATGGGGAAACCCATGAAGACTTTAAAACGTTCCATCCATGCGCCTGGTTTGGGGAGGATGCCGAGCCAGGCCGGGTTCCAGCTTAACAAGATATAAGGAAACGCCAAACCCATGGCGACGGCTGTGAACAAGATCACGATGCCGACTGGGGGTTGTGTGAATGCAAATCCCAGGGCTGTGCCTAAGAATGGTGCGGTGCAAGGCGTTGCCAGCACAGTTGCTAATATGCCGTTGAAAAACGCTCCCATGTTTCCATTGCGTGAGGCTGCATTTGAGGCTGCGCTGGTCAAACGTCCACCTGTAATTTCAAAGACACCGAAAAAATTAAGTGCGACCAGTGTGACCAGAAGAGTCATGAGGACAAGGAATTGAGGGTTTTGGAATTGCATGCCCCAGTTCGCCAGGTTACCCGCCGATTGTACGCCGATTACCAACCCTGCGAGGATCCAAAAAGAGAATAGTACCCCTACGCCGTAAAGCAGTCCGAGTTGAAAGATGCGTCTGGGTTGTTCTTTGCTTTGATGCACGAACCCCAGGATCTTCAGGGAAATAACCGGTAGTACGCATGGCATGAAGTTCAAGATGAAACCACCCACAAAAGCGAACAACAGCATCAGGGGCCATCCCCCACTTGATTCCTCGACAGGGGTCGCTTCCGCTCCTTCCGTAGCTGCGTTCCCGGATGCGGGTATTTTCAATGCAGTGCTTGCCTTTTCAGTCTCAAAACCTTCTCCCAAAGTCACTGAAATTTCATAAGCCTGCGTGTTATCTCCGGTCTGCTTTGCCAGCACGGCAACACCACTTATTTTATCAGGCCATGTTTCTCCCCAATTGAGGAATATTTTGGACAGCGACAAAGATTTGCCCTCGGCCTGTCCAAAAGTTGTTTTTCCTCCGATTTCGTAATCCTCGTTTTCAAAGGGATAGAAATCTTTGAAATAGAAGCCTTGGTTCTCAGCTAGCTCGATGGTCAGTTGACGTTCATCATCGGCTATACTTTTCGACCAATCAGCCTTGAATTTCAAGTCAACAGCTGGTGGAGGGACTTTACTGTTCCATGCGGCCAATGAAGGGGCTTCGGGTGACGATTTGTCCGTCGTCCCAATCTTGAGTGTGCGGCTGACTGTTCCATTGCGAGGTATGCAGGATTCTTTGCATTCCAGCCAGAAGACTTCCGCATTCAGCTTGATAGACCCCGTTTTGAGGTCAGAGCCTATCGTCAAGGGAACGAGCAATACAATATCGTCGTGATAGGCATAGGAATAGAGACCAGAGCTTTCTTCTTTTACAGGAAGAGGCCAGCGAATACTGCCCGCAGTGATTCCGGGTGGTAACTTCCAGGTAATCTTGGGCGGTTGGGCTGCATCACCCCCGTAGCGCCAGTAAGTGTGCCAGCCTTCCTTGAGCTCAAAGCGAATTCCGGCAAGAACAGTTTCGCCTGGAGTGGCCTCTGTCTTGTTCAGCAGAAAGGAAAGTTTTGTTTCTGCTGCCTGTGTCAGATTTGCTCCCAAACCGATCAAAATCAGCCAGGTCGAAACGAATCCTGCAATACGATACCTCATACTTTCTTCAGGGTGATAACTCGGTATATTGTTTAATGACATCTCCGTTATTTTTCCGCTCGCTGAATAAAACCGCTCAGAATGTTGATTCAACCATCAAACGACAATCCCATTTCTCTGAAGGGGGCATCCTGCAACCTTTTCACTAAATCATGTTTTATCTTGCTTGCTTCCGGGCCTGCTGTTTTCAGAGCCTGATGCATGAGACGCCGGGCATTGCCATGGTTCTCGGCTTTTCTAATTGCTCTGGGTTTTACAGGGAAAAGGGATTGGGCTTGGTTGGGACTGTGGGGTGAAAGAAATGCTCCCATTGCCAAGCCTCAGTGTTTTGAGAGTTTTCTGACCAATACTTTCAATGAATAACTTTGTTCCTTCCTCAGGAACGAGCTTTGTCTTGATCAAATATTCATCGAAAGGGCCAATCGTTTCGTTAATGGAATGCTCCTTTTGAGGCCGTGTCGATACAATGACTACGAAGCTGAGAGTTTTCTGTATCTTCCTGCATCTCATGGCTTGCATTATGTCAGGCAGGTTTCAGCTGTCTTCGGTGGGTAGCAGGACCACCTTCAATCCCTTGCCACCTTTCCCCGAAGCATGCATCGTGTCGAGAAGGCTTTGGCTATTGTTTGTCTTCGCCGGCTCAAGACTGGAAGAAGTGCAGGATTTTCCTTCATGCGACTCTATCGCGCTCCTGATAGCGTCTTCCACTAGCGTCGTACAATGAATTTTTGTTGGCGGAAGAGGTCCCAGATCGGCGGCTAACTCTGCCCCAGACATTCGAACGGCTTCTTCGGTCGTTTTCCCTTTCAGCATTTCCGTCGCCATACTGGCGGCGGCAATGGCAGTCTCGCATCCGAAGGATTGAAATGATGCTTTATCGATGACCTTCTTGCCGTCCTTATCTTCAAATTTGAGCCACATGCGCAGCATGTCTCCACAACCCGCGCCACCTACCGTACCGATGGTGTCTGCATCTTCCATCTCCCCGAGATTCTTGGGGTTGCGCATGGCTTCTTCTACTTTTTGTTGAAAGGCATCTGTCATATAGCTCCTAACCCAACCTATGAGTTTTCAGGCTTAAATCAACCCTCTACTGGTTCAAGTCGATATCTTGGGACGTCCTTGTCGACTTCGCGAGCCCAGGCGTCGATCCCTCCGTCCATGCAGCGAACATTCTTGAATCCCTGGCCTTGAAAATAGGTTGCAGCGTCAAGACTGCTTCTGCCGGTATGATCGTAGATGACAAGCAAATCTTCGCGAGGCCATTGGGCAAGGATATCCTGCATGGATTCCTGAGACATATGTATGGCTTCAACCAGTTTGACTGCCTCCCATTCTTCACTGGTCCGTATATCGACCAGACGACAGGGTTCATTGGACTGGAGAGCTTCAAAAACAGCGGTCGACTTCATCAACACTTTCTGATCTTCATCATGGCTTTGTTGGACCTTTGTGATGAGTTCATTGGGATCAATATTCTCATTACGTTTGCATAAGTCTTCCACAGTTTCATCCTCCTGAAAAGCACAGCTGCTGCAACCACCAATATGGTAATGGCGGAAGAGAGCACGTTGAGCCCATGGGTAGGTCTCCAAAAGCTCATGCATGGTGGACTTTGGTGTAATGCTGGATGGGTTGCTCATATAGGTAAATCAGTTTTGGGCCTGAACTTCGTGCTCTCTGTGTGGTTACCAAAGCTCCTTCAGTCTCCGAAGCGCTTCTGTATATGTGCCAGGACCTCCAGACTTCGGTCGATTTCCTGGCGGTTGTTATAGAAATAAAAACTCGCGCGTGCCGTTCCTGTGATTCCAAATTTCTTCATCAGGGGCTGCGTGCAATGATGTCCTCCTCTGAGCGCTATTCCCTTTTGGTCAGCCAGAGTCACCACATCGTGAGAGTGCATTCCACCAAGTAAAAAGCTTACCAGACCAGCACGATTTTGCTCGGGGCCATACACCTGAGTTCCGGGAATCGATTTGACTTCCCTGTAAAAATATTCAGCCAAAGAGCGATCGTGTTCAAAGATTTCCTTACGTCCGATGGCATCAATGTAATCCATGGCTGCAGCCAAACCAACTGCTCCTGACATATTAGGTGTTCCTGCTTCGAATTTATGAGGAGCTTCCTTGAAGCTTGGGCCATCATAACTAACCTCAGAAATCATTTCACCACCGCCCTGATATGGAGGCAATTGTTCGAGAATGTTTCTTTTGCCATAGAGTACTCCAATACCTGTTGGCCCAACGATCTTGTGACCGGAAAAGGCGTAGAAATCACAATCGATATCCTGAACATCCACGGGATAATGACCCGCACTCTGAGCTCCATCAACAAATGTCAATGCTCCCACCGACCTGGCTTTTGCGCACAGTTGTTTGACCGGATTGATAGTGCCGAGGCTATTCGAAAAATGGACGCAGCTAAAGATTTTAACATCAGGTGTCATCCACTTGTCCAAATGCTCCAGGTCCAAAGCACCCTGAGTATCCTTGACCGGTAGGTATTTCAGTGAGGCCCCTGTTCGCTCGGCGACCATTTGCCACGGCACCATATTGCTGTGGTGCTCCATTTCGGTAATCAATATCGTATCACCAGGCTTCAGGACTAACTGACTCAGAGATGATGCGAGCAGGTTTACGGCCTCAGTTGTTCCCCTCGTAAAAATAATCTCCCGGGCACTGTTTGCATTGATGAATTCAGCTGTTCTCTCGCGTGCGGACTCATAGCCAAGTGTAGCACGATTGCTGAGTTCATGGATACCTCGATGCACGTTCGCATTATCATGTTGATAGTAATGCTGAATGGCATCCAGAACCTGAGATGGTTTCTGGCTTGTGGCAGCGTTATCAAAGTATATCAATTGATGACCATTGATTTCCTGATGCAGGACAGGAAAGTCTTTTCGCGTTTCCAGGCTCAGTGTGTCGCCTGCAGATGTGGAAACAGTTTGGTCCACGGTATTCATTGTCACATCAAACCCAGTTGTAATTTGGCGGCTTCGGTCATCATGCCTTGATTCCATTGTGGCTCCCAGACCAATTCGACAACAGCTTCGGACACATCTTCAATGCACATGACCTTATTTTGAACGTCTTGCTGAATGACCGGACCCATTCCACAGCCGGGCGCAGTCAACGTCATTTTGACCAGTATATGATAACTGTTTTTTTCCTTCACGGGCGTTACCACGCAGTCATAAATCAAGCCCAGATCAACCACGTTGACTGGTATCTCAGGATCGAAGCACGTTTTCATCTGCTCCCATACATGAGCCTCCACTTCCTCAGGAGTCGCAACATCTCCCTCTATGGCTGCCTTGATGCGGCTTTCCGTGACCTCGCGTCCCAGTGCATCGGCGTCTTTGCCCTGTATGCGAAACATGTTACCGTTGACCAAAACGGTGAAGGAGCCTCCCAGCTCTTGCGTAATCTGGGCTGTTTCGCCCTTGATCAGAGTGACTTGATCTCCGGCTGGAACAATGGCGGCTTCAACGTCGCGTGTCAGTTCGATGGATTCCTGATTCTGCATTGGATGCGTCGTGTTTGAATTATGTCGTTGTGACGTTTTGAAAGTGAGCGAATTTTTCCAGGCGGGTCCAAACCATCTCATCCAGTTCTTCTCGAATAACGTTGTGATGGATCCGATCGATTATTTCACCCGCAAAAGCATGAACAAGCATTCGTTGAGCTACCGCCTTGGGTACTCCTCTTGTCCTCAGATAATAAATGGCTTCGTCATCGAGTTGCCCAATGGTTGCGCCATGGGTACATTTGACATCGTCCGCATAAATTTCAAGTTGAGGTTTGGTGTCGGCAGTCGCGTCATCGGAGAGTAACAGGTTTTTGTTCGTCTGTTTAGCATCTGTCTTCTGAGCGATTTGTTGCACGAGGATACGTCCATGGAAAACACCGCGCGCTTTATCGTCCAGAATGCCGTTGAAATATTCGTGACTATCACAATGAGGCTTGGAATGGTCCACGATCATGTGATTGTCTGACAACTGATCACCATCAGCAAGGTATAGTCCGTTCAGCACGCACTCAAGACCCTCTCCATTCAGTTTGGTGCGGATATTGTTTCGGCTGATACGGCCTCCCATATCCAGGTAATGAGAACGGAACTGAGCAGCCCTTCCAACCTGAGCGTAAACACTGGCAATATGAAATGCCTGCTTGGATTCATCCTGGATTTTGATGTGTTCAATATTCGCTTCATTCTCCACAACAAATTCAGTAGTGGGAGCGTTCAGGTAAATCCCCTCACTGAGCGCATGGTGGGATTCAAGAATGGTACATTTTGAAAATTCCCCGGCGCGAATAAAGAATCTGGCAAAGGATGCTTGAGCATCGTTGCCACTCGAAAGATGGATGATATGCAACGGTGTTTCTATCTGCAGGTTTTTTGGTATGTTCAGATAAAAGCCGTCCTGAAAGAAGGCCGCATTCAGCGCTGCAAATGGGTTGTCATGGTGATAGGTATATTGTCCCAGGTGCTGATCCAATCTCAAGTCCTCCCTGGCCACTGCGTCTCTCATGGAGATAGATGTGACGTTTTGGGGAAGTTTGCTCATATCAGATAAGTCCTTCTGAAAATGGCCGTCGAGGAATACAAGTCTTGCAGCATTCCCAGTTTTGAAAGGGTAGGGAATGCCATCAAGCACGGCTGCTTCCAAGATGGCTGGAGCGAACGTGGGCCTGAAGGCTGTCTTGCGAATTGGATCGATATTCGTAAATCTCCAATCCTCATCACGCAGAGTGGGCAATCCGGTCTTGGCGTATTGCGCCAGTCCGGCCTTCCTGAAAGGGATCAGCCAGGTTGGAGAATCCTTCTCGGCATGCTCCAGAGCTTCGAAAGCTTCCAGCCATGAATCACTCTCCTCTATTTGAACAGTTTCGGTCATGATAGTGTTGAAAGGATGATGAAATGATTACGCTGGTTGCTCAGCTTCTTTGATGACCCAATCGTAGCCCTTGTCCTCCAGTTCATGAGCTAGTTCCTTGGGACCCGTTTTGATAATGCGTCCGTCATGCAGAACATGCACCACATCCGGCACAATATAATCCAGCAGACGTTGATAATGTGTGATGACCAGCTGCGCAGATTCAGGACCGCGTAATTGGTTTACTCCGTTGGCGACCACTTTGAGCGCGTCGATGTCCAGACCCGAATCGGTTTCGTCCAACACGGCCATGACAGGTTCAAGGGCGGCCATCTGGAAAATTTCATTGCGTTTCTTTTCGCCTCCTGAAAACCCTACGTTCAATGACCGTTTCAAGAAATCTTCAGGTAGATCCAGCAGCTTTGCCTTGGATTTTATGAATTTGAGGAACTCAACTGCATCCAGCTCCTTTTCACCCCTGGCCTTGCGCGTTTCGTTGATCGCTGACTTCAGGAAGTAGGTAGTGTTTACTCCAGGAATTTCCACAGGATACTGAAAAGCGAGGAAGAGACCCAGGTGAGCGCGCTCGTCTGCTTCCATATCCATGAGATCTTCGCCCCTGAACTCAATTTCGCCACCCAGGATTTCGTATCCTTCACGCCCGGCAATCACTGATGCCAAGGTGCTTTTTCCGCTGCCGTTAGGGCCCATGATGGCATGGACCTCTCCGGCATTGATTTCGAGGTTGATTCCTTTGAGAATAGCGCGCCCCTCCACGCCAGCCTGCAGATTGTTGATTCGTAACAGTGATTTATTCGACATAAAAATGAAATTATACTTAAAAATTATTCAATGATTGGAGGAGGTTTAACCGACGCTACCTTCAAGGCTGACGCCGAGTAGTTTTTGAGCTTCGACCGCGAACTCCATTGGGAGCTCGCGGAAGACCTCTTTGCAAAAACCGTTGACGATCATGTTGACGGCATCCTGTGTGGATATGCCGCGCTGGTTACAATAGAAGATCTGATCCTCCCCGATCTTGCTGGTGGTTGCCTCATGTTCCACGCTTGCAGTCGTGTTTTTAACTTCAATATAAGGAAACGTGTGGGCGCCACATTGATCACCAATCAGTAGGGAGTCGCACTGTGAAAAGTTCCTTGCTTGCTCGGCTGACTTACGTGCTTGCACAAGGCCTCGGTAACTATTCTGCCCTTTGCCTGCAGAAATTCCTTTGGAGATGATGGTACTTGCGTGTGTTTTTTACCGATATGCACCATCTTGGTACCTGTGTCAGCCTGCTGACGGTTGTTCGTCAGCGCGACAGAGTAGAATTCACCCACGCTGTTTTCTCCCAGAAGTACGCAACTGGGATATTTCCATGTGATGGCGGATCCGGTTTCAACCTGAGTCCAGGAAATCTTTGAGTTGCGCCCCTTGCAAAGTCCCCTCTTCGTCACGAAATTGTAAATGCCACCCTTGCCGTTTTCATCACCAGGATACCAGTTCTGGACTGTGGAGTATTTGATTTCAGCGTCATCAAGAACGACCAATTCGACCACCGCCGCATGCAATTGATTTTCATCACGCATAGGTGCGGTGCATCCTTCTAGATAACTCACGTAGCTACTTTCCTCAGCTACAATCAGTGTTCGTTCGAATTGTCCCGATTTTGCAGCATTAATGCGGAAATAGGTGGATAAATCCATCGGGCATCGCACCCCTTTGGGTATGTATACGAATGAACCATCACTGAAGACAGCGGAGTTCAATGCTGCGTAAAAGTTGTCAGTGTAGGGAACCACACTGCCTAAATATTTTTCTATAAGCTCCGGGTGCTTCTGGACGGCTTCCGACATCGGACAGAAGATAATGCCTTTTTCAGCCAGAGCTTCCTGATAGGTGGTCCCCACGGAGACACTGTCAAACACCGCATCCACTGCAACGCCGGCCAGGCGGGCTCGCTCATGCAAAGGAATGCCCAGCTTTTCGTATGTTTCCAGAAGTTTTGGGTCGACTTCATCCAGACTTTTTGGGCCATCAGTGTTTTTTTTGGGAGCGGAATAATAAATAATATCCTGAAAATCAATCGGTGGATAATCCGCTTTGGGCCAAGTCGGATTGGACATTTTCAACCAATGCCGGTAAGCCTTCAACCGCCACTCCAGCATGAACTCGGGCTCGTTTTTCTTGGCCGAAATGAATCGGACAATTTCTTCACTCAGTCCGGGAGGAGCTGATTCGGCTTCAATATCAGTGATGAATCCATATTTGTATTCACTCTTTACAAATCCTTCAATGGTCTCTGTTGCGCTACTCATGGTAAAAAAGTTTGTTTGGTTGAAAATGCTGCGAAAGACCTTAAAACTCGATCTTTCAATTCGTTAAGTTATTGATGATCCAGCAATCGCTCAGTTTTCAGCGCGATTGGGACAGTTGACTGGGTTGCTGCAATGCCCGCGTATCGAAATATCTACTTGAGTTGGGATCAGATGTTTGGGGATTCTTAAAGGAAGCGCCCCCTTGTCTTTCTTGAAATTCACGTCATGAATATTGCCGCATTCTTCACAGAAAAAATGGCAATGCTCCTTGAGATTCGAGCAATAACGCGTCGCTGATCGCTCAACATTGACTTGTTTGATGAGTCCGCACTTCACGAGAGCATCCAGCGTATTGTAAACGGTGGCCATGGATATTTCAGGCATGTCGGCCTTGGCGCGAAGATATACGTCATCTGCTGATGGGTGGTCTGTCTGCTCAAGTAACGTATTGTACACATGCTCTCTTTGTGTAGTCATACGCAGACCGCTGTCTGCCAGCTTGCGGGCCAGGCCCTTGTTTTCTGATGTTGCCGTTTTCATTTTCGTCTACTCAAAAATAACTCGGCTATTAATTGTGTCAATACTTAGAATGATTCTAAATAAAGAAAATGGGTTTCCTGCTTGAAATACTCCTGCTCTGAGGTGTCCAGAAAAGTTATTTTCACTTTTGAGTGGCCTGTTAAAGGCCAGTTGGACACTGGATTTTCATGAAGAGGGCCCACGAAGCGGTTTAATAATTGTCACTGATCACGCAAGGAATCCAAAAATTGTCCCTTCAATGCGGATTGGGTGGCAAAAAGAATCCAGATAAAGCCCGTGCCGAAAATGGTAAAGAGCGTCAAGGCCAGGGAGGCGTAAGGAATGTCGGCACCGGGTGATTGAAGGCTTGGAAAGACAGCTATCAAGGCACTCAAGCTTCCCGTGAACAATCCTGCACTCAGCAACCCGAAATGCTCTAGCAAGACCAGCTTCCTGATGCGATTGCGGGTGAATCCGACTGCGGCCAATAGCCCCAATTCAGTCCTGCGATCGAGAAGATTCCTCAATACGACCACTCCCAGGCCGAAGCTGCCAAGCACCATGCCAAGGCCCCCAAGTAACTGAAATGTTGACAAATAAGTGTTTTGAACAGCATTGAATGCTTGCATGCGTTCAATGGTATCTGAGAGGGAAAGGCCATCATCTTCCATGGCTCGGGTCAAAGTAATTGCAACGCTTTCCTTCTGCTCGGCAGGTGCATCGAGGAGGAATGTTTTGTAACCGGGTTCGTTGGGGTAATGTTGCAGAAATGCCGATTCAGAAATAATCACATTTCCCTGCAGGATAGAATTGGCCACTGCGGCAACCAGTCTTACTCTGAATGTTTCTCCTTGTGTGTTCTGGAATTCAAGAATATCGCCAACATTTTTCCCCATTGCCCACATGATTGAATTAATATCAGCGATACCAGGAACTGTTCCGTCGGGTGCATTTTTTGAAAGTAAATTCCATGCCGACGAATCCTCTGGAATCTCTGCGCTGACTTGCGCAAATGTGAACGCATTGCGGGAAGCAAGTGCCTCAGGATCGACTCCCAGTAGCTGTGGTCGCTGTGCTCGATTTAGATTCAGGCAACTGGCTTGTTCGCCGTCACGGCGCCTGAATGGCACAAAACGGACGCCTTCGAGTTCATCCTGGAACAATCCGTATGCTTCCGCTCCTTCCGCTGTGTTCAGATTTCTGACCACAGGAGCCGTTGATTCCCCCCAGAAAGCGAATCCGCCGGTTCCAGAAGAACGTTTTTCGGCGTCACGCAAAGCGTTCAGTTTGTTGGCTCCCACGGCGATGACCAGAAAGGATCCGAAAGCCAGCATGCTGATGGTAGCCAAACTCCGCTTTCTGCGTCGCGAAGCATTTCTAATTCCCCACTGGAAAAGTGAGGGCGGTTTTGATGATCCTTGATCAGCGGCCTTGCGCAAGTAGGCGGATGCCAGGTTCAAACCTGCGATCAATAACAGGGAACCAGCTCCGAAGAAAGCGCCTGTTGCTTTGCTTGGATTACCCTCCATACCCATAGCTGCGATTCCCAGAGCTGCAAACCCGCAAACGATACCCACCACGAATCTTCGATTGGCTCCCTTAGGCGCTTGCTCCACTGCTTGACCCTCCACCTGACTTTCGGTCAAAAGGACGTGCGCAGGTTTCTGAATCTGCTTTCGAAGCCCCCACCAAAGCGTCATTCCGGTCAACGCTATCGATCCGACTGCAGCTCCGGAAATGGTAGCAGGATTAAAGTGGAACTGAAGTGATGACGTGCCCACGGCATCACTCCAAATGGTGGATAAGCCATAGAGCATTCCCTTGGCATAAAGAATGGCAAAAACCACCCCGGCGACGTGTCCCAGCAAGCTGATGAGCATTCCTTCTCGCAGTAAAAACTGCTTCAAGCGCTTTGGAGTCATGCCTATCGCCAGTAATATGCCCGACTCCTGAGTGCGTTGCTCCACAACAAATTGAAAAAGCAGATTCATCAAAATCAGAGCTGCGATGATAAGAAAGAAACTGAACCCAATGAACAGACCTCCGAAATCCTGGGACTGAAGCACCGAATTCCATGCCTGCATTTTCACTGGAATGCTCATGATACCGAGCGTGGATGGTTTCAGGTTTATCAGGATCGCTGATTCGAGTGCCTCCTTTTGAGTGGAAGTTGTGATTTCTGGATATCTTACAGCCGTCAGAGCCCCGAATCTGTTCTCCCAGATTTCTCTTCCTTTGCTGAGCGAAATAAACGCCTTGGGCGTGCCTTTGTGTGCTTCCCAGTAGGCGTTGTCCTGGTCGCGAATCAGGTCGAGATCAATTGGGAAACCGGTATCCCAATCCCGGCAATTATCCGCTTCCTTCAGCCCGGGGAAATCAGGCATCAGATCCGGGTCATCGTAAGGGGCTTGCATTGGGACAATCGCCCTCACTGTAAACGCGGTCGTGGCCTCTTTGAGATCACGACCCAGCCCGACTTCGAAATAGGTCATCTTTACCGAGTCACCCGGCTTGGCATCCAGATCGTCAGCTAACCACTGATTGAGGATGATTTCACTCTCCTGAAGATCTTCCGGTACATACGGCGCTTCAATCGCGGTGACCATTGAGTAGGGAGTCATTCGATCGTCTTTCGTGATCGCATTGACAAAATAGGTCAAAAGCCCGGTCGATTCCTTCCCTGTTTTCCCAGCTGCTTCTGCTGAATAATGATCCATGAAGACGCGCTCGGTTCTCAACTCAAGTCCTCGGCCTTCTTTTTTACTGAGGTCAATCCATTCGAGCTGACTGTCCTCCATGGTCCAGTGTTCATTCAATATTTCCAGAGCAGTGGATCCATCCGAGGGGGGGGCTGACGTATCTGCCGCTTGAGCGCACAGCAGGAGATTGGCTTTACCTGGGATTTCCAGCTCTGATTGAAGAAACTTCAGGTCAACGAACGCATTGAGAGCAGGCAGTTGGCTGGCTTTGAGGCTGAATCTGCCCATCGATGTATCCTCGACGATATGCGCCACTTTAAGCCTCAGGGCTGCAGAGTTATTTTCATCGGGAGCCAGCGGAGCGTCTGGTGAAATGCGTGAAGGCTTTTGGATGCGCAGGATGATCGTGTCTCCCTCGCTAACTTGTAACTGCCTGGCAAGTGCCTGACTCAGGGTTGCCTCATCAGCTCCCGGGTGGACGTTTGGATTTACTGTGAGTCCCAGATTCCAGAATTTGCTTGTCACGCCAATGATCTGAGTTTGATTGGCACGTGTCGATCCGCCGGACGCGGAGGCGACAGCGGGGAGTTGGATGGCAGGCATTACATCATCAAAAACTTCTCCCTGCATTTCGTCGGCGAGTTTATCACGAAACAACCGATCATTACCCGTGATGACGGTATCAATGCGCCCTAGTCGGGACATGGCCAATTCAAACAGGCTGCCTTTTACTGAATCCCCAACTACAAGGGCTCCAATCAAAACCGCGGAAGCGACTGTTGCACCCAGGAACGCACCTGCATGAGATCGTGCATAATAACGCAGGCTTTGTATGAGGAATCTCCAGGCCGTCATGACGCTCTGTTTGTCTGTAAATGTCCGTCTTCAAGTTCCAGGACAGTGCCTGTCAAGCGGGCCAGCTCCATTGAATGAGTTACGGTCATCAAGGTAAGGCCTTCCTCGTGATTGAGTTCCATTAACAACTGAGCAAGATTCTCAGATGACTTGCGATCCAGTGCCCCTGTAGGTTCATCGGCGAGAAGTATGCGAGGTTTGCAGATGAGGGCGCGTACGACTGCAACGCGTTGTTTCTCTCCGCCGGAAAGTTGTCCCGGTTTGTGATCAAGGCGGTGGTCAAGTCCAACACGTTTCAGTAGCACACGCCCGCGCTCCTCAGCCTCCAACATGCCTTTGGGCTGTGGTTCTGCCAGGAGTGGAACAAGCACATTTTCCATGACAGAAAGCTGGGGTAGGAGATGATGTGCCTGAAAGATAAATCCCACCGTGCGCCGGCGGAATTCTGCTAATTCATTTTCACCTGCTTCGTTCAGATGTCTACCTGCGATGCAAACAGATCCATCGGAGGCGGTGTCCAGCGCACCCATGATGTTAAGTAGCGTGCTTTTTCCTGAGCCGGAGGGACCAATAATAGCCATGGATTCACCCTCATAGACCTCAAGATCCACCTTCGTCAGGACGTTGGTCGTACTTTTGGAATTGGATGATCCATAACGCTTGGAAACCTTCTCCAGCAGAATGATGGGTTCCTTTGCAGACATGCATTCAATAAACCTCAAAACCCAAGGATTAGCAAAGGAATTTGGAACTCCAAAAAGGTTGGTACACGGCTTTGCTAATTCGCTGGGCAACACTCCACTTCTCAGAATGAGAGCTGTGGATTTGCCTTGATTGAGGCCGATAAGCCGTTGAGTGCAAGCGGCTCGAAGCGACGTTCGTTGCAAGGGCAGGCGAATTTATTATCTATGACTGCCCTGAATTCAACTTGCAAATGAGTTTACAGCGAGTGTTTGCTCAGGCTTGTTGATCGACTCCAATACGCCATCCCATAACTCAAGCCTCGCAGAAATTGCCAGTTTTGCCGCGTCAATGGCCTCTCTTACCTTCGTTTCATCATGATCGCACAACCCGTTAAGCAATCTGAGTGACAAAGGCGCGTGCGAACCCTCATCGAGGTCGACATGCCTGTTGAGATAGAAATGAAAGATGGGTGCTTGGCTATCGGAGACGCCGGTTTCGTCGAGAATCGAGCGAAACATACAGGGTATGATGTGTTCTCTACCCAAAGCAAAAGCGGCGGCCACCTTATGTGGCTTACCTTCTTTTATCAGTTGAAAAGTCGCCGATGTAAAACGAGCTGAAGGAGGGGGGACACATGGTAGTTTCAAAGCGACCTCAACACCCTGAGTTTCCGCCTTGCTCACAAAATTAGCAATGGGATCAGTGTCAGCACCAATTTCCAACATGGATCGCTGATACAGCTCAAAATGGCTGGAGAATTCTCCCTCAACATGAGTTTGATCTGATTCCTCCTCCAGGACCAGTTCATTGATAAAACGTCTGACACTTGCATCACCCATCGGAACCCAAGGGTATTGTGCCGGAGCAATAACGGATTGAAGATATTTGAGCAGCGACATGAAATCCCAGACCGAATAGACGTGGTGTTCCATGAAGCACCTCAAATCCCTAGAGGACTCGACAGCCTTGTAGACAGGGTGATCTTCAAGCTTCTTTCTGTATGGAAGAAGCGTATCAACAGTGATTTCTTTCAAGATAATATTTGCGTTTCTATTTTTACCTTACTTCCTCGGCTGTTCGGAATAGGGGGCGGTGAGTAAGTAATTCTCGAGACACAGGGCAGATTGCGCGCATCGCACGCCCTGAATGTTGCTCGATAACCGTTTTCATTAATTCTTCGGATACACTAACAAGAGTCATGATATCGGCGCACGTCATTCCTTTTTCCTATCCATTTCTTGAGGGATTCAACTTCTCTATTCTTAATGCCTAACATGAATGTTATTAATGATTTACTAGATAAAAGAAATTCTATCTCAATCCCTTATTTAAAAATATTCCCTATAAAAATCAACTTGCAACGGGTTAATCCTATTTATGCACACCTCCGGTCTATTTCAGGGAATAAGGTTTCAGGTTTTCATTGCCGGAGTGAGTTTATCGCGCGCAGTGCATTTAAAGATGGTTAAGGTTTCAATTCTTATCTCGCCCATTCTTTGAAAGGATATTTGGCGAGCATGGCGTTGAAGTAGCGGGGGTCGCCGGAAACTTCCTTTGTAACCCATTCGGGCAGGGAGATTTGTTGATCGACTGTTTCCAATTCCACTTCGGCCAGGATAAGACCTTTGTTGTCGCCTTCAAATGCATCAATTTCCCAAAGCATGCCTTGGTAGCGAACGTAATGCCGGATTTTCTTGACGATACTCGAGTCACAATAATGACTGAGCATGTGATGTGCATCTGCTAACGGGATTTCATATTCAAATTCATCGCGTTGGATGCCTTCGCGTTTGGTCTTCATGGTCAGGAATCCTTTTTCCCCCATGAGACGTACCCTTACCGAACAAGCCGATTGGGTGGAAATATAACCCTGCTGGCACACCAGGCTTTTGCCTGATTGTCGCCATGCTCCCTTGGGGTCCACGAGGAATTTGCGTTCGATTTCTATGCCCATTTTAAAATGACGTTTCAGGGGAATGAATGGAAGTCGATAACTGATGTTTTGAAAAGTATTTGCCCTTCATGCGCTGCAAAGCCTCAGTCGATAAGTGCAGCGCTGAATCATGCAAAGCCTGACACCAGGAGTTGTAGTTTGATCTCGATTTTCCCACGGCTATTGTCAACGTATCCTGATAAATACTTAATGTGCTTGCCTGAGCAAATCGAGCGCAGAATTGTTACAAAATTTGGCTTGGGTTCAGCATTCGTGGTGATTCTCCCTGAAACAGGCTAGTTCTTGCCTGTTTCCTCTTGCTGAAATGAAAGACGTTCTTCAACCTTTGCTCATGTCGAAGACGGATTTTGATATTCATTATGTGGCCAAGTTAGCTCGTTTGGAATTGACCGAGGAGGAAGAGGGAACTTTTGGACGCCAAATTGGCAAGGTCATTGACTACATTGAACAATTACAGCAATTGGACGTGACCAATGTGGAGCCTACCGCTCACCCTGTCCCTCTGACTAATGTGACACGGCCTGATGAGGTAAGAAAATCCCTGACCAATGACGAGGCATTGATGAACGCGCCCGCCAAAGGGAACGGGTTATTCATGGTGCCCAAAATTGTTGAGTAAACCGACCACAGACCTATTTCCAAAAACAACATGGATACCCACGAATCGATTTCTTCCCTTCAAGCCCGCCTCCAGCAAGGAGAAACCACCTCCCGTGATATTGTTTCTACTTACTTAAACCGTATTGAAGCATCCAACTCGGAGCTCAACGCACTCATCCATGTGGACACGGATGGAGCCCTAGCTCAGGCGGATGCGGCTGATAAAGCCCTGGCAGCCAATCCAAAAACCACTGACAAACCCTTGATTGGTTTGCCGGTGGCCATCAAAGCCAACATTGCCGAGAAGGGGCAGCCATTGACATGTGCTTCCAAGATGCTGGAGAACTTTGTAGCACCTTATGACGCCACGGTAGTCAGCAAGCTGAAGGATGCTGGTGCGGTTATCATCGGGCGGGCTAATCTGGACGAGTTTGCCATGGGAAGTTCGACAGAGAATTCGAGCAGCGGTGTGACTCGGAATCCTTGGAGCAAAGAGCACATTCCTGGTGGATCATCGGGCGGATCAGCCGCGGCGGTATCTGCAGGTTACTGCGCGGGGTCATTGGGGTCCGATACAGGGGGATCCATCAGGCAGCCAGCTTCGTTTTGTGGTTGCGTTGGAATGAAGCCCAGCTACGGGAGGGTTTCACGTTTTGGATTAACCGCGTTTGCCTCGTCGCTGGATCAAATTGGCCCACTCACTTTGGGGGTTCGAGACGCAGCCACCATGCTCAACGTCATTGCTGGCCATGATGAACTTGACTCCACCAGTGTGCCTCAGGATGTTGAAGATTTTACTCAAACTCTGGGGGAGGACATCAAAGGTTTGAAGGTAGGTTTACCGAAGGAATATTTTGTTGATGGAATGGATCCGCAGGTTAAGTCCGCAGTGGATGCAGCCATAGTTCAATACAGCAAACTGGGGGCTGAGATTGAAGAAGTTTCTCTCCCTCACACTGATTATGCCATCGCCACCTATTACATCATCTGTACTGCCGAGGCCAGTGCCAACCTCGCCCGTTTTGATGGTATTCGCTATGGGGCGAGGGTTGACGGGAAAGATCCAGTTGAATTGTATTCCAAGACGCGTGGAGCCGGATTTGGATCAGAGGTTAAGCGTCGTATTATGCTCGGAACGTATGTTTTAAGCAGTGGTTATTATGATGCTTACTACTTGCGTGCTCAAAAGGTACGAACGCTGATTCGACAAGATTTTCAAAAAGCATTTGAAAAAGTTGATATACTGCTCACGCCAACAGTCCCAACACCCGCTTTCAAAATAGGTGAGAAATCCATGGACCCGTTGCAGATGTACCTGACTGATATCTTTACGATTTCCTCCAACCTGGTTGGCAACTGTGGGATCAGTCTACCCTGTGGGTTTTCGGAAAACCCCGAATTACCCATTGGCTTGCAGCTCATGGGCAAATCCTTTGAAGAATCCAAATTGCTGAAGTCAGCTTACGCCTTCGAGCAAAGCACTGACTGGCATCAGGCCTCTCCCAGATAACGGCAATTGTTTACGATGTCTGATGCCAGCGAACTGATCGGAGTCGAGGGTAATACAAAACGCTGGCTGAGCTACTCCTTTGGCCGGGTGACATGGGATCCGCTCCAATGCATTTTCTGTCGAAGGGTGTTGAAAAAGGAATTTTCGGGTAAGTTGAGTATTTGAACCTGATCGGGAATGGCGTGGATGCGTACCTGGTCATTTGGGGCGAGTTCAATTTGTTTTTGGCCATCTGCTGTCAAAACAGTTTCGACTCTGGTGCTTAATATGCGAACTTCAATGGTTGATTGCATACCCACAATGACGGATCGGTTTGAGAGGGTGTGAGGGCAGATCGGCGTCAGTGTGAACACATTGGCGCCAGGGGATACAACGGCTCCGCCAGCGGAGAGGGAATATGCGGTTGAGCCTGTGGGAGTGCTGATGATGAATCCATCGCATCTGTATTGGGTCAGCAATTGACCATCAACAATGACTTCAAGTTCAATCATGCGGGAAGCCATGCCTCGACTGATCACGAAATCATTGACTGCTGTCAGATCATTTGTGCTTTCGTTTTCACCTGTCAAATGAGATCGGATGTATGGTCGTTTATCCAAACTGAGTTGACCTTTCCAAACCTTCTGAAGCGTGGCTTCCAAGTCTTCGACAGGGGCCGCGGTCAAGAAACCAAGTCCTCCAGTGTTGATCCCCAGAAGTGGGGTCGGAGTGCCTTGTAAGGATCTTGCAGCATGTAACATTGTGCCATCACCGCCAAACACGATCAAGACGTCGGATCGCTCAGCGGTTTCCCTGATCACCTCCATACCCTCGGTTTGAAAGGCATCAACCGACAAGAGATGGTCTTCATAAACGACTTCTCTGCCGGAAGCCTGGATGAGACGGCGAGCTTGCTCAATGGCCTGCTTCCATACGGGCTTTCCTGGATTTGCGACCAATCCAATCCGCTCTGTTTTGAATTCAGTATTTTTCAAGCCAGACTAAAAATTCTTTGTTACCTGCGGGGCCAAGTATCGGTGATTCGACGATTCCCTTCCAATTCAAACCCAGCTCTTCTGTGGTAAACTGATGAAGTGAGTGAATGATTTGATCATGTATATTTGGATCTCTAATCACGCCGCGTCCCTTGTCCGCTTCCTCTTTACCTGCTTCAAATTGGGGTTTGATCAATGCGACGACATTACCATCACGCTCCAGCAATGCAACTGCTGGTGGAAGAATGTGCTTGAGTGAAATAAACGAGCAGTCCACCACAATCAGGTCGATCTCACCGGGTAAATGTTTTTTATTCAGGTGCCGGGCATTGGTTTTTTCCATCACCACCACGCGATTATCTGTTCTCAATTTCCAAGCTAATTGTCCCTGACCAACATCTATGGCGAATACTTTGGAGACGCCGCGCTGCAGTAAACAATCGGTGAATCCACCTGTGGATGCGCCAAGGTCGGCTGCCATTGCGTCTTGAACATTCAGTTTAAAGTGCTCGAGTGCATGATCCAGCTTGAGACCGCCTCTGGAAACAAACGGATCTTGTTCTTTTAACTTTAAATTCGCATCAGGGCGTACTTGTTGCCCCGGTTTGGTTGCGGGTTGATCTTCAACCATCACCTGCCCAGCCATAACGGCGCGCTTGGCGCGTTCGCGGCTTCCAAAGAAACCTCGATCCACCAAAATCTGATCCAGTCTTTTGCGGTGACCATTCACGACGAAACAACTTAAAGGTTCTCGGGCGCCTGTGCAATGTATCCGCGGAATATGTTCTTTCACATGGATCATCCGTTGTGCCATATTCTTCTTCAAACCCATGAATATATTGAACAAACCCATCAGCATTCTGGCTCTGATATGCATTTCTTTTAGTGGAGTGAAGGCAGGTTCGCGCCCGAACGTTCTTCTCATCTGTGTTGATGACCTGCGCCCTGAATTAAATTGTTTTGGTAAGTCCTATATCCATTCCCCCAACATTGACCGGCTGGCATCTCAAGGGAGAGCATTCCTGAGTCACTATGTGCAAGCACCTACATGCGGCGCATCGAGGAATACCCTGTTAACCGGACGATATGGCTGGCCAGGAAATGATGCATTGTTTCGTCGTGCAAAAAAACTCAAGGATCAGCCGAGTTCGATTCATCCAACCATGCCTGCCTGGTTTCGCATGAATGGTTACACGTCTGTTTCTGTTGGTAAAGTTTCACATCATCCCGGAGGCCTGGGTGGTGCGGATTGGGATGATCCTGATCTACTCGAAATGCCGGATTCATGGGATCGTCATTTATTACCAGCTGGACCATGGCTGCATCCAAGAGGTTGGATGCACGGATTGGCAAAGGGTGAAATACGAGTGAAAGCTCAAGACATGGATGTTTTCCAATCTACAGAAGGAGATGACACCATCTATCCAGACGGAATTTCAGTGGATGAATCCTTGAGGCAAATAGAAGAACTTGCTTCGAATCCGTCCAAACCTTTTTTTCTGGCGGTGGGCATCCTGCGTCCTCATCTTCCGTTCGGAGCTCCGGCTAAGTATCTAGCGCCTTATGAAAATGTTGAATTACCTCCCACACCTCACCCCGAAAAACCCAGCGGCAAAACAACCTGGCATGGGTCAGGTGAGTTCATGAAATACAATCGATGGGGGCGAAACCCCAACAAGGATGTTGATTTTGCGATGGAGGTCAGGAAGCATTATGCTGCCTGTGTGACCTATGCCGATGCGCAGGTGGGACGTCTCCTGAATCAGCTTGAAAAGAGCAGCGTATCTCAAAACACCATCGTCATACTATGGGGCGATCATGGGTGGCATCTTGGAGAACATTCAATTTGGGGGAAGCATGCTCTGTTTGAAGAATCCCTCAGGTCGCCATTGATCGTGTCCTATCCGGGCATCAACCAGCCTGGTGCAGTAACTCAATCCATGGTAGAAACACTGGACCTTTTCCCGACATTGTGCGAATTAACGGATCTGCCGATGCCTGATTTTGTCAATGGAGTCTCATTAAAACCACAATTGGAGAATCCAAATGCTCCCGGTCATCCAGCCGTTGCTTACACCGGAAGGGCCAGGACAATTCGTCATGGCTCGCATCGAATGATCCTCCACAAGGATGGTTTCGTGGAATTGTATGATCATTCAAGTGCTGAAAAAGAAACCAGAAATATTGCATCTGGAAATGAAGCGCTCGTGACTCGTCTCTCGATGAGATTATCGCGGAGATTGCAAGAATGATTCTTGCGGCCGAGTTTCAATCAATCTGCTCAATATCTAAAATTTCAAAGATTCCACAGCAGCAGTCGCAGCCTGCATCAATCTTTCAGGCATGATTCCTAGATAGATGATCACGACACTACACACCCAAAGAGCGGCGTTGGAAGCAGGGGAAATCTGGATATCTTCTGGAATCATTTGTTGTTTTCCCCAGTAGATCGTCCGAATGACGCCAAAGTAATAATACAAAGAAATCACCACTCCGACGATGGCTACGGCGGCCAGCAAATAATAACTTGATTGTGCAGAAGCTTGTTCGATCACTGCTTCAAACAATAAGAATTTGCCGAAGAAACCTGCCAGTGGGGGAATGCCCGCCAAAGAAACCATTGAAAGGGTCATGACGCCAGCCAGACCCGGTGCACGTTCGTGTAGCTTGGCGAGGTGAACAATGTCCTCAGCGCCTGTGTGCTTCATGACCAGAATAATGATCAGGAATGCAGCAATAACCGTGAACATATAGCTATACAGATAATACAGGATGGCGGTTGAACCAGAGGCGCTCATGGCTGCTATCCCCATCATCAAGTAACCAGCATTTGCGATGCTTGAGTAACCCAGTAAACGCTTTAAATTACGCTGGGGAAGGGCGCAGAGGTTGCCATACAGGATGGTGATACCCGCAATGACCATCAACAGTTTCTCCCATTGCAAGGTGATGTCAGGGACTGCCACAAAAAGTAGACGCATCAGAAGAGCAAATCCGGCGGCTTTTGAGCCGACAGCGAGAAATGCGGTCGTTGATGAAGGCGACCCCTGGTAAACATCAGGCGCCCAAAATTGAAAAGGGAAGGCAGCAATCTTGAATCCAAGACCACCGATGATCATCAGCAGTCCCACAAGCAGGAGTGGATTATCGGTCATGAGAGCTGATTTTTCCCTCAAAGTGGCAAAATCCATCGTGCTGGTTGTCCCATAAACCAGCGCGATTCCGTAAACAAGGAATCCCGATGAAAGTGCTCCCAGGATGAGGTATTTGATACCGGCTTCAAGCGAGAGTATCTGGTTGCGAAGGAAGCTCGTTAGGACATAAAAGGTGATGGTCATTAACTCCATGGAGACAAATAACAGAGCAAAATGATTTGCAGAGGCCGAAAACATCATACCGGCCAACGCAAAGAGCACGAGCGTGAAGTACTCTCCCTTGCCTGTCTGGAACTTAGGGGAATATTCGATCGATACAATCATCACCAGGATGGCAGCTATCAGGAAGAAGCGCTTAAAGAAAAGCGCGAAAGCGTCAAGGATGTACATGTCGCCAAAAGCCAAAGTGGCCGGATTCCCGGACATGCTGAAACTGCCAAACAGAATCAAAGTAAGACCTGCGGCTGCGGCATATCCGAGCCAGATCTTTTTTTCTCGAGGTAACCAGAGATCAGCGAGCATGACAGCGATGCCCAGTCCGATCACGGCTATTTCTAATATGGATGCTGCGATATTCATCGAAAAAAATGGATACAATCTAAAGTTTTAATCCTGCCCGGCCAATTGGATATCCAATCCTGTTTTAACAGATTCTTCAGCAAGATTGGTTTGTTGATCTTGAGTGCCAGCTTCTATTGACTTCACCACCTCCGCTACGGAAGTGCGAATTTTATCTGTCAAGAGGCTAGGGAAAATTCCAAACAATAACAGTGAAGCCACCAGAAGAACATAGGGAAGTTTGATCCAGTAATTTGCGGCATCTTGCAAAGGTAGCGTGTCGTTTGCTACAGGGCCGTGCAACATTTTCCTCACTGCTCTGAGTGCATATACAGCACCAATGATCAAAGCTCCCCAGGCGGTGCCGGTTACGAACCATGGTAGAGATTTCCAGGCACCAAAGAGAACGGTGATTTCTCCTGCAAAGTTTGCGAAACCGGGTAACCCGCAGCCAGCCATCATGGCCATGACAAGTAAACTGCCCATGAACGGCATCTGCCTGAGAGCACCACCGTATTGATCCATATCCAAGGTTTTCTTCTGGTCGTAAAGGTATCCGCTCAGTCCAAAAGAGAGTGCGGCGAGAAAACCATGCGCGATCATGACGAGTACTGCACCGCTGATGCCAATCAAGTTCATGCTTGCAATGCCAAGAAAAACAAAACCCATGTGAGCCACGCTGGAATTACCAATGAGCTTGTTCAGATTTTTCTGGCGCATGGCGACCCAACCACAATAAAGAATATTACCCATGCACAACCATGCGAGTACTTCCAGCCAGGCCTGCGCACCCTGAGGCACGAGAGGAAGGGCTATTCTGATCAGTCCATAAATACCAAATTTCTTAAGAACACCCGCGTGCAACATGGCCGTTGCGGTTGGCGCCGCACCATAACCAACAGGTGCCCAGGTGTGAAAAGGCCAGAGTGAAACCAGGATGCCAAAGCCAAACAAAAGGAACCCGAAAATGGTTGTTTGAGCATCTGCTGAAATCGGGTTGTTGCGCAGTTGCTCCTGAAGAGCGATCAAGTCAAAGGTTTTCGCACCCGACTGAACGTATAACAACACCAAGCCAACCAGAGCTACCAAGGCACCCAGAGTCAGGTAAAGCGTCATTTTGTAGGTGGCATAATCCTTGTTCTTACCACGGCCCCAGACACCAATCATGATGAAGGTGGGAACCAGTGCTAGCTCATGGAAAAAGTAGAAGAAGAAAATGTCGATGGACATGAAGGTGCCCATGATACCCGCGATCATGATGAGCATGAGGAAATGAAATTCCTTTGTACGATCCTGAATACTTCGAGAAACGCAAACTGCTGCAAAGCTGACAATGGAACCCATGAGGATCAAACCGATATTGATGCCATCCGCACCGACCTGATAATTGATATCCAACGCCGTGACCCAGGCCACCTTTTGATAAAACTTGTAACCGCCAGGGCCTGCTTCAGCACCGTTGAACGATAAAAATGCGAGGATGGCACAGAGCAAGGGTAACGCCGTCGATGCAAGCGCAACCGCACGGATGAGTCCTTTTGCAGATTTAGGGAGCATGGCAACCAGTCCGGCGCCGAACAGGGGTAAAAACAGGATGAAGGTTAAAATAGACATGAGTGTTACAGAACTCCTCCCATCACAAAAAACATCACCAGAGCGATGCCTACCACGAACAGGAATGCGTAAGTGTGAATGCTCCCAGTTTGGAACAATCGAAGACCTCGACCAAAGACATCCACTACGTTTGACAAGCCTTTGACGATGAAGCTGCTCAAAAGGATTCGATCCACCCATTCAGCAAGCTTGGAAACAGCTTCGTGAGTGACATAGATCAAGCCGTTGAATATTTCATCGAAATAAAGTCTGTTCTTCAAAGCAGTGGACAAGCCATGCAGACGATTTGCAATCGGATCAGACTCAGCCTTCGAATAAAGCGACCAAGCAACACTTCCGCCGATGAGCAAAGCCAGAACGCTGAAGGCCATTGCGAGAGGCGCCTGAGTGTGTCCCCCTGCATGATTCAAACCGGCCTACATGGTTCACTGCAGACTCAATCGGTAGAAAACCGGCAAACAATGTAGGAATGACCAGGATCCAGAGGGGGCCGGTCATCACCGAGGGAGATTCATGTGAGTGATCGGCAGCCTCGGAACGGTGTTTGCCGTGAAATGCGACGAGGACCAGGCGCGCCATGTAAAGCGTTGTCAAAACTGCCGCCAGCACACCAATGGCAAAAAGAAACATACTGCCATGATGCCTGAAGTCTGCCGCAGCAGCCAGGATGCCGTCTTTGCTGAAGAAACCACTCAAAGGAGGTAACTCCGCAAAGTGCGAGAGTGCCGATCAGGAATGTCTTGTAGGTTGCTGGCATCTTTTCCTTCAATCCACCCATTTTCCAGATATCCTGTTCATGGTGCAGAGCATGGATCACGGATCCCGCTCCGAGGAAAAGCATGGCCTTGAAAAAGGCATGCGTCGTCAAGTGAAACATTGCAGCGCCAGGCGCATGCACTCCAACCGCCATGACCATGTATCCCAGCTGAGAAAGCGTCGAATAGGCAAGGATGCGTTTGATGTCATTCTGCTGGAGTGCGATCACGGCCGCCATCAGTGCTGTAATACCGCCTGTCCAAGCGATGACTTGCAGGGCGTCGGGACTCAGCAAAAAGAAGATCCGGCAAAGCATGAAAACTCCCGCTGCAACCATCGTCGCGGCATGGATCAAAGCACTGACCGGGGTAGGGCCCTCCATGGCGTCTGGAAGCCAGACATGCAATGGAAACTGTGCGGACTTGCCGACTGCTCCACAGAATAAAAGCACGCCCACAATGCCTGCCGTTGCTCCAAGGATTTCAGGATTGGCTTCGAAAATGCCCTTCAGATCAGCAAAGTTCAAAGAGCCTGTTGCTGCCCAAACCATAATGATACCGAGGATGAATCCGAAATCGCCAATGCGATTGGTCAGGAAAGCTTTCTTGGAGGCATCCGCAGCAGCCGGGCGTTCATACCAAAATCCAATCAGCAGGTAGCTTGAAACGCCCACTAATTCCCAGAAGATGAACATCTGCATGAAGTTGGAAGCCAATACGATACCCAGCATCGAGAATGTAAACAAACTCAGACAGGCAAAATAGCGGCTGTAAGAGCGGTCCCCTCGCATGTATCCCTGGGAATACCAGTGGATCAATGAACCCACTCCGGTGACAATCAATAGCATCAGTGCACTCAGGTTATCCAGTTTGACCCCCAAGGTGGCTTGGAAGTTTCCGATTGATATCCAGGTGATGTTGGATTCTCCCGCCTCTCTTGCGCTCAGGAAAATGAGTAGGCTCATCACGAATCCCGCCAGCACGGCTCCAATGGAAACCCTGGCGCTGAGCTTGTCATTCTTGAGGGTAAAGCATGAAATTAGCACGGTTGATACCAGAGGTAACAACAGAACCATCCAAGCCAGAATAAATGCTCCACTCATTTCTTGATCGATCAAAATTTTAAAGTTTCAAGGAGGTCAGTTCATCGACTTCCGATATTTGCCGCTTGCGGTAAAGAGCTACGATCAACGCCAAACCGACGGCGACCTCTGCTGCTGCCACCGTGATCACGAAAAAAAACCATGACCTGTCCATCCACGGT
>CALSPN010000050.1 GCA_943788245.1 uncultured Verrucomicrobiae bacterium | reverse complement strand
CGATGAGTGCTGACATGGCTCGTGTCGAATCCAAGATCATCCCATATCGATCGCATTCCTGTTTCCTCCAATTGAACCAAAGGAGGTTCGCCGGGGCGATTGTTCAGATCCCCAAGAAGAATCACATGATTGGCAGTCTGGATAGAACCGGGAATAACAGAATCCGCCATGAACGCAGCAGCCGAGTTTTCGGCAGCAGGGCGCCCGGGGATGTGTGTCGAGTAAACCAATATCGGAACTCCGTTGATGATTGTTTCGGCACCCACCATGGATGCAGGTGACCAGCCTGCGCTTTTGACCTCAATCTCATGAGTGTTCAACAGCGGGGTATGGCTCAAGATTGATTTGTATTTATCTTTGTGATGGGCAGAAGAAGTTTTACCCACATAGGCATGATCCATTCCAAGAACCTTGCCTACCCGTGCCGTCCAATCACCATTGGGAACTTCGCTGAATCCGATCACATCCAAATTATAAGCCTTCAATATCTCCCCTACAGATTCTGGTCTGGCCCAGATCCCAAACAACACATTGTATGCGGCGACGCGAACTTTAGTCGTGACAGGAGCATCGGTGGCTGGTTCTTGATTCAAAACATGGACTCTGCCACGTCGATTGTTCTCAAAGCATGCTCCCTGGAGCACCGTATCATTGTTCAACCTCGCGATGCCGTAGCTGAAATCAGCAGGAGAAGTTCCTACCAACTGAAAATCCTCGTTCACTTTCAGCAGGCCAGGATTGGCTGGGCTTCCATAACATCCGAACCACCAATGGTCATTCATATGACTCGCTGTCTGGATCCCTAGTCTTGTCTGCCCTGTAGGTAATACATGGCGTTTCAGGAATTTGAATTCAGTATCATATTCGAATAAATAATTTTTTTTATGATTACCTGGTAAACCCCCTACCAGTACGAATCGGTTGTCGTGGAACGCGATGCCACCGCAGCCGTGGACAAGTTCCGGGACAGGATATTTGGACAACAGCGCGAGGGACGTGGCATCGTAGACATAAACAGAGGGTGCAGATTCACCCGGAGGTCGGTTGAACTTTCCAAGTTCTACAGCTACGAAAATCTTTTCGTCATGGTAGGTCAAATCGCCGTGATGGTTGGGCACATCCACCCGGACCTTGACCTTGCCGGTGAGGTCGGTCTTAACCAATTGCATTGTGTGTGACCAATAAATAAAACGGCCATCTGAGTCGACTCCCTGAAGGTGTCCTCCATACGTTCCCTCGCATTGGATCATGGACTCTGCGCGGGGGTTGCTCGAAATAAAATTCTCCTCGGAAGTGATTGAAAAAGTTCCACCACATAAAAAGAGACAGAGAGCGAAACCCAAGCCGATCGAAGGTGAATATTTGATCGTAACCATGAGAGTACTCTCTCAACTGGCTTTAAACTCTTCAAGAGGTTTGTGTGATTTGTTCCCATCAGCCCCTGGGGTTCGAGCCGCAAAAGGGCAGGAGTACTGGTTAGGTAGTTTGAAGCGCTCTTGAATCTCCTTTGCAATGGAGTGGTTTTGGCCTATTTTTTGACGTTTGTAACGCATCACCATGGAACCGTTGATTATTGCACTACTAGCCGGGATAGGCTTCATCGTGGCTTATCATACCTACGGACGTTGGCTGGGACACAAGATTTTTGCTCTGTCGGCAAAGACTGTTTGTCCATCCTACAAACTGAAGGATGGAGTGGATTATGTGCCGACTTCCAAGGGAGTGGTATTCGGTCACCACTTTACTTCCATTGCCGGCACTGGACCTATTGTGGGACCCGCTATTGCGGTCATGTGGGGGTGGCTGCCAGCCTTACTCTGGGTGGTGTTGGGGTCGATTTTTATCGGAGCCGTTCATGACTTTGGCTCGCTCGTTGTTTCTCTTCGAAACAGCGGTCAAACAGTAGGGGATATCGCGGGGCGTGTCATGAATCGTCGTGTGCGCTTGCTTTTCTTGTTTGTATTGTTCATGGCACTGACGATTGTGCTGGCTATTTTCGGCCTGGTTATTGCATCCGTATTTAAAATGTATCCTTCCGCCATATTTCCATGTCTGGTGCAGATTCCTCTGGCTGTCCTTATCGGAGTTTGGCTGCATCAGAAGGGCGTGCGTTTACTGCTTCCCTCGCTATTTGCTCTCGGAATCATGTATGCCACGGTGGTTTTCGGTGATGTGGGCATACTTCATCAAATCAATTCCACACTTCAGGCACAGAGTATTTTTACATGGGTGTTAATTCTACTGATTTATTCCTACATTGCTTCGGTATTACCGGTCTGGACGCTTTTGCAACCGCGCGATTTCATTAATTCCCTGCAACTTATTACTGCTCTCGGCTTGATCGTTATTGGCCTTGTGGGTGCGGCATTCATGGGGGGGGCACCCATACCAGGCAACCCTGAGCGACCGCCTTTGGAGATTGTGGCACCGGCCCTCAACTTGATGCCGGAAGGTGCTCCTTTCATCTTCCCGTTCTTGTTCATTACCATCGCTTGCGGCGCGATAAGTGGGTTCCATTGCCTTGTCAGCAGCGGGACAAGCAGCAAGCAATTAAAAAGTGAACCGGACGCACGCTTTGTGGGCTTTGGAAGCATGTTGATCGAAGGTTTTCTGGCAACATTGGTGATCATTGCATGCACGGCGGGACTTGGGCTGGGGGCAGAAGTCAAGGGCGAATTACTCACCGGTGAAAATGCCTGGGCTGCCCGGTATGCGTCCTGGAGCTCAGCGGGTGCGCTTGGAGCCAAGGTTGGTGCTTTTGTGGATGGCGCAGCCAATTTCCTCAAAGCCATTGGTATTCCAGCGCAGGTGGCGTTGGCACTGATGGGGGTGCTGGTGGCTTCTTTTGCCGGAACCACACTGGATACCGCGTGTCGCTTGCAGCGATATGTGGTTCAAGAATTGGCCAGTACGTTTAATCGTAAAGAGCCCGGAGTTTCGAACCCGCTGGCATTGCTGCAGAACAAGCATGGAGCCACCTTATTTGCCATCCTGATTGCGGCCCTTGTCGCGATCGCGCCTGCGCCCGGGCAGTTGAACTGGTCGTTTGAAACGGCAGGGAAGGGTGGGATGATCTTGTGGCCTCTCTTTGGCGCCACCAATCAATTACTTGCAGGCCTGGCCTTTCTTGTGATCACCTTTCATCTGTGGAGGCGAGGCAAGCCTGTTTGGTTCATCGCACTACCAATGGTATTTATGCTGATCATGCCTATGTGGGCGATGATTGTGCAGCTTTTCTTCGGTAGTGGAGGCTCCAAGAGCTGGATCGAAAGCGGCAATTGGATTGTTGTCTTGGTTGGATTAGCGACAATCGCACTGGAAATTTGGATGCTTGTCGAAGCGGCTTTCATGTTTCCCAGAGCCAAGGGAGTTCTCGAAGCTCAGGCTCAGGACGAAGGGATCACTCAATCTGTCGAAACATCCTAGATATTCATGGGAAAACAGCGAATAGGACTTTTTGGAGGCACCTTTGATCCGGTGCACCTTGGGCATGTCCTTGTGGCACAAGCAGCGATGGAAGAAGCTCGACTGGATCGTTTGTTTTTTGTCCCTGCAGCGCGATCTCCGTTCAAGGAAGCCTTGACTCCCAGTTCGGGAGCGGATCGGTTGAGATGGCTTCGATTGACATTGTCTGGGCATTCACGGTACGAGGTGGATACGAGTGAGATTGAGCGTGGAGGTGTGTCCTTTGCAATTGAAACCGTCAAGGCATATCAAATCTTTTTTCCCGGGGCGCAACTCTATTATCTAATCGGAGCGGACCATGTTGAAAAGCTACCCCTTTGGCGTGAAGGCCAGCAGCTGGCAGAATCATTGCATTTTCTGGTGGTGCCGCGCCCCGGAGAAAGAGAGATCTCCTTCCCTGAACCTTTCCAGGGAAGCTATCTGGCAGGTTTTCCATGTCAAATTTCTGCATCGTTAATCCGCAACAGGGTACGACAGGGACTTTCGATCAAAGATTTGGTGCCATCATTTGTTGAAGAGGATATTGTCAATCGACAGATTTACAGTTAGTAATGGTCCATCGGGTATACTGATTGCCCTTGTTACATAATGGATTCCAAACAACTAGCTCAATATTGCTGTGCTTATGCGGACGACCGCAAAGCCGAGAGCCCCGTGATCATGGATCTTCGATCGATTTCTTCAATCACGGATTTCTTCATTGTTTTAACCGGAAGCAGCACACCTCATCTTCGAGCTATTGCCTCGGAAATCACGGATAAGGTGTGCGAAGACCACGACATGCGTCCTCGTCAATTAGATGGAAAAGGTTCAGGCACTTGGGTTGTGATCGATTATTATGATGTGATCATCCACATCATGAGCGAGGACATGCGGCGAAGATACGATTTGGAGAGTCTATGGGGAGATGCACCCAAGATCAAACCTCGAAAACCCAGAGGAATGGGTCCTCGAAGTCGAAAACCCAGACCGAATGAGGTCTGAAAGATGAGTCACCTCAAGACCTGTATTGGATACATTTTTTTGGCTTTGGTGCCTCTTGTGTAGTTCTCTGATTCGTGATCGTTTACATCGCGCAGGGGGTTTCCCTACCTGATGGACTTCTCTGAAGCTCTTTAATTTCGAAGGACGCGCTTCAATGCGGGGTCAGGCGTTGCCGCCGAAAGCCACGTAGTCATCGAGATCCAGAAGCTCAAACCAAGTCATGATATCCAATCGGTGTGGAGCAGCTTGTAAGTGGATGTCGTTGAAATACTTTCTGGACTCCACATCCAATGGGGCTCGTTGTTCCTCCAGCAATGACCAACCTGCAATTTCCTGAGGGTTTCTCTTTTGGCTGGCCGTTTTGTGTATCCAACCCAGGACGGCACCATCTGATTTACCGCAAGCCAACTGATTCATCAATGTGTTGGCGTTGATGCCTACATAATCGAAAAATCTTCTGTCCATCGGGCAATTGAAATTATACGAGCCATTCTTGGCTGCGATGGTTGCTCTTCCCTTGTCCAACAGACGGGGAAGAATCACAAAACCACCAAGTCTTACCCTTGGGCTGCGCGGCGAAGACTGAGTTAAATCTGGACCTGTAATTACCATTATTTATTAACCTACCCCATTTCTTGTTTAAATTGCCATGAGTAAGCAAGGAAAAAGTCAATGTTCTCAGCTATCGTTTCCCGGTAGTTTATATCAATTTGGACTGAGATTTTTCTTTGTCGATCAGATCACCAAAGCTTTGGACTTCGAATTTACGGCGTTCAATGATGTCCTTTCCGATCATCGGATTGTATGAGACCGGGTATTCCCCATTATAACAAGCCATGCAAAAGTTTTCTTTCGGCTGATTTGTAGATTGTACCAGACCATCCTCACTTAAATAGCCGACACTGTCGGCGCCAAGATGCTGCTCGATTTCTTTGATGTTGAATTTTGTCGCCAGAAGCTTGGTTCGGTCGGGGAAATCAATGCCGTAAACACATGAATGGCGGTGCGGGGGGCAACTGATCAGTACATGCACCTCCTTGGCCCCTGCTTCTTTAAGGGTGCGAATTCGGCTTTGGCTGGTCGTTCCCCGGACGATGGAATCATCGACGATGATCACTTTCTTTCCTTCGACCAGTCCAGATACAAGATTCAATTTGACCCTGACGTTGAGACTGCGAGAAGTCTGGGTCGGTTGAAGAAAACTTCGCCCCACGTAATGGTTTCGGACAAAAGCCATCTGATAAGGAATGTCGGATTCCAAAGAGTAGCCAAGAGCAGCGTAGTTTCCGCTATCGGGCACAGGAACCACCATATCAGCCTCGATTTTGTGCTCTCGTGCCAACTGGCGGCCCATCTCGATCCTTGATTGATAGACCTCCAAACCTGCAATCGCGCTATCGGGTCTGGCAAAATAAACGTATTCAAAAATGCAGAAGGATCGCTTCTTCTGTTCAGGGAAGGCGTCAATGCTACGGAGACCGTTCCCATCAATGATGACCACTTCACCTGGCCTGACATCGCGTACAAACTCCGCCTTGATCAGATCAAATGCGCAGGTTTCGCTTGAAAGAACCCATTTTCCATCAAGTTTTCCCAAGCTCAAGGGGCGGAAACCATGAGGATCTCTTACCCCAATCATTTCCTTTTCTGTCAACATCACCAATGAATAAGCCCCTTGAATGCGCCTGATGGCATCCAGTAATGAATTTGCATCCGGAGAGGCGGAGGGCCGAGCAATGAGATGAAGGATGATTTCGCTGTCGACGGTCGTCTGGAAAATATTACCACCCGCTTCAAGTTCGTCCCTCAGTTCTGCCGCATTAGTCAAGTTCCCGTTGTGTGCAATGGCAATGTTGCCCTGATTGCAATCCACAATGAGAGGTTGCACATTTTGCACGTGCGAAGAACCGGTGGTGGAATACCTCGTATGACCAATAGCGTTATTTCCCTTGAGTCCAGTCAAGGCATTGCCCTTGAAGACCTGGGGGACAAGCCCCATGTCTCTATGGGAATAAAAATCTTTACCATCGCAAGTAACAATCCCGGCACTTTCCTGGCCGCGATGTTGAAGTGCATATAGTCCGTAATACGAGATTTCTGCCGCGTTCGGATGACCAAAAACGCCAAAAACACCGCAGTAATGCTTAGGATAATCCTGCATACCTTTCACCGCCGGCAAGCCTGTCTGATTACGTGTTGTCTTGTCAAACGTCGAGTCACCAGAATGCACTTTTTTATTCATCATATAAGCTTTTGGCCTAATCTAGAGTCATTTTCTGGCCCCAGGTTTCCATCGTGTGCCTCCCAACGCCAGGAACAAGGGAATCATGGCCAGCCAAAAAGCCCCCAAGCCCGATGCAATCAATGCATATTCTCTTCGAGTGAGTCCTTTAAACGGATCGTTGGAAGAAGCCTGGGTCATGCGTTCGAGTATTTCTGAGCTGATGTGGCGGGCGTTGCCATCATGGTAGGTTCCACTGAGCCGAGTCGCTAGCTGGCGCAATGTGCTGGCTTCCTGCCTGGACTGATAACCATTGATGAAAGAACCAGATCGAGGGTCTCCCACGCCGACCACCAGAACATCAGAGACGGAAGGAGGCATTTGCGGCAGTCCTGTCGTTGGAACAGTATCGCCATCACTTAAGACAACGATGGTCGTGCTGTTTTTTTGCCATTTCTTCGCAATTTTTGCTGATTCTTCGAGACCGGTGAATAGTTGAGTCTTACCAGGGTCAAATGCCTGAGACATTGGGAGATCATTTAAAATGTTTCTGACGACTTCCACATCGCGTGTATCCACGACGACAGGTTTGGCTTCCGTATACACGGCAATCACACTCAGGCGCACTTGCTCCATGATTACTCTTCGGAAGAATGATTGCATGAGCTCACCAGCACGTTTTCGGCGACTGGTGCCTTTCTCTGGACCTGCATCCTCCAGTCGCATGCTGGGTGACACATCAAGTATCAGTACCACATGCCTTATTTCCTCATCCTTTACGGCGTCTGGTTGATAAACTTTGGGTTCGATAAACAACAGGGTGACAAGCCCCCAGGCCAGAAGACCGGCGGCAATGGGGCTCATCCATGGTAACAACTGGCCCAGTGGAGAGGCTTGACTCGTTGGGCCAAATGCCAGATACGCTATTCGTTGCACGCGTCGGGCATGTAATGCCTCCGCTGCCATGCACAGCAGAAAGATCAAGATAGATGCAGTGATCGCTACCATGGTGTGTATCTCAATCCAAAACCGAAAATGGTAAAAACCCCTAACAGGCTTATTCCGGCAAGGCAATAAGGGTGGAAATGATCCATTGTTTCCGCAGATGTTTTTTCAAGGCGAGATTTCTGCATGGCATCAATGTTTCTGAAGACAGCCTTCAATCCTTCAGGATCTCCAGCGGCAAAGACCTCTCCGCCGGTGTACGAAGTGATATTCACCAAAGGATCGGGGGCATTTCCAGGGCCAATATGAATGGCAAAAACCGTTATATTTTCTTTTCGGAATTCTCGTGCGAGTTTTTCATCTGCTCCGTTGTTGAGGTCAAAACTGTAACCGTCCGAGAGCAGAATGATCAGGCGATCTCCCTCTTCCCGCTGCATCATGAGTTTCCTGCACTCCTTCAGGGCACGTCCTATCGAAGTGCCCTGGCTGAACCATCGGGGCAGTTTGCGTGGATTTAGGAATGGTGGCGCATATTTCAAGGCGGTGGTGTCGTCTGTCAATGGAACCCAATGAATAAAATGATCCCCAAATACGGTTAACCCGAATGCGTCTCCCTCGCGGTAATTGACAAACTCATTGATCGACTCCATTGCTGCCTCATAACGATCCCCGTCACCAAATTGACTCATCATGCTTCCAGAAACATCCATGCAGAACTGGATGTTGGTGAGTACACGTTTTGTTTTTGGGTCAGAAAGCCGCTGAGGGCCCGCCAGAATCCATATCACAATTCCAAGGACCAGATAAGGCAGACATTGCGAAGTGTTCAGAGTCCAACGCCACCACTTTCCCTTCTTGAAATGGGCAGGGCGGTGGTCAAGAGGCAATGTCAGTTGCATGTCTCGGCGCTGGCATTCCCAGAGGATCAAGGCCAACGGAATGAAAAGAAAAAATAAAACCCATGGATAAGCAAAAGTCATTGGTAATTAATGTTTTACTTCCCTTGGTGGCCGTTCGTCCTCCATCCAGCGGATCGAACGGTAGGGTTTCAGGATGCTTTGTATTTCAGCATCATCGACAGGGGTGGGGCTGTGCAGCCATTGTTCCAAAGCGCAGATCAATGGTCTGGCTTCAGGGTGCTTTTTCAGTTTTTGAATACGTTCTGAAGATTTGAGCTTTTCAAGGTCGAGTTTTTTGCTCCAAAAGGTCAACAGAAGTCGCTCCAGCTCGGCTTTATCACTACTGGAAACGCCTCCTGCCGCCGCCGCTTTGACCAGCGGCTCCATTTTCTCTCCGAGGCTCAAAGTTGGCACTGGTCTTGTATTGCTTCCGTTTGTTTTTTTCTGCTGGCGCATGCACCAAAGGATTCCCATCAATCCCAGGATCCACAGGATGCCAAGAGTGATCATCCATTGCTTGTAACCGCCTATCGCAGGAAGGGAATGATGCTTCAAAGCGGCAGGTTCTGACTTTCCCGGCGGCAGGATGGATTCAATGATGACAGGTATGGATTGAACCGTATCCAATGAGGAGCCGTCTTTTCTTCTGAGTTGAGATCTCAGATCAAAATTACCAGGCTCCAGCCCATAAAATGAAAAATCATAACGAAAACTGGATCCATGGGGCCACGTCGCTTCAATTCGCAACACAATGGGTGGTTTTGTTTCTGCCAAGGGAATCACTTCCAGTTCCGTGCCCTCGATCACCACTTGTTGAAGGGAAATGGATATGCCGACATTCTCTCTTATGGCCGGCAGGGGAGACTTATTTGCAGCCGCGCTTACATCCGCTGTCCATAGCCATGTCAATGTCCAGAAGATCATCTGAACACTCAATCTTAGGGCGATGGGTGGCATTGATGGTTTTACCAGGAAATCCATTGGCAGATGCATGATGGCCTGTTTTGTTGCGTTATGCGAACTCCAGAATTCAAGACTGGAGTCCTGAAATCCACATAACGTTTACAGTACACATTGGAGGCAAATTGTGCCATGAATTTCTGATCCACTGAATCACTTGAGCTCCCTCCCATCAAAGCGAGAAATAGAGCTTCGAATTTCTTTCATGAGTTTCCAACCTGATCGTTTCAAGGATGTAAAATCAAATCAGTCTGTTGCTCATGAGCTGGGTGTTTCAATTTAAAGTTTACATTCCAGATCATGTGGCCTTGCTGAGCGTGTCACTCCAGCTTTCTGCTTGTTTTAATATATGACTTGAAGCAGATTAGCCACCTCAATCCCTTTGAATCTATGAACAAGATCAACATACCTCCCTCTTTCGAAAATAAGGCTTATCACGCGGCTGCATCTGCTGTGAAAGATGCTCAGACAAGCCCTGAAACTCCGCAAACTCTATCGCATGCTTACAAGTTGGCATTCCAAGACCAAGAATTTCTTTTGACTGATGAGATGCGAGGCGTGCGCTTGCATCTCGAGTATGAAAAACCGGAAACCATTCAGCAATGGCATCGAATTGAATCAACCATTGTCATGTTTGGTGGTTCACGGATACTTGCCAAGGATGTGGCTCAAGCACGGCTTGAAGAAGTGGAGGCACAATTGAAAAATTCGCCGAATGACCAATCTCTCGAAAAAGAATTGAAGGCGGCTCAGCATATACTCAAATGGTCCAAATATTACGATGTGGCCCGTAACCTGGCGCGCATTGTTTCGTCCAATTGTCAAATATCCGGGGTTTGTAATTTTGTCGTTACAACAGGCGGAGGGCCAGGAATCATGGAAGCCGCCAATCGCGGTGCACACGATGTGCAGGCAAAGAGTATTGGTCATAACATTGTTCTGCCACATGAGCAGAATCCAAACCCCTTCATTACTCCTGAGCTTTGTTTTCAGTTTCACTATTTTTCCGTTCGCAAAATGCATTTCCTGATGCGTGCGAAGGCGCTGGTCTGCTTTCCTGGCGGTTATGGAACTTTGGACGAATTATTCGAAGCCCTGACATTGATACAAACCAAGAAAGTGGACCCGATTCCTGTCATTCTGGTTGGCCGAGAGTTTTGGGAACGATTGATTGATTTTGAATTTCTCGTCGAAGTGGGAACTATTTCAAGATCGGACTTGGATATTTTTCATTATGCTGAAGAGCCCGCTGAAATCTGGGATTATTTATGCAACTATTATGATTTGAAGGTAATCGATTGAGGCTACTTCCAGTTGACGTCTGCACACAAAACATTAAACTCAGCAAACCATGAGAAAACATCTGAAATTCACCCGCCGTAGTTTTCTGGGCTCCTTGCCCGCAGTGGCAGCAAGTATCCAGATTGTTCCGCGCCACATACTCGGTGGCCAAGGGGTGTTAAGCCCCAATGAAACACCTACCAAAGCCGTTATTGGAGTTGGGGGAATGGGACGTGGTCACTTAAAGAACATCAACCCCGGCGCCAAACTGGTCGCTGTATGTGACGTGGACAAAGGGCATCTAAAAACCGCACTCGATCAATCAGGAGGTGATGTCAAGGGTTACCATGATTTCAGAGATGTGTTGAGTCGCAAAGACGTGGATATTGTCCACATCCCGACCCCTCCCCACTGGCACGCCTTGATTTCGATTGCTGCCGCTGAGGCAGGTAAGGACATCTGGTGTGAGAAGCCAATGACAAGAACGATTTATGAAGGTGAAAAAGTTGTTGAAGCGGTTCAAAGAAACAAACGCATTTTCCGTCTCAACACCTGGTTTCGATTTCGCTCTGGTTTTTACGGTATGGGAACCACTGTTGAACCTATCAAAAAAGCAGTTCAAAGCGGTATGCTTGGATGGCCTCTGAAAGTGACTCTCAATCAAGCCACGGGATTCAACTGGAAGCATGGTTGGAGCGGGCGTACTGATTTGACGCCCCAACCAGTCCCGGAAGCACTGGATTATGATTTCTGGCTAGGCCCCGCACCTTTCAAGCCTTATCATCCGCATCGCGTTCACGCTACATTCCGCGGCTATTGGGATTATGATGGAGGTGGCCTTGGAGACATGGGGCAGCATTACATCGACCCCACCCAATATATCTTGGGTAAAGATCACGAAAGTCCGGTCGAGATCGAAGCTGACACCGATCCTCAGGATAAAGACGCGGTAACTGCATGGCGTTGGATTCGTTTCAAGTATGCCGATGGCTGTGAAATCCTATTGGACGGTGAAAATAAGTTGAAAGACGCAGCTTACATCGAAGGACCGAATGGCAAGCTTTTCAAGGGGTTCAAATCAGATATACCGGATTTTGAAAAGAAATTGGCACAGTTTCCTGATCCTGAACCACAGGTTACCGATTTTCTTGAGGCAGTTAGAGAAAGAAAACCATTTGCTCTCAATGACCAAAATGGTCATCGATCCTGTACGATAGTTAATCTTGGTAAAATTGCATTGAGGACAGGGCGTGTCTTGCGTTTCGACAACAAGACGCAAAGGATCATCAACGATGCTGATGCCAATTCGTACATCAAACAGCCCATGCGTGCGCCTTGGGTGATTTGATCGCGGAAAAGCAGTATCGAGTTTTCAATCGCACAATTCATAAAGACGCGTTCAGGAAAAGAGCGCAGGAACCATGCTCGCTTTCGCCCTCAAGGTGGAGAGGGCGTTTCATTATCTTATCCATGACTGCCAACCATTATGTCTGAGCATGTTCTGACGCAATTGACACTGATCCTGTTCCTGGGAATCGGGTCTCAATGGTTGGCATGGCGTTTAAAACTGCCTTCCATATTGATGCTTCTGGTGGCTGGATTTATTGCCGGGCCCGTGATGGGGCATCAGTATGTGGATCCGGATGCCTTGTTCGGCGATCTCTTGATGCCATTGGTCTCAATGAGTGTCGGGTTGATCCTGTTCGAAGGTGGCTTGACACTTAAATTCCGTGAATTGGATGATGTGGGTCCTGTTGTAATCAAGCTGGTCACCATCGGTGCCGCCGTTACCTGGGGACTGTCCATTGTATTGGCCCGCCTGTGTCTAGGTTGGGACTGGGCTCTATGTGCTTTGCTGGGAGCCATCCTGGTCGTCACGGGGCCGACCGTCATCATGCCACTCCTGCGGTATTTACAGCCCAACAGGCAGGTTTCGTTTGCCTTGAAATGGGAAGGTATCATGATTGACCCTGTCGGCGCCTTGCTTGCCCTGCTGGTCTTTGAAACAATTCACCATGGTTTAGGTGCAGATGGAGTGCAATGGTCGAATTTCCCCGTTCAAGTCGCACTGGGATTTCTGAAGACATTCTTCGCAGGAGGAGTGACTGGGGCCATTGGGGCTTTTTGGGTTTACTTCTTTTACAAGCGTCACTGGGTGCCTGAATACCTCCACAGCCCATTTGCCTTGATGGTTGCAGTGCTGGCTTTTGCCGGTGCCAATCATATTTATGATGAAGCGGGTTTGCTGGCCACCACTTTGATGGGCTTGATCCTGGCCAATCAGAAGCGTGTAGACATGCGTCACGTACTCGAATTCAAGGAAAATATTCGAGTAGTGCTGATCTCGGTGCTCTTTATTGTCTTATCAGCAAGGTTGAATTTATCAGACTTTTCAGCATTACCCGTTGGCGGCGTCCTGATGTTTCTGATGGGGCTTTTGTTCATTGTCAGGCCAGCCACTGTATGGCTTTCGTGTGCAGGATCATCTCTCAAAAGTACTGAACGATGGTTTCTTTCATGGATGGCGCCGCGTGGAATTGTGGCTGCTGCAGTTGCTTCTGTATTTTCCATGCGTCTGGTCGAAGAAGGGATGAAAGGGGCAGAATTACTGATACCTGTGATATTCGTTGTCATTGTAGGAACGGTATTGGTGTATGGATTGACCTCGGCCAGTGTTGCCCGTCGCTTGAAGGTCTCCAACCCGGATCCTCAGGGCGTTTTGATCGCGGGAGCAAATGCGATGGGCTGCAAACTAGGTGCGGCGCTTCAAGAGGAAGGATTTAGAGTCCTGATGGTTGATAACAACAGGCAGCATATCAATCAGGCCCGAATGGCGGGGCTACCTGTCCATTATGGGAGTGTTTTGGCCGAAGATGCAGTTGATGATTTAGATCTGGCTGGGATTGGGCGCTTAATTGCACTTACTCCCAATCACAGAATCAACTCCTTGGCAGCGATACATTTTGCCGAATTGTTTGGACGTACAGGAGTGTTTCAGTTGCCTGATGTTGTCAGTAAATCCCAAAGAACAGAGGCATTTTCTGAAGGTCTGCAGGGCCGTACTCTTTTCTCAACAGAGGCCAACTACGATTTCTTTGGCGCCAAGTTGCATGAAGGTTTCCTGATCAAGCGTACTCCGATTACTGCAGAATTCGACTTCGAATCCTTCCAGAAGCAATATGGCGGAGAGGCGCTTCCGATGTTCATCATTACAGAAACGAAAAAATTGCAGATGCTTACCATTGAAGAACCCTCGGAAGCAAGAAACGGTCAAATACTCATCAGTTTGGTTCCCGGTGATTCCGCTTCCTGTCGCTAATGATGGACAGAGTGATATTTTCAATGAACTGAAAATGGTTCCCAGCGAAGTTTTGGATTTCGTTTCTTTCCCTGATTTTGATGAAAGTCCCAATAATCTGTGTTGGGAAACTTTGCTGAATGTCCATCGAGGAAGTTAAATTGAGCGCCTCTGCTGTGCAGGTTGGTATGCACGTTATTATGCTGGGCCACCGCTGCTTTTTTTCCATTGTCAAAAAGCCATATTGTGGTCGTAGGGGAGGGGACACTGCTTAATTGAATCTGATTTCCTGTTCCGGATCCATTGACATGGGCGTTCAGGCAATAGTGGAAAAGATGGTTACTACTGCTTCGCTTCCGGCTAGCTGGGCAAATCCAGATACTTCTGGGCAACAAAGCGCTGGCATTCGTTCGCCATGGCATTTGGTGATAACTCGGGATGTTCAGCATGACTGGTAAATCAATGTACCAACCACTTTTTAGAGACGTTCCGTTGGGGGACCCATCTCTGGGGAGCCAATCATCGTAATCGATTGCATATAAATGAGTAGCCAGGCCCCATTGCCTGAGATTATTCAGACAAACAGCTCCATTTACTTTTTGTCTGGCTTGGGTGACAGCTGTGACGAGAAATACTGCAAGCATTGCGATGACCGCCATCACCGTCAAAAGTTCCAGCAAAGTAAAGCCTTGATCGTTCCTTCTGTTCTCGATCCATCCGAGCATGATATTGTTTCCTTCTCATGCTATCAGGTGAGGTGTAATAAAAATGATTGGGTAAAAATCGAATTTGTCAAAAAAAAACGGGACGCACAAGGCGTCCCGTTTCATGGAAAAGGATGTTTTTTGCAAACAAATCACTGGAGCTTCTGGAGTGTCTCTTTGATTGCGTCAAAATTGGGCAAGTCCTTGGGAGTGGGAGTTTGTTCTGCATATTGAACGATGCCTTCTTTATCAACCACGAATGCTGCCCTTGCGCTAGTTGCCCCAAATCCCATCAAATCATCCAGAAGGACTCCATAGTCCGCTGATGTTTTTTTGTTGAGATCGCTGGCCAGAGTAATGCCAATGTTTTCCTTCTGTGCCCATGCTTCTTGAGCAAACGGACTGTCCACGCTGATGCCAATGACCTCCGCATTCAAGTCAGCATACTGACCCAAGCCTGCTGTCACGTCGCACAATTCAGATGTGCAAACACCGGTGAAAGCCAATGGGAAAAACAGGATGACCGTGTTTTTCTGACCGTTGTTATTGCTGATGGAGACGTCAGAAACGCCTTCACTATTTTTGGATTTCAATACGAAATCAGGAGCTTTAGTTCCAACTGTGATTGCCATGTCTTTACAAATATTGTTATGTATTATCGCGGTTATGCTTGATCGTTTATACGTTCTCGCTCTCTAATTGTCAAACGGGGATAAGGCAGGCAAACAGGAGATTTACCATGGATTGCAGATGCCGCTGATATAAGGTGGTGTAGCAAGAGCTTGGAGAAATCGCATAGTTTGTGGTATGTTGTAATTCCCTAGTGCGCCAAACGCATCATTTTAACTAAGCAGCTATCACAGCAAAGGCAGTGAAAATGGATTGTCAGAATTTTCAAAGGAACGTAAACATGGTCCGGATCCAGCAGGAATCGAGCTTTGGAAAGAGGCAACATTTGTCCGTCTGTTTCTTATTTGCTCTCATTTACTGTACATCTTTTTTGTTTGCTGTAGAGAGCCATGCTCAGAACGTTGACACATTTGAGATCTCAGTAGGACAAACCATTGGTGCAGATCAACCTTTTTTGGGTAGTGGTCATATTGAGGAAGAGGGTGGCCAGGATATTTACCTATTTGAAGGCAAGGCCGGGCAGACAGTTTTCCTGGAAATGCTTGCTCATGAAGTGTCTTTTCGGCAAATGATCTGGACAGTGACAGGGCCCGATGGAAAAATATTATCTCTAGAATGTTTTCGATGTCAGGATCCAGGATACATAAAATTGACACGTACTGGTAAACACCAGATCGTCGTCGGCAATACCTCTTTGACCGAAACTGGTGTTTACTCCTTCAGTTTGCTGCATGTTCCTGAACCTGACGTTTTTCAGCTTCAATTAGGTGTGACCGTATCGCCGGACTTGCCCGCGACCGGCGCTGGGCGCATTGAGAGTCCGGGAGCGAGTGACAAGTACCAATTTGAAGTTCAGGCAGGACAGAGATTTATTTTTCGGCTTTTGAGTTTTAACTCATCTCTTGATTCAGTGAACTGGAGCCTCCAGAGCCCTACGCTGGGCACACTTTATTTTGGGGATTTAATCCAATACCAACCAAGGATTTTCACTCTGGAAACCTCTGGAGTTTTTGACCTCATTATTGGAGACAAGAACAATCCAGCTACAGGAGAATACGAATTCGTTCTTGAAAGTATTCCTCCTCCTGACGAAATTCAGCTTTCATTAAAAGATCCCATTGAAATTTTCAACGACGGTAATGGCGCAGGAATGATCCAATCCTCGGCTGCGCAGGATGTTTATCATTGGACCATGGATGCACCGGGTTGGATTTTTCTTGATTTAAAGGAAGCCGACAAGCCCTTGCAATTTGCCCAATGGGAGCTTTATGGGCCTTCAAATCAAAAGATCTATTCCAAGTTCTTTTTCTCCGGTGATCCAGGGCTGATTTTTTTGGAAGATGTCGGCGATTATCGCATGATCATTGGAGGGAATCTGAACAGTGGAACGGGTGACTATCGAATCCACATACAACCTGTACCCAGTCGAGAAGTTTTCGATTTGACCGTTGGCGAAGAGGTGAAATCGAATCAGCCAGAAGAAGGTGCCGGTATCATCAACGTGCCGGGCGCACAGGATGTTTACCATTTTTACGCAGAAGCGGGGCAAGAAATATTCGTTGAAGTCCTTCAATCGGAGAGGTCTCTTGGATTCTTGACCTGGCAACTGGTGGATGACTCAGGAACTGTCTTATTTGACGAGTGCCTGCGCTGTGTCAATCCCGGTAAAATCACACTCCAAAAAGGGGGTGATTACCAGTTGCTTGTCGGGGGGTTTCAACATGCGGGGACTGGCGCGTACTCGTTCCAGGTCTGGGATGTTCCAGAGCCTCAAGTATTCGAAATCGAATCGGGCGGTTTTTCTATCCTGCCTGATCAACCGGCAGCAGGCGCTGGAAGATTGGAATCTCCCGGAGCTCGGGATATTTATCAAATCAAAGGTGTCAAAGGGCAGGTATGGCATTTAAAGCCAACGCTAGCTACCCGGTCGCAAACCCTGAAGTGGCGACTCACTGCTCCCGATGGTCTTGAGTTGTTTGATACGTCCTTTCGGGCCACTGAATCAAATGCGCAATTTTTGTCACTACTCCAATCGGGTAACTATTCGCTGGAATTCTATAAACCTTCGAGTAGTTCCTCAAACTATGGGTTTGATTTTTCTTCAGTCGATGGATGCAACCCCGATGCAGGGGAAGGTCAGTTGCCCCTGCCTGAATTGACCATAGCCTCACCTGCGTCAGGAGAGATCGTTCGTATGAGTGAGCTCTCCCTTCAAGGAGCGATCGGGCTCAGCCCAGGTTCTCAGGGGATGGATCTCATGCTGGTATTGGATAGTTCGGAAAGTCTCAGGAAGAATGACCCGGATGATCTGCGTCAGCGAGCGGTATCCGAGTTTGTAGCTTCATTACCTCAGGGGGTGAATATCCGGCTGGGGTTGGTTGACTTTGATCATACCGCCAAGTTACTGCAGCCACTGACCGAACATTTCGATTCTGTCCTGACGCAATTGGAAACATTGGATCAATCAGGTGGAACCGATATTCAGCAAGCCTTGGAGGTTTCCATGGAAGAAATTGTTGAAAAAATGCGAGTTGGTGTGGCTCAGAATATTATTTTATTTTCAGACGGTGAATCCTCGGAGGGCAGTCCTGCAGATGCTGCTTTTATTTCAAGGGAGCTGGGTGTGAAAATTCACACGGTCTATCTGGGGGAATCTTTATCGGCTGGTTCTTTGCTTTTGAAGTCCATATCAGATGCAACATGCGCCAATTTCCGTCATGCAAAATCAGCCTCCGAACTGGCTGATATATTTCGTAATATCGCCAATCCCATCCCCATAGATCGGATGGAATTGATCAGTTCAGTAGATCCAGATGAAATTCATCCGGTGTCTTTCGGTGGCCAATTCTGGCGGGCGAATGACGTGCCAGTCTCCACAGATCCCGGTTCCACTTCATTGTTGACTGTTCGCTTGTTCACGGACGAGGCAACTCCGCGCATTGTTGAGCATTTCGTTGAGGTGCAATACCAAGAAGTATCCAATCAATCGCCCATACTAGGCCCGATTCGTAATCGAACCATGTTCGAAGACAGGATGACACTGGTGAATCTGAATGTGTCCGACCCCGATCATGCGTCGGACACGCTCATCTGGTCATTTGAATCTGATCGCCCTGACATTATCTCTGTTGAGAATGGTTTGAACCTTCTTCGAAAAGGGGATCGATTCGAACTTGAACTGACCCCTGTGTCCGATGCCTTTGGAGTGGTAAACATTAAGGTCATGGTCAAGGATCCGGAGGGAGCGATGAGTCAGGATACCTTCCTTCTTTCGATCCGGCCAAGAAATGACCGACCATCTTTGAATCAAATTGACGATCTTGTTCTCAATCCGGGGGAAGCAGTCAGGAGCGTGGCGCTGACTGGGATTTCTGACGGATCTCACTGGGAGGATCAACCCCTTGAGTTTTCAGTGCTGATCGCTGACACCTCGATCATTTCTCAAGTCGAGGTCTTGTATGGTCAGGGGAATGTTGTTGGAGAGGTGCAGTTGACGAGTGTTCCCGATGCTGATGGAGCGACCGAAATATCAATTACATTATCGGATGGTCAGGGAGCCAACCACTCCATCACGCGTGTTTTTCAGGTAACTGTACTTCCTGAAATCAATGAGCCTCCATCCATTTCCTGGATTGAGCCTTCGGATGACGTTACCTTTTTTGAGGGGCAAACAATCATGCTCAAAGTTTCAGCTCTCGATCCTGAAGGGGGCATCAACCGGATCACCTTTTATGCCAACGGCAAACCTATTACTCCCCCTTCCAATACCTCACAGGAAGTGCAATGGGAACCGAGTCATCTTGGAACGTGGCAGTTACATGCCGAGATTGAAGATGATAAAACGGCAAGTGCAGAGACTTCGGCTATCACCGTTGAGATTACAGAAAGACCTCCGGAATTTTCCATCAGTATTCAATCACCTGCAGACCAGTTCGTGGCCTGCATGGGCGAAACCATCGAAATAGGTGTTTCACTTGAGGGAGGAGCCCCCGAGGGAACTGTGGTGTATTTGTTCGCTGGAGATCAATTAAAGGGAGTTCGAAACACCCAGCCTTACCTGTTTCAATGGGATATTCAGGAGATGGGTGATTTTCTGATCACTGCCCATGCGTTTCGAGAAGATGGTTCTGTGATACAATCAGAACCCGTTCGTGCGGGTATTTCTGATACATGTCGGCAAGTAGCCCTGTTGACCTCAGAAACCCCTGTTGAGGATCCAGAGATCATACAGGAATTACTATTTGAAATGGGAGCTGGAATGACCCTTTTCTCAATGGCTGATTTGAATGTGGACTCCCTGAAGTCATTCGATCTTGTAATTGGGATCGAAGATTCGGAGCTGGGCGTTACTTCTCAACTGCTTGAAAGTTTGAGAACAGCCTATGTTGATTTTGAGCTTCCAATATTTATCCTGGGGCACCGGTTGTCCTCTCGTACCGACACCTTGTCACGCGACGAGCGGGATCAATGGAGAGAATTGACACATCTGCAATCCCTTGGAGGTGAATGGGGTGGTGATGTTTTTGAATTGCAGGAGAGAGGTTTTTTCAAATCCATACTCAATGGTCGTTTTGGTATGGTTGAACCGTTTGAACTGCCTGTATCCCTTGACCGTGCTTTAGCTGACGAATCAGCAGAAGTGATTGCCTTTACGGGGAAATCCGACACATTCATTCGCTATCCTGCCGGAACAGAACCTGATTTTGATCAGCCTAGGAAGATCATTCAGAACTTTCCTATGATTGATGGCGGAGATTCGCATAGTTCCACTCAGCGCAAGCGCCTCTTTCAAAACGGAATTTGCTGGTTACTAAGGTGCAGCGCTTGTTCCAGTGTTCACCTTCAGGTTTCGCCACGTGTGTGGAATCAGGCAGTGGAATCTGGTGAATTGGTTCGCCAATCGTTTCAGATCGTAAATAACGGTATTTGTGAATCAACAGCAGGGCGTGTGTTGATCGATATTCCACCCGGCGTCACTGTTGAAGACGTTGAAATGTCCAAAGGCTTGGGGTGGAAACGTGAGCTCGATGGACATCGGGTTTCCTTGAACCTCGGCCGTCTGCCTGCTGGCGAAGAGGACGGTGTAGATGTCCAATTGCTTCTTCGGTCCCTGACTCCGGGAGAATATTCCTTTCTTATTTGTTCGGAATCGATCAATACGGAGCCTGTCTGTATCGAACAGCCGCTTTTGGTAAAAGGTCTGCCGATGGTTCCCCCGAGGGTCAGTATTGCGAGAGGGAATACAGGTAATCTCTTATTGGTTATCAAGGGGCAACAAGGTATGCGGTATCGAGTGGAATCTTCCTCTGATTTTCAGACATGGGAATTTCTGGGTACTGCAAGTGGCATCGAGACAAGCATTCCTCTTCCAACCAATCAGGATGGTGTCCCTTTGAACCTTTTCTATCGAGCATCTATCGCTCTCTGATTTGGCATTTTTTTTCCTCTGTGCATATTGAATTGATTTCGTTATGAATGCGTGTGTCTATCTTCCATGATAGATGAAATGACCGGCTTAATTAGCCTTAATCTTATGAATAAAGATTGTTTTTACGGATGTATTCCCGCTCTGATGACTCCTTGTAATCTGGATAGGAGTCCCAACCATGATGCGCTTGTGGACACAGCAAAACAACTGATGGATGCCGGAATGTCTGGAGTTGTTTATTGCGGTTCGATGGGTGATTGGCCTCTTTTAACAGATCAAGAAAGGCAAACAGGTGTTCAGAAACTGACGGAAGCAGGTGTTCCTGTTGTTGTTGGTACAGGCGCCCAGAACACTCGTTTAGCAGAGGCACATGCACGGCATGCTGCAGAGGTCGGTGCTGCTGGCTTGATGATGATTCCACGTTTACTCTCAAGAGGAACCTCCCCCGCCGCTCAGAAATCACATTTTGCTACCATTCTGGAGGCGGCACCCAATTTGCCTGCAGTGATCTACAATAGTCCCTATTATGGATATGAAACACGAGCTGATCTTTTTTTTGAACTTCAAAATCGTTATTCCAACCTTATTGGGTTCAAAGAATTTGGAGGTCGAGATTCACTGACCTATGCAGCAGAGAACATCACCAACACCAAACCAGATCTTGCGCTGATGGTTGGAGTCGACACACAAGTGTTTCATGGATTCATTCATTGTGGTGCAGTGGGGGCCATTACAGGTATTGGTAACGTTCTTCCCAAAGAAGTACTGCATTTTATCCGACTGTGCAAAGCAGCCGCTGGCGGAGATAGCCAAGCTCGCCGTTATGCTTCCGAACTGGATGAAGCTTTTACCGTTCTTTCCGCCTTCGATGAAGGTCCGGATCTGGTGCTATATTACAAGTATTTGATGGTTCTGGAAGGTTTTGAGGCCTTCAGACTTCATTTCAATGAATCGGATGCTCTGTCGTCAAGTCAACAGGCCTATGCGGAGGATCAGCTCAAACAGTTCAAGTCATGGTGGTCAAATTGGGAGGGGACGAGCTTTCCACCTGCTGGCTGCTAAGTGCTGGTAAACATTTCTGGGTGTAACTTTTCTCTGTTTCCTCCATGTCTCAACTTAATACAAGCGTGCGGGTGATTGATTCTCACACGGAAGGTGAACCCACTCGCGTGATCATTCAAGGTGGACCGGAGTTAGGGGAAGGCAGCATGCGTGAAAAGGCGGATCGATTTGAAAGAGTATTTGATGACTTTCGCAAGTCAATGATTCTTGAGCCACGAGGTTCCGATATTTTGGTTGGAGCCTTGCTTTGCCCTTCCTCCAATCCTGATTGTGCCAGTGGGGTCATCTTTTTTAATAATGTCGGTCTGCTTGGAATGTGCGGGCATGGAACCATTGGTGTCGCAGTCACTCTGGCTCATATAGGTCATATCCGCGAAGGAAATCACCGACTGGATACGCCTGTTGGTGAGGTAAGTTTTGAACTCAAGGAGGGGAATCGTGTTACGATTGAAAATGTACCCAGCTGGCGCGCTAAGAAAGATGTGACCTTGGATATTGATGAGCTAGGGGAAGTTAAAGGGGATATTGCATGGGGTGGCAACTGGTTTTTCCTAACAGCATTCTGTCCTTGTCCGCTGATAAATGAAAACACCGAAGAGCTTCAAAGAACAGCCATGAAAATTCGAAGGCATCTTGATAAGCATGGAATTACCGGCGACAATGGAGAAGCGATTGATCACATTGAAATGTTTTCAGCGCCCGTTGCCAGGGATGCGCACAGCCGTAATTTTGTGCTGTGTCCCGGAGGTGTTCATGATCGTTCCCCCTGCGGTACGGGAACCAGTGCCAAGCTGGCCTGTTTGGCTGCCGACAAGGCATGGGAATCAGGACATACTTGGATTCAGGAAAGTGTGATTGGAAGTCGGTTTGAAGGCACTTACAAACGCATCGATGACAGGCGCATCATTCCATCGATCACTGGTACCGCTTATGTCTACGGTGAAACAAACTTGCTTCATTCGCCAGAAGACCCGTTCAAAGCCGGGCAATATGGTTCGCATGAATAAAGGAATCGAATGAGTCAAGGCATGAATGCATCCACGGGAAAAGTCCTGATTGTCGGTGGTGGAGTGATTGGAATTGCTTGTGCCCATTATCTGATGCGCAGTGGATTCAAAGTCACTGTTATTGATCAAGGTACGATGGGAGGAGCGTGCTCTCATGGTAATTGTGGTTATATTTGCCCGAGCCACGTGCTTCCATTGACCGAGCCTGCAGCGTTGCGTGTGGCGATCAAATCCCTTTTACAACCAGACGCCCCATTCCGAGTCAAACCTACATTTGAGCGCAAGGTTTTGCGCTGGTTCTGGGAATTTGCTCGCCGATGTCGACACCGCGTCATGCTGGAATCTGGACATCATCTGAAAGCCATCTTAGATGCTTCCATGCACGAATATCACCACCTGGTGAAAGAGGAGTCGATCGAATGCGAATGGAAATCATCGGGCTTGCTTTATGTGCATCAGACAGCGAAAGGGATGCATGAGTTTGCGAACACCGATCAATTGTTGAAGAACGAGTTCAACGTGGCAGCTCGTCGAGTGGAAGGGGATGAACTCCCGTTATTGGATCCTGCTTTGAAGCCTGGACTGGCAGGAGCCTTCCTTTACGAAGGTGATACCATGTTACGCCCGGATCATTTGTGTGCTGAGTGGAAACTTCAGTTGCAGGCGCAGGGAGTGGAGTTTATCGAACATTGTAAAGCGATTTCTATTGAACGGGAATCACATCGGATTAAATTTGTCATTACTTCAAATGGCCCCATCAAATGCGATCATTTCGTTTTTGCAGCAGGCTCCTGGAGCAGTGAATGGGGAGCTGAACTAGGGATTGAGATTCCGATCCAGCCGGGCAAAGGATATTCAGTCACGATGAAACGTCCGGAGATCTGTCCTCAATACCCCATGCTTTTTCCTGAGCATCGGGTTGGAGTGACTCCTTTTGATGATGCTTATCGATTGGGTTCGATGATGGAATTTGTCGGGTTTGATCAATCCATTCCAGATAAAAGAATCCAACAGCTCAAACGCTCGGCAGAACCCTATTTAAAACAACCGTGGACCGAAGAAATATTTGAAACCTGGTATGGCTGGCGGCCGATGACATGGGACAGTTTACCCGTCATTGGACAAGCTCCCGGTTTGGATAACGTATTTTTGGCTACGGGCCACAATATGCTTGGCCTGAGTCTTGCCCCATCGACTGGCAGATTGCTAGCTGAAATTGTTGCCAACAAGAAAACGCATATCAACCCCGCTCCTTACTCCCCGGATCGATTTCAAGTGGCTTGAATTTTATTCATCAAACCAATGAGGATAACCGATGGCATCACGAAAAGCGGGAAGGTCGTCGCCTTCCCGCTGAGTAAAAAAGACTTTGTTTACCTCAGTTCGGAGTGACGACCACGTCATCAATATAGAACCCGAAGTTTTGTTCAACGGTATCCGTGACCAACCTGAACTCAATACGAATCTTGCGACCCGCATTGGGGCCTGCCAGTCGTATATTTCGTTGGGTCCAGCCAGCCGTGCTGCCTGCCTGAAGGAATACTTGCTGGATGAGATCCCCTGAATCTCCATCCAGAATATTTACGCTGACATTGTGGAAATCGATTTCCACATCCACCGCATGAAATTCGGAAAAAGACAGGTTGGCGATAGTGACTTCGGTGAGATCAATAACCGGGGAAAGTAACCACGCATCTGTGCTTGGTTCGAAATTACCATCGAGATCAGTCGCGAAAGCATTCGAACCGGATGCAGCTCCGTTTGGACCTGCGGTTGGAGTGCCGAGTTCCCATTCGTCCTGACTGCCTCCATGAGTCCACCCCTCTGCTCCCGATTCAAAGTCATCTTCGAAGACTGGTGGCGGTGGTAAGGAAACGATTTGATAGAACCCCATGTTTTTCGGGGCGTTGAAGGTTGCTGAAAAGCGTCCATCTCCCTGATCTTCCATCGACAATCCTTCAAGATCACTCCAGGGACTGTTCATACTCTCCTTTATCTGAACAGAGTGACTCCTCGCTGAGAAAGGGGTGAAGAAGGAAAGGGTAAAGTTGTCTCCATCTGCTGCAAAGGATTCAATTGTGATTGGATCGAGTTCTTCCGATAACGGTTTCCCACTGAGTCCATTGGCGTAGATTGAAAGAATATCATTGGAAGAGAGTGCCCGCTGCCAGATGCCCAAATCATCCATTCCTCCCTGGTATGGGCGATTGATCCAGCTGTCGTCTTCGATCTCGTAATTCCCCAATACCAGTGGAAGCGTGTTCAATTCGCCGAGTCGTCCGCTTAAGGGGCTGCCAACGGGTTCGCCGTTTTTGTACCACTGAATAGTGCCTGATTTTGCGACATATGCGAAGTGCTGCCAGATTTCGGCATCCACGGTGTTTCCCGGAGAGGAGTAAGGTGTCTTACCGATGCCATGTACGCGTGCAACCCCTCCTTTGATGAGAACAAAATCATAATTGACATCCTTTCTTAGCACTCGATCAAAGTCGCTGCCGCCCGAAAACAGCACGGGATTCAACCAGACAGAAACAGTGGCATCAGTGGTCAAATTCAATAGATCGCTGTGCGTTACTTCAACAAAATCATCCTCTCCGTCGAAAAATAAAGAGCCGCCAATCATACCCGTTTGAAAAGCTCCATCATCAAAATTGAAAAGTCTGCCCGACATTTTATTGTCCGTCACATCCGCAACTGTCTCTCCCGAGGTTTCATCAAAGGTGAAATGAGCAGCCAGGCCGCTGGTAATGGCTCCCAGTTCCTCGACCGTGAGCACAGCGTTTTCACTTGTTGCGGCTCCCTGGGTATTTGTGATTTGTACTGAGTAGGCACCGGCATCTGATGGCAGTAGTCGGTGAAGTGTCAGTTGGCGGTTAGTTGCACCTTCAATGAATTGGCCCTTATGCAGCCATTGGTAGCTCACGGGCCGCATGCCCGTTGCAACAACACTGAAGGTGACGCTCGTACCCTCGAGTTTCTTTTGTGCTGCGGGTTGAATTTCGATGACCGGTGCACCGGCGATATCTTTTCCGGCAACTTCCAGGATCTCAGCTTCACTGATAGGGCGTTGCCAGATGGAAAGTTCGTCCAACGCGCCATCAAGGAACCGAAAAGCGGTATCCACATCATCATAGGAACCGATGGTCAGCGGAAGATCATTCGGTGTGCCTAAGTGGCCTTCAGCCGGTTCAGCCAAGGGAATCCCGTTTTTATACATGGTCACCGTGTCGTTTTTGTAAACGATGGTGAAATGTTGCCATTCATCCAACAGAATCAAACCCTGAGGAGCGTTCAGTTCCCATCCCTTTTTTTGCACCCCTCCGTTGTCATTGCCATCTCCTGCACGCACTGTCAGAGTGCGCGTGACGGTGCCCGGATCATTGACCAAGCGAATTCCGAGATGATTGCCTTTGCGTAAAATGTAGCTGGAAGCTCGGGTGTAACTACCGGCTTCTTCTATCTCTCCATAAGATCGAGGTTTCACCCAGAAAGCAATGGAGGCTTCTGTTTTAACTTGATTCAGGTTGTCGTTGTGACCAACCGCTACCAGTGCACCCAAACCGTCAAAATCCAATCCATTGTTGACTTGGGCACTGGTGAAACCATTGCCTGCAAATCCAAGCAATTCTCCGTCATTACGATTAGATGAACCGTCTGCTGCGGTTGATCCACCGGATTCATCAAAACTCCAATAAGCCACGCGACCCGTTTCCAATCCAGTGACAGGAGTTACGGTGACTGTTGCTGAAGCACTTTTAATTTCTCCAGCATTGTTACTTATGGCGACATGGTAGTCTCCAGCGTCCTTTGTCGAAACATCGGTGATGAGTAATTTGGCAGTGGTCTGTGATCTAAGAATTTCCTCACCTTTATACCACAGAAAGCTCATGGGTTCCTCCCCGTTTGCGCCCACCTGCAATGACAGGGTGCTACCCTCAAATATGGTTGTTGACTGAGGGTCAGTTGCAACAACTGGTGCTCCTTGTGGTTCACTGCTTGCAATAATGTCGTTGATCTCAGTTTCGCTGACAGGGCGGTTGTAGATCAGCAGTTGATCCATGAGACCGTTGAAGTGGTTGCCGGAATCGTCGGACCCTATGAAAAGAGGCAGCTGTGCGTCATCGACAGGGCCCCCAATATCAACGGTGTTCTTGAGCACGCCGTTGATATAGACACGAATCTCCGTTTTGTCCACCACACCTGTAATGTGATACCAGACATCTGCGTCCAATGTCTCTCCTATGCCCGCCGTTCTATTTGAACCACCATCTTTCACCAAAAAGTTCATGCCACCGTTGGCAACCCCTTGGAGAAGAAAGTAACTGTTGCTTTTCTCCAGCATACGGTTTCCTGCTCCATTTGCCGCCAGTTCAACATTGGATTTAAACCAGGTCATGATGGTCATCGAGCTTGTAATATCACCTCCTATGGAAGGGTCATCGGGTACTTCAATATGATTCGATCCGTCGAATGCGATTGCTCCTCCGTTTCTTCCGGCGACCCATTGTGAACCATCATCAGCGAAGTTGATGAGAGTGCCGTTGTTGTTTCCTATGCTATCGCTGGCGGTTAATCCGCTGGTTTCATCGAATTCCCATTGCGCTACCAAACCATCGGTAACCGGTATTTCAGCTGATGAACCTGACCATGTAATGCATATTAGCGCAGCCAAGGTGGCTGCATGTAACATTGATTG
>CALSPN010000049.1 GCA_943788245.1 uncultured Verrucomicrobiae bacterium | reverse complement strand
CCTATTTCCCCCGCAGGCCTCGGCTGCCGCCAAACATAAAACAGGACGCATCCTTTTTCCTCCCGCAAAAATGGAGTAACGCATTGCCTTGTGGATCGTTGCGGGCTTGACCTTTCCGCTTGGCAGGTATTTTCGCAAGGCACGATCCACCTCGCGACTGGAGCGGTCCAAATAATCTTTCAGATCAAATGGACTTCTTGCTCCAGCCTTTCCCACAGGCTTGCTCAGATTCTTACGCGTTGGCATAAGCCATTACATAAAGCCAGTCGCCGGTCTACATCAAGTCTGAAAACATCGGGAATATTTACATGACAACATTTAATGGATAGAAACGATGCATGCCTTTTCAATCACACCATCTACTTCCAGTTCTCTGGGTGAGTTTATGGATACAAGTAGCCACGTCCATTGGAGCGGAAACATCTTCCAACAAATTCAGTAGGGCCTTGAAGGTTGATATCGCATCGACGGTTGACGGCACATTACAAAAAGCCATTTGGTGCCCGGCCTCGGAAACCACGCATCCCCGTCCATTGCTTGTCGCCCTGCACAGTTGGTCTGGCAACTATATGCAGGCCAGCGGCGAAACATACCTCAAGCAAGCCAAAGAGCGAAACTGGCATTTTATTCATCCTGATTTCAGAGGGGTCAACCAGCGACCAGAAGCAACCTGCTCGGACCTGGTCGTGAGCGATATTTTGGATGCTGTTGAATTCGCACGCACTGATGCAAACGTGGATGCTCGTCGAATTTATTTGGTGGGAGCCTCCGGTGGAGGCATGGCAAGCCTCATGCTGGCGGCCAAGGCGCCTCAAATCTGGGCTGGTGTTTCATCATGGGTTCCCATTTCTGATTTATTGCGCTGGCACGCAGAGACCTTGGCACGCGAACTCAAATACACGGCCATGATTGAGGCATCCTGCGGCGGCAAACCCAATCAACACGCCGCAATCGATTTCCAATACTGGAATAGATCTCCCATTCATTTTCTAACCAATGCCAAAAAAGTAAGGCTGGATATCAACGCAGGGATCATGGATGGACATACCGGGAGCGTCCCGGTGGGGCACAGTTTACGGGCATTCAATGCCGTCGCGGCACACAACAACCGCTTCTCTGAGGAACAGATCCAATACATCGAGACCCAGGCGAAAATCCCGCCACTTTTGTCGAACGAAACTTCGAGGGATCCAAGCTACGGCGAAAAACGCCCCTTACTCAGAAGGCAATCAGGTAAAGCACGCCTCACTCTTTTTCAAGGCACACATGAAATCATTGTGGAAGCTGCTCTGGAATGGTTGAGTCATCAGGAATTGGAAGACGGTGCAGATAAGAAGACTCCCTTATGAGAGCCTGTTGCGGTAATCCTCATACCCAAACTCACGCACCACCTCTGCGGTTTGAGTCAAGGGGTTATATGTTGCTATGGATGGGAGATGCACCCCGTTGAAAGTGGTGTTTTTAACCATGGTGTAATGGGCCATGTCTTCAAACACAAGCCGGTCGCCCACTTTCAGAGGGTTGATCAAAGGCATAATCGCCTATCTCATCTCCTGCCAGACAGGTCAGACCTCCGAGTCGAATCGTGTGCGCCTTGCTCCCGGGAGCCCCGGCCCCCTGAATAACTGGACGGTAGGGCATTTCAAGCACGTCCGGCATGTGGGCAGTGGCTGAGGTATCAAGGATTGCAAGTGGAATGTCATTTTCAAATACGTCCATGACACTTGCGATGAGAATACCCGTATTCAAGGCAATGGCCTCACCTGGCTCCATGTAAACCTGCAGTGAATATTTTTGCATGAAGGCATCTAGAACACGACAAAGTCGATCAACATCATAATCAGGCCGCGTGATGTGATGCCCCCCTCCAAAATTGATCCATTTCAATTGCTCGAAGTAAGGCGAGAATTTCTCTTCAACCACCTTGAGCGTGCGTTCCAGTGTGTCTGAGTTCTGCTCACACATGGTGTGAAAATGAAGTCCTTCAATCCTTTCCAACGCTTCGCCCTCAAAATGCTGCAATGTCATACCCAAGCGGGAACAGGGCCGACACGGGTCATAGAGTTCGGTGGCAACCTCGGAATATTCAGGATTGATACGAAGCCCCATGGATACTTGGGGATTGATGTTTGAGACCTGATCCTTGAAACGATGAAATTGCGAAAATGAGTTGAATGTGATGTGTTTGATCAATGGTGAAAGTTGATGGATATCCTTTTCACTGTAGGCAGGCGCGTAAGCATGAACTTCTCCACCGAATTCGTAGCTACCAAGCTTGGCCTCGTTTACTGAACTGGCGGTCGTTCCGCAGAGATACTCCCGTATGATGGGAAAAAACGCGAAACATGGCAAAACCCCTTCAAGGCGAGGATAATTCTGACCCCCGTTCGATCCTGCACGCTGCGGATGATTTCCAGGTTTTGACGCAATTTCTGCGTATCTACCACATAGCATGGGGTCGGTAATTCAGAAAATGGATTCATGGTTTTCAGTGTTGGCAAACGATACCCGGAGTTTTCCAGATTCCTGAAGTTACCTTTAAAAATACAGGCACTGAAATGAGGAAAATCGAAAAAATACTTAACTTGATCAAACGGGCTTACGATCAGCTAAATCAGAATTCAGGGCATGCCAGTGTATGATGTCTGATTGCCCAGCTTCCCAGCAAAGAAAGACTTCTTCACCTCCCATCATGGAGGGAAAATCCACATGGCCTCTGGATAAATCTGTGATGAGAATTTCTCTATCTTTGAATTCCTGCAGGAGATGGAGCAATCGACTGAGGTTTCTGACCTCAGCTTCAATTTGATTACCACCAAGATCATGTCCTTCTTCGAACATGGCGTGCTGCCACCTCCTGCACTCCTCCTGTTGCAAATTGAGCGCATGGATCTCACCCAGCCATTGCTCGATTCGAGGTATCATCTCTCGCGCTTCTTCCAGGGTGTAATGCCTTGAATATTGGAAAGGAGCCGACATGACATTGTAGGACGCAATAAACTGATTATCAAAGTTCAGGACTTGGTTTCGCCCTGATCCTCGAGAATGCGCCATTTTTTGAAAACTCTTTCGTTGAACTCGATTTCCAGCGACTGCTTCCAGGCCTCTTCGGCTTTCTCAGTTTCACCCAAAGCTTCATAGACATCAGCAAGGTGATCCAAAATCGTAGGATCAGGTTCGGTCAATTTTTCCTTGGCTTTTTCAAGGAAAGGCAAGGCTTCCGCAGGCTTCCCTTTTTGGTAAAGCACCCATCCCATGCTGTCCAGAATCGCTTCACTTTCTGGTTCAATCTCGTGGGCTTTCATGATCCATTCATAGGCTTGATCCAGTTTCACTCCCTGCTCCGCCCACATGTAACCCAAATAATTTAAGGTGGTGGCATCGTCGGGCGCTTTATCAAGACATTTGAGAAACTCGACTTCAGCTTCCTTGAACTTTCCCAAGCGTTCCAAAACGGAACCCACCCTGAAATAGAAGAAACCTGTCAATCTCTCTGGTTCCTGCTTCTCCGCAATGCTCTCTGCCTGCCTAAGAAACCCAAGGGAAGGCTCATAGCGGCGAAGCGCGGACATAGCCAGGCCAGAGTAAAACTCCAGGATAAACTGATCGGAGAAATGTTCACGGGCCTGTTGTAAAACTTCAAAAGCTTCACGCGCCTCACCCTCGTTCAGCTTCATTGCAGCCAACTCATAATAAGGAGGCTCAAATTCAGGCCTAATGTCCATTGCCTTGCGATAGTGCTTCTCAGCTTCCGCTGACTCACCATCGTCGGCTTTCAGGGAGCCGAGAAGAAAATAAGGGCGGGGGGTTTTCCGAGTTCTCGCGGGTGAGCTCGCCCAGTTCAAGTATCGCCATGTCTTTTTTGCCTGTTCGCAAGAACAAGTCCACCAGTTTTTCACTAACCAGCGGGACCGGGGGCTGCACGTCCTTGAGATCCTTCAGCATCTTTTCAGCATCCTCAAATCGCTCCTGCAGCATCAAAAGATCCGAAATCGATAGTTTCAAGGCGGGATGCTCTTTGGCGATCTCGGAACTTTTGGCGATAAGGGATTCCAACTGTAGACCAAGATCCTGCAAGCGGTCGGGCCGCATGGAGACATACCTGAGATACATACCAATGAGGAGAGTAACTTCATCAACTTGATTTGGAGTGGCCTCCAGGGCTTCCTGGATCATGCGAAAAGCTGGTCGCTCTTGACCGTTTCGCAGGTGGACGTCTATCACCCGCTGCCGAGATAAAATCAAGGAAGGATCTCGCTCGAGAGCCTGTTGGAAACTTGCCAGGGATGTTGCCTCTTCTCCTCTGGACATCTGCATGAGCCCAAGAAGTTCAAAGGCTTTGCCTGGGGCGTTTTCCTGACGGGTGGCCGGTAGAAGAGTTTGATAGGCCTGATCAAACTCCCTGAGTGAAATGAGTTTTTCAGCAACCTGAACCGCCAGTCTTGCATTGGATGGATCTGCCTCAAGAGATAGAATGAATGATTCCAGCGCCTTGCCCGCCTGTCCCTGAGCTTCCCATGATACTCCGGCAGCAAAATGAGCCTGAGCTTTAGCCGGGTTTCCTGAGGTGTCGGAGCTGTCAATGACGACAGGGCTGTCTTTGACCTCTGACGAGGGAGATTCAACAGTGTTTTGCTCGTTTTGAACGCCAGACCCCTGACCAACGATCTGCACGGTTATAGCGCAGACGCTGAGCGTCAAAACCTTCAAAAACGATTTTAGTGGCGATTCGCTGATCATAATTCAAGAAGAAAGCCCAGCCCAGATGTGGGGCGAGGGCTTTGTTGAACAATAGACACCCAATGCGAAGCGCCTGCAAGCGGAAGACAGATTATTTCTGCCAAGTACGCTTTTTGTGGCGATTCGCGCGCAGCTTTTTGCGGCGTTTATGCTTATTAATCTTAGATTTCCGACGTTTTTTGAGTGAACCCATATTTTAAAACTTCAATATACTATTTTGTTAAGAGGATATTCAATAATCCCTTCAGCTCCAGCCGACTTTAACCGAGGGATAATCTCCCTGACAACATGTTCGTCAATGACGGTTTCAACCGCCACCCAGCCTTCCATTGCCAAACTGGAAACCGTTGGATTACGCAATGCTGGCAAACTTTGCAACAATTTTGCTAAATTCTTTTCAGGTATGTTGAGCTTCAATCCTACTTTTGCCTCCGCATCAAGGGCACCTCGAAGTAACATAGCCAAAGTTTCGATCTTCTCTTTTTTCCAACTATCTATCCACGATTCCTTGTTTACAATCAATCGTGGAGTTGAAATCAAAAGCGTATCAACAATACGTAATTTGTTCGCCCTTAAGGAGCTACCTGTCTCAGTAATTTCAACAATTGCATCGACTAATTCGTGTGCTTTCACTTCTGTAGCACCCCATGAAAATTCGACGTCTGCCTTGACCTTGTGTTTGCGAAGATACTTTTTGGTAATATTAACGACTTCGGTTGCAATAGTTTTACCTTCCAGGTCCTTGACTGATTTAATCGAAGAAGCCTCAGGTACCGCAAGCACCCAGCGCGCAGCCTGACGCGTTGCTTTACTGAAGAGAAATTCTCCGACTTCGTGGACTTTCGAGCCATTCTCAATGACCCAGTCATGGCCGGTGATACCACAGTCCAGATATCCATGCTCGACATAGCGACTGACCTCCTGCGCACGAATCAATCGGATTTCCATTTCCTCATCGTCAACATAAGGCAGGTAGGAGCGGCTGCTTACCGAAACATTGAAACCGGCTTTGGCCAACTTTTGAAAAGTGGCTTCCTGAAGACTGCCTTTGGGCAATCCGAATTTGAGAATTTTCTTTTTCTTGGACTTCATTGTTGCAAACGGAGTCGCATCTTTTGTTGTGCAAGGCACCAATCTCAGGGAGAACAGACAAGCAGGTCATGCGACGACCACCGTCTTGATACCCTCGATTCCAATAAAATTACCACCCCTTTTTGTCCAAGAATGCAAAAAAAATTAAAACAAGAGGGACAATGACCCCAAATTCTCACTGATCAGATCGATGCTTTTGAGCACAAACGGCCGCGCACTTCAAGCCGCCCTTCGACGGCCAGGCCAACGGCGGCGGGGTAAAGATGGTGTTCAGCGTCTTGAATGCGGGCATGCAGACTTTGGGGTGTGTCATCATCCATGACAGGAACGGTTTCCTGAAGGATGATCGCCCCGGTATCGATGCCCTGATCAACAAAATGCACGGTGCACCCTGTGTATTTAACCCCATATTCAAGGGCTTGCTTCCAAGCTTCCAAGCCAGGAAAAGAGGGTAACAGGGAAGGATGAATGTTGATCACCCGATTTGGAAAAGCTTTTAGAAAGTCCCCCTTCAACATTCGCATGAAACCCGCCAAAACAATCCAATCCACCTTGGCTTTCTGGAAAAGGCGGATATAGTTGAGCTCTGCATCCTCGTCCAGTTTCGTGCGGAAAGGCCCCGGAGGCAAGTAAGTGGCAGGGATACCAAAATCATTTGCCCTGTCCAGTATGCCCGCATTTTCAACATCACTCACCACCTGCGCTATTTCGGCGCGAATGACACCCTGATGACATGCTTCAGCCAAAGCAAACATGTTGGATCCTTTTCCAGATCCCAATATTCCTAACCGAGCCTTTGTTTCCATTTCGGATCCAACATTGAATCAATTTATCAATAAAATCCAGTCCGAAGGGAAGGATTGACGCACGCCCCCTTCCCTTCGGAGCAAACTCAAAAACAGCCCGTTTCAAAAGGACTGAGCCCGATCTGCTTTTTGTAATTCCGATTTCACGGAGACTGCCCAAGAGGGGTTTCAGCATGGCCGCTGTGGCTGTCTGGACACCTTCCACCCCCAATTTCAGGTAGTCGGAAACATCCGTTGCTTCTGTCACGCCACCGACGGCGATCGTCTTAACCTTTGAACGGTGCTCATGTATAAAAGATTGAAATGTGCTTACTTGCTTTCTGACCGCTTCAGATATGGCGGCTCCAGCGATACCCCGTGACTCGCCGCTGAAAAAGTCTTTACCATCCGGTGACTGGACTTTTGCCCCGATACAGTTGATCATCACCAGCCCCTGAACCAGCCCCCCGCTAAGCTCCACCCAACTGCGTGCCAAAGCATCTTCTCCAACGAATCCAAGTTTGACCAAAAGTGGCTTATCTCCCACAAGGTCTCTCACCCGATACAAAACATCTTTTGAAGCAGTAGGCTGCGTGTAAAGCATGCCGTCAGGTGTTTTGACATTGGGGCATGAGAAATTCAGCTCAACGACATCAGCACCACTTTCAAAAGCCCATCGTGCACAGGAGGCATAGTCTTCTCCAATGGTCTTCAAATCGTCCCCCTCCTCGGGTGTGGCTACCACTGATACTGATAAGATTTGACCTGCCCCAAGGCATTGCTTGGCAGTTACGAGGTCATCGCGCCAAATCTTTGGCTCACGTGATGGCATACCAAAAGAGACGGCCCATGACCCTGTCATTTGCCCTATCCCTCTTACCGATGCACCCGGCTCTGAACCCTCATCGCTTCAATTGGCACAAGGTTAGGCAATTCATAACTTGCTCGTGAGCAACGCCGAACAGTTTTATAGGTTAGAATATCAAAGCTTCGTTCTGCGTAAAACTTGATCCACTCGCTGTTCAACAGAGGACCGGCTGCTATAGCAAGAGGCGATCGCACCGGCAATCCAGCATAAGTCCATTCACCAGAGATTTCCTCGGCCGAATTGAAGATATGAGGCTTTGATGAAGGGACATGAGCATAGTTCCATTCATAGTCCTTGAGGATATTGTAGGCTGAGTGATTGGAGGACACGGTTACTATCTTCGATCCCGAGTGTCACAAAGGCAACAGAATTTCGATGACGAAAAAATCCATTCTTTTTGAAACAATGATGTTTTAAGTTGGGAATAGGGTTATCGTTAGATCAATTATCAAACAGTAATTATCCATTTATGATGTGTCTGAGATTAGAACTTTCCTGGTTATTGCTGATGACGATTGGTGTTCATGCTGGCCCACTTCACTGGGGGCAAGTTTCGGATGATGCTCAATGGGTGGCGCATTTCGACTTTGAAGGGCTTCGACAAACGAGTTTCTACAAGGAGGTCAATGAACAGTTACTCCAGCAATACATCAGCAAAGCTGAAACCGAAATCAAACGTTCAAGCGGCATTGATATGACCATTGACAGCGTGTTATCGGTCACAGCTTTTGGCAAATCCGCCAATAAAGCACCTGATGAAGATGGCATACTGATGATGGAAATCACACCGACATTGAAAACGATTGCCATGGATTGGCTTTGGAATTCTCACGGGGCCAAACCGAACGAACTACCCGTTTCAGTGTCTAAGATCGATGCTGAGATTGAATATCTTTATTCCATTGACGGTGAGATCCTGATAGCAGCTGATACCGATTCCAATCACCTTTGCATCGGGCGCAACAAGGAACTCATCATTCATTTCATCCATATTCTCGGCACTCAAAAGCAGAGGGGAGCCGCCAAGCGGCAGTTCAAGGATTACCCCTCCCCTAGAGGCACAATGGCCTACATTGCAGTTGCCAACACGTTCGATGGGGCACAACTGCCCGCCCAGCAGGCAAAAATACTTCAAATGTCCAAAGGAGCCAGCATGGCCGCAGGAGAATCAAACGAAAATATTTTCCTGAAGTTACTGCTAAGCACCGAAGGTTCAGGAGCAAGTCTGCAGATCCAGCGCGTCCTTGCGGGAGTTCAGGCGGTAGCCATGCTTAACGCAAAACAACCCGAGTGGTTCCCGGTTTTACAGGCGATTGACATTCGAAATGAAAATCAGCGTGTGTGGGTCGATTGGAATATGTCATTACAAAATGCCACAAATTTTATTCATGCCCTGCAAGGTTCCACAAAGTAAAGTGCCAGCCGAAATGACACCTGCTGCGAATAAATTGGAACTGACTCTCGAAGAACTCGCTGAGCAATGCAAAACCGGCGACCTTCATGCGTTTGAATCTCTGGTTCAGCGGTTGGAATCCCGTGTAACCTTCTTCCTATACCGCATGGTTGGCAACATGGATGACGCCGCCGATCTTGCGCAGGACTCTTTCGTCAAGGCTTATAAAAACATTCACCGCTACGACTCCAAATATTCCTTTACCACCTGGTTGTTCACGATCGCAAAACGCACAGCGTACAATTATTTCAGGGCGGCAAAACCCACTGTGGAGTTCCAGGATTACGCTGAGCTTGAAGAAGCCCACCCGCGATCGTTGCTGGAAAGCAAAGACGAAACAGAGACACTTTGGGCAACAGCAAAACGAGTATTGAAACCATTACAATTCGAAGCGCTCTGGTTGAGATACGGGAAAGATTTAACAATTGAGGAAACGGCACAGGTGATGAAGACGAATCAAATACGTGTCCGAGTGCTAACCCACAGAGCCCGCGGCATTCTGGTGCGTCATGCTAAAAACGAATCCAAAGGAGAAGTCCAATGAATCTATTGTGCCGCTACCATAAATTTCGAATGCACCATACACTGGATGATGGATTTGAGCCCTCAGAAAAGTCAATCAGGCACATGAAGGCATGCAGTTGCTGCAAGTCTTGGTATCAGGAACAACGCCGGTTGATCACTCATTTAAAGCGCCTTGCTAAATCTCAGGAACCTTTCGGATCACCTCAGCTTCTTCCCGGGATGATGGCATCCATGGGCAAGCCGTCAAGCGAGGAGCCTGTCTCCGTGCCAGCAACAACTCCTTTGCCATGGCAGAAGTGGTTAATGCCATTGGCAACCAGCTGTGTGGCAATCACCGCCATGGTCCAAATGTTTCTAAGCAATGAGCTTCAACCAAATGCGGCCACCAATTCCAGATGGCTTTCTCTTTCTCCCGATAGCTTGATTCAGCACACAACAGGGTTGTCGATTGCCGACTGGGGGCAACAGCTGGACGAACCACTTGAGAAAGAATGGATGCTAATGAAAGAAGATGCCCGCGCGGCTGCAGGTGGTCTGGCGGGCACGTTCCTCCCAAGTAAGTTTGTCGCTTTCTATCAACCGTCCATGAACTCAAAACCCTGATTCTTCATGCCTGAATTTGTCATACGGACCGAAGCATTGACTAAAAAGTTTGGATCGCAATCCGCTCTGGATGAGGTAACTGTCCAAGTGCCACCTGGCCCCATCGGTTTACTCGGCCCGAACGGTGCTGGAAAAAGCACCTTCATGAAGTGCCTGCTTCAGCTCATGCCAAGCACATCGGGAAAAGCTTTCTTGCTCGGTCAGGAAGTAGGGCAAGTGGGGCGTGAAATACGCACCCGTGTCGGCTATACCCCGGAACAGGATTGTCACATTCCAGGTATGCTGGGTTGTGAATACGTAGCCTATTGCGCCCAGTTGACAGGGCTACCTTATCAGGCGGCTCGCCAGCGATCTCATGAGATGCTGGATTTCGTAGGGATGGGGCAGGAGCGCTACAGAAAAATTGACACCTATTCGACCGGCATGCGTCAGCGCCTGAAATTGGCTCAGGCGATTGTTCATGACCCTGAGATTGTGTTTCTGGATGAGCCCACCAATGGACTGGATCCGAGGGGGCGCGAGCAGATACTGGAATTGATTCAAAGTCTGTGGACAGAACACGGTATCAGTGTGGTTTTGTCTTCGCATTTGCTTAATGATGTGCAGCGCATTTGTGACCAGATCATTATCGTCGCACTGGGGAAAGTGCTGATACACGATACGATTGCCAATCTGAGCGCTCAGTGCAAAGGGTCGGCAGAGGTGGTTGTCGCAAATGATCAGCAAAAACTAGTTAGTTTATTCAAGGCAGAAGGTTGGCCCTCTGAAAACTTGCCCAACGGGCATCTGAAAGTCGAACATGGGGGATTGGATATCAATCCCATCCTTGAAATCATGCACCGCGCAGGCATCACTCCCATTGAAGTGTTGCCAAGCCCAAACGCATTGGAAGAATATTTTATCCAAGCCTTAAATACTGCCCATGAGTCTGTATCGTAGCACATATCAACATTGGAAAGGCAAGTATCAGGGAATCTGGTATCGTCGCTATGCCATTGCGGCCAACGGCATCCAAAGTGCCTGGTCAAGCAAATGGACTCGGAACATGGTCATGGCAGCATGGATCCTGTCGGTTGTGCAGGCAGCTTTGCTGTTTGGGATCGGACAACTTCTGGTGAAGGACAGTGTGATTTATTCTCTGGTCGAGCAACTTCAGCCCCAGCTTCAGGTGTTTGCCAATGGTTTGATGTCCTGGATCGTGGCTCATCCTGAGATTTCAGTTAGAAGCGTCTACAGCTTTCTTTTCTACTTTTTCTCAGGATGGATGAGTACCCTTTCGTTGATTATCATTGCTCTTATTATCCCGTCGCTCATTTCCAGAGACCTTTCGAGCAAAGCAATCATCATTTACAGTTCCAAAGCTGTAAGTCGTTTCGATTACTTCCTGGGCAAATTTTTCTCTGTTTTTGGGGTTCTCTGTATCGCCTGGCTTTTTCCGGTCTGCAGTGCCTGGCTCCTTGGGGGATTACTGGCACCGGATTGGAGTTTTGTCTGGCATTCAAGAATGGCACTGTTCAAGTCTGCTGCTTACATCATTTTTGCGGCCAGTTTTCTTAGTATCATTGCAATGGGAATATCTGCAGTTTCAGTCAAAGAAAAATCCGCCACAGTGATTTGGGTCGTCTTATGGATCCTTGGAAATGTACTGGGTAGGATTGGCGCAGTAACGGAATCCTGGATTCAACACCTGAGCTTCAACTACAACCTTGAGCAACTTTCTCTTAAGCTGTTTCAGCCAAAAAACGAGCTGAGCCTGCTTCAAGACAATGTACCGGTGGTCGGCAACTTACTTCGGGGTTTACCTGTCGACAGGTTCCCGATGTTTCAATCCCCCCAATTCGCTGGAGCCATGATAACCTGCGGTATCATGATCACTCTGGCTGTCATTATTCTCAATTGGAAGGTAAGACCCGAATGAACGATCCCATTATTCAAGGTATCAAACTAAGTCGCTGGTATGGCGTCGTGATGGGGCTCAATAATATTGATTTTCAAATCCACCCCGGTATCACAGGGCTGGTTGGACCCAATGGCGCAGGTAAAAGCACACTGATCCAGATCATAACCGGTCAATTACAACCAAGTTCAGGTTCATTGAAGGTCTTTGGAGAAACTCCATGGAATCAACCGTCCGTACTCAGAAGAATTGGGTATTGCCCCGAACGCGAATCGCTTCCAGAACACCTGAAACCCATGGATTGGCTTAGCGGGCTCGGACAAATCAGCGGGATACCCCGAACTGCTTTTCCCGAATTGGGTATTCGATTGCTTAAACGAGTCAAGCTGGGTGAAGCTCACTGGAAAAAGCGACTTGGCCAGTATTCAAAGGGCATGCGCCAACGTGTCAAACTCGCACAGGCACTGATGCATTCGCCGGACCTACTCATTCTGGATGAACCCATGAATGGCCTCGACCCCATGGGACGCCAAGATATCGCAGATATACTTAAATCACTCGCTCATGAGGGTATCAGCATCATCATCTCAAGTCACATCCTTGCTGAGCTGGAGTCTCTTTGTAAAAATGTAATGATCCTGAATTGGGGGAGAGTCATTGCCTCAGGTGCAAAAAATGAAATCCGGTCGGACCTCAGTCAATGGGCTGAGGAGTTAAGCGTTCGCTGCGACGATCCTCAAAAATTGGCACGTATCTTATTTGATGGAGATCATGTATTGGGTTTTGATATCCAGAAAGAGGAACAGCGACTTGATTTCCGGATCAAAAACCCTTCCAAGTTTTATCAGAACTGGAATCAAATACTACAGGATTCAGGGCTCATCGTTTTTGAAATCAGTAGCAAAAGCCAATCATTGAATCAAATTTTCAACAAGGTCACCACATAGGAGATATGAATCACGAAAGCACATTGGAAACGACCTTGGATAAACCATCAATTCACCCAAACTTTTTTGGTATTCTAGCTGGCATATGGAAATTAACATGGAAATCACAGCTCACCTGGAAAAAGGTTTACGGCTTGCTTTCGAATGTACTGGTACTTCCTTTACTGAGCTATTTTGCCTTTTCATCAAGTGCACCCATGGCGCAAATTGGAGGCCAGTCGAATACTTTCTACATGTTTACAGTGGATTTTTATATCCTTCTGGTGCTGCCAATCACATGCCTGACTGTTTTTGGCGGCATGGTCCGAGATGATCTGCAGGAGGACACGGTATGTTTTCTCCTGACTCGCCCCATGAAGCGTTGGCAATTTTTTCTAACCAAGTATCTGAGTCATCTGGCATGGACGCAGATCACCACAGCACTCACTCTGCTTGCATTCGCCTTGGCCGGCACGCTGCGAGGGGTGGATGATGTTCCCAATCTCATTTTCACCCTGCTCATAATACAGATTCCAGCCGTCGTGGTTTATGGTGCCATCAGTTCTTTAATGGGTTTGACCACCAAGAAATATTTGGTGTTCGGGATCATCTATGGCTTCGTTGTGGAATTTGGAATAGGCCAGATTCCCACCAACATCAATACGCTGGCCATGACCAACCATCTGAAATCGTTGCTGGCAAAATACCCCCCATTATCCGAGCATCTCGGTGTGGAACCAGGCTCATCGCTGACCGCAGTGACAGCCATTGCCGCGGTCACCATTGTATTCCTGGTGATAAGCAGCGTCTTATTCACCATGCGGGAATACAATCATTCGGACGAGATGTCCAAGTAAGCGACTCCTCGACTCGAGGGGGAGTAAAATGGACTATTTCAGAAAAATCATTCCATCACTCATCGAGTCATTAAATCTGAATCTGGTTTCACCGCCAATAGATTGCACCCTATCAAGGAAAGCCATTGGATACTTCACTACAGCCCTGCCAACTAAGGGTTGCAGATCCGCAAATCCATGTAACTTTGTGGGCATCTAATGGCAAATCAAGCACCTATCATTTTATGGTTCAGGAAAGATCTGAGATTATCGGATCACCCATCTTTGATGTCAGCGATCGAAACAGGTCGCCCTGTCATCCCCCTTTACATTCACACGGAAGCCCCCTCATCGCGTCAACAAGGAGCCGCATCAAAATGGTGGCTGCACCACTCATTAGAATCCCTGTCCAAAGATCTCAATGCGATAGGCGGCAAGTTGATCATGCGTGTGGGAGATCCTGCGTCAGTGCTGGCAACGATGTGTAAGACAACCAAAGCTGACGCAGTCTACGTCTCAAAAGGATACGAGCCACAGATGGATGCTCAGGATCAGTCCCTTGCAAACCAGATGGGGCAAGCGGGCATCCAGTGGAAATCGTTTCCGGGACATCTCCTCTGGGAACCGGATACCATCCGCAACAAATCGGGCAAACCTTTCCAGGTCTTTACACCCTTTTGGAAATCAGCCAGCCAATCCTTGAAACCCACAACGCCACTGCCCGTTCCGACGCATTGGCCTGCGCCCGTTGTGTGGCCAAAATCTGATTCGCTGAGCAAATGCAATTACCTTCCCTCCGTCCACTGGGATCAAGGTTTTTCAACAGTCTGGACCCCGGGAGAGCAAGGTGCCCATGAGAATCTGAAACGGTTTGCAGGACAGAAATTCGATAGTTATCAGGTTGAACGTGATTTTCCAGCCATCGAAGGCACTTCACGCCTGTCCGCTCATTTGCATTTTGGTGAAATCACGCCCAACCAGATCCTGCATGAATGCTTGCAAACCGGTGTGCAAGCAGGAAAATCCAGCCCCTCTGTCATCCAGTCCACCTTCATGCGCGAAATCGGATGGCGAGAATTTGCACATCACTTGCTGATTCACTTTCCTTCCACCACCGAGCGCCCACTGCGCCCGGAGTTCGAGTCATTCCCCTGGCGGAAAGACTCAGAGATGCTCGCAGCATGGCAAAAAGGAGAAACCGGATACCCAATCGTCGATGCCGGCATGCGCGAATTATGGGCCACCGGCTGGATGCATAACCGTGTGCGAATGATCGTGGGATCTTTTCTGGTCAAGCATCTTCTGATGGATTGGAAAGAGGGGGAACGCTGGTTCTGGGATACGCTTGTCGATGCTGACCTGGCAAACAATACGCTGGGATGGCAATGGATTGCCGGCTGCGGTGCGGATGCCGCTCCCTACTTCCGTATCTTCAATCCGATCACACAAAGCGAAAAATTTGCGGGTAATGGAAATTATGTTCGAAGATGGATACCGGAATTGAAAGACCTGGCTGACGCGCACCTTCATGCCCCCTGGAAAGCAAGTGCGAGCACCCTTGAAGGAGCAGGTATCACCCTGGGTAAATCTTATCCCAATCCAGTGGTCAATCATATGATTGCCAGAGAAACCGCGCTGGATGCATACCAGCGCATGAGATCGGCAAAGAAAAAGTAACTCCTTACTCCGGGCGGCTTGTTGAGGTTGCTTGCGTAGAGCCCAAAGATTGCAGCGTGTTGAAATTCACGGGAACTTCATTAGGCAAAACCAGTTCAAAATCATCCTGAAATCCTTCAAAATACCCAATGACAGATCGAATGTATTGGCGAGTTCCCGGATAATCCATTTGTCGGAGAAAAACCACGCTGTTAGTAGCTCCCTCATCGGCCATCCATTCAAGCACAGCCTTGCGCCCGGCGTTGTAATCCGCCAGAGCGTAAACGAGCGGACGGTCCTTTTCCGCATACCGGTGAAGCATCTTGGATAGATAAAAGGCCCCTGCCAACGCATTGGTTCTAGGATGGATCAGATGCTCAGGCTGAAAGGAGGGAATACCCTCCGCATCCGCCCATTCAAATGAGGCCATGTCGGTCAACTGCATCAAACCCAATTCACCCACTCCCCCCCTGGCATTGGCGTCAAGACGACTTTCCTGCCACGCAACCGCCTTGACAATGGCAGGATGCACGCCATAGAGGATACCTGCATCTTTGAACAGACCGTCATAACGGTGAGTATCGACAGCATCGCGTCGAAAGTGGATCAGGAAATACCCTGACACTCCAAAAACAAAAACAGTCAGCATGGTCGTTGACAAACGCATTGAGGAAGAAACAATACAACAAGGCTTCACGAATGCCAAATGTGGACCTTGAACAAAAAAATGAAAAATTCCATTGCAAGAAACCGAATTTTACTCCTTATTACTGCCCTGTCTCGTGTCGGAGCGTAGCTCAGCTTGGCAGAGCGCCAGCTTTGGGAGCTGGATGTCGCAGGTTCGAATCCTGTCGCTCCGACCATTTTCCCCATCAATGACTTACAGGATTCTCACCTAAAAGTTACAACGCCTAGCTACAACAAATCAGTTGAGTTTACTGTTGTCGGAGAGGTCTTGGAACATTGGCTCCTAAAGCCGGACGGTGATTTCAGATGAGTCACTGAGTTTCAATTCCCCTGCGAATACCAACCCAATTGTGTCCACGCTTAACTTGTTTTGAACATCACATTCGGATAGGTGTTGTCCATGGTTCCTGAAGTTCCAAAGCACACCTTAGAAGACTTCATTGCTGAGAAAATGAGCATGTCTCACATTTATCAGCCTGCCATGCTGAAAGTGCTTTTGGAAAAAGTGTAGCCATCCGTTACCCTTGTCTAAGGTGAGGAAAGACATGCACCAGCGGTGCGGGCTGTTGCGCCCTGAAGGCATCGGGACTGGAAGATACTAATCGGCATTCCAAAATCGCTTACGGTTTGTAATCGACGGTTCTGATGCGTCAGGCACGCTGATGTGATGCAGATTCGTAATTCAGGCCGTATCAGTCTCATTGGACGCATTAGGAGAGGTAGGACTTGAAAAGTAAGGGAAGTAAATGTGCTGTCTGTGGAGAGGCATGCAATGTGTCCAATGCTTTTGAGAATCGTAGCAACGTATGGATTCATTATGAATGTGTCGCTGACCACATGTCTAAAACTCCTTACCGCAAGTTGCCTCTGAAGGATGCCTTGAAGCGTCTAACTCTCAACGTGTATGCAATTATGACATCACGAATGACAATCGGATGGATTTTGTCTTATGGAGTTTTCCCCTTGTATATTTGGTGCCTGCCAAAAGCATATAGCTTTGTGAGTGGTGAGAGAATGGCACTGACCACAGCCATTGTTTGTTTTTTGGCTCACAATTTCATCATGTTCTGCATGGCTGCTTTATTTTTACACAAAATCAAACCCACATGGTATTTGATTAGTGCCTATGTTTTTTCGGTTCTATGCACAGTGTTATTTGGATTAGTCGCGTTAGGACCGACATTAATTATCATAGCTAGTGCCAGTTTTGGCAACTTGCTTGGCTATGTTAACGTTATAGGTATGCTTATTGATCGAGAAGAGGCTCAATCAGCTCCTGACTGAGCCTCCTTGTAAGAGACGACAAACTCACGAATCAATTGCTGAGACACTGACTACCATAGAAATTCATACGATTTATTTGGCTCCTTCAAAATGGTTCCTGACGTTTATAATCATATGAGAAGTATCATATTTCGAACTGCCGCCGGACTGCTGGCCATAGCTGGCGTATTTTTCTTGGTAATGAGTGAAGATGCCCCAAGGGAAATGTGGGGATTCAGTGGACTAATGGGAGCGTATGCTATTCTCGGAAACAGAATAGGTTGAAAACTTGTAACCCCTCCGATGCAAATACCCAAATGGAAATCTATGTGGGCTTACTTAAGCAGTCGTGAGCGTGATGCCGTAGCCCGTAAAGCTATTGAGTCAGGCGAGACGATGAGCGAATGGATTCGTAATGCTGTGCGTAAGGCAGCGAAGTGTTAGGCGAGATTATATCTTTTCTGGGGCAAATTACGCCAGAGGAAGCTGCACAGTTCGCTTTCAGCGAAGATAAAAAGCTTTCTTATTGGTGGACCTTATCAGCAGCTTTCGTTCTGACATGGATTGGCTATAAGATTGGGTTGTTAGATAACAACAAGTAACGGGATAAACAGAGGTATTGAGGGACTCATGACGCATGTGATAATCCCTTAAGGCATAAGGTTGAGCTTGCGAACACTACCACTCAGCGTCAGGGATCAACCAAATCTTGAGGAACATCCTCCATATCACCTGCACAATAAGCCTCACCAAGTGTCAGCGGAAAATCGTCTTCATCATACCCGTAATGTTGGCCAGCTTTGTCTGGGGTGATTCCTTTATCTCAAAGTTTAGCCCGGGAATGGTGATAGGATTTTCGGTTATTGTGGGAGCAACAGAAACTTCCTTGCCACACCCGGCCAATATCACAGCTGCGATTGCTGTAAGTGTTATATATATATCATTTAGCTTCGGCTTTCTTGATTAACAATTCTTTGTGCTTCGTGCTATCGAAATCATCTAATCTTCCATAGGCGTCTACCTTGCCATCTTTGAATCGGATAAAAGCTTCATAGACCATGAATCCATCAGGTTTAAAGAGCTCCTTATCAAAGCCTCTGTAAATAAAGTATTCCGAACCGTCCATGGCCGCGACCCTGAACGGTTCTCCATGCAAAGAAACAACCGCCTGTTTATCCATGCCAATAGAAACGGCCGATAAATTATAGCTTTTAGTTAAGGCGCACCCTGCCAGCAAGAGGACTACGATTGTTGTGATTAGGAGGTGTTTCATTTCCCTTCAGCTTTCAATTGTTCCTTAAACTACCTGTCTCCATCTGCCAGTTGCCGACTCTCTGTGAGTCAGATTATTTTTAACTGACCAGGGTAGATTATGGCTTAATGTATTAAATTGAATAATCTTTTGCAAACATGTTCGGATAAATTGAATCTACTTTTGATAAGATTGTTATTGCGCTTAGTTCCATTCATTTTGATTTAAGTTTTCCTCGCAAGAAAACTCACGCTGAATTTATATTTTTATTCAATGAAGGAAATTCCTTCCCCCTCAATAACGCTTGAGTATATGGACCTTTTAAAAACAAGAATGGGAAAGTCGAGTGAATTGTAATTCACCAGAGGTCAGTATCAGCAAAAGCCGCTGGAGATCTTAACTATGTGTAGAATCAAAAAAACAGTAACGCCACTGCTGAGATTAAAAGGCTCATGCAGTCATTCATTGGAAAATAAATATGCCAAGGAAATTCAGTGACGGACAAGCACCGGTGGATGCATCACCCCAATTAATCAGTGACGATTTGAGTGAAGCCGCAGGATCGACCCTGAAGCCACACGAGGTCAGAACCAAGCAAAAGCCTATGTGGGTTTACTTGAGTAGTCGTGAGCGTGATGCCGTAGCCCGTAAAGCTATTGAGTCAGGCGAAGCGATGAGCGAGTGGATTCACAATGCGGTTGGGGAGGCAGCCAAGTGTTAGCACTCTCACTAGCTCCCCCATCGGCACTTATTGCAGTTGGAATTCGAATCGTAATCTTCATCGGTTGTATTGTAGTTGCAAACTTGATAATCAAGAAAATCGCTAAGGGATAAAAACAGTGTCAGAACAACTCATCACGCATGTGATGATCCCTTAAGGCACAAGTTTGAGCTTGCGAACACTAACATTCGGCGTCAGAGATCAAACAAATTTTGAGTTGAATCCATTGGCAATATCTGGCATTTTTAAGTCGATCCACTGCATTTGCTTATGAGAACTCATCCCTCTTCCCCCATTGGTGCATTTACACTGATTGAATTGCTGGTTGTCATTGCCATCATCGCCATCCTGGCTGGAATGCTCTTACCCGCTCTCTCAAAATCAAAGACTAAAGCACAAGGGATCAAATGCATGAGCAACAATAAACAACTCCAATTGGCCTGGTTCATGTACGCAGATGACAACGAAGACAAGCTTGTTCCCAATGGATGTTGTGGCGATCAGGTTGGTTGGGTTGAGGGTTGGCTCAGAACGCCGCAAGACGGAACCAACATCACTCACCTCATGGCGCCCAAGGGCCTCCTCTGGAATTACAATCAATCGCTGGGGATCTACAAGTGCCCGGCCGATCGAAGCAAATCTAAAATTGGAGGGAAAAGCTTTCCGCGGATCAGGAGCATGTCGATGAACGGTTGTATGAACGGTAATAGTTGGTACACCAAAGAAATCTCCAGAACACACTACACGTTTCGCAAGCTGTCCTCAATTATCGAACCTGCTGAGAAGTACGTTTTCCTGGACGAGCATCCCGACGCTATTGATGATGGCTATCACTTGACGTTCGTCAACCGAGTGAACACCTGGGGAAACATGCCAGCGAATTACCATAATGGCGCTGCAGGATTTTCATTTTCGGATGGACATGCGGAAGTGCACAAATGGAGGGACCCAGATACCTTGTCAAAGACCATCGTCTCATCACCGATGGGACCAAACGATGTTCCCTGGATTCAGGTACGAACCACTGAACCCATCGATGACAGTGCGGTTTGGCCACCCCGGGCCAATTGAGCGAATCGTTCGCACAGCGAATCAACTATAAGCTCCCGAATTTTGGATCTGTCGTCTGGCTGGCAGTCAATGGTGTCGCTCCTGATTTTCTTCATCAAGTTCTCGATCCTGCCAGTTCGAACCTCGTTGTCCGCTCATGCATCCATCCAATATTCTTATTTGCTCATTACGCAATCTTCCCCCGGTCCTGTCCGTAGATTCATGCCAGACGTTTTCTGTTCTCATGGCATCTGAAAAATCAGTGCATAAATGTTGAATCTCATTTCAACACCTTGCTTGATTACTGCCTTGTAATGCTTGCTTTCAAAAAACCAACAATCGCCAAAAACTTTCCTGGCTCGTATGTCAACTTGGATTATTTACCGGAGGACAAATGTTTGCTGGCCGTTTTTAAAAAGAACGAGTCATTGATGATAAACCGATACAAATTCATGTGCCGACTGAATTTCAGGCCCCGCTGAACACTCCCCCCTCTGGACATGATGCTCGTCATGGTAATCGAGGGACTGGCCGGGCTGAGGTATGGATGCTTCCACCCTTTCAGCCAAGTGTCTTTCAGGTCTTGAAGCAAGGGCGAATTTTTCCTTATATTTCACCATCATGCATCACGCACCTATTATCCCCCTGGTTCTTTTCTTAGCTTTCACTACGACCTCACCAGGCAAAGCCGCGACGCAGCATGCGTGGCGCGTACAACAACTTCACAAGGACAATAATGAAGGTATCGCAGTAGGCGATATCAACGGTGATGGCCAAATGGATATCACCTCTGGGGAATTCTGGTATCAGGCGCCTGATTTCAAGCAGCAGCCGCTCCGCAAGATCCTCCCTTTTGGAGCCGACTACATGCAGAACAACTCCGAGCACCTTTATGACATGGACGGTGACGGTGACCTCGACGTTCTTTCCGGTGCGTTCACACTCAAGAATGTCGACTGGTTTGAAAATCCGGGAGAGGGCAATTATGCCAAGGGACTCTGGTCCGTCCACCAACTCGTGGACACAGGCACCGGGTATAACGAAGCAACTTTTCTCCATGACATCGACGGTGACGGAACTCCCGAATTTATTGAGAATTCGTGGAACCCCCAAAAATCCCATGCAGATTTTTCGCCTTGTCCGTGCGGAGGATGGAAGTGTCTCCGCAAGCAAACATGTCGTCTCCAAGAGTGGTAATGGCCATGGCATGGGTTTCGGCGATCTCAATGGTGATGGTCGACAGGACATCGTTTTCCAATCCGGCTGGTATGAACAGCCCTCAAGTGGACCGTTCTCAGGAACATGGGAGTATCACCATGATTTCGACCTTCCGCACGCGAGTTGCCCCATCCTCATAATTGACCTCAATGACGATGGGAGGAACGACTTGATTTGGTCTGACGGCCATAGCTATGGACTCTACTGGCAGGAGCAACTCATACCACAACCGGATGGCACAATTACCTGGCGTCAGCACCTGATTGACAAATCATTTTCCCAAGGTCATTCGCTTGCCTGGGACGATATTGACAATGATGGTCACAATGAACTCATCACTGGAAAACGGTATTACGCTCACTCCGGCAATGATGCGGGCGCCCATGATGACATGACCATTCAATACTACAAATGGGCACCTGAAACAGGGACTTGGACAAAGCATATCATTTCCACTGCACCAGCAGGTGAGGGACCTGGCATTGGTCTGCAGATCCGTGTGCACGACCTGAACGGTGATGGTTTGAAAGATATTGTTGTCCCGGGCAAAAGTGGAACACACATCCTCTGGAACGAGGGGAAATAGGCATTCACTGAAGGCCTCAATCTCTACGGGAAAACTAATTTACCTCCAGCAGCACTATCGCACCACTAATCATTGCGCACCCTGAAATATTGCACCGGCCAACGGTTGGCCACCTGGACGTCGCCACTCCTCTGGTTGGAAGCAATAAACACCGATGACAGTGCGCTCCAGACGACAAGGTCTCGCGATGATTCAACAACGTAGCGCGTTGAAGGTTGGCCATGAACCCTGATGGTCAGTTGATGGGCTACAATGTTTTCAATGGATATCTCAATGTTCATGCCGACATCACTATCGATGTCAGGAACTTTGATGATTTCCAGAGCCCTGATGCATAAATCTCCGTTTAGTTTTCGAATCCTAAAATCTGCCCCGCCGTTCTGGGAGTTAAGAAAACGCGCATCCTTGAGATCGAATACGTATTCGGAGAGAGTTGATGAAATCCGGTTCCTGCGGGAAGGCGGCGACGAGGTATACCCTCCCATCAAAGGTGCCGAGCTGTCAGATCCATCAAATTGAACATCGAATTCCGTATCCGGCCCAACCTCTGCAGTGATACAAAGTTTGAGATCACGAGCTCCCTGCCATCGAAATGAATCATGCACTCGAAAATATAGATAGGACACGAAGTCCGGGTCGGACTTGTAGGTTCGACACAGGGCTCCATCCTGCACTATTATTTCGGATGTACCGTCGCTCCAGTCGATCCATTGAATCGCTTCAGAACCCTGAATCTCTGTAAAGTCGGTGGAGATACTGGATACATTGGAAAACCGTCCATCGATGGGTGGCGGGATGAATCTTGATTTGAAAAGGTCTGCATAATGTCGATTGATATCGATGTATGTTCGGCCGTATTCGTGTGAATGCGAAATGTCCGTGCCCTCATGATATTCGTTCCAAGTCTCAATCATCACACGATCAATCCCCGTGCGAAGCAGTCTCTCCCAGTTACGTTCAAAAAAGGCACCGGATTCTCGATCGATCTTAAAAGGGGGCCTGTCCGGTACATTCGAGTGGTCGTAACCGGGACCGATGGATGCGACGCTCAACGGCTTGAGACCTAATGCACCTCCCCAGGCATAAACATCATCTGCTTCTATATCCCATGACCTTTCTTTGATGAGATAAAAAGGATGCCCCCCGAAATCTTCTCCGAATCTTCGTTTGGCCTCTGAAACATGGGATTGATCGTAGGCCTTGGCCCAGGTGGATACCCACGTAAAAATGATGGGGCAGTGGTTGATCATGGCCCAATGTTGGGGAGGGACGAGGGAAAAATAATCTCGGATCGATTCGTAATACCATGACTGGCCACGAGGGGTGGTGAGGTCCACGTGTTCATTCCATGCATTGCGTTCAAGGGTAGTCGTGTCATAAAACATGCCTATGCGAGGTGGTGATCGCCCTTCTTTGAGGAGTTCCTCACGTGCGGCAACCAAGGGCGGAATGCCTGCGTAACTCCAATGCGAATCCCCTGTTTCGGTAAGTTGTGACGGATCACCCCAGTATACAGGAAGCACCACGTCGATTCCGGCGGCCTCCATATCGCTCAATTGAGTTTTGTGCCATTGCATGGATTTATAGGAAAAAACCGTTGAGAGTAACCGGATGGGGTTGTGAGCGCGTCAGAGTGATCGGGATTCAACAGGTGCGATTGAGTCCAGACATCATACCAGTAGAAATAAGGAGTCATCACGATCCGATCAGTGGACGTCCAGGTGGGTATTGAATCCATGACTCCAGCTTTCAGATAAACCAGGTTGGCAGGTGGGTCGTTGAACAAGATCCTGCCAGCCCTCCGCATCATGATGCGCGAACAGAAAAGAGAATCCGATGATCAGGTGGAATCGGGCTCTTGCGAAGATGGTCTGCTTGTCGCGTTGATGGTTAATTTGATGTTTACTCTTAGCCATGCTGTTCTTACAGTCAAGTATTCACATAGCAGGAAACCAACATCATGAAGAAACTCTCCTTGAACGTATCCATGCTGCTCCTCCTTGGAGTCATTGGAACCATGGCCCAAGAAGGCCCTTTTTCACCTGAAGACTGGCCTGAGACAGTCGACCCCTCCAAGGAAGTCCATTATGTTGTGACGGATCCTGACGCAAGTTTTGAACCTGCTGGTAATCTCTGGTTTGAGGGGGACTTGCAGGTCATGAGCGGAGGTGATCAGGCCACGCGCGGTGTCGTCATAGGCGGGTTCAACGGTACGCGAACTCTTGGCAGCTATCTTAATGTTGCCGATGCCTTTTACTTCGATTGGGGGGATGATCCTGTGGTAGATATCCTGATTCAATTCTATGGCGACGGTTCAGTTCTGGCAGCAGATGGAACGCCGAGGAATTTCACTTTTTTGACAGGAACGCTTCCTGGTGGGCCAGAGGGGAACCTGAACGATGTCCTTGGAGGTTCCCTGCCGGTTGAAGCCAACAACGGCAAATGGAACTGGGCGCTTTTTAGAGTTGAAAATGGAATGCGTCCTGATGGGGGAAGATTCATTGACCAGCCTGCCGAAAATGCTCAAGGCAACATCAGTGCTGGCGGTGTCAATGGCGGCACCATCCGTTTTCAAAACGTCGCCGGCTTGACTGTGCGCGTTGTGGCATTTGGCCAAGAAGGGTCCTTTGGAGAACCTGATCAAATCAACCGTTTCGAGGACAAGGATTTCTGTGCACCTCCGCCTGAAACAAATCACGTTTGGTATGATATCTCACAGGAATCAGGCAATCAACTTGAACTCCTCGACAACGACGATCAGTCCGTAAGTTTTGCCAACAATGTCGGGCCTGCAAACGATAAACGACGGGCCGCAGTTGCAGATGGCCAGTATATGAATTTCGGAATCACCGATGAATACCTGGGAAAGCCATGCAATGATCCCGTGGTCATGAAGGTGTGTGTTGAGTATTACGATGATCCCGAACTCGCAGGTTCACTCCTTGGACCGGAAGCTTTTGCCACGGACGCACAAGGCGGCATGGATGTGTTCCCTCCGGCGAAGCTTTGGCATACGGAAGGTTCAGGCGAATGGAGAAAAATTGCCTTCCGAGTACCTAATGTCAATCTTTCCGGCATCAAAACGGGTGCATTCACCGGTGGCCCACGGCTCTTTTTTGAAACATCTGGCATCCATGTATCTCGCGTGGAGATGGCTGTTCTCAGGGGTGGCGAGCATCCACTGGCAGGTCAGGACCCATTGACAGATTGCTTTGAGGATCCAGCAATATGCACCGACCTCTATGGTAATTTTGCAGAATACGACCTGCAGCTTGAAACACAAAATGGCCTTGGACCGGGAAACTCGGGTGGCGATCAGGAAATGGTCATGGAGGAAGCTGGACCAGGTGAAGATCGTCGTCTGGCCGTGCGCGCTGCCATGGAGGATGGCACAGCAGGATTCCCCCACACATATATGAATTTTGCCATTCAAGACTCGATCTTCGGCCCCAGCAGTCAACCCAATGCGCATCTGTCCATTTGCGTCACCTACTACGATGACCCTGATCTCATCGGGGCCAAGTTTCGTCCGGAAGTTTACCAGAGGGACCTGGGAGGTTTGACCACCTTCGGATTCACGCCCGAGGATCATGTCACCACACTCCAGGGAACCGGTCAATGGCGTGAAGCCTATTTCGAGATTCCCGAAATCAAGTTCAATGGAGTGAACCAGGGCCCTCAGGCGGCTGCGCGTTTTGTTTTTACCGACAAAATCTTCTTCACACGGATCCGCTACGGAATCATCCGCCCGTGCGGACCGTTTGCCGGCATCAATCCTTTGGAAGCATGCAAACCATCGGAGCCCCCTACCTTGTCCATTCACCGGAATGAATCCGGTGGAATAACCGTTCAATGGCCGGATGAAGCTGGGACATTCCAGCTTGAATCGACACGGGACATCACAATAGATGCCTGGTCGCCCTTTCCTGGCGATCCAACAGTCAATGAAGGAGTTTCAAGCGTATCGATCACTGTCGCTGAAACCACGTTTTTCCGGCTTATTGAAGCAGAGTAAACAGGCCACTGGACCTTCTGAAGGCGTTTGTTCACTCTCTGTTTCATGATGGTGCCGGCGTCCCCTTTGGTCAGGGTTTATAAGATGACAACGGGTTTGCAGCCCAGCCGGACATTGACCAAGTGATTGCTTGCCGAAGTCATTCATTCGGCCACCACACAGCTGCCTTGACATCCGAACCTCTCTACCAGGGCGCTAGGGAAGTGAAATCCTATTGCCCCTCATCGAGGTGGTTCGACAACAGCTAGGATAGATTCGCTGTTCTCTCCGATAGCAGTAACTGTTTGATGTCTTGATTTAATCAGTAGCTTGACCTTCAGCATTATTGGAATCCATTGGCGGGAATGGTTTTCGCCTTGTTATCGGTTCGCTTCCGGTCCAATGGAGATCCCACAATGCGGGCATTTAGATTTCTAGAATGGAGCCGTAAATAAGAGAATGAACAGCAGAGCAGATCATGCGAAACGCATTTGAGGTTTATCAAGGTTCATGTCGAAGGGTGGCAAGCGTTCGCCCCATGAACCTCATTCCAAGCTGCCGATACCGGCAGAATGCATTTATGCAGGCCCATTCATGAGCAGGCTGAATCGTGAGACTCTTTTTCTTGAACACACTCCTGATCAGGCTCATGTTTGGAGTATGCCCGTAAGTGATTCCCCCATTTCAAAAAGGTCTGAAAAAAGACAGGTGGATGAGCTGTTTTACTCGGGTCATGAAGTTCCATGTCTGGATCCTGCTCGTAGCGGTTCGATTCGCTGAAGGAGGTGAGACTGCTGCAGGAGAGACCAAATATCTTATGGATTACCAGTGAAGACAACGGGATATCATGGGTGAGCTGTTATGGTGGCGTCAATGTAGTGACACCGGCCATCGACAAGCTGGCACAGGAAGGTTTTCGTTACCGCTACTGCTTCGACAATGCGGCGGTCTGTGCTCCAACCCGTTCATGCTGGATTACAGGTATGTATGGGATTTCCAACGGCACTCAACCCATGCGCAGCCGAAACCTGATCCCACACGATCAAAATCCCCTACTACCCCGATCTGCTGAGGAAGGCGGGCTACCACACTTCCAACCCGACCAAAACTGATTACAACATCGGCGGGCGTGAAGACAAGGAATGCTGGGATTACAAAGGCGGCAAGGAACCCTATGGCTGGCGCATGCGGCAACCTGATCAACCGTTCTTTGCTGTTGTCAACATCGGCAGCAGCCATGAGAGCCGAGCTCATGGCAAGGTGGACAACACACGCCACGACCCGGCGAAGATGCAGCTTGCACTCCTACCACCCGGACCTGCCGGTGATACGCCAGAACTATGCCAAGTATGCCGATGCCGTTGAGGATATGGACCGCGGGGTGCAGCGTTGCCTGGATGCCCTCAAGGAGGACGGACTCTACGAGGACACGATTATCATCTACAACTCGGACCATGGCGGGGTCATGGCCCGCAGCAAGCGCTTTCTTTATGCCAGTGGCGTTCATTGCCCACTGGTCATACGTATCCCTGAAAAGTTCAAGCACCTCTACCCGGCATCCGAGACGAGGGATGACCGTGGACCGCCTGGTCAGTTTTGTGGACATGCCGAAGACCTGGCTCAGCCTGGCAGGAGCGGAAATACCCCATACATTTCAAGGGACGGTGTTCCTTGGTGAAGGCACTGAACCGGAGCCCCGCTACCATGTCGCCTTTCGCGAACGCGCCGACGAACGGCTGGATCATGTTCGAATGATCCGGGATGCGCGTTTCGCTTACCACAAGAACTACATGCCTTTCGCACCTGCCGGGCATCACCTGGCTTACCTTTGGAAGGCACCAGCAACCGCAGCCTGGGAACAGCACCATCGCGCAGGAAAGACGGACTCGGTGACCGGGCGTTTCTTCCGCCCTCGCGTGTCCGAAGAATTCTATGACAATGATCATGACTTCGACAATGTCCGCAATCTCATCGATACGCCCGAACATCAGGCGCGCATTGAAATCATGAAACAAGCCCTGCGCCGCAAGCAACTTGAACTCTACGACAGCGGTCTTTTGCCTGAAAAGATGAGAGATCGCCGCGCAGCACAGCACAACCTGACTATTTATGAAATGGTGCGTGACAAGAAAATCTATCCACTGGAAACCTACCTTGATGCCGCCGACTTGGCACTGACTGCGGAATGCCAAAAATCTGGATACTTTTGTGAAAAGAATGTCAAACAACGATGAAGGTATCCGATGGTGGGCAATCGTCGGGATTCACTTACTGGACGATGATGCCGTTCCCGCGGTTCGAGTATTGAAAGGTGCTTTGAGGGATGAATCCCATGAAGTACGCACGATGGCTGCATGGACGCTGGTGAAGCTTGGACAAAAAGATGAAGCCTTGACATGCCTTGAAAACCTTCTCTTTGATGGCAGTCAATGCCGCAGCATGGTGCACAATGTTTTGGATTGGATGGGAGAACCTGCGTTCCCACTGGTCAAAAAATACATGCAACAGGGGGGCAGCAAGAAAGGGCGTTACGGCATCAGTATCCTGGGTCGTGTTGCTGAACTTCAGGGCTGGTGAGGCCATATGCACTTTGAAACCCTGATTCTTCAACTGTTGGCTTCTTGTAAAAGACTCCGAAAACCGACCTTCCAAGTCATCACAGATCAGGCACATTGGGTGCGTTCAGAGATGATCTGAATCATAGATCGACACAGGGTGAGTGTGTATTTCGTGCGCAGAGCGCGGGAATAAAACGTTTGCTTTCCCTATCTTATTCCCTCAAAAACCCGAAAAGGATGCGTCCTTCCACTTGATTGGGTATTTTGTTGGATTGACCGTAAAGAACTATCCTGTGCGCAGAGTGTCACCTGACAAAAGGATGTTTCTGACTGGATCACTCATGGTATTCCATGATTCAGCAACACCGTTTCAATGGATATTTCCTTTGAGCTCTGTTTGCGCAGGTTTGATGAGCTGGGTTGAATTCAGGCCTGAGCCTGATGCAACAAAGCCGAACACGATTTCTCCATCAGCAGTCAAGGAGGCATTGTAACCAGCGTCACGAACGACAACTCGCCCGTTACTTTGACTCACCATGTTTGCATTCCATATATCGGTGATGACATATGGAAAATCAAAGGCAATTTGCCAGCCTTCGACATCGCTCTCCACCCTCATACTTGCTTCACCTGTAAACCCGTTAGCCCAGGCATTCACAACGAACACTTCCAGTGGGACATCTTTCATTACTTCCGAATCGGGTTCAGGATGATCCAATCCTGAACCCGATGATGGATTACCGTTAATGACAATATTGTTCGGTTCCAAATCATAGACACTGGATGCCTGCAATCCAAAACTCACCGAACTTCCCGGCGGAATGACGCCGTTCCACGAAGCATTGTGAAAGGTATACCTGGAGCCATGCTTCGAAACATTTGAAACGTTCCAGTAGTTGACAATGGAAACATCAAGGTCCAATGAAACCGTCCATTCTGACATCATGGTTTCCGTATGGTTGTAAATCGAGGCTGTCGCTACAAAACCACTCCCCCATCGCTCATTGACTATCCAGTCAAAACCAACACCGTTGTCAGTTACCTCCTCTGGCTTGGAAGGCTGGTCATCGTTCAATATAGTCACAGTCATACGATCCTGAACCAGGCTAACGCCCATGGGATCCGAAAAAAAAAGTTCAAAAGATTCATTTTGTTCCCAATCCAAATCACCCATCAGCTTGAGGCAGATACTTGCAGAAGTTGTTCCAACGGGAAAATGAACCATCCTTGCAAAGGCCAGATAATCTTCCCCAGCTATGGCCGAACCATTTTGCGATGCGATCGTGACATGAATCATTTCATTGGCAGGCTGAGACAAATGCAACTGGATACATTGATCGGTGACTTCCTCGTCACCTTCGATAAAGTCAAAATCCCCCACGGTCAGCTCTGGGGTTATTTGAGGAGAGTTTTGTTCTTCCATCTCCTGGCCATGCGGATCTGACAGAGTGATACCATTTAATTGCACCAGCCCCAGCATATTGTCATTCGCATGACCCGGAGACGCTTCAAATCCGAGAGTTGTTGATCCCCCCACTGGAATAAACTGATTCCAATCAGCATGTGTCGCCGTATACCTGATGCCGTCTTGACGGACCACTTCACCGTTCCAAAGATGTGAAATATCTCGATCCAAATCGAATTCCAGAGTCCAGCCATTCATCGGAGTATTACCTAAATTCTGAATGATGAATTCACCGGTGAACCCATTGCCCCAATCCTCTTTTACTTTCAAACTGACCGAAGCCTGTATCTCTCCATCAAGATAATCATTGGGGATGAAGTCATCCGCTTCTGGCTCGTTATCAGAATTCCCCTGTCCGGTTCCATCACCAAAATCAATATCGCTCAAAGAGAAAAAAGCTTCCCCTGCAGGATCCACCCGCTGCCATATCACAAATAGAACGTGATGCCCCATACGATCCGGAAAACGGACTCCAAACCGATATAGTGATCCATCGCGTGTGAAGTTTTCAGGACCGTGCAACTCTTCCAAATCATCCCACCTCAAGGGTTGATCAGGCTCCCAGCCAGACTTGCTGATAAACGCTCTGAAGAAGCTGGGATCATGAGGAACATGCGCATCAAACACGATTTGATAAAGCCCCGCATTCACCGAGGTTGCAGGCCAATCGTCTCGGACAAGATTCAATCCTTCATACTTATCTCGCCCTGCACCGGCAAGCTTACCATCGGGAATAAGAGCCCGATAAGCATCCAAACTGTCAATGGCGTAGTCTGGCACAAGGCGATTGACTTCCGACCAATCATAAAATGCCTGTGTTCCTGTCGTTGCGATGGCATCGACAGATACAGGCCGATCCGGACTCTCCGGATTTTCCAAAAAAATCCGGTATA
>CALSPN010000048.1 GCA_943788245.1 uncultured Verrucomicrobiae bacterium | reverse complement strand
AGACCCTGACTGATAACCCGAATCGCACGGCTCCTGAACTGCGGGTATTATTTCGCAAAGGTCAGTTGGGTGCCCCCGGCAGTAACAAATTTCTATTTGATTTGGTGGGTATGGTTGAAGCTCATCGAGAAATGGCTGAAGTCGATTTGGAAGAAGCTGCTATTGAAGCAGGCGCCAATGAGGTCGAACCATTGGATACTAATCAGAATGATGATATTCCAGAGGATGCATTGGGGGCTCGCTTCCTCTGCGAGCGAGGGGATATCCATTCTGTTTCACAATGGCTGGCAGGAAACGGGTGGAAAGTTGTAACCAGTGAGCCCGGTTACGTTCCCAAGAACCTATGCAATCTTTCTGATGAGCAGAGAGAGGAAGTAGGCGAGTTTTTGGAAATTTTGGATGACCATGATGATGTTCACCGGATTTGGGTTGCGCTTGAATAAAAGTTATCTGGTTATGAATATGTTGGCGGATCAAATTTCTGTTACTATACCAATTCCCATATTCATTTAAGGAAAAGGAGTGGAGTTGATGCTGGTAAAAAACACACTTCGATGGTGACAATAGGTCGAAGCAAATAGGATCAATCTTTGTTTCGCTGGATGAGCAGAAGCGCCATACGGCATATCGAAAGGGATTTTGTCTCGGCTAAAACCTCGGTGCTTGTACTTGGATCTGTCCCATAGCGTGAGAAATAGGGTTTGGATTCTATGCGAGTCCTGCCCAAGGTAACTTGAGTGCCGTAGGCGTTTTGGAGCTTTCGCCTTATTTTTTGAACCAAACTGTCATCAGTGGAATAGGACGGGCAAGACGACCCACCGACTCCTCCGAAGAGCTCTTCATCGATAAGAATATCCAACTCTTTGCACGCGAGTGACTGATATGGATTTATTTCGCCTATTAACACTGATTTTTTTTAGTTTTCAGCTGACTTGAACGGTGGTAACTGTACAAGTATTCATTCAAATCGACCTTTTCATTGCGTTCGGTTTTTCATGAAATGGTCGAAAATTCTAGCACACCTCAGACCCTTGCTTACAGACCTAATGCATTGGGACCATCTGCGGCTCAAGAAGGAATAGTATCGAGCAAATATCAATAAGCAGCATAAAAAAAAGAGCAATACTCTGGTGGGAGTGAAATTGCTCATTCTGGACCCCTTCGCGTAAGGCGAACCTCTATGGGGTAAAAAAGTATCTCAACTTTTCCAAACAGGGCGACCTGTCAGGTCAAATTCTGGATAGTATAAATTATCCGAAACATTGCGCATCAGATTCTGTTGATTCTAACTCTCTGTTCTGATTTGGCCTGTTTAAAGGACTGAAATAGCCATTTTTGTTATTGAATGTATCTTTTAGATAAAGGGTAGCATTGATGGAGTTAATAGGTGTTGTTGTTGAAAAATGATATCCCAAGGAGATGAGTTCGCTCAAAATCTGTTTCTTTGTTTTTGGAGTCTTGTTTGTAATCTCTGTGATAGCTTCCTTCAGCGTCAAACTCGCATTTTTCTGAGTTCAACTGACCTCCATTGGTGCTTAACGCTTTATCAATTTTCTGGATTTCCTCAATGAGTACTGACTTCTTCTTTTTTAAGCTGTCATGTAATTCCTGGTATTGTTTTAAGATTTCTTCTGTCTTCATTTTTTATTTCTTTTGGTCTAATATTTAAAAATAATACGGACTTGGGTTTAATCGAAATGAGTATCTGTCATTAAAGAGGTAGCGTTTTTTCAATTAGATTTTCTCAAATTTACTTTTAACCAGAAGCGAGCGCCTTTTCCTTTGTTAGATTCAAAATTAAGCTCACCACCAATAGCGCTGGTAATACTCTTGCTGATAGCTAACCCCAGGCCTAATCCCTCATATTCACGAGTGGAGGATCCATCACCTTGTGCGAAAGGGGTAAAGATCTTATCACGGAAAGCATCCGGAATCCCAGGCCCAGAATCCTCTACTTCAAAGCGGATTGTGTGGTGTTCTGAACTAGATTCCAGCAATTCCGTCCGAAACGTTACTGTTCCGCCGTGTTTGGAAAACTTGAGAGAATTATTTAAAAGTTTCTGAATAATTTGCCTGATACAATACTGGTCGCCAATCAACCTTTTTGGCAAAAACTGGCTAGTTTCGATCTCAAGTTTGATTTTCTTTTTAGCTGCATTTTTTTGGGCCTTTTGAATTGTTTTATCCAGAACAGATCTTAAATCAAAATCAGCTTCCTTTATCAGTAGCTTGCCTGCTTGAAGACTTGAGTATTCTAATATTGCGTCCACTGTTTCTATCAATTTATGACCACAATTATTAGCTGTTTTGGCATAGTCTTTTTGTCTTTCATTGAGGCCGGTTTCCAGAAGCAGTTGATTCATTCCCACAATACCGTTTACTGGTGTGCGGATTTCGTGAGAGACGGTAGCAAGGAAATGGGTTTTGATTGAAAGTGCATCCTCTAAATTTTGTTGCACTCTCAATAGTTTATCATCTTTGGCTTTTAGTTTCTGTTCGGTTTGATTCAGAGCCTTCGGAAAAGAATTTATTTTTTACCAAAAAATAAATCAAGGAAACGACCATTAAGCAAAAAGCAAAAATGAATGCATAAACCACCGGATTTGAAATTCGAGCATTGGTCTGCATTTTTGCAGGAGGGTAAGAAATCCCCGCAAAGGTAGTATTCCTCCATGGATACACGGGTTACCGTTTTCTCTGACGCCAATCTTTCTGTCACACTCAACGGCAATGGTTGGGTCGGTGCAAAAACTGATGAGCGTAAACAAAACAGTCACACAAAGGTAAATAGCTATTTGGTTGTCTTTATTGTGCACGACATTTATTCAATCGAATTATTTCATTTTCACTTAGTTGCTTCCTCTGTCTTCACTGAACAAGCCTCGCAATCTGCAAACCGAAACATTAACCAAATGTTTCTAACCATTTGCGAATCTGCTCTTTAGATGTTTCAATTTTGAAATCATATCTGTTAATACAAGGTTCTGCTTTTCTAACGATTGCATTTCATGGACCACCTCCATGGAGCGTTTTTGAAGCATCTTGCGAACCTGATCAGGTTCAGTGAATTCATCAAGTAACATGATCACGTCCTGAAGGCTTAATCCCACTTTTCGAAGTGCGCAAATCAACCTCAACCTTTCATAATCCTCTTGGTCGTATCTACGATGGCCAGTCGATGTTCGTTTACTTGGTCGCAACAGTCCAATTCTGTCGTAATACAACAACGTACTGCGCGATAGACTGAATTTGATGCCAATTCAGATATTGTAGTAGTTTTGGACATTTCCACCGGACCTAAGTGATTTAATAAAATTTGAGATAGAAAAGTGAATATTATTACCTAAGCATATTCTATACAAGTTGGATTCTTATTTATTTGTTCATGCAATCCATTTACTGCACCAAACTATTGTCTATAGTCACCTTCGGACGTAAACCTATAGTCACTGCAAGTGTAAAAAAATAAAAATGAAGAAAAATAGGTATGAACCTATAGTCGGGAATCCGAAAACCGTGCTTTAAATGCTTTAGCAGGATCATTTCGCAAGCGATGCGATGTAGAATCAAGGAGATTAACAGGAGCGTATTTGTAAATGGGAGTAAGTCCGTTTAAAGCGGCCAAAATGGAGAATAGAAGTATTATTTCCAATGGCACTTGCATCCGCTTATCTTTTCCCCATCTTATCTGGCTTCCATCGACCATGACGATTTCGAGAAATAGTTTTAGTCCCAAACCGTTCCTTGCTAGACTTTTCTAAATAATGTATATCTAAAAAAATAAGCAGTTGGTAATAAATATGTAAAAAAAAAGTGTATCCCGGAAATAAATTAACTAATCGTTAAAAATATCTAAAAATATAATAAAACAAACTATTTTGCGCTGCGGTTCGGGTTGCCTCCTACATGATGTCGTATTTAATTGTCAGCTAGTATGTTGGCCTCTTTGCTGAATTTCCTGTTATATCCACCCAGGAGATGCTTTGTTTGGCTGTATGGGGTTCTCTGTGCAATTTGACAAGGTAAACTCAGCAATCAATCAAAGTATTCCTCTGCGAAATATGCTCACCTCATGAATGCTCGGCAAAGAAGGCCAGTCAAGCAGGCTTGTTGACTTCGATGGATAGCGCCACGTTCACGTCCCCTCGTACGATACTGAAATTTGAGGGCGCGCCTGCATGCAAGCCAGTGGGTAATCCCATCCAACGAGAGGGAATTTCAGAGAAATGGCTCCACACATCCCGCCAGTTTGTGTGAAGCATCCTTGCTGCCCGCGTTATTCCTTCACTGGGTCTCAGAGCGGATCCAGCAAAGTTGCTTTGACCAGGTTGACGGACAACCTGATCATCACCCACCTCTACCTCGATGTTTCCAATCGTGTATCTGCCCGGCGCTGCTCCCGCTGCTGACATGGCATCGGTGGTATAATAAATTTCGTTCAGTGGAATCAGTTTATGAAGTATACGAAATAGAGCCGGCGACACATGGACACCGTCAGGTATGATTCCAGTCATCCAGTTTGCGGAATCAAGTGCTCGAAATATGAGATTATCGTGTCTATCCAGTTTTTGAGGGCAGGCATTACCCAGATGTGTGAACCCCGTTGCACCTGCGCTGGCTGCAGCTCTCAAACAAGCGGTACCTGCATTTGTGTGTCCCAAACTTACGCGCATTCCTAGCTGAGATGCGTGAAGTATCGATTCCATGGAGTTAGGTCGCTCGGGTGCCAGAGTGAGGAGGGTGGGATCTGTTTGCGTGATTTCCTTCAACACATTTATTTTTTCAGGGCTTGGATCTTCCATGACAGAGGTGTCATGCGCGCCACAATACCCAGGCTCTTCAGATAAAAAAGGGCCTTCTACATGCCAACCTGCGATGCATTCCCGCAGAGTTGGATTATGATCACGCCATGCCTTGATGCGCTTGAGTTTGCCTAGAATAGATGGCCAGTCTGTGGTTGTAAGTGTCAAAAAAAAACGTGGGCAACCGTCTCTATTCAAAGCTTCAACTGACTTCATCAAGGATGCCTCGGTTAAGCTTTGTTTTTGAAAGTCAACGCCTCCATAGCCATTTACCTGAAGATCAAGTAAGCTTGGAGCTAACCATGGAGCATTCCTTGATCCTTGGGCTGCACTTGAAACACTCAGGATCTTTTTCTGATTGAACTCGATGCTTATCCAATCGCCTGTTTCCCAATGTCTGCCCGTAATGGACTGGATGTGAGTGGACATGCGTTCTTTATGATGGAATCAGGTGCTTAAAACGAGCATCTATCTGAAATTCCGAGCAAGTATTCAGAAAGCGTTCCAAGGTTTCCATGGAAACAAGCTCAGTAGCGCCCGATTGAGTTGCGACCAGTGCACCTAATCCGCACCCGACTTGACAACACTTTTTCAATAGATCCTTTTTCAGATAATGGTCAATAAAGCCCGCAGTGCATGCGTCTCCCGCTCCCACTGGTTCTTTCAATTCGACTTTGAATCCCGGTTGGTAAATCGTTTCACCTTCTTCATCAAAGGCCAGCGCCCCCTTTGACCCGAGCGTGATCAAGCAACATTTCAGATTCCATTGATTCACGAGGTGCCTTCCCATTTTGATCAGGTCTTTGTTATCCAACCCAAAAAAGTTCGCAACTCTCATCTGTTTCCTCATCGCTGAGTTTTAATATGTCTGCCTGCAATAATGATTCTTGGATTGTTTGCTTGTTGTAGCAGTTTTTCCGCAGGTTAACGTCATACACTTTGACAGCACAGGTTGGTGAATGGTTGAGCAACCAATGCAGAGTATCCCTAGATCTGGTTGAACGTTGAGCAAGTGTACCGAAATAAATGACGTCCACCTCGCTGATAATCTTTTCGAGATAAGGATTGAGCTCTATCTGATCATAAGCCACCCCGGGAACGATATAATAGTTAGGGTTGCGATCTGCATCCAGAGAGACTTCTACCGTTCCTGTGGGGAATTGTGAAACGAACTGAAGCCCTTCCAGCGGCAGGCCAAGTCTGATCAATTCTTTTTGAGCCTTTGTGCCATTTGTATCTGAACCCAGACTCGACACCATGATGCTCCGGTGCCCTCTGTTATGCATCCGGAAGGCGAAATTGCATGGTGCCCCTCCGATGACAGCACCCTCTGGTAGCAAATCCCATAAAACTTCCCCAAATGAAAGAATGGTCTTTTGGTTCATTGAATCAGGTGGTTTAAATAAATTTCTTGATTCCATGTATTCGAAGGATCAGGTCTGTTGCGATGTAGGATGCTACAAGACTTAGGATTGTCAAAATAGCCGCGGCTATCAGGCGACTGGTGTCTGCGATGGAATTGCACACAGGAGTGAACGCAACCATGATCGGTGAATGAAGCATGTAAACTCCAAAACTCCTTCTTGACAACCAACTGGCAAAAAAGTGGGTGGTGTTGCCCAGCTTGCGAAACCAGAACATGAGGCCCAAAGCAAGCGAGAGTCCGGTCAATTGTTCCCAGAAAGAGAGACCAAAGGCCCAGGGATTCCACCCGCCGCTGTAGACAATGGTGCCATCCTGCGGTGGAGGCCCACCTGCTGCGACCAAACCAACCAAAAACAGAGGGCCAATGATGAGCCCCATCCATCCCGCTGAGCGCGCATGATTGGAAATGACCAGTGCCTCAAACCATCCTTTTCGGTCCGCAATAATTCCGAGACTGAACACAGCAATGTATTGCGTAAAAAAACCTAATTGCATGTTGAAAATGTGGGAGCCCAGTGGGTATGCAAGCCTCACCAGAAAGGAACAGCATACAAGGCCAAATCCGAAAAGCCACAGATCAGAGGGCTTTGGCGGTTGTGAGCGAGGTGTCATTAATCGAATTTCTCCATCGAACATCTGTTTTATTGCATAGCCACAGCAAAAAATCCACAACGCCACGGCAAACCACATGGGCCCGCTCCCTCCCAGAACACTGCCTGAGCTCAAATACTCGTACCAATAGCTCATGAACGAGGGGAGGTCTGGACCTTTTGGTTTCTGGAGCGTTGCATAAACGATCAAGGGTTGCATGCAAATCATGTAGAGCATGGAAGGTATCCCAAGCCTGATCCAACGTTCTTTCATAAGTCCCCCAATTCCACGCTTTTTCATTGTTCGATGTGCAAACACTCCAGCGATAAAAAAGAGCAAGCCCATGAAAAATGACTGGAGGTGAGCTTGCCAGAGAATAAATATGAGCTGCTCGAATGGAGAAGGCCCCGGAGGATAATTGATGTACCATCCTCCAACGTAACTATAGGTCACGCATGCATGCATGCTGACGACAAGGAAAATGATGAAGGTCCGCAGGTTATCCACCCAGGCCAGCCGGGGGTGATTCTGCACTTTGTTGGTTATCTTTTCAGGCATGCTGGTCCACAAGTTCTGGAATCACCCTTGTGCCCGATGAGGATTCCCCTCAGCGATCTGGCTTGATGTATCAAGCTCAATCCAGCCTGATCGACCTTAACTGGAATCCTAAGATGAAACTGGTGCCAGAAACTCAAACATAGAATCGCCATGTTTCATGGTTTTTCTGCATTCCCACCACGGGGTAATGGTCACATCATCTCGCTTGGTGTGGCCCATCAGGAAAAGGCCATCAGGACTCAAGATCCTGGGTAATTCGGCCACATCCAGTAAACGTTGTGACAGTGATTGGGAGCGTTTGTTTATGTTTTTCTCGCCAAAGGGTGGATCCGCCATGATCAGGTCAAATTGTGTGCCCTGTTCAACCAGCTGTTTCAGCGCGGGGAAAACATCCTGGACTTTCATCTTATGCCGGTCATTCGGGATGCGACATTCCTTGACATTACCCTGAATCCATCGTGCGTGTTTGATCGATTTTTCAATGCTCAATACGTATTCTGCACCGCGACTCAGACTCTCAAGGCCCAGAGCTCCGCTCCCACTGAAGAGATCAAGCACTCGTGATTCCAGTATTCTAGGGCCAAGGCTATTGAATAAAGCCTGTTTGACCAGGTCTGGAGTGGGTCTTACGCCCAGTCCTTTTGGAACCTGTAAAATACGCCCGGCGGCAATGCCTCCTATAATCCGCATGTGATCAGGTTTCGCGCTGAATTGGCATCCACACATCCTCAAAGGACATGTCCACGATCAAAACATCTCCGCCGTGTATGTGCACAACGCGTTTTTGAGGTTCATTGTGATCTGGTGTCACATAAACCACATGGGAGGTGTTGATGATGATGTCGCGGGAAGCCAGATTTTCTCCGGATACCTGCGGTTGTCCTGAAACTCGAATCAATGCCATGTCCTCCTTAATATGAGCATCAGAGAAGAAATGCTCAATCTTTTTAGAAAAGGATTGGTCCATTGCCCAGGAATTGAGAACATTTGAACATGTCGTTCAAAGAGCAAAAACATTTAAGTCCGCTCGAGAGGGAAATCTACAGTTGGCAAGTTGACGTTGATGGGTTCGGGCTCGATGGCCAGGAAAAGCTTAAGAATGCCACCGTCATGATCAGTCGATGTGGGGGGCTTGGTGGTGTGGTTGCCTATGAATTGGCTGCTGCTGGCGTTGGTAAAATGATCCTAGCTCATGCTGGTAACATCAAGCCAAGTGATTTGAATCGCCAATTACTGATGACGCGCGAGAAGATTGGGCATTCGCGAATGCATTCCATTGAGCGTCGACTCAAGGAGCTTAACCCAGACCTTGAAATTCATGCATGCCCAGAAAATATTTCCAGTAAGAATGCCGATATACTTGTCCAGCAGGCGGATGTCGTGGTGGATGCTGCTCCTCTTTTTGAAGAACGCTACGCCATGAATGATGCGGCGGTCAGGCATCGGAAGCCGATGATTGAATGTGCTGTTTTTTCATTGGAATCACATATTACAACGATATGGCCGGGCAAGACTCCTTGCCTGCGCTGTCTTTATCCTGAAAAATCAACGACATGGAAGCGCCGGTTTCCTGTGTTCGGGGCTGTATCCGGCAGTCTTGGTTCGCTGGCAGCCATGGAGGTTATCAAATTAATTGGCGGATTTGGTAAACCGCTCCTTAATGTGCTGTTAACTTACGATTTGTCGGATGTGTCTTTCAGGCGATACAAGATTCACAGAGATCCTTCATGTTCCGTATGTTCTCAACTGGAATGACAAGTTGATTTAACGGTTTTAACGTGTTAAAATTTTCCTCAATGCACCCAAAGTTTCATCTATTTTTCAGCAAAACAATGCGTGCCGCTGTGTTCTCCATGTGTGTGGCTTCGGCATTGCTGGGGCACCTTGCTCATGCTTGCAAGTATTCTGTCAGAGACGTGGCTTTTGTGGATCTTACACAAGAATCGTATGCTTTTCTTACCATCAGCTCTGGTTCGGATCTTGACGCTATCAAAGCACGGATTCAGCCTGTTGCCACTGCCGTATTCCTCGACTCAAATATTCGTACAGGATGGTTGTCGTCGGAGGATGCTGTGAACCACCCCGGATTTCAATCCAATCAAGGTCGGCTTCCTCTTACTGGAGCATTTCTTTATCGCGACGGTCTGAAACCGTTGCCTTTGATGATCCCTGACGAGGTTAATGATGTTGATACTAACCGCAACTGGAGTCGAATGGAGCGAGCGGTTCATTCCCCGATTCGTCAGCAAGCGGTAGAGCACTTGCTATCAGCGTATGCCGTGATTCTGGTAGTCGAAACAAAGGATGTCCAAGAAAACGCCCGCGTTAGGCTTGCTGCTCAGTCTGCCGCCGCTACCTTGGCAAAAATGATCCCGGAAATGCCCAAGCCTGTGGATGTTCCCCCACAAGTCGTTGTAGTTCCCTACGATATGATTCAAGCGGAAGAGGCGATGCTCTGGGGGTTGGAAATGACGCACCTGAAACCGGACAAGCCTCAAGTGGCTGTCTTGATTGGCAGGGGGCGGCGTTTAGGGCCGACCCTCAAGGGTGATGAAATAACTGCTGGCAAACTGCAGCAAATACTCGCAGTTGCCGGTCAGGATTGCGAATGTGATTTGGACCGATCATGGATGCAGGGCCCCATGATTCCCGTGCGTTGGGGGCCTGAGCGTCAGCAAAGCGCCTACAACAATCTAGGATTTGATCCTGACAACCCGCTAGTCAAAGCAGAGATCAGTCGTATCCTCGCAAGAGGCAAAAATCCGATCCGCGTCAACGGCACAGACAGCATTGGTAGTGATTTGGACATGCTTCTACTCGGTTACAGTGAGGAGGTTTTATCCTTTGATGAATCAACGATCGGATCCTCTTTAACACCCGCTGAACCGGATGCAACCGAGACAACAACCAGCTCAGACGTTTCGCCAATAGTCGAATCAGAGGGTATGGATAATAAATCTGTCTCAGGTATCTCGAAGACGGGGGAAAGTCGTGATACTTCCAGCACGGAGACGCATCCTTTGTCAGTTGCGGCAGATGAAGAATCCCCCTCCTCAACGCGTAGCGTCCTATTAATGCTGTCTGGCTTCTGCATTTTTGCAATAGTGGGCGGACTCGTTGTTCTGATCACGGGGCGAAGTCGAAAGTAGTGGAAAGCTGATGTTGCCACTCATTCTCAGAGAAATATCGTTTCGCAAAGGGCATACCACTATCATGCTTTGTGGGCTTATTTCAGTCACGGCTTTGATGACTGCTTATCTTTCCACCGAGTCGGCGGCTGAGCGTGAAACTAAAAGAGTTGCTCGCGATTTAGGTTTCAATTTGAGGATTCTGCCCAAGCAAACAGACATGGATCTATATTGGTTCCAGGGGTTCTCGGACCAGACCATGCCTGAGGCAACAGTCGAAAGACTGGCTAATTATCAAGGGGTGTTTATGACCTACAACCATCTCATGGCTTCATTGCGGCAGAAAATCACCATGGGAGGTGGGGACGTGATTCTCGTGGGAGTGGCTCCGACCATCACATCTCCTGACAAAAAAAAGCGTCCCATGGGGTTCACCATAAAAGCTCGAACACTTCATCTGGGGTATCAGGTAGGTCAGCGATTAGGATTGAAATCTGGCGATACACTCCAGCTCTCAGGTCATGATTTCAAAATCGAAAAGGTGATGGTTGAATATGGTACTGAAGAAGATGTCTACGTTTATGGAACATTGAAAGATGTACAAGGAATTGCTGGCAAGCCGGGTCAAATTAATGAAATTAAAGCAATTGACTGTTTGTGTTTGACCGCGGATCAGGACCCGATCAGCATTTTGCGCAATGAGCTGGAAAAAATACTGCCTGAAGCCAAAGTAATTCAAGATAGGGTTCAGGCAGATGCCCGTGCTCGCCAGCGCCAGATGGTGCAGAGAAAGTTTGAATTCCTAAGCCCTTTTCTAATGGTTTGCGGGGCCATTTGGGTAGCAGTTCTCTCGGCGTTGAATGTACGTGAACGCCGATCTGAAATCGGTATTTGGCGTGCACTAGGTAAAGGGGGGGGCTTTATAGCCGGGCTCGTCATTGGAAAAGCAATGATCATTGGTTTCTTCGCTGGTTTTCTTGGGTTCTGGGTCGGTAATACAATGGCCTTGGAGGTGGGGCCTTCGATCTTTCAAATCACAGCAAAAGCGATCAAGACTGAATGGTCGTACTTAGTTTGGTCCCTCATCCTTACTCCATTACTTGCAGCTGCAGCCTCCTTTATTCCTGCCATGCTGGCAGTTACCCAGGATCCTGCTGAGACTTTGAGAGAATCATAAGATCATGTTGACCTGCGAATCATTGTGTAAGTATTACCAATCCTCCAAAGGCATGGTAAAAAGCCTTGATGAGATTAATCTAAGCGTTTCCAAGGGAGAGTTTCTGGAGGTTAGAGGGCACAGTGGAAGCGGTAAGACAACATTGCTCCTGACGCTTGGTGCAATGATGCAGCCTACCCAAGGTAAAGTAGTATTCAAAGGCACAGACCTTTACAGACTGAACCGCGCGGAACGAGCCAGAGTCAGGTCAAGTTCCATTGGATTTGTGTTTCAGATGTTTCATTTGATTCCTTATCTGGATGTAGTTGGCAATGTGCTTGCAGGAGATGATGGGAATCATTCAGGTGCGTGTTCCAAATCTGAAGCACTGCTTCAGGAATTGGGGTTGGGCCATAGGCTGAATCACTTGCCCAACCAGCTCAGCGCAGGAGAAAAACAGCGGGTTGCGCTCGCGCGGGCGATGGTCGCATCACCTGATCTTATATTAGCGGATGAACCCACCGGTAATCTGGATCCGGAAAATTCCAAAGAAGTCTGCAGACACCTCAAACGATATCAGGAAAAGGGAGGGACAGTGATTGTCGTCACACACGGTGATGCTGTTCATGACTTTGCGAATCGCACTATTGATTTAAAAGCGGGGGAAATCATCCCTGGTCCTTTACTTGATCCTCAATCGGATGAGGCTTGATTGAAGGAGACATTGCTACATATTTACCAATTACCCATCTTACCTTGAAATGGAACCATTTTATATGAAAAAAAGGACCGAGCGGTGCTTTCAAAACGGATTGTCGGTGATATCGTTGTTTCTTATTGAAACACTTTGTCTCCACGCTGCAGCCACAGGGGATTGGCCTACTTATCAAGGCGACAATGGCCGAAGCGGCATTCAAATCGAATCGGTGCATCCCCCCTTGAAGGAATCCTGGGTATTCAAAGCCAAGCAACCGCCCCGTCCGGCCTGGCAAGGCGAGGCTAAATGGGATGGTTGGAACAAAGTTTATGACTTGAAAAACCGTCAGGATTTCGATCATGCATTTCATGTAGTGGGTGCCGACGACGCTATTTATTTTGGTTCCTCATCGGAAGACAAGGTGATTTGTCTGGATGCCGAATCTGGTGACCTGCGCTGGGTCTTTTATGCAGAAGGCCCGGTGCGACTTGCTCCAACATTGCACAAAGGCGATCTCTATGTCGGATCCGATGACGGGTTTATTTATCGACTGAAAACATCGGACGGTTCACTGGTATGGAAGGTAAGACCGAGCCCGCGTGATTATCGCATACCTGGAAATGGTCGTATTATCTCTGCCTGGCCTGCTCGAACAGGGACTGTCGTTCAAGATGGTGTCGTTTATGCAGGGGTAGGTATGTTTCCCTCCGAAACAGTATACGTATGTGCATTGAATGCTGAGGATGGGTCCATTCTGTGGAAGACCGAACAAACCGACCTTCCTGCGCAAGGTTACCTGGTATCTTCGAAATCCAGGCTGTATGTGCCTACCGGCCGCAACAATCCGGTGGTCCTCTCCATTAAAGATGGTAAACGGGAGCGCGTGTTGGATGGCGAGGGAGGAAGTTATGCGTTGCTCAGTGATGATGCCTTGGTTTTCGGTCCAGGGAAAACGGGGCAACTTCGATTGGTAGAGGAGGGCACCAAAGATCAGCTTGCTACGTTTCAGGGGAATCACATGATTGTTTTTCGTGGGAAATCCTATCTTCATTCCGATTCCGATATTCAAGCAATCGATCGTCAGCAATACCTTGAGCTTGCTCGCAAGCGGCGTGACTTATATCAGTATCGTACTCAATTGAATAATCGTGTGAAAAAGCTGCGTGAACAAAAAGAGAGTGATCATGCCGCCGACATCAAATCGATTCAAAAGGATCTGGTTGAAATCGCAACTGAGTTGGACGCGATAACAGATCAAATGAAGGAGTGTCTTCTCTGGAAAAAGCCTTGTGCCTTTCCTTTAAGTCTCATTTTGTCTGGCGATGTTCTCTATGCAGGCGGGCGCGATGGTATGGGGGCTTTTGATGCCACTACTGGAGACCTTCTCTGGGAAGGGGCGGTCAACGGCAAAGTTCTTGGATTAGCATCCATCAATGGACGCATTTATGCCAGTTCGGACAGTGGACACATTCACTGCTTCTTGCCTGAAAGCCTTTGATTGGTGAATGGATTACAGGTTGTCCGCTGTTTCCACGATGCAATATAACTGCGACATGGTCCTGATGAAAAGTCTTCCATTTGCCATTGCAGGTGTGGCCATACACATTTCGTTCAGACTGTTGACGTGTGATATTTCGAAAGAATCACCTGCCTTCACTACATAGGTATCGCCATCTTCGCTGAGGCAGAAAATATGATCCCGGTAAGCCCAGGGTGAAGCTGTGAAACCAACGCGACCCCTAGGTTTGAAACGTTGTTTCTCATACACTTCCATCCCGTCAAGGGCTCGCCTGCTGCTGAAAAACCCAAAGTCCCAAAGCACGTAAAACCGATCTTTGTAGAGGATGGGGGAAGGATTGTAAGGTGAGGATTCGGGTTGCATCCAGTCAATGAACGTACTCGATGAAGTTCCGTTTTTCAGGGAAATGTCCCCGGATCCACCGGGTTTGATTACATAGACCGGTTTGTTGGGGCGTTCCTTGTCTCCAACATAACCCGCAGCAACATACAGACGATCTCCAGCCGCAAAAGGTGTCGGGATACAAATGGTAGACATCCCTTCAAAGTCCCAAAGGGGTTTCCCTTCCAAATCATAGGAGCGAGTCTTTTCAACTCCGGTTGTGATGATTTCATTGCGTAGGCTATTTTTCCAAATGAATGGAGTAGAGAAATTGGTAGGCTCTTTCCTTTTTGTTTTCCATTTCAATTTCCCCGTTGTCTTGTCAAACGCTGCGATGTAGGAATCCTCTTCGTTGTCGTTGACAATGATCACCTTGTCCTCATGTAAGATGGGGGAGCTGGATGTGCCCCATCCATATCTTGTTTTGTATGGATTCCAATTCTGTTTCCATATGACTTCACCTTCCAGATTCAGGCAGTACAACCCCATGTAGCCGAAATAGACATACAGATGTTTCCCATCTGTAACCGGTGTTTCTGATGCGTAGGTATTCTTGATATGAACTGTTGAGGAAGGGGGTGCTTCTTTGAGCTGAGTCTGCCAAAGGATTTTTCCCGTCCTTGTATCAAGGGACAAAACCATCCATCGATGCATATCCTTGGGCGGTTCAGGACGTTCTCCTCCGAAATAGAGCCCTTTCTTTGGCGCTTCCACTTCGCCGGAACTGATCACTGTCGTGATGAAAACTTGATTGCCCCAGATAATGGGGGAAGACCAGCCTCGGCCGAGGATTTCTTTTTTCCATGCAACGTTTTGACTTTCGTTCCAGGACAAGGGGAGGTTAGAGGCACCCGAGATTCCTCGTGCAGATTCGCCCCGAAAGGCCGGCCAGTTCTCCTTTGCTACAAGGGTAGTTGTTAATGTCAGGATCCATGTCCAGACTCGCCATGAAATGTTTGAATATGAAATCATCACTAGATGTCAACAGCTTTGCAGTCATTAATCAATTGTGATTCGAAAGTAATCCAGATAAATTGTACTATTCACATTCAACCACATTCGATAAAAATTTTGAGTATCGAAAAATAACACAGATTGACAATGAGCTCTGTATTAATGCAATGTTGTGGAGATGATCCAATTGGTGCACGTTTTCCAAACCGCCCAATGGTAAACATTATGTTAATTCATCAAAACGGACTCTTAGAAGCTGCAAAAGGAGACGCTTGTTGGTTGGGCGCCTTGAACCAAGGGTTATTTAAATCACCTGTGCTGTGTTGCGAACATATGTTTTGAACGATGTCTATCCTGGCAGTTTTATTTGTTTTCTTTTTTGACCTGGTCCTCGTAGCAGGTTTCCGTGTCTTTCACAAACAACTCAGTGACCGTTTCTACAAGCGGTGTGCTATAGCGTTTTCTTTTGAAGCCTGTATCGACCTTAATACTTTTCTTGCTCCCATTTGAAGAATGGCGACACTTTTCATTCACGCTTTTATTCGACCTCCAGTGTATCAAAGGATTAATGCTCTGGTCAGCAATCAGAAGCCTCGATAATCCAACATCCCATAAGTGGTGGGTGCCTGTTGTTTTTTTTGGATACTTTTTGTTGCTGCTGGCAGCTGCCCTATTGGGCTTGGGGCAGTTTGTTGTTTCACAAATAGCAATTACCTTGCCTCTGATCTTCAACCTAATGCCCGCATGGACGCTTTATAGAAGCCAATGGATTTCTTGGAAATCATATCAGTTACTTCTGGGTTGTATTTTACTTTCTCAAATTATGTTTGCAGCCGCGGTTCAAATGGGGGACCTGGATGCGGAATGGACGGCTTTGCTTTATTATTTGAATGTGGTGTCGAATATTTTTGTCGGGCTTTCTGCAATGGTTATTGGGATGAAGCGTTTGCATGCTCGTCTCGAAGAAGCCCTGAAAACAATTGTATCGATGCGGAACCAAACAGAAGCCATTGTCAAAGCCTCGGTGGATTCGATTTTAATCACGGATATCGAGGGTAGGATCCTATTTGCTAATCCAGTTGCTAAATCTTTTTTTATTGGCGGCGCCAAGGAACATCCCAATTTATTTGAAAATGAATTTTATTCTGAAGCAGAAGACGAAGAGTCATTTTCACTGGAATCAATCAATCGAGCATTGAATTTGGATAACAACGCCTTTGTCAAATATCAGTGCATGATGGAACATCAAACTCAAGGCAGAATTCCAGTAGAATTCACCGTTGTTCCCATACTGAATGACGAGGGGAAATTACTCTCTTTCTACATTCGCGACCTCAGGGAGCAGCGTCAAAATGAGGTTGCCATTGTTCAGGAGCGTGACCGAACGAAGCAACTCAACGAACAGCTTTGTGTGGCTCTTGAACAGGCAAAACACATGACTGAAAAGGCCGAGCAAGCAAACGCTTCGAAGAATGATTTTCTTGGTATCATGAGTCATGAACTTCGAACGCCTCTCAGTGCCATCATTGGAATGGCTTCCATGATGGAGCAGGAACCACTAACAGCTCAGCAAAGGCAAAGCGCTGCCTCTATCAATTATTGTGGGCAAAGCTTATTATTGATCATCGGAGATATTCTCAATTATTCGAGAATCGAAGCTGGCCGGGTCGAGCTGCTGAAGAAACCATTTTCATTAAGGCAAAATCTTCAGCAAATACTTGCTCTGGTTCGTAATCAATGTAACCACAAAAAATTGCGTCTCTATGCTGTATTGCATCCACGTTTGCCGCTCGAAATCGTCGGTGATGAAGGCAAAATCCGCCAAATACTGACGAATCTTGTCAACAATGCAGTCAAGTTTACTGAAAAAGGCCATGTCAGCATCAACATTCGAGTGGTTGCATCCGGTCAGAAGCATCTTTCACAATTGGAAATCACAGTTGCGGACACAGGTATCGGGATTGACAAAGAGCAAAAAGATCGATTGTTTGAAGCCTTTTATCAGGCGGACTGTTCGACAAGTCGAAAATATCAGGGAACTGGTTTAGGACTTGCCATTAGCAAGAGATTGATCGAGGCGATGGGTGGAGAAATTCAAGTCGACAGTATTCCGGAAAAAGGTTCCACTTTTACTGCTCTGATTCCATGCAGTCACGTCGATGCGGACTCTTCAGAGGTCTTTAATTTTGAAGGGAATGTGATTTACGTGGACCCGGATGAGTCTGGCTTGTGTTGGTTCAAATCAAATCTTCCAGCTTATGGGGTCGAAGTGAAATGTTATTCATCTTTGGAAGCCTTTCTCCAGGGTGAAAGTGCGGAAGGTCTAAGTAAAACTGTTTGCTTGATAGATCAGCAAGCGCTTCTGAAATTGAATGAAGACCTCAAGTAATGGGTAAACTTAAAAGATTTCAAGAAAGAGTTCCTGTCGTTTTTGCCTTGAATCAGGAGACGGATGTTTTGCAAAAATTTAAATACTCCATTGCCAAACCCTTTTTGATTGAGCAGTTCATGGAAAAGGCAGCAACTATTCCCCTCGAATGGAATCAAAAGGACATTAAAACGGAAGAAATACCTTCACCCATTTTGCACTTTGAACCCCTTCAAATCCATGTGCTGGTTGCTGAAGATCACCCAATCAATTGCAAGCTGGCGAAGCTTTATCTTGATAATCTTGGATGTACAAATCGAATTGTTCATGATGGGAATGAAGCTTTAGCTGCGCTGGAAGAAGAAGCGTTTGATGTCGTATTGATGGATTTACACATGCCTGCTCTTGACGGACTTGAAGCAACCAGGCAGTTAATCAAACGTTATGAAGGCAAAGACCGTCCCCGGATCATCGCATTAACGGCGGATAATTCAAAAAATGAAAAACAAGTAGCCTTGGAAGCAGGTATGGATGAGTTTCTTTTGAAGCCCATAAAAATTGAAAAATTGCGTGAGGCTTTAGTTAAGCAGATGAAAATTTCGACCCACAAAAAATTAAGACAATAGTTTTTCTTTAATGATTATTATTTGAATTTTTAGCGTTTGGAAGTCGAACGATTGTCCATCCTGTATAGGCAAGGATAATACAAATCGCAGGCGCAAACAAGTTGAGAAAAGCGTAGGGTAGATAATCTATTGGGGAGACCGCCAGCGTTCCCGCCATGAAGGCCCCGCATGAATTCCATGCGACCAGCGGTGAACTCAATGTTCCGGCGTCCTCAAGTGTTCGTGAAAGGTTTTTGGGATGAAGTCCTCTCGTTCTGTAAGCATCTCGATACATGCGACCTGGAACAATAATGGACAAATACTGATCAGGAGCCAGTATGTTCATGCCCAGACAAGTGCAGACTGTTGCTGCTACTAATGATCCGGTAGATCGAGCCAGATTAAGAATCGATTGCGCCAAAGTTTTTAATAACCCGGTTCTTTCCATGATCCCCCCGAAACTAAGAGCGCACAGGACCAATGAAATAGTATGCATCATACTATCTAATCCGCCATGTGAAAGTAGCGCATCTACGGCTTCATTTCCTGTCTTCGAAACATAACCATAATGTGCTATGTGAAAAACGCTTCCGATACTTTCACCTTGAATTCCCATTGCAATTACTCCACCGATTAGAGCCGCCAACAGAAGTGCGGGTAATGCTTGCCAACGAAAAAATACCATTCCTATGACAAATAATGGAGGAAGGATCAAAAGAAAACTCAGGTCGAATTGGGTTTTTAATGCGTCGGTAATTTCGGTGACTTGGTTTGTTTGAATACTCCCTTCAAATCCACGCATTCCCAATAATCCATACAGGATCAAGGCGATGAACAGCGCTGGTAAGGTTGTATACAACATGTGCCGGATATGTTCGAATAATTCGGAGCCTGCGACGGCAGGAGCTAAATTTGTCGAATCGGATAAAGGCGACATCTTGTCTCCAAAATAGGCGCCAGAAATCACAGCTCCTGCCGCCATGGGAGCAGGAATATTCAAACCTGTCGCCACTCCCATCAGAGCAATCCCAACTGTGCTGGCTGTGGTCCAAGAGCTTCCTGTCGCCAGGGAAACAACCGCACAAATCAAACAGGCAGCTACAAGAAAAATTCCTGGTGATAAAATTTGTAGCCCATAATAGATCATAAAAGGCACAACCCCAGCTGCGATCCATGTTCCAATCATCACACCAATTACGCAGAGAATCAAAATGGCTTTCATGCCAATGAGAATGCCCTCAAGGATGCCTTTTTCGATCGATTTCCAAGAATGCCCCAAACTTAATCCCACTAGTGCGGCAACGCCCGAAGCTAGAATGAGTGGGATATGTGCTTCTCCTTCAAATTTAAGTAGATTGATGGCAATCAATCCAATCAGTGCCACGACAGGGATAAGGGCCTGCCAAAGGTGCACTGTCTTGAATTCTGATTTGTCAGGCGAGCTCATGAAGATGTTCTTTCAGTCGTTGTTTTTTTAGGCATCAATGAAGCTTGGTTAACATAGGCTTGCCAAGGGTTCTGAAAACATGATGAACATGTTTTTTTGGAACGCCAGAGAAATGGGAGTGAGTCTGCCTCCAAACCACTTTTTTATTCTTACATCCAAATCCAAAGTTTTCCTAACTTCTTGGATAAAGAAATAAAACCTCCGAAAGAGGGCACACATAACCATTCCCCTGAAGTCAATTAATGCCCATGCTCTGCGTGGGCGCAAATACAGGCGTACTCATGGAGGTCACACTCTGGGCATGTTTCCATATTTAAATGAAACCTCTCAAAAACAGTTTCTTTTAATGTTTTCCCATTGATCTGCAGCACCACGGCCATGTTACCTTCTCGGGGCAAAGGGACTGATGATACAAGGGTATTCTCTTTTTTCTCGAAGGTAACTTCAATCGGATTAGATCTGTCTCCGCCTGTAAGCCTGATTTGAATGTCCGCAGGAGCGATGGGTTTGATATCGTCACCGACAAATGTAATTTGTGCGTGATTGTTTGGCAGAACAAGGAATTCAAAATGAGGACTCACACCTACAACCAGGCGACCTCCGTTGGGTCCCGGGATTCTGGTCCGGTGGTGATCGCCACCGTCTTCATGGGTATGTCCTTCAGGTTCACTTGCACCTTGATTCGTAGCAACATGAACTTGTTCCGAGGATGTTTGAGGTGAGTTTTCGGCAGGGCCACAGCCTGATAGAATGCACATGCAAGCAATCAAGTAGACTACAATAGAAAAAGATGGATTGGTTTTCATGTTGAGTAATTCCTAACATCTTACCGCGTGCAACGCTAGGCAGAAGCAGGGACTTTCTTTTCAACAACTTTCCGGGCATGCTTCCCGCCAAATGCATAAAATATGGCAGGGGTCACCCCCAGGCCCAGCAATGTTGAAGTGATTAATCCTCCCACGATCACAATGGCGATCGGGTGCAGGATTTCTTTTCCGGGTTCCCCCGCAGCAAGGACTAAAGGGATGAGAGCTATACCCGCAGACAGGGCAGTCATCAGTACAGGCACAAGTCTTTCCAAAGTGCCACGTTCGATCATGGAACGGCCGAAAGGTTCATTCTCATGACGCATCAGGTGCAGGTAGTGTGAAATGAGCATCACACTATTTCTTGCTGCAATTCCAGCGACAGCAATGAACCCGACCAGTGTTGCAATGCTTACATTCTGAGTCATCACAAAGGTTAGTAATAGTCCACCAATCAGCGCCAGGGGTATATCCATAATAACCTGAATAACAAAGATCGGAGAGCCAAAGTAGGAGTAAAGTAGTCCAGCCATGATGACAAAAACGATGATACTTAAAAAAATGATGCGCCGAGTAGCTGCTTGCTGGGCTTTGAATTCCCCCTCAAAACTTACGAAATACCCCTCGGGTATTTTTACCTCTCCAGCCACTCTTTTCTGAAGAGTCTCGATTTTTGAATCAAGACCTCGTTCCGTTGGGTTAATACTCACCACAAATCGTCTTTGGGTGTTTTCCCGTTGAATGACATTGGGGCCTTTGGCTGCTCTGACGTCAGCGACAAGATGCAATGGAACGCGCAGGTTACTTTCTGTATCGATATACATGTTGCGAAGACGGTCTGGGGACTCACGCCAGGAATCTGGTAATCGTACCATCAGATCGACGGTGCGAGGTCCTTCGAATAACTGTTCTACTTGTTGACCGCCGATCAGCGCCGACAATTGACTGTTAAGAGCCCCGGGAGTTACTCCGTAAGCCATTGCACGGTCTCGGTTCACTTCGATACGCAACTGGGGGATCGGGGCTTGTTGCTCCACTCGAGCGTCTTCAAATCCCGGGACTTCCTTTGCGATTTTCTGGATTGATTCACCAATTCTCCTGATCTCATCGAGATCCGGTCCAAAAATTTTGATAGCTACTTTAGCTGAAACGCCACTGAGCATGTGACCAATCCGATCGGCAAGCGGTCCACTCAAAGCACTGAAAGTTCCGGGGATGCTGCGCATGGTCTGCCGGATGTTATCCAATACTTCGGCGCGCCCACGCCTGCTTGTGGTGAAATCGATATCAAATTCCACTGTGGAAACCGGCACAACATGATCTCCTCTCTCGGCACGGCCCTGACGTCTTCCAACTTTCCTTATCTCAGGGATGGTCAACAGAAGCCTGTCTGCAATATCTGCTATCTCAGCGGTCTGCTTCAAGGACGTTCCCGGGGCAGTGGTGAGAGCGACCAGAACGGTTTCCTCCTCAAAGGCTGGAAGAAAATCTTTACCCATCATCGGATATATCGTCATCGCGCCCGCGACTAAGGCACCTGCCATGCTGAGAACTACAAAAGGTTTGTCCAGTGCCAATTTCAACCAAGTCTTTCTTAACGCCCATTTGAGACTTCTTACGAACGTGCCATCCTGTTGCTTTTGGTTTTCCTTTGGATACAGCAGGAAGGAACAAAGCACTGGAATAACCGTGAGCGAAATAAAAAATGAAGCGGTCATACTGACCATTGTTGCAAGTGCTATGGGGGCAAATAATCGGCCCTCAACTCCTGATAACCCCAATAGGGGGAGGAAAACAAGTATGATGAATAACGTTGCGTATAGTATCGAATTTCGCACTTCAGCAGAAGCGGATGCAATGATTGATATTCTTGGTTTTGGTTTGCTGGATGCAGCATTTATCTTGAGTCTTCGTAATACGTTTTCAACATCCACGATGGCATCATCAACGACCATCCCTATTGCAACTGCAAGGCCTCCAAGAGTCATGGAATTGACACTTAGTCCACATATGTCGAAGACCAATAAGGTGGTCGCAAATGATAGAGGGATTGCCATCAGGGTGATGACAGTGGTTCGAACGTTGAAGAGGAACAAAAAAAGAACGATGGAGACCATGATTGCGCCGTCACGTATGGCTTCTTTCAAATTGCCAACAGCATGATCAATGAAATCAGATTGACGAAACAAGGGTTCAACCAAGATTCCGTCAGGCATCGATTCGTGAAGATCTGCCAGGGTATCTTCAATGATTTCTGTCAATGCAAGTGTATCAAAACCAGGAGCTTTCGTGATGCTTAGAATGACGCCTGGAATACCATTGACAGCTGCATCACCTCGCATGGGTTCGACGTCCCACTTTACCTCGGCAACATCACCTACAGTGATGGGGCGATCATGAATCTGTTTTATGATAGTTGATGCGATGGCTTCAAGATCCGTGGTCATGGCCAGATGACGTACCATGATTTCCTTAGAGGAATTTGTGAGGAAGCCGCCAGTAGTATTTCCCGCAGCTTCATGTGCTGCATGCAAGAGCTCATCAAAACGAACATTCATGGCTCGCATGCGGTCAGGGTTTGGTTGAATATGGATCTGCTTGATCCCTCCCCCCATTGCCAGGACTTCAGCAATTCCAGGTATGCTTTGAAGTCGGCGTCGCACTGTCCAATCCGCAAGCGTGCGCAGATCGCGGGGGTTTGTGTGATTCTCAGGATCGTAGACGCCCACCAGCATGATTTCACCCATCAAGGAGGCAATAGGTGTCATGTAGGGAAAGATTCCTTCGGGCAGGTTTTGAACTGCAGATTGTAGACGTTCCTGAACAAATTGACGGGCTTGAATCAGGTCGGTTCCCCAATCAAATTCGATGTAGACCAAAGAAAGAGAAACATCTGAGGTCGTGCGGAGGCGTGTCACTCCGGAAACTCCCATCAAGGCATTTTCAAGTGGAAACGTAACACGTGCTTCAACTTCTTCAGGTGCAAGTCCCGGAGCTTCAGTCAGGATCGTGACCGTTGGCTTGGTCAGGTCCGGCAGGACCTCCACGGGCAAGGTTCTGCCTATCTGAATGCCCAGAGCAAGAAGGATGCATGCCGCCAACAGGATAATCACCCTATGGCGAAGTGAGAATTGGATGAGCAAACTCAGCATAATCGAATTTCTATTCCTCAACGGCTTTCTTCTTTACGGCCAGCAAGGCCAGAAGGAGCCATTGAATCACGCAAAGTACTATCAAAAACCAGGTAAGAGGCCCGCCTCCGAGACCAGAGAGGTTTTTGCCTGTTCCGGAAGCTTCGGTCGCTTTTTGAGCTGCCGTCATTTCTGAACCGTCCTCGTTGTGTTCGTGACCGTGAGCCGCGTCCAGAGCCTCTTTGAGCGAAATACCCCCGTTGCCTGCGAATGCCAATGGATAAGCCCCTCTGGTGACAACCTCATCTCCGGGGAAAAGCCCCTTTAGTATTTCAACGTGAGAATCATTTTGGGTGCCTGTAACGACTGGGGCTTTCAAAAAGGCATTGGGCAGTTCAAAATCCTTAACGAAAACAAAGGGTTGAAAACTATCCCCTTGTAATGCCTCCTTGGGCACGGCCATCACATCCTTTTTCGTATTGATGTGTAATGTGAATTCTGTACGCATGTTTGGGCGAATGTTTTCGCCTGGATCGCGGATACGGAAATAGGCGTCCAAAGTGGCGTTACTTGCGTCGGCCATCGTACCAAACCTTTCCCAGGTTCCCTTCATGATTCGGTCAGGATAAGCCGCGACTTTGATGTTCGATAGGGTATTAGATTTGATCCATGATACTTTGTCTTCTGGTATTTTAGCTACGGCATATGCCTCAGACAAATCAACGATCTCGAGAATAGGGATTTCCGGAACAACGGGTTCCCCCAAATGTTGGAGGCTTCTGACTACCAGCCCTGAAATAGGCGCATGGAGTGTTAGGCGAGGCGGTGGATTGCCCGGTTGCCTGCTCTCCACAACTGCCACTGGATCTCCTGCTTTGATAAAATCACCCTCATGAGCAGGGACATCAACCAATCGTCCGGCAACACGGCTGCTCACAAAGGCATGACCTCCGGGTTTTGCTTGAATGCGACCAAGGGCAAATAGGGTCTCCCGGAAATCGCGTCTTTCCACTACCTCAGTTTCGATCCCCAGGTTTTCTGCGCTGACAGTATCCAGAATGACGAGATCCGCCTCACGGTCTGCTCTCATGGCATGCATGAGAGCGCTCGTGATGAGCAATGCCAAAGTGAAGGTTTTAGTTGATTGTCTGAACGGGGAATGAATCATAGGAAATGGGCAATTTGCCGGTTTCTGATTGATATTGAATGCGATTGATATGAAACAAAGTGAGAGATTCTGACGCTTTCAGTTTCAGTTTCAGGATCTGATTTCTTGCCTGAATCAAGCGTTCGAATGAACTGAGACCCTCGTTGTATGCGCCTTCCAGCGATTGTTGGTATTTGACTCGTTTGGGCAGAGTTTGATTTTTGATTTGTTTGTAAACAGCCAGTTGATCAATCATGCCGGTGAATGCGGCATCGGCGTGATTGCTGATGGTAATTTCAAGGGCTCGTATCGAACCCATGAGCCGTTCTAATTTGTTGTTCAGTTCGGCAATGCGGCCTTGATTGCGGTTCCAGAGGGGCAGGGGAATTGAAAGTTGAATCAGTGCCCTGTTTTCTTTTTCGATACCTATCGGCATGTCTTCCTCCCTGTTCCATTGGTGCATCAATTGAAGATTGATATCTGAGATACGGTTTGCTCTGGTCAATTGGATCGATTCCCTTGTCGTTTGGACTTGGTTTTTCAAAAGTAAATAATCAGGGCGCGATTCCATGAGGATACTTTCAGCTGATGGGATTTTTGCCTCGGGTAGCTTTCCTTCAATGTGGATTGCTGTGGCAGGCTTCAGCCCCAGGGAAATCCTTAATTCAGATTCCAGTTGCTTGCGCTTCAAACTCAAAGGTCGCAAGCCAAGAGCCAATTCACCTGCCTCCAAGTTGGCCTGCTCGGCATCCAATGACGAAATCTCTCCTTTAGCCGATTGGCTTGAAAGAAATGTTGCCAGCTCCTTTGCTAGCCGTATCTGATCCGCAATGATGAATTGTCTCTCTTGATTGCCAAACCATTGTGTTGCGGTTTGAAGTGCCGATTCGACAATCGATTGTGCGACCATCATGACTTCCGCTCGTGCCTCGTTTACTTTGAGTCGTGAGATATTTTTTTCCAGGCGCAAACGGGAAGTGATCGGAAAAGATTGCTGAAATCCAAGTCCAGTGGAACGTTCGGGAGTTTGTTGGTTGTTATTGAATGAGGTGATCAGGTTTGGGTTTTTCAAACGTCCAGATTGAGTCAGTTGACTTGCCGCCTCCCGGATGGTCCACAGAGCTGCTCGAAGTTCTGGGTTGTGTTCCATGATCTTTCCCGGAAGCGCATCATAAGTGAATGATACTGCATGAGGGTGCTCATCTGGGTGTGTTTGGGCATTGACTGCCAGTATGCAAAAGCCAGAGATAAATACGATAATCCAAGCGCTTTTCACCATATTAAAGTTCATTTTCATTGATCAAGGTTATGTCCGCAGCACACTCAGGCAGGATGTGATACGACATGGGAGACTGTGTTCATCTTTTACTCCAGCAAAATCCAAGTCAGGAGTCTGCATGTTCAGCTGGGTTGAAGAACCTTCATTGGTTCCTCAGGCGGTATGGAGTTCAAATGATAAGTCGGTTGCAGAGCCTCAATGTATGTCTGCCATCGCGGATGCAAGAGTGGCAGGCGGAAAAAGGCTGAAATTTATTTTTCGAGCGAAATTTGTCTGAACTGTGAAGGCTCTTGGAATTGAATGGATCCAGAGGGAAGGGTAAATCCACCTGGCTTTTGGAAATGATTGACTCTACGTATTGTTCTTCTGAATGCGAGCAGCAATGTTCATGTCCCTCTGCGTCACACGAATAAGACAAAGTGGGGCCGTCCTGATGTGATCCGGGCTCTTCGTGATCTTCGCCATGACAAAAAAAATTGCATAAACACCCGGGAAAGGTGAGAAGCAATATCAGAGTCCATGTCATCCAAGCCTGCACTATCACCAAAATAAGCCACGAGGTTCATCAGATCAATGTTAAACGCACCTGATCCTGTCCTCGCATTTATTTGCAACTTTTGGTTATTGGATGTTTGAGGGAATACTTACATTCTTGTCTCTGGTATTGTCAGCCGCTTGAATTCTTTGGGTAGTATGGATTCCAACTGCGAGACTTTTCCGAATTTGGTGATACCGATTCAATTTACATCCAGCACACGACAACATTTTTGCCTGATTATCAGCTCCAGCATTCTCCCTTCATATACTTTTTAAAAGGATCGAATAGCTTTTCAAGCGGCTTGGTTTTTAGTCCAGCTTCCTTATCAATTAATCAAAAAAGATAAGGTTGGATTGTATCGGGCTCCAGCTTCGGATCCATTCATGTCAGAGATTCTTTGTTCTTGAAAGTGATTCTGATTTCGAAAGATCCAACCCTACTAAATCGGGTATCATGTTATCTTCGTTGCCGGAAGCGATCATTGGCCTGATTTGTTTTTTGCAGCATGCCTGCAAAAAGTCTGCTTGATGGTTCCAGGTTGATCAGGGCAATCTGCAACCATGCTGACTCACCTGGCCATGGCATGCCAATTGAGTTTCTGGTTCAGAACTTTGATGATGGGGGTGTTACAGGAGGCACAGCGTCCTTTCAGAACTCGGCGGCCATTTTTCATGACCTCCTCTTCGCTATTGTTGATATCACGCTTGGTGCGACATTCCGGGCAATAAACTTCTTGCATAATGACGCCTGCCGGGTCGTTTAGGTTTTTTGAATCGTCGATGACGATACTTGCTTTGGCATAATCCGGACACTACCGACATTATTTCCGGTAGACCGTTTGAGATTTTGCATTGGAAACCTAGTCCCCGGTCAGGACAGAGGGGATTTAAGCAGGGAAAAAATGCAGGTCAATCCTCTTTTTGAGGGATTTCGATGTGGTATTTTGATGTAATTGTGGCTTCTCCGAACCTTCACAGACGGTATTTTTCCATCCAAATTTGGCCTTATTGATATGTTTTTGACAAGATGTCTATACGCCCACGCAAAGGTGAGTCAGGGCCATTGCGTTCTGCTATCTCTGAAAATACTTTTTGAGCTTCAGGGGGATTTACCCTGCCTACTTTGACGACGTAGTCGAGTTCGATTTCTGACAATTTAGGTTCCTTGATATAAGGTCGATACTGTTTCAGCCAGGCCTTGAAAGACTCTGCGTCCTTTCCCATAATGACATCAAGGGAAGGTTGCAGGCTGGGCGGTAAACCCTCGAGCTCTACCGGGATATATTCTTGCTCTTCATCTACGTTGTCCGGCATTTGATAGAATCCATCCTCATAGGCCTGTTTGTTGATTTGCTGGTCTGCCTCCTGCATGAAGATGGCCACGCGGGTGCCCGCGAATCCTACGATGACGAATATTCCGACTGCTGCAACTTTCGCATTCATGATTCTTTACCTCTCTTAACGCGTGCACCGAGAGAACGCAATTTTTTATCCATAACTTCATAGCCACGGTCCAGATGGTAGATTCGATTCACCTGAGTGCGACCTTCGCACATCAGCCCGGCAATCACGAGAGCGGCGGATGCTCTCAAATCACTGGCCATGACCTTTGCGCCGCTGAGCGGCATTCCGCCACGTACGATGGCACTGGGTCCTTCGATAGCAATATCCGCGCCCAAACGGGCCAATTCGTTGGCGTGCATAAACCGCGATTCGAAGATACGTTCGGTGATGATACTCAATCCCGGTGCCTTTAGCATCAATGCCATGAGTTGAGCCTGTGCGTCTGTTGGAAATCCAGTGTAGGGTTGAGTGCTGACGTCGACCGGCTGAATATTACCACCGGACAAAATTTTCAGGGAGGTTCCTTTGGCTTCAAATTGCACTCCTGCCTCCTTTAATTTATCCAGAACTGCCGCCAGATGATCGCAGCGCATGTCTTTCAATGTCACTTCACCATTGGTGGCTGCCGCTGCGATGGCGTAAGTGGCCGCTTCAATGCGATCAGGAATGACATCGTGTTCTGCACCATGTAGTTTGCTTACGCCTGTGATGGTCATGCGAGGCGTGCCAGCACCCTGGATTTTGGCCCCCATCGCGATCAGGAAGTGGGCCAGGTCCACTATCTCAGGTTCACATGCAGCACTTTCGATGATGGTGACCCCCTCAGCGAGGGTTGCCGCCATCATGATGTTCGCGGTCCCCAGCACCGTTGGTCCCACCCTTCCTCCAAGAAAGACTTCCGTTCCTTTTAACTGCTTGGCTTCAACCTGAACGTATCCCTCTCTTACCTTCACCTCAGCAGACAAGGCTTTGAGTCCCTTTAAATGCAAGTCAATAGGGCGAGTGCCTATGATGCATCCACCAGGCATGGAGACATTTGCTTTTCCCTTGCGTGCAAGCAGAGGGCCCAATATACAAATCGATCCACGCATCTTACGGATCAGATCATAGTCGCCTCTTGCCTTGATGCGGTTTGCATGCACAGCCACCGTACCGTTTTCATAGGAAAATGAAGCGCCAAGGGATCGAAGGATCCTGCCCATGAAATGCACATCACTGAGGTTGGGGACGCGCCTTATCACACATGGTTCAGAAGTTAATAAAGTTGCGGCAAGGATGGGTAAAACGGCATTTTTTGCGCCACTGATGGCGACTTCTCCGTTAAGAGGCACGCCGCCTTTGATGATGAAGGTGTCCATTTAGTTCTGTTGCAAGTTGGCTTTATTGTATCGGATCTCCGGGATCGGGGGTGGTAGCCCGCCGGAAAACCAGAATTCGTTGGACATTATTGTAATCTCGAACCACTTGATCCGCAAACCACGATGCGCTTTTAAACAACATTTGTATGGCCTGTGCCTGATCTTTGCCGCATTCAAGAAAGATAAAGCCACGCTGAGTGGTCCAGCGGCCGGCTTGATGGGCCAGTATGCGGTAAATGTCCAAGCCGTCCTGGCCGCCGTCCAGAGCCAGTTTCGGATCGTGATCACGGACCTCCGGTTCCAGTTCGCTGATTTCATGACTCGGGATGTAGGGAGGATTTGAAATGATGTAATCCCACTGTTGTCCGGGATCTTTGATCCCGCTCCACATATCGGAATGAATCCACGTCACGCGCTTTTCAAGGCCACTGTTGGAAGCATTGTTGCGAGCCAGATTCAGTGCAGCCTCGGAGATGTCCAATCCCCAGACTTGCGCCATGGGAAGTTCCTTTGCCAAAGCCAGCGCGATACAGCCTGTTCCCGTGGCCATATCCAGCAACTTGACAGGTTCGTTTTGCTTCTGCTGCGAGTGGATGGTCTTGATCACTGTTTCCACAAGTAACTCTGTCTCCGGACGTGGAATCAATGCGCTTGGGGAAACCTGAACATCCAATCCATAGAACCCGACGCTGCCCACCAGATGTTGAAGAGGGATTCGCTGACTGCGTTTTTGAATCAGTCCACCAAGTTGGTTTGCTTGTTGCTCGGAAATTTTTTTACGATAGACGGCCAGTTGCCATTCCTCAATACCCAGCACATGAGCGAGCAGTAATCGGGCGTTGAGTTCGGCAGAGTCCACACCACTCTTGGAGAGTGTTTGAGTAGCCTCATGGATGAGCGATCTGATGGTTCGTTGGTCGGGCATGCTTTTACTCAGGAGTCTTCGGAAGGTGGATCGTTATCAAGTTGCTCAACGGCATTGAAAAACCCCTCCCAATCCCCGTCATATTGTTGTTGTAATGCCTCAAACATGGGCACCCATTGATAATAAGTGTCGATGGAGGTCAATCTGGCGTTATTGAGAGGCCTTGACATCCAGCCATCATACACGTTCAGGGAAGGATGGGTTAATTTTGCCACATCAAAACGATGACGAAGCGACTCGAAAACGGACTTTTTCAGCTGGGCCTTGTTCCTTGCTTCAGATCTGTATGTTCCTGATTTTGAACGCGCTGAATTATCCCTTTCGAAGGAGGTATAAAGTTTCTCCAGTTCATGCTTTGTTTCCAGAACCAGTCGAATGAATATTTCCTCCAATGCGATCTCGGATTCGTACGTTTCTAATTCTTCGATATGTGATTGGGAATCGAGCCATTGTCTGACGGCGGCACGGGCGGTGACCACGGCAAAGGCTTCGTTCCATTCTGTTTTTCCTGAGAGAAAGACTTTTTGATGTGCCAATTCGTGAAACAGCAGTTCTGCAATGGCCCTGTCGCTCCAACTCATGAATGTGTCGAACACAGGATCCCGGAACCATCCCAGAGTCGAGTATGCGACGACACCTTCGACTGCGACGTCGTAACCACGGGAGGTGAACGCTCGGGCATATTGATCGGCATCGTTTTTGTCGAAATAGCCTCTGTATTTCAATCGGCCCAAAAACGGGTACCACCAGCGGTGAGGTTCCATGGAGAACTCAGGGCAGGCGGTCACATTCCACACAACATAATCGCGGTCAAGTTCCACATAGGTGTCGTAGGCATCCTCGGCCGGGAGTCCAAGATGCCAGAATGCATATCGACGTATTTCCTGAATACGTTCGAATTTTTCTTTGAGCGCGGCATCGATCTCCTTGGACTGTTTCAGGTCCCGGATGGATCGTTTGCTGCGTTCGATCTGCCATTGCCCGACTGCCGCCTGACGGTAATAGTCGATCGTTCCGCATCCTGATCCTTGAATCGCCAAAAGAGCCACCAAGGCCGTCTTCCAATCAAATGGCAACGTGGTTTTCAGAATGTTTCTAAGATGCTTTCTCAATTGCTGCATGTAATGCTTCTGGGTTCTGCGCTTGACAAGCGATGGTCATATGAGGAAGAAAGGAACACTAACATTTAAAGAAGTTGATTTCATATGGCGATTTATGTTTACGAAACCATCCCGCAAAAGAAAGGCCAAAAGGCCAGGCGGTTTGAGGTAGAGCAGAAAATGAGCGATGACGCGCTTACTCACGATCCCAAAACAGGGCAGCCCTGCAAACGCATCATTGTCGGCGGAAGCGGCTTGGTCACTCATGGAGCGAGCATCATGTCCATGAATGTCAAGTCTGGTAGGAAATAGCCTCCCGATTATGTCAGGGACCTTTGGTTTGATTCTGTGATTCCAGTCTCGGAAATGTGGCAATTTGCCGTTTGCAGCCAATAAGTAAACAGCAAGTAACTGCATCTGTCATGCACATCACTTGTAGTCATCAGCTCTTGTCTGGCAAAAATGCGCCGGCAAGTTTGTAAAAAGCTGTCCCAATCCTTGCGGCAAAACGGTGCCAGCTGGATTCTACGAATCTTCTCATACAGATAATACGCAGAAACACAAAAGCTTCTGCCGCCAGTGAACAAGCAACACGGTCCTCGGACTGAACCTTTTTCTTCAAAGACGTGCCCAAGGAATCAAAGCACCAATTCTGCCCGATGACGGGAGATTGCCCTTACAGTGTTTTTCTTCGATCATCCTCGGCGGGCATCTGCATAGTTTCTTTTCTCAGCCTCTATTCGGTCACAACATTCAAGCGATAGAATCTAGTTTGATCCTGTGGGTTCTGATCAGTGACTGAGATGAGTGCGCTCTCAGCAGAGGCTGGAATGAGTCTCAAAGTTTGCCAGTCCGCCCCTGCGAGTGCGGTGGTGTATTCCATGATGTAGGTGATGCCGGCTTCGGATTGGAATGCAATCGAAACGGAGCCATCCACTATCTGTATCGATTCCAAACTCACTGAAATCTGACCCGCATCTTTGGTTCCTGGTGTGCCATGTAGCACCGAGCCTTGTCGCCAGGCTTCCTGAGTGGCGTAATCGGCTCCTGATCCATCCTCGTTGGCCACCACGAGTGAAAATCCATCTCCATCCGTGGTTGGATACCAATTGTCTTCGTAGCGGAACTCCGTCAAGGTGCTCCCTGCGCTGTTCTGAATGGACAATGTCTCTCCTCCATTGGAAAGATTACCATTGAAGGGTCCGGCCAGATATCCGTCATATGCCGGGTATCGCGTGTTGAAAGCATCCAGATTTTTCGCAACGGTGATATACCTACCTGCTGGAAGGGCCCATGATTCAGTGATGGGGAATCGGAATTGGATGCCGTTGGAGAACTCGGTGCCTGCCAATTCAAGTGTCGCATTGCCGACGTTTTTCAATTCGATGAACTCAAAATCCTCATTGCGAAACGAGGGGCTCAGGAGTAATTCCTCGTTGTTCGCAGACTGTGGATTGTAGTGAATCTCGCTGACGATCAATTCCCCCGCTCTTGGGGGAACGCTCAACGAAATCAGTCGAGTGGATGGGCCAGACCATTTGCTTGATAAAGGAGGATTATTGGATCCAGTACGACTCCGGTGATTCTCATTGAAAACGCGTGCGGTGATGGTTGTTGAAGTGCTGAATTCGATCGTACTCTTGTAGATGGAAGCTTTCCCTGAGGGGTTTCCGCCTGGCAGTCGTGGATCGGTGCCATCGGTTGTGTAATAAATCACGCCGCCATCTCGGGAGCTCAGGGAGACAACTTTGCTTTCACCCAGTGAAGAAACACCGAGCAGGGGAGCGTCAACGAATTCACCGTCCATGAACTCCATTCGATCCTCAAGCCAATCTTTCATATAATCTATTTCACCCTGATAGGTGCCACCATTGGAACCTCGGGGACGTTGGTTCCATCGTGACAAATTGCGTTTTTGAGCCTCGCGAAGTTCATCGGCCATGGAATCAATGATGGCGTTGATATTTCGATTGCTGAATTCAGAGCGTCGGAACGTCTGGTAGCGATCGATATAGCGTTGAAAGAAATCCAAATCCCTGAACATGTCTCTCCACCAGGGGTAGTTGAAAAAATCGGTGCCGCGATCTCCATTGGCACTTCGCCACGTGCGTGGGTTGCGGTCCCGACCATCGGTGGAACCCAATGCGCGGTCAAAATCCCAGATGGGACCAAAAGTAAGTTTGCCGCCTCGTGGTTTGTGGAAATAACCGCTCAGCCGCAGTGCATCGACATTAAAAGCGAGCACGTTCAAAAGATGATGATCAATCGCAGCATCAACGTCTATCAGTCCGGCATAACCTTCCTCTCCGTCAGTCAACGAAGAGCCTCTGAGCCTACGATTCATTTCCTGAAAGAAACTACGAATATAGCTCTCCTGATCATTACGCTCAGGGCGTTCGATTTCTACTTCCTTGGGGTAAACGTAGCGGATGTTTTGACCTGCTCCACCGAACCCTGAGTCACCGGGATCGGCTCGATCTATTTTGAAAATATAACCACCTGTGACGCCGGGCTCCTGATTGTGTTCAGGGAAAATCCTTGCCACATCCACACGATCCTGATCACGACTGATTTTTTCCATCAACGCATAGACTCCATAATAATCATTGGAATCCAGTGGCCCTCCGTCTGTGTTCAAAAAGACCTCCACAAAACGTGTGCGAGTCGCATATCGGCCGATCTGGTTGCTCAGCTCGTAGATAAACGGGTTGTGCATCAAGCTGAGATCGAAGTTATATGGACCCCATAATACCCAATCTGATTCACTCGGCATTCCCAGCGGCGCAATGTTTTTGTTCTGATCAAACTCGTCCCATGCTTCCATGCTCATTGAAGGTTTAGATCGCCCTGATGTGCTGGAACCGCGCACTTTGATGCCTGAGCGTGTGCTGATGGTGGGTGCTTGATTAAATCGGGTACGGCCGTCATTGGGCTCGTAAAGCATCATGAAAGAAGCCTGTTTTGAATTTTGTGGAGGGCGTCCACTCTGGTAGTTTTCCAGAACCACCACGGGGAGGTTGGAATTGAAATTCCGTGTTTGAGCATTGAGTCCAGTATAACTTTCGCTGGTCACAGTGCTTTGGCCTTTACCGGGTAAAACCGAGATAGCCCTGATCTGAACGGTTTCAGAAACCTGCAATGGGGTTGTGTAAAGGTTGGATGAGGAATTCGGCCGCGTTCCATCTTCCGTGTAACGGATTTCAGTTCCGGGTAATGCGTCCTGAGGGAGGCTCAGTTCCAGAGAGAAGGACTCGTCGAACACCTGACTGGCGACCGAAAACTCAACAGATGAAGTGATTCCTTGAATGGAGTCGTTGTTGGGGAGGCCTGGTGAGGGAGCCAGCATGAAACCAAATGTTTCGGGCGCGTCTGATTGAAGCTGAGCGATCAGCTCGGGCAGGATCAGGATATCCGAGCTATTGATGCCCTGATTCAAACCCTGAATAGCCAACACATTTCCACCGGTCTCCAACAAATCAATGGCGGATGAAATGTTCACATCGACGGCATTGACGGCGATGTTGTCGGGTCGGTTGAGAGTAGCAGCCGACTGCCAATCTGGATTGCTGGGAGCGTTGTCTCTGGCAATCACTGTGCCGTTTAAATAAGCAATAAACCCGTCATCGTAACGTATACGTAAAATCAACGTATCCAAATTTGTATTTTCTTCGAACGCAAATGGGATACGTGCATACACGGTTTCGTTTTCCCCCCGCATGTTACGTACGTCTAAATTGATCAACCCCTGGTAATCGTATCCTATTCCTGTTCGCCCAGATTTCCAATCACCATCATCAAAATCAGGTTGTGTCCAGCTTCTGCCAAGTGTGCCATTGGCGGGGATCAGTGCCTTAGCGGGTGCTCTGTTTGGAATGATTACGGTTTCATCCGCTTTCACCACACCTCTGCCATAGGAAACATCTGTGGTCTGCTCAGGATATGCCGGGGCAAATTCGGTCGAGGGGTTTCCGTCCGGATCCAGGAGCGCCAGGTATTCTCCCTCCCTGTTCAGATTGAAGCTTGTGTGCAACGGGGCTCCCGGGTTTTTCCGATCTTTGTTAGAGGCAAAAACGACCAGATAGCTGTTGGGAAAGAGTGTGATGGATGGAAAAGTCCAGATGTCCGTGTGAGTCGGATCGTCCGTCAATGCCCATCCTTCCAGGTTGATCGCACTGAATCCCGGGTTATGCAGTTCGATCCAATCAGAGCGATTGTCTTCGTCGTCAATGGTCGTTTCACCATTGGACGCCATGAATTCTGAAATGATAATCGTCTGGGCACGTGATATCTGAAGGCCTGCCATTGCAAGCATCAAGGTGACTAAAAATTTTAAACTGTTTGTAGTCATTAGTCTTGAAGCTTGGTGAAATAAAATCTTAATCATGATTGAGAATTACTGTTAGCAGGATTTGATCCAAATTTCAGATCTGAATATATGAAATTCTTTTGTTGTTTATGTCCTGCTGCTGACCTGTTATGTAATCTAAATCTAATGAATGTTCCATACCGTATCTTTTTGTTAACAGTGCTGTGTTTTCTTTTGCAATTGAAAACGGGTTCTGTCCAGGCCTCAGGGCATGGGAGTGATTTGATTCGAGTTCTTTTTCTCGGGGATAATGGGCCTCACCGTCCTGCCGAGAGGTTTGAACTGCTCCAGCCCGCTCTTTCCTCCAAGGGCATTGAGCTAACCTATACCGATGACATGCGTGACATCCATCCGTCCAAGCTGGCCGGATATGATGTACTTGCCATTTATGCCAACGTGACCGAAATAAGCGCTGAACAGGAATCAGCCATGCTTGACTTTGTATTCGCTGGTGGAGGGTTGGTGCCGATTCATTGCGCGAGCTACTGTTTTCATAATTCTCCAAAATATATCGAACTTGTGGGGGCGCAGTTCAAACGCCACGGCACCGGCGTTTTTAAGGAATCCATTACCGATCACGATCATCCAGTGACCCGTGGCCTGGAGGAAATCGAATCCTGGGATGAATCGTATGTTCATGCAAAGCATAATGACGATCGTACTGTTCTATCAGTCAGGAGAGACGACGAAGGTGCAGAGCCATGGACCTGGGTGCGCGAGCACGGAAAAGGTCGCGTGTTCTACACGGCATGGGGGCATGATCACCGAACCTGGTCGAATGAGGGATTTCACGCGCTGATTGAAAGAGGGGTTCGCTGGGCTTCTGGTCGCTCGCACACCGTTTTGAAACCTGTCGAGGGATTGGCTGATTTTGAATATGAGAAATCATCGGATCGTTTGCCCAACTACACGGCAAATGCTCGATGGGGAACTCAAGGCGAACCCATCATGACCATGCAGAAGCCCTTGAGTCCCGAGAAATCTCAGAAGCATCTTGTGACTTTCCCTGAATTCGAACACAAGCTCTTTGCTTCTGAGCCAGAAATCATCAAGCCTTTGTGGTTGGCATTTGACGAGCGAGGTCGCTTGTGGATCGCTGAATCTGTGGATTATCCCAACCGTCTGCAATCGGAGGGAGAGGGCAACGATCGATTGAAAATAATCGAGGATACCGATGGCGATGGTAAGGCCGACAAATACACGACGTTTGTTGATAAGTTGAGTGTGCCCACCAGTTTTATTTTTGCCAATGATGGTGTGATTGTGATTCATTCTGGAAAAACAGAATGGTTTGCCGACACCGACGGAGATGATCGTGCGGATCAAAGCAAAGTCCTTTTTGAGGGGTGGGGAATTCGCGATACGCATGCGACAGCAAGTAACTTGCGCTATGGATTCGACAACTGGATATGGGGTGTTGTGGGATACTCCGGGTTCAATGGCAATGTGGGGGGGAAGGACATGCGTTTCGGGCAGGGAATCTTTCGCTTCAAACCTGACGGCACAGCGCTGGAATTTGTCAGATCCAGCAACAACAACACATGGGGGTTAGCTTTAACCGAGGACAACGTTGTCATTGGTTCAACTGCGAATGGTAATGCGAGCATGTATATGCCCATTGCCAATCGATATTACGAAGCCGTGAATGGTTGGTCTGCCAGTCGTCTGGAGTCCATCGCAGATAGTCAGAAATTTTATCCGATCACCCAGAAGATCCGACAAGTCGACTGGCATGGGAAATATACTGCTGGCTCGGGAAGTGCTATTTATACGGCACGCCATTTTCCGGAACGATATTGGAATCGGGCACAATTCGTTGCAGAACCCACAGGGCACCTGTTGGGGATGTTCCTTCTTGAGGCGAGAGGTGCGGATTTTGTGGCGCATAATGTCAGGAATTTCCTGGCGAGTGATGATGAATGGACATCACCTATCTATGCTGAAGTGGGGCCCGATGGTGCCCTTTGGGTCGTTGACTGGTATAATTACATCATTCAGCACAATCCGACACCCATCGGTTTTGAAACTGGCAAAGGCAATGCTTACGACACTCCTCTGCGTGACAAAACGCACGGGCGTATTTACCGGGTAACTCACAGGGGAGCTCAATTGGGTGCTGGGCCTGAAGGTGGACTTGCGGCATCGGGTGCGTCAGGTTCATCACTTGTTACCGCTTTGAAAAATGACAATTTGCTTTGGCGGATGCACGCGCAGCGCCTGCTTGTTGAGCGTGGACTTCGAGATGTTACGGATGATTTGCATGCTTTGATTCGGGACACAAGCCTAGATGCCCTGGGCCTGAATCCTGCGGCTGTTCATGCGCTTTGGACATTGCATGGACTGGGCTTGATGGATGGCTCACACACCGCTTCCACCGAAGCGGTTTTTGATGCACTGGTTCATCCTTCTGCCTCAGTGCGCAAGGCAGCTGTCTCCGTGCTGCCGAGGAACACTCAGGGATTGGAGACCTTGCTGGCAAGTGGTCTTCTGGAAGACGAGGATGCCAAGGTGCGCCTGGCGTCACTGTTGGCCCTCTCCGAAATGCAAGCAAATCTGGAATCCGGGCAGGCGGTTTTTGAGATGCTTCAATCGTCTGAGAATGCTGGAGATGTCTGGATTGCGGACGCTGCGACGGCCGCAGCTGCCCGTCATGACGCTGGCTTTCTTCAAGCGATGCTGTCTGATTTCAATCCTGTGGGAACCCGGCAAGCACCCGGAAAAGCTTCTAACTTGATTCGCAACAGCTCCTTTGAGTCTGAAAGTGATGGCACCCCGGCCCGATGGGATCCGGTCACGCACAGTGGGCAAGGAACCTTCTCGCTGTCCAATAATGCACATACAGGAGGACGCGCTGTCCAAATCTCATCCGAGAAAGGGGGAGACCTCAGTTGGGCAACGCGCATCCGGGTCAAACCTCACACTGACTACCAACTCAGCGGCTGGATCAAAACCGAGGGTGTCGTCAAAATAAGCGGTGCAAGAGGTGCGATGTTCAACATTCATGAACTGCAGGATCCGGTCGGTGGAGGAACTCTCGCGGTAACCGGGACTCAGGATTGGACTCATGTGGAGTTGACATTCAATACAGGAGCGCTCGAATTCATCACCATCAATTGCTTGTATGGAGGCTGGGGGCGCTGCAGCGGAACAGCCTGGTTCGATGATGTCACATTGGTTCGCGCTCCGGGGAGTGGTTTTGCGGGTGAGCTTGGCCGTGTGATACGTGTGGTGACATCTCACTACGCACAGCGTGGTCCCGTGGACAGTATTGTAGGCACCCTTACTGCCCTGAAGAACGCGTCTCCTGATCTTGCAACCCTGGTGTTGGATACATTGCGATCCAGCTGGCCGGAAGGGGTGGCTCCTCAAATTACCGAATCTCACGAGGCGGCTCTTCAAACTCTCATGCTGTCTTTGCCTGCACGGACCCGAGACCGTTTGCTCGCCTTATCCGTTCGGTGGGGGAAAGAAGAAATCTTCAGCGCGACTCAGGGCGCGATCATCAATCATCTCATGGCTCAGGTGAAGGACGCCAAAACAGCTGAAGAAGACCGCGTCGCAGCTGTCAAACGATTGATCGAACTTGAAGATGAGCCCGAAGTCATCAAGCTAACCCTGGCCCAGGTTCAGTTATTGAGCACACCTGCTCTAGCCAGCGGATTGATTGATGCTTTGAGTGTGAGTCGTCATGGCGACACTGGACGTCTTCTTGTGAATGCCTGGTCTAGACTAACACCCGCAGCGCGTCGGGTTGCTGTTGGAGTTTTGATACGGCGTGCAGAGTGGACGATGGCGCTGCTGGACGGGGTGAAGGATGATCGTATCAGTCGAACCGATCTCGCTCCCGAGCACTGGTCTCAATTACGCCAGAACCCCGACCCTCGAGTGGCTCGTCGGGCCAATGAGATGGCAGATACAAATGTTGGTATTTCGCAAGATCGCGCTGCATTGGTCAAAGCCCTCCTACCCATTGCAAAAGAAAAAGGGAATGCGCAGCGCGGCAAGACGGTGTTTGCAGAAAACTGTGCCGTCTGTCATTTGCTCAATGGCCAAGGCGGTCCGGTCGGTCCAGAACTGACAGGTATTAACGCCCGTGATCGCTCTGACATCCTGCTCGAGATTTTGGATCCGAACCGTTCAGTTGAAGCTAATTATCGCATGTGGACTGTGGAAACCGCGGATGGAGAAGTTATTTCCGGCCGACTTGAAGCTGAAACTCAGACAACGGTTGAAATACTGGATGTCGCGGCACAGAAGCATGTGATCCGAAGAAACGATATCGAGACTTTGGAGGTATCCAATAATTCGATCATGCCTGTCGGTTTTGAAGCCTTACCTCGAGAAGATTTGAAGGCATTGATCGAATATCTGGCTCAGCCATCCGAATAAGAAAGCATTCTCTAATAAAGACATACAACCAGTCGATCAATCGACAAGCTACTTTTTCTGTGCGTGATTGGTTTTGCCTTGCTCCTTCTGTCGCCCTTCGAGATGACATTTTGTATGTTCGAATGTGTTTATTCAAATAACCGGAAGCCCAATCTCTGTGAGAATCAGTATAACATGGCCATTGAGAATGGTTTCTTTTGGACTGGCTGAAGGATGGGGGGACAGTTATCTTTTAAAAACTAACATGAGGTCCATTTTTGATTTATTTCGATCCACCAGTGTTCTCATACCGCTGCTGATCACGCACATGGTGTCCGCGGTGGATTATTCTCTGAGCCCAGATTCCAAACCCCAACCGGGCGTGCCCAGGGGAGTCCTGCATCATGATGTCTGGCACAGTGACATTTTTCCTGGGACGATTCGCGATTATTGGGTCTATGTGCCAGCTCAGTATGATGCATCCAAGCCCGCTTGTTTGATGGTCTTCAATGACGGTCGAAGTTATGTGAATGATCAGGGTAGCTTTCGTACGCCAACGGTGTTCGATCATCTCATTCACCGTGGTGAGATGCCGGTCACCATCGGCTTGTTCATCAATCCAGGGGAAGTTCCTTCTTCCGGCCCAGGTCAAGCTGCCAGGAAGAATCGAAGTTTTGAATACGACTCTCTGGGGGACCAATATGTCCGGTTTTTGCTGGAAGAACTTCTGCCTCATATTGAATCCGACTACCTCATCACAGAGGCCTCATCCGGACGGGCGATTTGTGGTATCAGCTCGGGAGGTATTGCGGCATTCACGGCTGCCTGGGAGCGACCGGATGCGTTTGGTCGAGTGATCAGTCACATCGGGAGTTTTGTGAATATCCGAGGTGGACACGTTTATCCCTTCTTGATAAGAAAAACGGAAAAGAAGCCCTTGAAAATTTTTCTCCAGGAAGGTTCAAACGACTTGGATAACCTTCACGGACACTGGCCCCTTGCCAATCAGGAAATGGCTGCTGCTCTCCAGTTTAAAGGTTATGAATATCAATTCATCATGGGGGAGGGGAGTCACAGTGGTCAGCATGGAGGAGCCATTCTTCCCGACACACTGCGCTGGCTCTGGGAGGATTACCCTATTCCCTGATGCACAACCACTCACCCAATCAAGAAATACTCAACTCCATCCGGCACTGCGAAGTGGTGGCTTACTCTGGTGAAAAATACTCAATTCAACCGCGTGATCCTGTCGCCATAGAAGAACCCCTCGAGATCCGGGTGCAAGGGAAGGCGCTGGTTGTCACCATGCGAACCCCTGGCCATGATCCGGAATTAGCTGCCGGCTATCTCTGGAGTGAGGGGATTATTCAAAGTCCGCACGATATCCTTGAGGTGGCGCATTGCCAGCGAGGTTCAGGTCTGGATCATAACATCCTCAATGTTTTCCTGCGCCAGGATATAGTTCTCGAGGATCATCAATTTCATCGATTCAGCTATGCCGCTTCGGGTTGTGGGCTTTGCGGTAAATCAACGATCGAGAGTATTCATACGAAGTTTCCAGCAGTGCAATCTGAAGTGCGAATTTCTGTGCGAGTGATGAATGGATTGTTGGACACGGTTAAAAAATGCCAACCCCTCTTCGAAAAGACAGGAGGACTTCATGCAGCGGCTTTATTTACCTTCAAAGGTGAATTAGTCGAAATCCTGGAGGATGTGGGGAGACACAATGCGGTAGATAAGGTGATTGGTTCAAGGGTCCGCAAAGGTCACTCAAAATTGGAAGAGTACCTTCTATTTGTAACCAGCCGAGCTTCTTTTGAGATTGTTCAAAAAGCCTTGTCAGCCCAGATACCTGCGATCGCCTGCGCTTCGGCTCCTTCGAGTCTGGCAGTGGAATTTGCAAAAGCAAACCAGCAGACCCTGATCGGCTTCATGCGCAGCGGCAGGTTCAATGTCTACAGTCGCCACGATCGCCTGGTGACTGGTTAGCGAAGGAGATGGCGATTTCTTATTTTACGCCGACGTTCAAGCTCATCACTCCTCCGAGGAACAGGCGCGTGCGCACATGTCGGCAGTTCAGGCGAATCATTGCCGCCTCGATACCTCTCTGTGCTGGGAAATGTTGCAAGGAAGTTAAAATATACCGATACGCTTCCGCGTCACCTACCAAACTCCACCCCATGACGGGCACGATTAATTTCAAGTAGTTAAAATATATTGATCTCCACCACGGATTGGGAGGTTTACCAAAATCCAGGATAAGCATGCGCCCCCCAGGGCGTGTGACCCGGTGCATTTCTGCCAAACCCAATTTCCAATCCTTTAAATTTCGCAGACCATAGGCCATGGTCACGACATCAAAAGTATCGTTTTTATAGGGTAGTTCACTAGCATCCCCTTGCTGGAACTCAGGCAGAACAGTATCGGCTTCTGGTTGCTTCCCAAGAATCTTGTTTCTGGCCTGAGAGAGCATTTCAGAGCTGAAATCCAATCCAGTCGTTTCTGCCCCTTGCGCTGCCAAGGCGAAGGAGAGATCTCCTGTCCCGCAGCAGATATCAAGCGCTGCCTTATTCTGAAGATCACCGGCTTCTTTGATGACAGTCCGTTTCCACCATCGATGGAGTCCCCCGCTTTGAACGTCATTGATGAGATCATAACGGCGCGCGATGCGATCAAAGAGATCCCGGACCCGATTGGCTCGGTTTTCACCAGGATCGTAGTAGTCGTTTTCTTGGATGCTCTTATCAGTCATTTGCGATCAGGTCTTCACGTTCCGCTATGCACTCAATGGATGCAATCCAAATCAGGCGGGACTCGAAGCTTTCATATCCTCAATGATACACATTAAGATGCTTTCATGCTGTTGTCCATGGAAGAAGCTTTGGATCGAATCCTTGTGAAGATGAATCCGTTGGGATCGGAGTTTGTTTCCATCTCCGAGACTGAAGGAAGGGTTGTCTCAGAGTCTCTGATTGCCGGTATTTCGTTGCCTCCCTGGGATAATTCTGCGATGGATGGATATGCCGTAAAGGCTTCTGATCTTACCTCCGCCTCAGCGGAAGCGCCTGCAATCTTGAAATGTTTGGGAGAATCGCCTGCAGGATCTGTTTCCGACAGTATCATAGTTCCCGGGACTTGTCTGAGAGTATTCACTGGCTCCCCGATGCCCCAAGGTGCTGATGCAGTCGTGATGCAAGAGGACACCAGAACATTGGGCGAGAGTGATGAGCACGTTCTTGTATTGGATTCCGTGCGGCCTTTTGAAAGCGTACGGTTCAAAGGGGAAGATGTCAAAGAAGGGGATGCATTGGTCAGTCCTGGAACCCGTGTCTCGGGTTTTCAGGTTTCACTTGCCATGGCTACCGGGTTGCAAAGGTGCTCTGTGCATTGTCGTCCCCGTGTTGGTATTCTGGCCACAGGCTCCGAATTATGTGAACCAGGGCAACCTTTAACTCCAGGGGGGATCTATGAAAGTAATCGTATATTGCTGAAATCGTTGGTTCAGCGTGCCGGGTGTGAACCGGTGGTTTATCCTATTGTTGAAGACAGCTTGGAGGCGACCTGTCAGGCATTGTCCAAGGCTGTTGAGGAATGCGATGCAATAGTTACAAGCGGCGGGGTTTCTGTGGGTGATTATGATTTCATAAAACCCGCTTTTGAGTCTCTGGGGGGTGAGATAGATTTTTGGCGTATTCGAATCAAGCCCGGAAAACCTCTGGTATTTGGGGAAATTAAATCTGTGCCCGTCTTTGGTTTACCCGGGAATCCCGGCTCTGCCACGGTTACCTTTACTCTGTTTGTGCATCCGGCTCTGGTAAAGATGGGAGGCGTCAGCAAATATCAGCATTCCCATATTCAGGGCATATTGACAGAGTCCATGAACAATCCAGGGAACAGAAGGCTTTTCCTGCGCGTACAATTGAATGCCGACCGAGAGGTATCCATGTCCGGCAGAAATCAGGCATCACATGCGCTTGGTTCACTGGCCACATCCGATGGTCTATTGAGCGTGCCTGAAGGAACAGTTCTGGCTCAGGGAGCGCCAGTTTCTGTTATGATGTGGCCCAAGTTATCCTAGAAAGATCTTTTCGGTATATTGAAGAAGATGGGTCTTTGTTGAGTTCTGGCTGTTGCTGGGGCTGTGTTGAGTTGGCCACTGTTTCCTCCCAGACCTGAAGGAGCCAGTCCCGAGGTGCCAAAATTGATACCATTGCCACTCAAGGAGCGAGTGGCGTTTAGTGATTCCAATGAACGATTAAGGTTGTTTCCAGAAAATGCACCATTGAGTTGGTTCCCCATATTCAGGGAAGTGCTTGAGCTATCCCAGCTGCTGATCAAGCCTTCTGCTCTTGGAGATGCGCTGAGTCCACCACTTGATAGCGTGCCGAGTCCGGTCTGAGTGGAAGTTCCGGGGCTTGATTGACTGAGAAGATTCTGAAAATTTTGAAGCCTTTTGGTGCTTGGATTATGACGGCTGAATTGTTCGGGAACCAGATCTCCCATACCGAGCATGTTTGCCGCAGTAACTTCACGAGAACTCATCTTGGTCAGGGCATCAGGTCCTCTGTCAGATTTTAAAGCATTCGTGGATTGGAACAAACCATCAAACTGGCCCTGATAATATTCAGGAGTCGCCACGCCATCTTCAGCCAGAAGCTCAGCGCCTGTCAGCTGATTTTCATTGTCTTTCCTCAGGTTTTCTTTGCGGTCTTCGAATTGGCGGTTGGTACGTTTTGTTTTGGATTCAGTCTTCCTTCGGTTTCCGTAAAAGACGCGCTCAGCCAGTTGACGAGATGATTTTGAGTCGAGGTCTGTTGATTTGAAATTGTCATCATTTCCCTCAAGACCATCGAGATCTGTTGATCCAAGGTATTCGTCTGTCGACTGAAAAGCCCAGTTATTCTTTTTGTCCAATGCCTCCAAAAGAGCTTTGCGGCGTTTATTATCAATCTTCCCCGAATTGAAAGGATTCTGCCAAGGCGCGACAACTGCCTCCACCGAACTTTTTTTCCCTCCCCCGAATTCACCGTTTTTTCCCAGTTTATAAGGATCTAAATCTTCCTTGGGGAGAATGAGTTTGGAGCTGTTATCAAAAATAATGGGTTCACCTGCAATGGCAATCGCGATGCACATGGTTGAAAGCAGGCTTATGATGGTTGTGAATTTCCAAGTGTTCATCGTAAAAATAATCTTTGCCCTTCCCAGTTATATATACTCAAAGTCAGGCATGAGGTCAATGGTTCCGTTCAAAGCAAATCCATCACACGAGCGGAGCCATCTTAATGAATTACATTGTAATTTGATGAGAAGAGCGAGCAATCAATCGTAGGATATCATATCAATCTTGCATGATTGTATCCAACAGATAAAAATGATCTTGTTCCTCGAATTTAGCTTGACCTAAGCTTGTGGATTAACGCGGAATTAAGAGCAATGACAAAGAAACACAAATCGCGCACGGCAAAGGTGCCGAACAAAGCTTCGATCGCCAACTTTTCGAAAATCATGGCTGCGAATCGATCTGAGATTGCGATTCGTGTTTTCCGTGCTGCGACGGAACTTCGCAAAAGGACGGTTGCCGTTTATGCTCAAGAGGATCGTTTTTGCATGCACCGTTTCAAGGCTGATGAAGCATATCAGGTGGGCAAAGGAAAGGGACCTGTTGCGGCCTATTTGGATATCGACAGCATTATTCAAATTGCCAAGGCCAAGGGTGTCGATGCCATTCATCCTGGCTACGGATTTCTGAGTGAGAACCCTGATCTTGCTCGAGCCTGCGCCAAGGCTGAAATCACTTTCATTGGCCCTCGACCAGAGCTTTTGGACATGATGGGTGACAAGACTGCAGCGCGTGCTGTTGCTCAGCGGATTGGTATTCCCACCTTGCCTGGCACGGATAAGCCTATTGCAGAGCGCAAGGCCGCTATCAAAATGGCAAAAGCAATCGGGTTCCCTTTGATTATAAAAGCTGCTTTCGGTGGGGGTGGCCGAGGCATGCGGGTTGTCAAAACCGAAGAAGAACTGCCATCTCTTCTCGACGAAGCGCAGGCAGAAGCTGAGAGAGCCTTTGGCAATGCTGCTGTTTTTCTTGAAAAATTTATCGGCCGCGCCAAACACATTGAAGTCCAGATTCTTGGAGATCAACATGGAAATGTCGTCCACTTGCACGAGCGTGATTGTTCGATTCAACGTCGCCATCAAAAGGTGATCGAAGTGGCGCCAAGTTTTGGTTTGCCGCCCTCCCTTGTTGACAAAATGTGTTCAGACGCAGTCCGACTGGCAAAAGAGATCCGTTACGAGAATGCTGGTACCGTCGAATTTCTTTACGATGTGGATGGGCAAAAGGGCTATTTCATCGAAATGAACCCGCGTATTCAGGTCGAGCATACGGTCACTGAAGAAATCACCGGAATCGATCTTGTGCGCAGTCAAATATTGATTGCCCAGAATCATCCTCTCACTTCTCCTGAACTCGGCATTCCAGCGCAAGAGCAGATTCCTCGCAATGGCTGGGCTATTCAAGCCCGTGTCACCACCGAAGATCCCGCCAACCAATTCATGCCTGATTACGGGAAGTTACTGGCCTACCGATCTCCAGGGGGACTGGGGATCAGGCTTGATGGTGGGATGAGTTATTCCGGTGCGGTGATCACGCCTTTCTACGATTCGATGCTGGTTAAATTGATCACCCGGGGTGGTAATTATGAATTGTCAATGGACCGGATGCACCGTGCCTTGAGCGAGTTTCGAATCCGCGGAGTAAAGACCAATATTCCGTTTATCGAAAATGTTATTTCCCACGAGGACTTCCGGTCAGGGCAGGCGACAACCCGCCTCATTGACAGTTCTCCAGAACTATTTGAGTTTCGTCCACGTCGGGATCGTGCATCCAAGCTTCTCAAATTCCTTGGCAATGTGACCATCAATGGGAATCCGCACGTCAAAACCCCCCACCCTGATTTATCCGTCGCGACGCCCTCGAAGATGCCTTTTCATCCCGATGCACCATGTCCCAAGGGAACACGTGATCTCTTACTCGAACTGGGGCCCGTGAAATTTTCAGATTGGGTAATCAAGCAGCGGAGGTTGCTTGTGACAGACACCACGTTCCGTGACGCACATCAATCTTTGATGGCAACTCGCATGCGCAGCTACGATCTGGTGGGGTGTGCGGACTACATTGCACGCGAACTTGGATCGGAAAAAAATGGATTGTTCTCCATGGAAATGTGGGGCGGGGCAACTTTTGATACTGCGATGCGTTTTCTGAATGAAGATCCATGGCAGCGTTTGAGGGTGCTCAGACAGCATATCCCCAACGTATGTTTTCAGATGTTGTTCCGTGGGAGCAATGCCGTGGGGTATTCCAACTACCCCGACAATGTTGTTGCCGGTTTTGTTAAACATGCTGCAGATGCCGGGATGGATATTTTTCGCATCTTTGACAGTCTGAATTACCTTCCCAATTTGAAGGTAGCCATGGAATCCGTTCAGGATACGCATGCCATTTGTGAGGCTGCTATTTGTTATACTGGGAATATTCTGGATTCAAAGCGTGATAAGTTCTCACTGAAATATTACGTGCAACTTGCCAAGGAATTGGAACGGATGGGGGCTCACATGCTTGCCATCAAAGACATGGCTGGTCTTTGCCGTCCCATGGCTGCGAGGAAGCTGGTCAAGGCACTCAAACAGGAAATTGGTATTCCCATTCACTTCCACACGCATGAGACAGCCGGTGTTCAAACGGCCACGATTCTTGAATCGGCGCAAGCAGGTGTGGATGTCGCTGATCTTGCGATTGCCTCCATGTCGGGAAGTACCTCGCAGCCCAATATGAATTCGCTTGCGGTGGCTTTGGAAGATTCATCCCGGAAAACCAAACTCAATGTTGGTGCTCTGAATCGGGTCAGTGATTACTGGGATCAAGTGAGGGATGTATATCGTCCTTTTGATACAGCACCCAAAACAGGGAGTGCGGATGTGTATCTCCATGAGATGCCCGGGGGGCAATACACCAACCTGAAAGCCCAGGCTGCCAGCATGGGGGTAGGGCATCGATGGAACGAGATTGCCAAGACTTATGCAGATGTGAATCAGCTCTTCGGGGATATCGTCAAGGTGACGCCCTCAAGCAAGGTTGTTGGTGATATGGCATTATTCTTATTCAGTCATGGTATCAAACCGGATGATGTCGTCAATCTGGACCCTCGGGAGCAAAGCTGGCCGGAGTCGGTGATTGACATGTTCAAAGGGGGGCTTGGTTGGCCTGATGGCGGTTGGCCTCAAGATATTTGGAAGGCGATCCTTCCACCTGAAGATTACAAGAAGGCAAGGCAGCGGTATCGACAAGATGTGAAGCGGGGGCGACCAAAACCACCCAGATCACTTGATCTGGAAAAGACTCGCAAGGAGCTTGGGCAAAAGATCAAACGCAAAGTGTCCGATGACGATCTATACTCTTACTTGATGTATCCAAAAGTTTTTCTGGATTTCGAGAAACATCGCAAGGAATTTGGAGAAGTCAGCGCTTTACCAACACCTGGTTACCTTTATGGATTGTATCCAAATGAAGAGATTGCGGTAAGTATTGAGGAGGGTAAGGATCTGTTCATCAAGTTGATCAATGTCGGTAAACCTGATGAGGATGGCCAATGCGCAGTAACCTATGAGCTGAACGGCATTGCGCGTGATACAATGATCACCAATGAAAGTGTCGCTCCCAAACGTGCCCAGCGGATCAAGGCGGATGAATCAGACCCGCTGCAAGTTGGCGCTCCTATTCCCGGACTCATTGCTGAAGTTCACGTCTCCGTAGGTCAAAAGGTCAAAAAAGGCGAAAGGTTGATCATGATGGAAGCGATGAAGATGCAAACGTCGATCAATTCACCTTGCGATGGTCATGTGGCTGAGCTGGCTGTAAAGTTTGCGGACAATGTTGATATCAAGGATTTACTGGTCAAGATGAAAGCTTGAGTGACTTCAGGGATACGGGAGCCCTACGTTGCCTCAGCGGATTTTCATATCAATGCACCTTGCTGCTGCAAGCTGATCTTTACAACGAGTGGAGGCTTGGTGCATTCCGGAAAATTCAGCCACTAGTTTTGCCGGGCGTTATTTAAATGCATGTGAGCTACTTGAGGTCTTTCCCTTTCAATCCCTCCCTAGTCCAGTCCAAATTACTATCGCCATACGCGGCCGCTTTGTAGAGTTTCATGTATTTGGTATAGCCAGCGTGACTATCCACGAAAAGAAGGGGCAACCCATTGCCTCCATGGGGCAGATTCCTGTCACCTACTTGACCATTTCTGGGTTCCGCATAAAAGCTGATGATTGCCCTATGGGAAGGAAAGGAGACTTCAGTGGTTCTGCGTTATGCCAATTTTGGAGCAGGTATTTTATCGCTGTCATAGAATTGATGGTAGTAATGATAAGAATGGGAGTAGGGCAGCTCGTTTGTATGGATACCGGTTCCGCTCCCGGCTCCAGAAGCTCAGGCGATATTCCAGGCGGGCGGCTTGTCAGCAGGGCAAAGGTAGAAGACCCTTGCGTTGGAACTGATCTAGGGATCGAACAAAATCACCAAATCGATCAGCGGCATCTGCGGCCATTTTCGACCTGAGAAAGGGATTTTTCCCCATGGTCCGAGGTGTAAATATGCATGGTGATACCAAACTGACGTAAATTGGAAACACACCCGGCTGTATGGGCTTTGGACTTGGCCCGACTCAATGCAGGCAGCAGTAGGCCAGCCAGTATCGCAATGATGGCAATCACTATCAAAAGCTCGATCAATATGAATGTGGTAATTTGTCGATTGCAGCTACTTCGAGTCATCGAATGCAGCAATTAGAATGAGGCATCACCCGAGTAAAGCGAAATTCAGGGAAGGCAGCTTGGTCTTGTATTTCAAAAAATGAATGAGGTTTGCTTCGGCCATGCTTACCTCGATCAGCGCGGGATTCCATTTGTGTTGTTTGTGGAGGGGGAATTTGCGTCCCTTTGGAGGTTTTGAAGATGCTGGAGGACCTGAAGAGATGCCTTGCAGTAATCCAGATTGATTATGTTTTCAGCTTTGTTGTGGATCCTCATCTTAGAAACGGTTCATTTGCTGAATGTTGAATATTTTGATGACATCATCATATTTCCCTTCCATCATGGAAGCTTACCACCATGAACATGCTTAGACCCAATCAGAAGGCTGATTTTGACCGCGATGGTTACATCATTATTCGTCAACTGTTTTCGACGGAGGAAACGCGACTGTTAGGAGAAACAGCGCATCATGACAATGCCATGGACCAGGCATCCTCCACGATGGATGATGGCAAGGGGAATGATGTCAGGCTGGCGCTATGGAATCACCCTGGTGATGGCGTTTATGGCATGTTTGCAAGATGTCATCGAGTGGTGGATACCGTCGAGGCATTGTTGGCAGACGAGGTATATCATTACCATTCAAAGATGATATTAAAAGATGCGCGTGTGGGAGGAGCTTGGGCGTGGCATCAAGATTATGGATACTGGTATCAGAATGGAGTGCTTTTTCCAGATCTATGCAGCGTCATGATTGCGGTTGATCAGGCGACTCTGGAAAACGGTTGTCTGCAGGTTTTAAAAGGATCGCATAAGATGGGGCGTATCAATCACGTATTGTCGGGCGAGCAGGCAGGAGCCGACCTCGAACGTGTAGAGGAGGTGAAAAAACGACTGGAACTTGTTCACGTTACGATGGCGCCGGGAGATGCCCTTTTCTTTCATGCCAACCTGCTTCACAGTTCCGCGGCAAATCACAGTGAACGGTCAAGATGGGCATTGATTTGTTGCTACAATACTGCAAGTAACAATCCGTATAAAGATTCACATCACCCTCGCTATACGAAACTTCAAAAAGTGGATGATTCCAAGGTGCGCGAAGTGGGTGAAGACGATGCTCAACGAGCCAAGGTTGATTTTGTGAATCTCATGGCCGAGGACGCCAGCGCTAAAGGTCTTCCTGAATGACAGGCAGGATCATCGTCATCGCCTACAGGTAAGGTTTTTAGATCTCTAACTCAGACTCTTAAACAAAAAAGCCTGCCGATCAAAAATCGGCAGGCTTTTGAATTAAATACACTAAAATATATACTGTTAGAATGTACCGCGGATGGCTGCCTCAGTAATACCACTCTTACGCTGAGTGCGAAGTGCCCACCACAAAGCGTCTTGATCTTTTCTGGTATAACCTCTGATGGCTCCCAAGTTGCCTGTTCCAGCCGGAAGGATTACGAATGGTGCTCCACCAAGGCCACCTTTCCATTTGTGAATTTCAGAGTGTCCATCTGCAAATGCGATTCCCGCAGCGCCATTATGATAGTTGGCAGGAACGTCAACCCAGCGACCTGAGAATGGCTCATAGGTGAAGTTACCTACGTCATTGATACTGTCAGGATGCTCATCCATGTAGATCCAGGTATCGGATGGCCCTGGGTCAGTCAAGCCGGACGCCTTTGCAGTGTATCGAGGAAATGCTCTTGTATCCCAAGCGTTGGAATCATCACCAATTCGGATATTCCCGGAAATACTGCGAACACGTTCTGTAAAACCCGCGCGTCGTTGTGCGGCACTCAAGAAGTGATCGGATGGGCATTTGAAAATATTTTTCGCACCAGAGAAATAAGAAGCGAGTTTAGAATACCTGGGGTCCAGCAAATAAGCCACGTTTGTGTTGCCCTGATAAGTGGTCCAGGTCATTGATCCAGTAACCCACGAACCTTCGTTCACTTCGCTGCCACCACCATGACGTGTTTTTGGGAAGCTGTCTTCGTTGTCTCCCGTATACATGTGATTGGCAAGCATCAGTTGCTTGGTATTGTTCATGCAAAGGATGCCTTTTGCTTTTTCTTTGGCTTTGCTCAAAGCAGGGAGGAGCATGCCCGCCAAAATGGCGATGATGGCAATAACCACCAACAATTCAATCAACGTGAAGCCTCTTTGCGCCATCGCAAGCTGGTTTCCTTTTATCTCTTTTATCTTCATAACAGTTGTTCCCCGATAGAGGAGCAAATAATTTTAAGGTTAAATACCCGTCAAAAATAAGCCTTAGATTTCTCTTTGGCAAGTCTCTAATTGACGAATCTCATTTCGATTCAGATACTCACCATATCCTTCCGGAAGAGCTGAAAACGTTTCGGGTGAGATACCCTCTGCCCTGGCCCCAGACCTGGAAGAAACAAAGCTGGCTTTCAAATCCATCAAGGCTTGTTTCCTTTGATGAAAGTTCCTCAGGCGCATGCAGGTTCATTGATGCTATCCTTGCCTCTTTCGTCGAAGGCCCATTGTTTTGGAAGCAGCCCTTTTTCGGGCAAGCCGTAGTCACCGCATATCTTTTGATAACGTTCCTTGACCAATGTCTCCATGACGTTAAACCAAGCCTTTGAACTAGGCTGCAAGCGCTGAATGACGTTTGGATTGATTTTTATTTCCCCTTTTCCCGAGGAAACTGGATTTGAAAGAAATTCTATCCATCTGTAGCAGACATGTGTCACGTCACTTGTGGCCTTTTTCACCTTGTCCGGATCATGCTGATACTTTATGCCGATGGCGATCTCGGGTGGTAATCCCCAATGTTCTGCAATAAATCCCCCTACTTCGACATAGTGTGTATCCAAGACCTCCAGTTCAGCATGAATTTGGTCTCTTCCATTTAATCTGCATTCAGAAATGTAGCGTTTCATTTCATCGGAAATGAACCTTGAAAGGATTACTTTTCCTGCATTGAGCAGCAGGGCTGCACATGCTGTCTCAGGCGGTATTCTAAGTCTGAAGACCTTGGAGCATTGATCTGCCGTAATGGATGCAATTACGGAATCTCGCCACAATTGACCTTCTACTTCTTCATATGCAGGTAATTTGGTATTGCGCAGCTTGCTGCCAAAGGCGCATGCAAGGAGGAGGTTGAGCGTCTTGAATTTTCCCATGAAATAGGCGGCTTCTTGAACATTCGTAATACGCGAAGCACTTCCTACATAGGCCGAATTGGCCGCCTTCAATAGCTGGTAAGTGAGTGCTTGATCATAGGAAATGAGTGAAATGATTTCACTTAAATCGATGTTTGTATCAACCAGCATCGAGCTCAACTTGACAATCGTTGGGCTCAGTGGCTCAAAACTTTTTGCGGCATTGATCACCTCATCGCGATTCACCTTTCCCGAAACGTTTGGCTTTGATCCAAGTTTTGCAAATGTGGCTTCCATTCTACGGATTTTATTATTTCAGCGAAACTCTAGAAGCTCTAGAAGCAAACATCAGTCAAGTTGGGATGTCTACCAGTCTACTATCGGATCTTTGCACTTTAAACTTAAGCAGAAAGAAAGAGTTTGGCTAAGCGTTACCGAATACCAGTTGGCTTGCCAAACTGATCGCCTGTTGGGTGGTTTCCTCCATGTGATCGCCCATCAATGTGAGATGTCCCATTTTCCGACCTTTTCGGCTATCAGGTTTTCCGTAGATATGCAGATGTACATTAGGGTTTTGCAATGCCTTATTGATACCTTGAGGTAATGGTGGCCCCTCACCAACTCCCAACAAATTGATCATCACAGCAGCAGGCTTGACCAAGCTAGTGTCTCCCAGAGGCCACCCCAGAATAGATCGAATGTGGTTTTCGAATTGAGAGCAAGGACACGCCTCGATGGTGTAATGACCGGAATTATGGACACGAGGAGCCAATTCGTTAATAAGGATTTCACCTTCTCTGGTTAAAAACATTTCCACCCCGAAACACCCTAAACCCTGCACGGCTTCAATGGCGCTTCGCGCCAATGCAGATGCTTTGCTCTGCTGTGCAGGATCGATGGAGCAGGGGGCAGTGACGACATGGCAGATGTGATTTTTCTGAACGGTTTCTACGACTGGGTATTCTGTATGATCCCCGGATACCGATCGAACTACCATCACTGCCAACTCTTTTACAAATGGGCAAAAGGCTTCCACATATAGTGGGTATTTCCCGCTTCCCATTGCTGACCAGGCCTCCTTTATGGATTCGGGATTGCGGATCGTTGCATTTCCTTTTCCGTCATATCCCTGCTTGCGTTTTTTCAAGACCACAGGCCACCCCAGTTTTTCGCCAAATTTTTTAATACACTCTTGAGATGAGACCGATTCAAAGACCGGGACGGCTAATCCTTGCTCTTTAAGGCGCTGTTTTTGTATCCACTTGTCCTGGACGGCTGCCATTGTCGCCGAGGTTGGGATGACGGGGAATCCAGATTCTTCAAGCTTTGCCAGACTTTCCGCTTCCACGAATTCATTTTCAAGCGTGATCAAGTCGCAGCCTTTGGCCCATTCAATCAAAGTGTCTGGGTCATTCCAGTCTCCGACCTTATGATCATGCACCACGCTGGCTGCTGGGCAGTTCGCGGTTTTTTCAAGGGTGCGAACCTGGCATCCAAGGCGACTTGCTGCCTGTGCTTGCATGCGTGCCAGCTGGCCTCCGCCGATAATACCGATCAGTGGTAAACGTCCTTCTTTTTCGTAATTTGTGCTCAAAATAGTTGTCTTGCTTATGTGAATCAGTGAACAAGTTGTGGATGATTTCCAACTTCCTCAAGTGCGCTCAACTGTTGTGAGATCAGAAGATTCGGATATTTCCGCTGAATGACAATCACAAAAATGTTGCTTCCTCATAGTGGGCTTGTGATTGATTTCATTCGTCATGACCGTGACAGGTTTCCGAATGGATAGACAGTTTGCTCATAGCTCCAGTTTTGAACAAGGCCAATGGGGACTTTCTTAGCCGGTTCTACTCAAGATTTTGATGCAGGGTGCCTTGTGGCTGCAGGCAAAACAATGGAGAACCCAGCGAGCAATAAAGTGTCTTTGCCACACGCCAAAACGTCCCCAAGGTAATTGTTGCAGTGGACAAAGTCAGACGAGGTTCAAGTCATCAAGTTGACTAAGTAATTCAACCATGATTCGAAGGGAGGCTCCGATCTGTCCCAAGCATTTTTTGCACGGAGATAACAAGGTCAGTGCCCAAGAGGAGACAAAATACCCCATCAAAACATGATGTTTGTCATGAGATACCTCTTTTCTCACCAGCCGTTTTCAAACATTCAGTTCTTTCAGCAATTGATCGCAACCGTTTTCAAGCATATTCAGCACATGATCAAAGCCCGCCAGCCCGCCATAATACGGGTCAGGTACTTCCGACTCTTCAAACGCCGAAACGTAGTTACAAAATGGGCGGACCTTTTGATTAAAAGGCCCTTGCGGGTCGATCTTCATGACTTCGTTGTAATTAGCATCATCCATCGTCAAGATATGATCAAAATCTTTCAGGTCTGAAGGTGTGATTTGGCGGGCTCTGCTGGTCATGTCGTATCCACGCTTGGCGGCGCTCTGACGCATGCGCATGTCTGAAGGTTGCCCTGTATGGAAATCAATGGTACCTGCAGAATCGCATGCGACGAGGTGTTCCGAACCCATTGTTCGTAATTTGCTCTGCATCACGGCTTCGGCAGCGGGGCTCCGACAAATATTCCCCATGCAGACAAAAAGGATTTTAACAGGTTCACTGTTCATGCGGCTGAAGTGGTGATGAGGCTGTAATGGATCAAGGATTTACCAAGCTTTCATAATAGGCTTTGGCGCTTCTGACAAAATTATCTGGCTGACGAGCAAAGATGGGGCTGTCTGTTTCGATGGCAAGAACACCATCAAAGTTTGTCTCCTTCAGGGCATTTACCAAACCTGCGATATTGGCATCCCCCTTGCCAATGTGCGCGCTGATGCCAACTAGCTTTCTGTCCGTGATCTCTACGGTCTTATCCTTGAGATGAATATCGTAGACCCTGCCCTTGTAATTGCGGAAAACTTTTGCTGCATCAAATCCTGCCGCTGTAATCCAGCCGAGATCAAGGCAGACCCCTATGCGCTCGTCACGATGTTGAATGATATTTCGAACAACAATGGGGTTGCCATACAAGGATGTCAGGCCGTGATTGTGGATGGCAATGCGGATATCGAATTCTTGAACCAGTTTTTCCAGTGAATCAAAAATGGCAAAATCCCTAGGTTCGACAATGATGACCTTGATCCCCATGAATTTGGCAAATTCAAACAAGCGACGGTTGAACGCGTGGTCCATTGAAGTGCCTGCGACTCCGAAGGTATAGGCTCGAAGTCCATTGGTATCCAGGATGGCTTTTTTGGCTTTGATCTCTTCCCAGTCGGCATGGGGATCGATGTGTTTGCCGATAACCTGAAGATTTCGAATACCATGCTTCTTTGCAAAGGAGACCACCGCATCAAAATCAAGGTTTCTCAAAGTCCACGTTTGGATTCCCAATTGAAATGGAGCGGCGTTCTCGCTGACAGCAGATCTGGGTCGTTCCAGGGAAATATCATCATAATGAATGGCTCTACCTGAATAAGGTTGCCCCCACAAGCTGGCTTTTCCCTGAGTGGGAGCGAGCTTGGTGGTGGTATTTAGTTGCCACGATTTCGGCTCGATCGCACCCTCATTCCATGCCTTGCCTTGAACGGACCAGCTGTTTTCATTTTGTGAAGATACTTGTAATTTCAGGTGTGTCCATTTTTCGGATTCCCAATCGAAGGGGGTTTCCATGACGGACGTACGCCCACGGAAAAGCTCCAGACTTTTTTTAGCGGGAGATACTTTCAGGATGTGGCCGCCCAATCCGTAGAGGCCAATACCAAACGATGGATAGAGCCTGCCCTTTTGCTCGGATCGGATACGTGCAGATAAAACCAGGTCGCCATCATTGTCTGGACCGAAAATGGCGCCATGGCTGTCGAGAGGTGCGCCAGGCAGTGTCAATTGGTGATTTGACGAGGCCTTTCCTACTGCAAATTTACCACTCAGTAAGAGGAAGTCACCGGGAGTCTTCCCGCTTTCAGTCGATTGGAAGTCCTGCTTGTAAAGGCTTTCGGCTCGCGCGCCTGAAATTCCCGACCCCAGGCAACACAGGGCCACGAACGCGCAAACTTTGTTTTGCCAAAAACGATTCATGCAAGCTTCGATCATATTCATCTCATTCTCATTCAATTTGATTGGGTAAGGCACGATTCTGCTTGACCCTCTCATTTAGGAAAAGAACTTTGTTCTCACTTTCATTCGTTGAGATTGTTCCGTTCCAAGCAAAATTCGGGATAGACGCATTTGCCTCAAGAAAGTTTGAAAAGGGCAGACCGAGGTCTCCTTTATCTGACTTGCTTGCTCATGAAAGACGATCTGCCAAGGGGGGCTTACAGGTTACAATGGTATGTGAATTAGATGGATTGAAATCAGAGTGGTTGCGCGTTGCTGCCCTCACCTGAGAGTCCATTTGCAAACCAGGCAATAACAGATCCGGCTCTGCAAAGCCCTATGCGATCCAGTGAACCTTGGTCCTGTTGGGTTATTTTTCTTCTATCACAATAAGCGTGGGATCAATCGATTCCGTTGGTTTGGAGTGGATATCCTGGCATCGTTTGAGGTAAAATTGGCATGGGCCATCATCAGGGCATTCTTTCAGAATGGAGGAAAACAGCTCCATGGCAGATAACATGTTCCCTTGATCATGCCTTGCCATGGCTACATTAAAATCCTGCTGAAGTTTCTGGCTCGATGAAAAAGCATTGTTGGTCTGCAGTAATTCGTAGATTCCGAATTTCTTTCCAAACCCCGATAATCTGAATTGACCGAGGTACCGCACCGCCTTCAGCCCTTCACCAGCCTTTTCCCGTGTTTCTGCACTGATGAGGATATTTGTTCTGAGATACTTGTTTAAACCTTCGATACGGGATGCCAGATTGATATTTTCGCCTATGGCGGTGTAGTCAACTCGGTTATTGCTTCCGAAGTTTCCCACATTGGCAACACCCGTGTGGATGCCAATGCGAGTTTTGATGGGGTGGTCTTTACTGAACTCAAAGGATTGCTGGCCGAGTGCGAGTGCGGCATTGCAGGCTCGCAGAGCATGGTCTTTTTGTGGTTCAGGAGCATTCCATAGCGCAAAAATGGAATCTCCAATAAATTTGATCACCGTTCCATCTTGTGGATGAATGCCATTTTCCACCATGCGTTGAAAATACGCGTTCATGGATCGAGCTAATTTATCTGAGTCCATGCCTTCGGTGGCGCTCGTGAATCCAGCAATATCACTGAACAAAATAGTGACTTCTTGTTTTTCCGCGCCGGGTTTCAGGAAGTTTCGATTCTTTTGATTCAAGAATGCTTTCACCAGACGGGGAGATAAGTAGAGGTTCAATGATTGTCTCAATAACTGCCGTTGCACATACAAACGAGCTGCATTGAAAGTAATTGACCAAAGCATCGCTGCAGGTAATTGAACGATGACAATAATGAGCCATGGAAACCAGTAACGGTATTGCTGGAATAACCATTGCGATAACCCGATGACAAGTGCCATGGAGAGCAGGGTAACGGGAATAGCTGACAGGGGACGAAGTCGTCCAATCCCCAAACCGAAGACCAATCCCGTCAAGGTAACCAAAATCGCCTGATAGCTTAAGGGGACTCTGCGTAGCCAATCCCCTCTGACAAGGTTCAATAAAATGGTTGCGTGTACCTCCACACCCGGCATGAAGCGATCGGTCTGGCTTACGTACTCCCAGTCAACGAATGGATTTCTGAATTCATCCTTGCGTTGATTGCTTTCACCTGTGCGGATATTGGCCCCGATCAGAACGATTTTATCTCTGAAAAAACCTTCAGTTAATTGATCCTCAGCGATGGCTTGGCTGTAACTCACCGATGGCAGTGATCTGGGTTCGGCGTAGTAGTTAACCCAAGCTTGCTGTGCTTCTCTACCGGAGGCACTTTCTTGGGATTCAATATAAGGAGACTCTGACCACATGGCGGACTCCCAAGTCATGCTGGTGATCTCTGGATTCAAACTGCCACTGTGGTAATGCCTTCTCACCATGAAATCAGTGTCTTCGTGCAATTGAACAAATCCTGTCGATGCAGCTGCAAACTCGAAAGGTTCATGAGGAGGCAAGAGCATCTCAGCTTGTTTCATGCTGTAGGAAGATCCTGCCGTGACGTAGTCCGCGCCTAGAACGACATTGCCATTGCGTTCGATGGCTGCCTCAAATGCGGCGTCTGCCTCTGGGTTTTCCCCGTTTGCCTCAGAAAAAATGATATCGAAGACAACGAGCTTCGCACCTTCGCTCGTCAAGCGGTCCAATAACTTGGCATGAAGCGCACGGTCCCAGCGTTTGTAGCCAGGATTGAATTCCTGATAGGACGCATCATCCATATAAACCAACACCGCTTCTTCGGGGATGATTCTTGGTCTGAGATGAAAAGAGAGGTCGTAGCTTTTGTGGCGCAAGGCCTCGGTGACCGGCATGATGGAATCAAAACAAAACAATCCCAGTATAATGCTTATCGTGGCTCCCAAGACAGGGCCCAGCCATGTTGATCTTTGCAGGGAATCCGAGATTGACATAATGGATCAGGGCAAAACGTGTTCTCCTTTGTTTTGACCTTAACAAGCAATGGATCAAAAGCTAAGCCTAAATCTAGCAGTAAAAGTCCGTTCACGAGGTAATTCGTTGTAGTAATGAATGGGGTCTAGCTGGTAGTCCTGATCGCCGATGTTCAATATGCCTGCGCTCATCTCTGCCCTTCGTTGCCAAAACCGATAGCCTGCCCATAGGTTCCATTGCCAAAGTGATTCATTCGCAGGCCGTATCGTTCCCTCATGCGATTGCCGGCTGTAAACACCTTCGGCACGCGCGAAAAACCCAGAGGGATGCTGGATGCCGGCAAACATCTGGATTTGATTTAGGGTGGCATCCCTTTGAGCATTTCCTGTTGGGAGCACAGTGGTTGGAATGTGATTCAAGGTCGTGTCCAGTGATGCATGAGATAAGCGGTAATTGGCACCCGCAAAGAACCAGGGGTCGATCAAGCGATTGAAGGATAGCAGTAATGATCTTTCTTCGTAATCGAGTGATTGAGGTGTATCTGCAAGGTTGGCCGGCAGACTTGAGAAATCAAAAGTGCCCAAGGACCTGGCTCCATCGGAATGAAGCCATTGTCCGGATAGGGTCAGGAACGTTTTGGGGCCTAACTGCTGATCCCATGCCATGCCAGCAATGTCCTGCTCAGCGCCAGGTAAAATGCCTGCAGCGGATTCAGGCAGGATGCTTCTGTAAGCATTGACGAACCCTGCCATCTGAGTCGGTTCCAGTCGGATGCTTTGATCGAAAAACACGCCACCAAGACTCTTTGAGTAGGCAGCCCTCAGCGTCGTTTGATCCAAAGGGCGATATCGCAATCCAATCTTGGGTGACACCTGAGCCTTTGTTTTTTCATTTGACGAGACCGGTGGTATTTCCGTGTTTTCTGGATAACGCTGAGTTTCGGCTGATGCACCGAAGTAAGACATCAGCTTTTCCGTCAGTTGATAGTAGTGATAGCCATAAACTGAAAACCGGTCGAGATCAGGACTTACATTCTGGTTGGCCGGTGGGGTCGAAAATACGGGAGGAAAGGCGGTTCCCGGGCGGTCTAATCTTGCGAAAGTGCCCACCTCTGCCCATTGATACCGCGCTCCACCTATGATCGTGGATTGGTCGGTTTTGAAAATTTGTTGCAGCTCCGCGCTGAAACCCTGCAGCTTGCGTTGGTAATTCAAGTCAAAGGTAAAGGGATTGACGCCCGTGATTGCCCCAGACGCATTTCGATCAATGAGCGGAACGATACTTCCAGGATCCCGGCGCCTGAAAGTATCGTCAAAATAACTGGCGAGAAAAAGCGTGTGACTACCAGGATGCCAGACACGGTGATAGCCCAGAAAAAGAAGGGGTTCCTGGTCTTCCTCAACCCGCTGGGTTGTGCTTCCGTTTGCCTGACTGTGGTATTGTGATGCATCACCCGATTCGTAGTCGGAGTAGACGGCTTGAATCATTAATTCGTCCTGAGGCGTCAGATTGAACTTTGCTGAAGTCCAAATCGAAAGGTTTTCCACATCATTATTGGGTCGTTGCCCCGGGTCGCGGAGATAGTCAACATCTACAGCATAGCTAAATCCGGGCATATTGCCAAAGTGGGAAGTGGATTGATCCCAGAGCCCGCTGCTTTGATATTCTGTTGTGTTGATCAGATGGAACGGCTGCTGATCGAAAAGTGCCGTGTATTCGTTCTGTGAAATCTGGCGCGACAAACTTGCGGAGCCTGCTGGCATCAGGAGTTGCGCCAGGAAAAGTTCACTTGCCCAGGGAGTTTCGTAGCGAAGATTCAATTGACGTGGATCTCTCAGGGCATCGTAACTGTTCGCCAGGAAGAGGTGAGCTGACGCGTTGGTGTAATCACTCTCGATAGACTGGGTGGCTTCGCGTTGACTCCACGCATGCATCTGGGCATCGCGATACATGACCGCAAGGTTTGCCTGACGAATGGACTGGTCCTTGTCCAGGAGTGAGCGTGAGCGGTAGATGCTGCGGTTGTTGTTCAGCCTGACCGATTCCTGCAATTCGGTGATGGCAGGAATCAACTCATTTTTCTGGTATTGAATCAGTGCGCTATAGAGCCAGGGAGTGGGGTCGTTTGGATCCAGTACCTTGGCACGGTCCAGTTCTCGTTTTGCGGCGATCCATTCATTGTCTGCCTCGTAAGCCTTACCGAGATAGCTGCGCAGCAACGCCCGCTGCGGCTCGAGGATAGTGGCAGCCTGCAGGTCCTGGCGGGCTTGTTCAGTCTGGCCTAACTTGAATTTTGCCAAACCTTGCCCGAACCATGCGTTGGATAATCCCGAGTCCAGTTCAACGGCTTTCTGCATTGAAGCCAGTGCCGCTTCCGGTTGCTTGTTGGCGAGTTGAATGAATCCCTCAAGGATTCGGGCCTGAGCATTTTCGGGGGATATTTCGGTGGCCTTTTCCAAGGCTTCTTTTGTTCTTTGATGATTGCCGAATGAGAATTGCAATTCCGCGAGCCTCGCCCATGCATAGCCAAAGGTGGTTGACTCTTCAGCTGCCCTTTGTGCCCATTCCAATGCCTCTTCAAGATGGTAGGATGCTTGCGCATGATAAGATCTTGCCAACATGAGCGTGCGCGTGCTACCGAGTTCAGCCTGATTGTAATTGTCTTTTGAGCGGCCCCCGAGTGATAACTTTTGGATCAAGCTCTTCAATGCCGCACTTAATTCAGCATGCCGTCCTAGATTCCAGTTTCCGTCGAGTGCATTTTCAGTAATCGAAACTTCACCGTGTGCAAGCCAGATGGCTGCCCTGAGTAAACGGGCAGCTTCTTGCTCTGCTTGATCAGATGCCTTCGGCATGGATGTAATGGCTTGAGGCAGGTTGCCGAGATTGTAGGCGTTCAAAGTAGCTTTCCAGATTTCAGGGGGGCCTCCCTCAGTCCATTGCAGTTCCGATGTGTCCAGTATTCCAGGGTAATAAAGTGTCCATTGAATCACTGATTCTGGATTCAGCATGGGCGTCTTGCGTGGTGATTGATCAGGCTCAATGACAACTTGCTCTCCTCCTGTTGCCGACACGTTTCCCATGGGGGTGGATAGGTCTACCAGTCCATCGACCATGGTCAGGGTGGATGAGCCGTTTTCGATTGCTGTGAGTTCGAATTCCGTTCCTCTGATGGCTCCCGAGGTGAGGGATGTTCGAAAAGGAACTTCTTTCGGACTTTCTCGACTGAAAAAGAATACCGAACCTGAACGCAGGTTCAGCAGCGGCTGTTTCCCCTTCTTTTCAGGCGCTTGAATAACCATGCTGGTTAGCTGGCGGATCTTAAGTAAAGTTTTATCAGTCATTTGCAAAGCCGCTTTGCTACGGCGACCGGTGCGCACGATATCTCCAAAAGCCAGTGGCATGTTGACCTTTGCTGGGATCCATAATTGCGATTCTCCCCTGAAGATATCCACCGTGCCTTGTGCGGAGAGGATTCGTACCTGCGGGGTGGTCATCTGAGCGTCAGCTGCCTGTAAAAGAGGGTGAATGAATGCGCAAAGAATCACGTTGCAGAAGATGAAGCAAAGGATCCAACCCCATCTATCAGGACGTCTGGTCAATGGATGAGGGTGCTTTTTTGTTACATTCATCATAAGTTCATCAAGGACAGGAGCAGAAAACGCGCCGATTCTCAATCATGATAATGCATAAAATCATCATTGGTCCACGGGGTACCTTTTTCCTGCAGGCTGTAGCGCGTGTCTCAGGCAGACTTAAAACTCGGCGTTTCCGGGTGTTCTAGCGAAAGGAATGACGTCGCGTATATTGGACACGCCCGTCACAAACATCAACATACGTTCGAATCCCATTCCGAAGCCGCTATGAGGGACGGAGCCAAATCTTCGCAGGTCAAGATACCATCCGTAATCTTCCTTGCTCAATTCATGGTGCTCCAGATGTTTTTCAAGAACCTCAAGCCGTTCTTCCCTTTGGCTGCCCCCGACGATCTCCCCAATTCCCGGGACCAGTACATCCATGGCTGCCACTGTTTTACCATCGTCGTTGGCTCGCATGTAAAATGGTTTGATGGTTTTTGGGTAATTGTAAACCGTTACCGGACACTTGAAGTGTTTTTCTGTCAGATAGCGTTCGTGTTCTGATTGGAGGTTCAGCCCGTAATCGACGGGATACTCAAATGTCTGTCCCGACTGGAGCAGGATATCAATTGCTTCCGCATAGCTGACCCTTTCGAAGGGACGATCCAGGACCCACTGCAATCGATCCTTCAAACCTTTGTCCACAAACTTTGAGAAAAACGTCATGTCCGCAGCACAATGCTTGAGTATGTCGTCGATCAGGTATTTGACAAAAGTCTCTGCCACATCCATGTCTTCCTGCAAATCACAAAAAGCCATTTCTGGTTCAATCATCCAGAATTCACTGGCGTGTCGCGTGGTGTTGGAGTTCTCTGCACGAAAAGTGGGGCCAAATGTGTAAACGTTCGACATGGAGCATGCGAACACTTCTGCTGCCAGCTGGCCACTCACTGTCAAGTAACTAGGCTTTTCAAAGAAATCCTTGCCATAATCAACCTGCCCGTCTTTCAAGGGAGGTTTGGCAGGGTCGATGGTGGTGACCTTGAACATTTCCCCAGCGCCTTCACAATCACTGGCAGTGATGATGGGGGTGTGGATGTAAATGAAATCCCGTCCTTGGAAAAATTGATGCACGGCATGAGCCAGTCGGCTTCGGACCCTGAAGACGCAGCCAAACAGGTTGGATCGCGGGCGAAGATGTGCAATCTCCCTTAGGAATTCCAGACTGTGACCCTTTTTCTGCAATGGATAGCTTGCGTCGGCTTGTCCAATGACTTCGAAAGCAGTCGCAATGACCTCCCAACCCTGGTTCTTACCCTGGGACAGTGTCAGTTTCCCGTGAACACGGATTGCTGCACCTGTCGTCACTTTTACAATCTCCGTTTCGTAATCGGAAAGAGTGGCATCAATGATGATCTGCAAATTCGCGAGGCTGGTACCGTCGTTGATTTCAACAAATGAAAATGCCTTCGCATCCCGCCGCGTACGAACCCAGCCCTCAATTCGGATTTCGTCCTCTGGTTCTTTTGCGTTGAGTGCTTTTTTTACCAGTGTTCGGCGTATCATTGTCTCACCCCATCATGAAATTTCATACTGTCAGATGACAAGAAAGATTTGATCATCTCTACCAAATCTGGACACGTTCTTCCGGGGCTAGCCACATGCTGTCTTTTGCCTTCACATTAAAGGCTTTGTAGAAGTCGTCAAAATTTCGGACAGGTCCATTGACTCTGAACTTAGGTGGTGAGTGAGTATCGGTTTTTAATCGGCGTATGGTTGTTTCTGTGCGTTGTTTGATACGCCAGATTTGAGCGAGCGACAGGAAAAATCGTTGTTCTCCAGTGAGACCATCCACCATCGGAGGCCATTTTCCTTTCATCGATTCAAGGTATGCGCGGTAAGCGAGCGTGATACCTCCAAGATCGCCAATGTTTTCACCCAGCGTGAGTTGTCCATTCACGAAAAATCCGGATTCAGGTTCAAATTTTTCATATTGTGCAACCAGTTTGGAAGTGCGTGCCTCGTATGCCTTGGCATCCTCCTCTGTCCACCAATCTCGCAGGTTGCCGTCTCCATCGGATTTGCGGCCCTGATCATCAAATCCATGACCTATCTCATGACCAATCACCATCCCTATCGCACCGTAGTTGACCGCATCATCTGCCTTCATATTGAAGAAAGGCGGCTGGAGGATGGCGGCGGGAAACACGATCTCGTTCATGGAAGGGTTGTAATAGGCGTTGACCGTTTGCGGTGTCATGAACCATTCGGTTTGGTCTACAGGTTTACTGAGTTTGCTGATTTCCCGCTCGTGCTCAAAGCCGGCTGATCGAATGATATTGCCTACCAGATCATCCGGGGCAATCGTCAGGCCGGAATAATCCTTCCACTTGTCCGGGTACCCGATTTTGGTATTGAATTTTTTGAGTTTTTCGAGTGCCGCGACTTTGGTTGGAGTGGTCATCCATTCCAGGTTCTCGATACTCTGCTTCATCGCTACTTTGAGGTTGCCTACCAGATCCAGCATGCGTGCCTTGGCCTCCGGTGGGAAATTGCGTTGCACATATTCCTTGCCGATGAGTTCGCCCAGTGACCCATTGACCAGATTGACCGCACGTCTTGCCCGTGGTTCCGGTTCTTCCTGGCCGCCCAGGGTCTTATTGTAAAATTCAAAATGTGCTTGAGCGAAGGGTTCGCTCAGGTAAGGAGCAAAATCAATAAGAACACGTGCTTTGAAATAATCTTTCCAATCGCTCAGGGAGGCTTCCCTGATGGTTGCATTCAATCCCTCAAGGAATGAGGGTTGACGGACAATGAAGGAAGATTCATTTGCGACACCGCTTACTTCCAGGAATGTCTTCAAATCAAAAGCTGGCAGCATGCCTTTGATTTCTTCCCTTGTCTTTTTGTTGTAGGTTTTGATGCGGTCCCGGTTTTCGACACGTGTCCAGTGAGCGCCGGCGATGCGTTGCTCCAGCGCAAAGATGGTTTCTGATTTTTTCAAGCCATCACTTAATTCTGCCAGATCAAACAGTCTGGCGAGCATGGTGCGATAGGCCTCCTTAAGTCCGGTTGAGCGTTCGTCATCCTGGAAGTAGTAATCGCGATCGGGTAATCCCAAACCACTTTGAGTGAAGTAGAGTGCATAACGAGTGGAGTCTTTGCCGTCTTGATTGATGTAGGCTCCGATGGGGTTGGAGATGCCCAATCTGCCTGCCTCTGCCCAGATATTACCGAACTCGTTTTTACTCGAGATGCCTTCAATCACTTGCAGATAGGCCTTGATGGGGGCAACGCCGAGTTCCTCGACGCGTTCCTCATTCATGAAACTGCGGTAAAGGTCGCGAATTTTTTGTGGGTTTGATCCATTTTTCAACCCATCTTTGGCACTCAGTTCATCAATGATGGCCTGCACCGCATCCCGGCTCTCCTCCGCGAGGATAACAAACGACCCCCATCGTGTCTTGTCGGAGGGGATCTCTGTGTTTTTTAGCCAACCGCCGTTGGCGAATTCAAAAAAATCGTCCTGTGGGCGCGTGTCTCGGTTCCAGCCCGAGATATCAAGCGCTGGTTTGTCAGCGCCGGCAGCCGACATGATCAGGCAAAAGGCTGACAACAGGTAAACAAATGGATGCATCGTTTCGAGCAATGGTTTCTTTTGCATGGTTGCAGTGATCATTTCTAGTTTTTGTTAGGCACCCAAAATAGAACTGAACGCCTTGAATGCAAGAGTCTTCTTGTCGGATTGCGTTTTGTAGATTTCAGACTACCACATCCTTGGTCTTGCAGATAACATAAAGCATATGAGCATCCAGGTTCCGGTCACAAGGATCTCATACATTTGAGTGGATTGAGAGGACCGTCGCCACTGCCATCTCGCCAGGAACATCGATAAAATCAAACTCAGACCAAACATCACAGCATACGTCATTGTGATTACACCAGGAGAAGCTGAATCTCCATCTTGATCCCTCAGAAAATACGATCCCCAGGATGAAACCATATCGACTCCCAGAGGAGCTGATGAACCTGCAAGGCAGGCGTTGATGACTCGTCGTAACTGAGTGGGTGATTTGCAGGCATCCATATGATTATAATAGCTGGGATTGTTGTTTCCGTCCAAAATTCTGTCTTCAAACAAGGTCTGCAGGCTTCAATCCCACTCACGGAATGGGAGGGCAGCGCGCTCCAGATAATCACGGCATCTCGGGCATCGCCCCGGCTCCTTCCAGCAGCGGACCCGATGTGTGATCTTGATGGGGCATTCCAACACGAGCTGGTAGCAAAGCTGCGTCAATCGGTTTTGAAACGGAGAGGCAGTTTTTATTTTAAAATGTAGTTCCTTCTTGCGAGGCAATGAGCCTGAAGTAAGGCTGAATCTATGCTCAAGCTCTCGCCATTTGCTTTCTGAGAGATGCAAATGGCGTGCAGGATGGGCGTCTTTTGTTCCGTCAGCAACAGGTCGATCCAGCTCGACCCGACTCAAGACATCGTAAAGACAGCGGCAATCTTTACAGTGGATAGTGGTCATCTGAAAACCGGATGCCTCTACGTGCGCTCCGCAGACATCCGCTCTGTAGCCGCATCGTTCGCAATGATATCGGTATGCTCTGCCCATCGCGCCCTATTACCTAGCAACCTATGTTTAAAAACCCAATTAAAAATACAAAGGATTGCCAAGCTCCTCTGGTTTGTTTTATATCCAAACAGATCCTGTCAACAGCAGGTCCGGACAGGCTATAATGAACATTCCAAATCAACTCACCGTCGCTCGTTTTGTGCTGACCGTTGTTTTTCTGGCAGTCTTGTTCTCTGGAATACCTTATCACCACAGCCTCTCATTGATCCTATTCGGTATTGCCAGTCTGACGGATTATTTTGATGGGAAAATTGCTCGTCGCGATAATCTGATCACCGATTTTGGCAAATTAATGGATCCGCTGGCAGATAAAATTCTTACTGGATCGGCTTTTATTGCCTTTGTTGGATTGGACCTCATGTCTGCCTGGATGGTGATCATCATCGTTGCCCGAGAGTTGACAATCACTGGGTTACGGCTCCTGGCTGCCTCAAAAAATATCGTATTGGCTGCTGAACGTTTTGGTAAACACAAAACGATCTCGCAGATAACGGCGATTCTCTCCGTTCTGGTGATGATCAGTTATCCAAACTGGGGAACGCTCGGCCAAGTTGTTTTTGGGTGGCACATCGGAGAACAGCCTTGGGTCGTTTCCTTTACCGTGTTGGCGCAATGGGTGACTGTCGCCCTTACTTTCTATTCAGGTATGGTGTATCTCTGGAAGAATCGAGAGATTTATCTCGATGATATGTGAGGGATGATCCCGTTCATCTCTCTTATACTTAAAGCATGAGTTCCTCCGAAAAAACACACTGGACATCAACATTGGCATGCCTAGGCCCTATCGGCCATCTTCCCAAGGCGCCGGGTACCTGGGGAACTCTGTTTGCGATTCCCTTTTCTATCGCTTTGTTCCAGTGGGCTGGGATATGGGGAGCGCTCGCCCTCAGTATCGTAATGATTCTTTTCAGTGTATGGTGCTGCGGTGCCGCAGAAAAAGTGCTCCATCAGCGCGACCCCGGATGTGTGGTACTGGATGAATTCGTAGCGGTGCCTGTGTGCTACCTGGGTGTTGCTTTATTCAACCCTCAGATTCATATGCAACTTACGGAGACGGGCAGTCTCCTGTCGCATCAAGCAATCGGACTTCATCTGGCTGTCTTCATTCTGTTCAGGATATTTGATATCTGGAAACCATGGCCGGTTGGCCCGAGCCAAAAATGGCCACGAGGCTGGGGAGTGGTCATGGACGATATCCTTGCTGCTGGATACGTCAATCTGGTCCTGTGCCTGATCTTCGCTCTGTTTTGATTCTGGATCTGAGAATTCCATGACATACACTCACGTGCATGCGCATTGTCATTCAACGTGTTGTCGAGGCTTCCGTCACCATTGAAGGGAAAATTCATGGGGAAATAGGTTGCGGGCTTCTGGTTTTGCTCGGCATTGAGTCGGAGGATATCCAGGAAGATATCGATTGGCTTGTTGGAAAAATAGCTCGCCTCAGGATTTTTGCTGATCTTGATGATAAAATGAATCTCTCCCTTTCCGACGTGGAAGGCGAGGTGCTGGTCATCAGTCAATTCACGCTTCATGCCAGCACCAAAAAAGGAAACCGCCCTTCCTACATTCGATCGGCTCCCCCCGAAGTCGCCGTGCCGCTTTACCAAGCCTTTATTCAGACCCTGGAGCTAGCCATCGGCAAGACTGTCCCAACCGGTATTTTCGGTGCCGATATGAAAGTTGCACTCATCAATGACGGCCCCGTTACTATTTCAATCGATTCCAAACGCCGTGAATAAATTAGGGGTCGGTCCTAACTATTGATATTTCCTTGCCGCTCACCAGCTCGGCTGTTGTCAAAACCGCTCTCATCAAGGCTTTCATTCGGACTTGCATGTCAAAGTCTGATGGTGCCTCCAGAGTCAATGAATGGTCGGTCTTGTTGTGCATCATGTAGAATGCTTCCGGCCAGTCCTGCCGTTGCTCCTGATGGTAGGGGGGGTGGATCAATCCGCGATCTGCTTCATGGCCTTCAACCAGGGCATTTTTTTCGATCGGGCAAACCTTTGAAACGGCATCAAGGACAGACCTCCCAAACCGAGGAGGCTTGTTCGGCTGCGTGAGCTCATACAAGTAAAATCCGTTCGCCTCCCAATCCTCATGCAGTAATATGGCAACTTCAAATGATTCGAACTCTCGAAGTTTTTTCAATTCGGTTCGGACTTCTTTTGTTTCTGCTTCCAAGAAGTCACGATTCAGGTCCACTCCTTCCGGTGTTTCACGGCGGGATATCCGCATCCCACGCGGATTCAGGCATGGGAAAACAGCGTAAGTGATGTTTTTCGGTAAAGCATCCTCCAAGATGAGTTGGCACAGAGAAATCGTTGTGGCGGGTTCGTCGCCATGAATGCCTGCCGTGATCAAAATGGAAGGAGCCGACGCTGAAACAGCGGAGCGATGCATGAACATCAACGAATCATCATGCCCAGTAGGAAGCGATTCTGTCATCCAGCCCAGAGGGATGGATTGATTCTTCAGTCTGGTCAGCTCCCGATCCACCTGAATGGTCTGCCCGAGATATCCGTCCTTGTTTCTCCCCTGATCTCCCTGAAACATCTGCCGGCATGCGAGAGATAAAAAAAGGTGTGAACGCTTGAGCTCAGGCCGTGACCGGCTCTTCTTTGGAAGCGCAACCACAGGCATCATTGGATCCACACCCATCGCTTTCCATATCTTCGTGAGGCTCCCAGTCAGGATCCAATCCCAGATCCTTCAGCATCTGGAGATCCTGCTCCGCAGGCTGGTTCAGTGTCGTCAGATAATTTCCCACCATGAGCGCGCTTGCGCCCGCCATGAAGACCATGCTCTGGAGATCCCTCAAATTAACGGTCCGGCCACCTGCCACCATGATTTCCTGTTGGGGTAGAATAAACCTGAAGCATGCGATTGTTTTCAGGATTTCCATCGGAGCCAGTGGCTTCATCGTTTCGTAGGGCGTACCTTCGATGGGGTTCAAAAAGTTGACCGGTACCACACTCGCCCCGATCTCGCGTAGTTGCATTGCCATATCGCAACGATCTTCCCGCGTTTCCCCCATACCAATGATACCGCCGCTGCAGATTTTGATTCCGGCATTCTTGAGGTATTTGATCGTTTGCAAGCGATCTTCGAAAGTGTGGGTGGTACAATGCTCAGGGAAGAATCGGCGCGAACTTTCCAGATTGTGACCGTAACAGGCCAGTCCAGCGTCTTTAAGGCGGTCAGCTACCTGCTGGCTGTCGATCAGCCCAAGGGAGGCATCAGGCCTTACCTTGCCATCCGCAGCCATTTCACGGATGCGGTCACAGACCTCATCCAGGACGGGGCCTTCGCGCAAGCCTTTCCACGCTGCGACCAAGCCCACAGCGGTCACGTTGTTCTGTTCGGCTTCTTTGGAGGCCTCACTGACAGGTTCTGGATCAATAAAACCATAGCGCGGAGATTCGGTGGTGTAGGCAGCAGATTGAGAGCAGAACTTGCAGTTTTCGGAACACCCGCCGGCTTTGGCATTGACGATGGAGCAGAGATGGATTTTGTTGCCTTTAAAATGCTCCCGCAATCGGTTGGCCGCCGACATCAGATCGGTGATATCCGCCTGACTTTCCAGATGAAACATCCAAAGCGCCTCGTCGCGATCTACCGATCCGCCTGCCATGATTCGATCGGCCAAAGCGTGAATCCGATCCCTGTTAGTGACGTCAACCATTGATGCCTTCATGGTTGACAGACTACAGAAAATAGCCACCGAAAAGCAAGCCGTAACAGCGTCTCAAGCCTCAAAAACTACTTTACCCATGAGGATGGTTGCTTTGTTGCGTCCCTTCAATGGCCATCCATGGAAGGGAGAATTATTCGCCTTGCTGGGAGTATCCATGCGATCATAGATCCATTCCTCTTCCGGGTCGAAAATCGTCACATCACCGTCTGCACCAACCGAAAGCGTCCCTTTGTCCAACTTGACCAGTTTTGCGGGTGCTTCGGTCCAGCGACGAATCAGTTCACTCAGGCTCATCATATCCGTGTGATAAAGACGCATCACACCCAGCGCCAGTTCCGATTCCAGCCCTGTGATGCCGAAAGGTGCGCTGTCAAATTCCACTTCCTTTTCGAAGCCGCAGTGTGGCGCGTGATCCGATCCGAGGATGCTCAAGGTTCCGTCTGCGACTCCCCTCAGCACCGCATCTCGATCGGAACCTGATCTCAGGGGAGGATTCATCTTGAACAAGGTGTCGTAAGATTCCCATTCAGGACGTTCGAAATCCATTTTGATCACATCCAGCAAATGCTTGCCTTCTTTTTCCCAGAAGGGAGCGCTTCCAGCCAGGGCTGCATCGGTGAGTGTGAAATGATGAGGGCAGGCTTCGCCTGAAATGGGAATGCCCTTGTCTCTCGCCTCTCTGATCAAGTTGACTGCGCCCGCTGAACTCATGTGCTGACAGTGAATATGCGTACCTGTCAACTCAGCCATCTGGATGTTGCGGGCGACAATGATCTCCTCACCCGCCGCTGGCCACCCGGGGAGTCCCAGCACATTGCTCCAGTGACCTTCATTCATGACCCCATTGCCGACCAGATCGTAGTCCTGACAATGATCCATCAAGGGAAGATCAAACATTTTGGCATATTCACAGGCGCGACGCATCAGTTCGTTGCTCTGCACGCAACGTCCGTCATCGGTGATGGCGACCACGCCTGCACCGTGCAGTGAACCGATCGGCGCGAGTTCGTCTCCCTGAATGCCCTTGGTAATAGCCCCAGTCGTGAACACATTGATGGCCGCACTTTTTTCCACTTCATCCTGAATCAGGGCAACCGTCCCAGGTGAATCAATCGAAGGAGTGGTGTTTGGCATGCACACTACTGTAGTGAAACCACCCAAAGCCGCGGCTTTGGTACCTGTCTCGATGGTTTCCTTGGCACTTTGACCTGGTTCACGAAGATGCACATGGATATCCACAAGGCCAGGGCAGACAACTTTCCCTCTGGCGTCAATGACCTTGATCTCATCACCAGCCTTTGCTTCGGCCTCGGCACCCAGGGCAGCTATCTTTCCGTTCAGGATCAGTAAGGACTGATGGGCATCAATACCATTGGCGGGATCGATAACACGACCGTTTTGAATCAGTAAACTTTCCATTGATCAAAAAGATACTCAAGAGGGAATTGACAAGGCAAGCTTCGTCAGTAAACTATGATCTTCTTAAGCGGGTGTAGCTTAGTGGTAAAGCTCCAGCCTTCCAAGCTGGCTACGAGGGTTCGATTCCCTTCACCCGCTCCACTTCTCCACCCTTCAGTCAGGACGGTTTACCGATGCGATAGAGCAGTGGGGATTCTGATTCTCACAACGGATTCAATGGGCTTTATCTGATTTTCGACGCTCCAACTCGGCACTTTGATTTCTGTGCTTTATTTGCTCCTGCCCACTACCGTTTTTCTTTGTAGGTCGCAGTTACTGAGGTCACATAATCAAGTCTCGTCACAAATGTTGTGGGCGAATAAATATCACCGATATATTCTGAACTATGATACCATTGGTCAACCCCTTCAAAATACTGAGGCTCAGTATTGCCAACCCATCGATCAAAAACCATTTCTTCAGCAGGTGGGTCAGCAACAATAATAATTGGTTTGCCAAACTCGTAGTATCGTCCGCTACCGCTACCACGTGTCACCCTCAACTTTCTCAGCCCATCTATTCTCAAAGAATCAATTTCAATGAAGTAAATCTCAGTTTGATTCACGCTACTTAACGACAAACGCACATCGGAAAGAACGGTGCCTCCATCTTTAAGTTCTACTTTCTCTAACAAATACTCCTTGTATTCACCCGCACCTATTTGGTCATGAATGGATATCTTACTGCCATCAGCACGTAACTGCCCTACGGTAACGTTTACGGTGTCTTGAGGCCCCCTGGCCCCAAGCCCCAATCTCACATTGTAGAGCCCTGCAGGTAAAGCGATGCCCCATGAATGATTGCTACGCTGGGTTTCAAAAACATTGCAGGCTGCGAAGAGCATGTTGGTTTGCGAGTCACCCACTGAGCCAGCCATGTTGTATCCCTCAAGCCAGCCATAAGTATATCCACTCAATTTCTTGCCATACGGAGCGCCCCCGTCGACCTGGTATCCAGCAGTTGCGTAAAATCCTTCCAAGGGACCAAATGAGATCCGTATCGGCTTACGGTATAGCTCCACTGGGTTTGCCTCGCTCACAAATACTGGTCTTAAGGTGAGATCTCGATTTGTTTTAATTGTCAGCACACGATCTTCACTCTCCATATCACCAATCCAACTATGAAAGCGGTAGCCTTTTTTCGGAATTGCTGTGGCCTTAACCGGAATGTTGTCGACGTAGAGACCTCCCTCAGGTTCGAGTTCAGCGTGTCCGTTCGGTACATCCTTTTCGATTTTTAGCGCCACCTTTCTCATGCCGACGAAAACAGGAATTCGCTCTCGGCTGACATTGCCAGAATTATCCTCAGCCTCGACAAGAATCTCGTGTAAACCGGGAGACACGTTGGTCAATGTCGCTATGATGCTATGGGAATCTTCTAGCCTCTTTATTTTTCGCCCGTCCAGATACAATTCCATTTCAGATATTGAACCACCGTTGTAGTCGTTTACATAAGCCTCAACTTCAATTACCGCTTCGTTTTGAGTGATGAATATTTGGTTTCGTGGGGGCCTTACGAAGTTTACAAGAGGTCGCGTGTCATAGTACTGAAGGGAAAGACTATTCAGATAATCTTCTACGTTGGTATAGCCATCATTGTTAATGTCTTCAATTCCGTCCCGGAAATCATCGGGATCTAATCCATTGGCAAGCTCCCATTCATCAGGCATTCCATCATCGTCCTTATCCAAAGAGGCTGGTCGCGACTTCAGTTCAGGCCACCCCCCGACTGCTGCTTGCGTATCAATAAAGCCATCTGTGCTGCCGTTACCTCCATCTGGAAAGCTCACTGTTCCGCTAGCGACGTCATTGAGGATTCTCTGATCGACCAAGTCTCGCTTCACACTGGCCCCAGCAAACTGAAGTACTTTTTGATAGGCTTCTTCGGCAGAATGGGTCGTCACCATACCTGCCTCTAACGGACTATTCAGTCGGAGCATTTGTTTGTCCTCTTCTGACATGTGTTTCCACTTGGAATCGAATTGGACACCGAATCTCCAGTTATCCTTTGTTGCTCTTTCGGACCCGATAAGTTTGTTGCCAGCGATGTAAAACTTTCCCCAAACATTGTAGAGGGGATCCCAGGTCTCGACCCGATTCCAGACTGCAATAATTCTCTCTTGATTCTTAACTGTCGCGGGCCCGGGTTTATAATAATTATTCACAATATTGACGTTCATCCCTTCGCCCCCATAGCAACTGTTTCCTCCCCAGTTGTAGATGACATTATTCCTGAGATCGACGAGGTCCGACAGCGCGTAAGAAGACACATACTCCCCTAACCTTGGATTTCTGCTGTCATGATGTGCCAATAGGTTATGGTGAAATGAGGCATTCTTGCCCCCCCAAACACCACCAAACCCATGTTTGCCGCTTTTGTGTACAGAGTTCCGCAAGCTCTCGGCGATCAAACACCATTGCATTGTGAAGTTCTCGTTCGCATAGAACGAAGCGCATTCATCAGTAGACCAACTCGCAGAACAATGATCAATTATGACGTTCCGGTTCTTTTGGCCGCCAATCGCATCCCCCTGTTGTCGTGCCTCATCTCCCATTCGAAAACGGATGTATCGAATAATGACTTCTTCAGAGGCATCAAGGAATACCTCGTAGTTCTTGAGGCATATCCCATCTCCGGGAGCGGTTTGCCCCGCAATCGTAAGATAGCCGTTTTGTATTTTCAGTCGGCTCTTTAATTCAATCGTGCCCGAGACATCAAAAATGACAATGCGAGGTCCTTTCGCTTCAACGGCAGCACGAAGACTACCATCTCCACTGTCGTTAAGGTTGCGTACTTTAATCACTCGACCACCGCGTCCGCCTACCGTGTACATCCCATAACCTTCAGCCCCGGGGAAAGCAGGAATCTCTTTGGACTTCGTCTCAAAGAAACAAAGAAATCCGGAAATTAGGATTAAACTGTAACGGATTTTCACTAACATAGAGAAAATTAACTACAATTCGAAAGTTGCCCTGTCAACTTCCTGTGTAGCGTTTAAATCAGATGAAACAATACCAATACCAGAATAAACCTACACAATTGAAGTTTCCAAAGAGATTAAAAATGTAATGAGATAGGCGACGTCCAAGGCACAGGTAATTCGGTCGCGTTCGCTGCATGGAGCTCCGGCCATGAACCTGCCGGGGATGAATATCGTCGCGGAAGGAGATGCCACGATTAAGGGTAAAAAGGAGGGGCGTTATTCCTCGACTCTCTACGACGGTCCCAAGGGCAATGTCGTCTTTAATGCGGCTACGATTTGGTGGGCCAATGGCTTATCCAGCCCACCGAGTCACAAAAATCCGACAAGGCATGGAGTAACGCAACAAGGCCCTGACGAGCGCGTCCAACAAATCACTCAAAACCTGTTTCAACGCATGCTGGAGGCATGATCTGACTCTTCATCGCCAACCCGAGGAGAGAAATCCGAGTGTGATCAAGATTATGAGCGAGATGAAGATTAAGAAGATCTGAAGACGGCAGGATAATTGGTTCTTGGAAAGCAGAAGGTGAACTCCTGATTCTAGAAGGAACAACGGAAAAGAAATCAGAAGCAATAAAGATCAAGTTTAATAAAACCACAGGAAAAGTAGCCTCTGTGAACTTAGGCGGCAAAGAAGTGCCAACAGAGGAATTAGATCGACTTGCAGTCAAAAAGAGCTAAGCTGTTGTCTCCCCATTATTTAAACGGAAATGAAACACCTCCCACTCACAACAATCGCAGCCATGGTGCTGGTGAGGCTGTGGTGAGTCGCAGCAGTCGGCTCCACAATTTTTTATAGTGTTATAATGAGTTTTAGGTGTGACAATGAGACAGCTGATGCGACAGAGGCACTGTCGGATTGTTCTATTGGTGATGTGGATCGCGCTGCATGCGCCCTTGCGGCTCAGCGCCGCGGCGGATGAGGGCTTTACGCCCCTGTTCAATGGGAGGAACCTGCAGGGGTGGGTGGCCGTGGGACCGGCTGAGGCGTTCATCGTCAGGGACTCTGCCATTTTCTCGACCGGAGCTGGCCCCTATCCTTCCTGGCTGCGCAGTGAGCGGGAATACGAGAACTTTGTGCTCCGCTTTGAGTATCAGACCGAAGGCTGGTATGAGGGTGGTGTTCTCCTGCATGCCCCATTGGATGGACCCGGCTCGAAGCTGGGATTCAAGATCCATTTACGGCATGATCAAAAGGCTTATGGGCTTCGCTCGCCGGGGGCCATTTATGATGCGGCGGCTCCCCTCCGTATTGCCAATCTTCCGTCCGGGCAGTGGAACTACTGTGAGATCAAATGCGAGTGGCCTCATCTGCGCGTGACGCTCAATGGCGAGCTGATTCATGACATTTCGATGGACACCGACGCTGCCTTCAGGCACCGACTGCGACGGGGCTTTATTGGCATCCAGAACCTTGGCTGTCGCGCGTCGTTCAGGAACATACAAATCCGTGAGCTGCCCGATCAGGAAAAACTCTGGCAACCGCTATTCCGATCTGGCATGGCTGGTATGCATGAACAGGGGCACTCCGATTGGCGCATCGAAGACGAGGTGCTCACGGGGCAGGGCAAGGATGGCGCCGCGATGACTCGGGCTGAATTCTCCAGCCCCTTTGAACTCCAGGTCTGGGTCAAGACCATCGTGAACGGAAATGGCGGGGTGCTCTTCAATGGCGGTCCTGGTCGGGTAGAGGTTCAGTGCTTCAATGCTCCCGACAGTACCAATCCCACCGGGAGCTTCTATGGAATAGCACCTGCAGAGCGTGTGCTCAGTCGTGATCAGGAGTGGTTTTTGCTGCAGATCTTCAATCGCGGGTCCACTGCGGAGGTGCTGGTGAACGGTGAAAGCGGTCTCCCATGCCCGCGATCTCAAACCTCCGTACCGAGGCAGTATTGGTTTTCAACATCATACGCCTGGGGGCACCATACAGTATCGTGCCGCGCGACTCAGGGCAATTGAATGATGTTGGATGCCCCCGGTCATTGACGAGCCCGCAGTCGCCGTCAGACTTCTTATAGGCAAAGGTGCGGATGTGAGTGCGAAGATTGTGTTGGACAAAACACCGCTAGATTTGACCATTCTTATGAACAAGCCAAATAGCCGAACTCCTCCGCAAACACGGAGGCAAGACAGGCGCAGAATTGAAAGCTCCCGCAAGACCCGGTTGGTAATTCTGCGCCCTTGATGGGGTGCACACCATGCCTCGGCGTCGCTCACAAAATCGGTTTGATAATCTCACCAGATTTCTAGGAAATCGGGCGCGGTATGATTTGGCCACCTTGCCAGTTCGGATTCAAAAGAAGAACGGCGATGGCTGGTTCAAGATCGATCTGCGCCGGTGCTGGATCGCTCGGGATCGCATGTTGTTCATCAAACCCATTTGATTGTGTCCAACATCATCACCTCTGCCGCCCTCCTCCTGGCCACCCTGTTCGAACGGGACAACCACACGAAAATGGACTTTGCCATCCTGCCAGCGCTTCAAAACCAAAAACATCAGGATGATGAAACAATAGATTCTTGGATTTGGATTCGAAGATGTTAATATACCAAAGTGTAAGCCATAGATGACTGATTTTTAAATTTCAGGGAGGTGGCTTCCGATCGACCGACGTTTTCGGTCATCTGATTCAGGCGAAGGGAAATATAAAGATGAAAAGATCCATCTGTTGCGTGATGATGTTGTGTTTGTGGGGGCTTTCGATCCCTGTGGTGTTGGCTGAGAATCCGACGATCACAGAGGTTCAACGGGAGTTTTTTGAAACGAAGATCCGACCTGTGCTGGCCGACCAATGCCTCGAATGCCACAACTCGATTGACAAGAAAAAGGGTGGGCTGGCCCTCGACTGGAGTCAACCGTCAAGACAAGGGGGTGATTCGGGCAAGGTCATCATACCCGGTGATCCCGATAACAGTTTATTGATTCAGTCCATCCGCCATCAGGCGGGGGTAGAGAGTATGCCTGACAAAAGCCCCAAGTTGGTCGACAGTGTCATCGCTGATTTCACAAAGTGGGTACGCATGGGGGCTCCGGATCCACGTCACACACAGCCCACCGCTTCTGAAAAAAGCAGGTCGCAGCTGGGACGGATGTGCGGGACGAGCGTAAAAAATGGTGGTCCTTCCAAGCGATAACAAATCCTGAGCCGCCGAAGGTGAACAACGCTGATTGGCGTCAAAATCCCATTGATGCCTTTGTGTATAGCCGTATGGAAGAGCAGCAGCTGACACCCGGAGACCTTGCCGATCCATACACTTTGCTGCGCCGAGTGTCGCTGGTGTTGACGGGCCTACCGCCGTCAACTGACGATGTGACAGCGTTTGCGTCAAGCAAAGATCCGAAGCGCTATGAAAGATACGTCGACACATTGCTGGCCAGTAAGGCTTATGCGGAACGTTGGGCCCGACACTGGATGGACTGGTACCGCTACAGCGAAAGTCATGGCAGTGAGGGCGACCCCCACATCGCATTTGCGCAGCAGTATCGTGATTATTTGATCAGGGCTCTGCAACAGGATGTGCCTTATGATCAGATGATGATCGAGCATCTGGCCGGCGATCTGTTGCCGACCCCCCCGAATCAATGAAGAAACCCATGTCAATGAATCGGCCATTGGCCCCGGCGCATCTGCGTATGAATCCTTTTGGTTATGGAGTGGTGGATGCCTATCAGGAATTGGTGACTTTCACTGACAATCAGGTGGATGTGGTGAGCAAGGCCACCATGGCCCTCACGGTGTCATGCGCCCGTTGCCACAATCACAAATTTGACCCTGTCAGTCAGCAGGATTACACGCGCTTTTATGGTGTGATGATTAGTAATCGCCCCACCACCATTGTGGTGGACAGCCAGGAAAAACAGCGCCGCCACCAAGAGGCCATCAAACAACTGAAACCTCAAATAAAAAAAGCTTTTGCCACCTACTGGCTGTCTCAAATCGAATCACTTGAAGACAGGCTGCAAAAGGTGGAATTAAAGGAACGGGATGACAGTGATGCGCTGAGCCCATGGCTTCAAATGAAAGAGCAGGGGCCGGAAGCGTTTGAATCGTATTGGGAGGGATTACAGGGGCATGTGGGACGAGTGGAAGCGCACAATAAGAAAGTGAAGGAAAAAGCCGCCGCATACTATGATTTGCGTGATCCCAAAGTGGCCGCCATGTTTTTTAAAACGGGGAATGGCTCACACCTATCCACACAGCCTGCGGGCTCTTTTGCTTTGAAGGGGGAAGGGGAGAACGTGTTTCAAGGTGTGTACCCTGCCGGTGTATACAGTCATCTCATCAGCGACAAACATGCGGCCGTGATGGGGTCGCCTCGTATGACGGTGTCAGGTAACAATCTCTGGATACGCGCCGCCGGTCAACAAGCCAAAAGGCGTTATGCGGTCAGGCACTACCCGTTTGGGGGCTTGTTGCATGATGATCATCGCCTCAATCAAACTTTGCCCGTGTGGCAGAGTTCGAGGAAGATGGCTATCTGGCAGGGTGAAAAAATTCATTATGAATTTCGCACCGCTCGCGACGTGATCAGCGGACCGGGGGACGAGCGTAGCTGGTGGGGAGTGAGCGAGATTTTGATGAGTCCTGAAGCTCCGCAGAGAAGGGGAGCCCCACTGAGTTTGTGGGTGCCACGCCGCCTGTGGACAAAGCGTCTTTGTTGAAAGCGTATCAAACAACCATACAAAACATACTGAACAAATGGATGGACGATATCATCAGCGATGATGAGGCGGAATTTTTGGGGCAGATGCTGCAAGGCAACGTATTGAACCACAATATGAAACAATTACCCGAAAATGTTGTGGCACTGGTGCAGCAATATCGCAGGCTTGAAAATGATATCCCCGCACCCACCCGCGCCCCGGGAGTGTATGAGTCGGATCCGGTGGATGCTCCCTTTCTGAATCGTGGTGACCATCAAAGTGAAGGGAAGGCGGTGCCGCGGCAATTCTTGGAAATGTTTGGGAACAAACCTTACAGCAGAACAAACAGTGGGCGCCTGGAGCTGGCGCAGGATATTGTGGCTGACAACAACCCTCTGACACGACGCGTGCTGGTGAACCGTTTGTGGAATTATGTCTTTGGCGCCGGCCTGGTGGCTACCACCGATAATTTTGGACGCATGGGGGGGCAACCCTCGCACCCCGAACTGCTGGATTTTCTGGCCAGTGATTTCAAGAAGAATGGTTGGTCGTTAAAGAAAAGCCTCAAGTTGATGGTGACCAGTCGTGCATTCAAATTGAGCAGTCAGATCACGGCAGCCGCCCGGGAGGTTGATCCTGTCAACAAGTACTTGTCTTTTTACACACCGCGTCGCCTGGATGCAGAGTCTATCTATGATAGCCTGCATTTTGTAGCGGGGCAAAAGAAGCGGGCGATATACGAAAGCGTGATCCGTAACCGCTTGCACCCCTTCCTGACCGCTTTCAACTACCCGGTTCCTTTGTCGACGGTAAGTCGGCGCCCCAGCAACAACGTGCCGGCCCAGGCGCTGAGTCTGATGAATGGGTTGGCAGAGGATTTGTCTGGGAATCTGTTGAGCCGAGTGAATGTGAAACGGGACGTGGATGTGGTGTTGCGTGAGTTGTTTTTGAGGTTTTATGCCCGTGAGATCACGGCAAGCGACCGCACGCTGTGCCAGAAGTTTTTAGGAGAAAACCCCGACGCCGAAGACTGGCGTCGATTGATTGCCACATTGTTCAATTCAAAGGAGCTAATATATGTTTACTGATACTTTTTGTCGTCGACGCTTCATGCAGCTGGGGTTTGGAAGCCTGGGAGGGCTCGCTCTGAGTCAATTAAGTGCGTCGCAGGGTAAGCCCCGCCATCATCAACCGAAAGCACGCTCGGTGATATTGTGTTACATGTCTGGCGGGGTGAGCCACGTGGA
>CALSPN010000047.1 GCA_943788245.1 uncultured Verrucomicrobiae bacterium | reverse complement strand
GATCAAAACTGGAAGACCAACAGCAGTTGGCATCGCAACAGGTGCTGTTGCAGGATTAGTAGCCATTACGCCAGCTTCCGGGAGTGCTGGTCCCATGGGAGCTTTGCTGATAGGATTATGCTCCAGTGCGGTATGTTATTTCTCCGCAACCTCCCTCAAACACAAATTTGGCTATGATGACAGTCTGGATGTCTTTGGTGTTCACGGAGTGGGCGGTGTTGTGGGAGCTGTGTTGACAGGTGTGTGTGCCGCCCCTGCATTGGGAGGCTCCCACACGGAAATCCAAAGTATTGGTTTCCAAGTTGTTGCTCAAATTAAAAGTGTTATCGTGACGATTGCATGGAGCGGTGTTGTCTCAGTCATTGCTTTATTCATCATTGATAAAACAATGGGCTTGAGAGTGAGTGATGAGGAAGAAATGATGGGACTCGATCAAGCATGCCACGGTGAATCAGGTTATAACTCTTGATCTGACCTTCAGTGGCATCATGCGGAATTCAGCTCAAAAATGATTGCCCGCAGATCAAAATTCCTAGAGATTAACTAAAAATTCAAGGCGGGATTGACTAACGACGCTCACGGGCGCGTCAATCAAAACGGCCAGAGTATTAGAAAGAAAAGTTCGTTTATGAAGAAAATAGAAGCGATCATCAAGCCATTCAAATTAGAAGATGTCAAAGAGGCTTTGGCCGAAGTTGGCATCGAAGGTATGACTGTCAGTGAAGTCAAAGGTTTTGGCAGACAAAAGGGTCACACTGAAATCTATCGAGGAAGTGAATACACGGTCGATTTTCTACCCAAAATCAAGATTGAGATAGTCGTTTCTGACGACCAAGTCGAGACCGGTGTCAAAACCGTGATAGAATCAGCCAAAACCGGCAAAATCGGCGATGGTAAAGTATTCGTATCATCGATTGAGGAAGCTGTCAGGATTCGGACAGATGAACGAGGCGAACAAGCAGTTTAACCTACTGCAAGCCGATTTATTCTTAAAAGCGCGAAGGCTTGTTCCTTCGCGCTTTTAGCGTCTGAGGCTCATTTTTTAATTTGAGTTACAATCTTCTATCAAGGAAGTTTGTATGAACAGCATCAGGGCCATTTCAGCCTTTTGAACTTTGGCCGACAGCGGAATCCCCTCAGGGAACCGGAATCGATAACCAGGACCCCGCGCTTGTGTAATTCACAAGCCACACATCCCCTATCCCCAAACCTATTACAGGTGAATCTTTGCGTTGGTATTTGATGATTGCTGGCGTTTTGAATTGGAAACCAGCTACAGTCACGATGATGCATCCAACCACGAACAGCTTAGGCATATATTAAATAACGGAGGTTGCCCCTGTGCACAAATGATGATGGCATTCGATTTAGATTTTAAGAGCCAAGACCTTCAAGCGTCGGGAAAAACCGTCCTTCAGCTCTAATAGCCGAAAGGGTGTAAGTATGTGATTGCACCATTATCCAAAAGCCAATTAGAAGCTCCATATCTCGCCCAGTCGCGGACCTTTCCTGTTCCACGGACAGGAGAACTCCACCGGACCTGCTCGACACTTTACGCCCTGATTGAGCATCTTGGAATCTCGTTTCAGACATAATTCCTGTGGTGATAAGACCAGCGCGAATATTCTTTGAAAATCGTAATTGCGCTGATCCATTTCCAATGAGTATTGGAGTTTAAAATTTGGTGGATATACTTCGCTTCTAGAAGCCACTTTTCAGGATCATGGGATTGCTGCGGAACCTTATCCATGTAAAACAAAAGAATAACGTTGGTTTGCAAATTGTCACGATGATGGATAAAAAGCATGTTCAATCATGTGAATTCTTCAGGTAGAGCAAATGACAAAATTAATGTACTCCAGTGAATATCACAGCTTCTTGATATTCATTTTCTTTTCTATTGGATCCTGGATTCCCTTACCTGCAGAAACCACACAACATAAATTACTTAAGGGAAACCTTGAAACACTCAAGCTACAAGGCAGGATTACTTACAAACCCGATCCGCAAAAACCGTGGAAATTTGGACGCTATTATTTAAATGGACCAGAGCACTATCTCGCTGAGGCCGTCGTCGAACTCGTTCCCGGCGATGACAAAAAGCAATTCGTCGTCGATACTGAACGGAAAATCAAAACACATTTGATGGACCAGGAAAACTTCATGTTTATTCCTGAGATGATTGCAATTCAAAGCGGCGACAAAGTTCGATTTAAAAATAGCGAGGAAGCCTATCACAATGTGATGTGCCTGAATGACAATCCCCCTTTCAATATCAATTTGGGCAAAAACCAGGAACATCTTCATGAACCCAAAGTTGCCAAAGGAGCTGAAAACCCTCTGAATATTCACTGTGTATTTCATGGTTCCATGAAAGGCTGGATTTGTGTGTTTAATCATCCGTATTTCCAACAGACAACCAAGTCGGGAGCATTTGAGTTTTCAAAAATTCCCTCGGGAGATTATCAGTTACGGGTTGTTCATCCTGCGGGAGGCTTGTATCTGGAAACTGAAGTAAGGAAATTGAAACAATCATCCGAGACACGATGGAACATCGTCTTGACGCCTGAACACTTGAAGGCACAATCGGAATAGAACCCTCAGAACAATCATGCAGGACATTTATAACCAAACATGAAAAATCAACGGACTAGCGATCCAGTCGAAAAACCAAAAAACAAACTGAGTCGCCGTCAGGCAATCGGTAAAAGTATTCAGTGGACCGGGTTATCTATGGCTTTACCGGGATCCGTCTGGGGGGCATTTGAGCAGCAGCAAGCTGACGAAACAGGGGTTCCCTTCGAGGGCATGCCCAGAGCTCGCGAGAACCGTTTGGATTGGGAAATGCTCGGTGAATACATCACGCCGCAGGATCAGGTCTTCAATGTTCAACATTACGGGATGCCGGAGTTTGATGAGGATAAATTTACTCTATCAATAAGTGGGCTTGTGAAGAAGTCACTGACTTTGACCATGGATCAGATTCGCGCCATGCCTCAACAGCATCAATATATGACGCTTGAATGTTCCGGCAACGGAGCGAGCAAGGGGTTCATGGATGCGATTTACAACAGCAAATGGACAGGCACTCACCTCGCTCCGCTGCTGAAAAAATGCGGATTGAACCCCAAGGCCACCGAAATTGTATTCTACGGAAAAGACACCAAAGAGGAGGTATTGCGGGAAGGAACTTCAAGGGAATTGAAAATCGAAGTTCCTTTCGGGCGAAGCATGACCCTGGAAAACGCCATGAGTCTTCCGCTGCTCCTTGCGTATAATCGAAATGATCAGCCCATGGAATTCCGCAATGGGGCTCCCCTCAGACTTATCGTTCCGGGTTGGTATGGCGTTGCCAATGTCAAATGGCTGACTCGCATTGAACTCAGGGATCGTCGTTACATGGGCCGTTACATGGCTCGTGATTACGTCACAGTTCGCGGTGAAAAAACGGATCAGGAACTTACCTACGTGGAAACATCTGTCACTCGCATGAACCTGAAGTCCATCATAGGCCGTGTGACTCGACGGCCCTCTCAAAACGGTAAAATTCCACTCAGAGCCTACGGAGCAGCATGGAGTGATGGGACCGATATTGAACGAGTGGAAGTGAAATTGAATGATGGTCAGTGGCAGACCGCACGATGGGATGAATCCATTCCACGTCACAAATACTGTTGGCGGTTTTTTTTGGATTGATCTGGCACATGTGACTCCAGGAGAACACCAGCTTGTTTCAAGAGCCATTGACGTAAATGAACGCATTCAGCCATCAGCAGAGGATGATGAGATTTCTTTGAAAAAGACTTACTGGGAAGCGTATCAACAATGGCCCAGGAAGATTAAACTCGAAATTTGAGGTTCTCTCACTCTGATTGGTAATGATGATTGTTAAGATCAGGGGCTTTGCAAGGGTGATAAACTCATTCAAAAATGAATCACCAAGGATTTTCGATCCTGAGATGTGCACTGAAATTCCTCATTGTTTCTTGAGTTCAGTCTCGGATGGCGGGCTCAGTATCCACCCGCGTTTACGGAATATTATTTTAGACTCTCTGATCTCAACAAAAGGATACAAAAGAGAAGGAGGATCGAATTGGAAAACTTTCACCCGAAAAATGCGATAATGAGCGCGAGGCTCTAGAGGGCTTGCGGTAGCGCTGATTCCTCCCTTTATCCACAAGGACAGGATTCACAATATGTAGATTCTCGATTGAATACAGAGCTGCCCCATGATAAATATTCTACATAACTCTAAGCGCCGCTGTCTTTGGAGGCCAGATGCAGCAAAACGAGTGTCCATCCGTTCATACCACAAGGACCCTCGTTTTGACGTTTCCCTACAAAGGCTTACGCACATGTTGTCCAAATGTGACACCCGAATTGTAAGCTGAAATGAACGACTGGAATATTCAATCCAGGTCCCGACTATGTCACGGTTGTGACAACGGTTTTGAGGACCGGCAAATCTATCATAGCCTTCTATTTTCCCAAAAGGGAACTTACGAAAGGCAGGATGTATGCGATACCTGCTGGAAAGGTCAATTTTCGGACACTTCAGGTGCTGCGAAGGGATTTATTTCCCATTGGCAGGGTCGCTACGAATCCCCTCCCCCACCTCCACCTGAAGCAATCCGCAAGGATACAGCGGAATCTCTTCTCAGAAAACTGAGTGAGAAAAAGCTACCGCATTATGCCGGAGCGCTTTATATCCTGGCCGTAATGCTGGAACGAAAGAGGGTTTTGAAAGTAAGGGGACAAGTCCGTGAGAAAGGGCAACGGATTTTCATATACGAGCATGCAAAGACAGGCGATGTCTTTACCATTGCAGAACCTGATTTAAGCGCGGAGAAGCTAGGACGCATTCAGCATGATGTAGCTGAACTAATGGAGAACGGGCTTCCACATGAACTCGAATCTGAAAATGGAGATCCAGCAAGCCCAAAACAGGGAACAAACGCCTCCAATGCGCAAGTAATCAGCGGAGAAATCAATCAGGAAAAGGAGGAAATCCATGCAGAAGCCTGATTTCGAAACATTAATCCTCCGACTGGAATCCAGAATTCAGTATACATTCAGGGACAAAAAACAAATTCAGCTGGCCCTTACTCACCGATCCTTTTCCGGATTAGATGCCCGATCTCTTGACAATAACCAACGTTTGGAATTCCTCGGGGATGCGGTGCTTCAACTGATTATCACTCTGGAGCTATATCAACGTTACTCTGAACACGATGAAGGACCTCTGACCAAAGCCCGAGCCCAACTTGTAAATCGACGCACATTGGCTAATTTAGCCAAAATCATCGATCTTGGCTCTTGTCTGCTGATGAGTCGAGGAGAGGAGCTCAGCGGCGGCAGGGAAAGATCCAGTGCCCTTGCGGATGCATTTGAAGCCATTGTAGGAGCTGTTTTCATTGATGCTGGATACGAAGGGACAAAAGAATTTATTCTGAGATTTTTCAACGACCATTTAGGTGAGCTTCAGATACTCCCCAACTTGGAAAATCCGAAGGGTGAATTGCAGGAATACCTTCAGATACAATCCAACCAGCCACCACATTATGAATTATTGAATGTCAGTGGGCCTGACCATGACCGCTCTTTTGAATGTGCAGTACTACATGGTGAGAAGGAACTTGGACGTGGCTGTGGTAAGAGCAAAAAAGAAGCGGAATTTCATGCAGCTGCCGAAGCTTTGGTCAACATTAGGGAAAATATCAATTCTGATGAAGCGTCTACAAAATGAATACCACCTTCTTCGGACCTCCATTGATTACAGCCTTAAAGCCACTATCAACGATGTTTCTTTAATCGTGGAATTCATTAAAGCCATCGCCAGTTACGAAGGAATGGCAGATCGGGTCACAGCAACCGAGAACTGATAATCACCATGTTTCTTCGGAAACAAACCAGCAGCCAAAGTGTCCATTAGATATTTTGAGGATCGTCCGGTGTATGGAAATGTCATACTGAAGTTCGTGGCACAACTTGCACTTGATCACCACTATGCGCGACTTGGATGGGTGATTTTTGTTTGTAATAATAATAATGTTGCGTGTTATCGAAAAACAAGCGTTAAAGTATAAGACGAATGGCAAGTCTGCCGCATGGAGCTTGAGGCCATCAGAAATTCTTAGTTCAAAGGACTTACAGGCACATGCTTCAATCAACCCCATACCCCGAAACTGCTTCAACACGCACTCAGTGGATCAGGGCGTTACGTGAGCCCACGAGCCGACCTGGGGCGCAATCCACTCCTGATATACTTGTGGAACAAGAAATGGGGCCCATGGGTTGTTTATTGGAAACAGCAACCATTTTCTTGATCAATCGCGAGTGTCCCTGGACATGTGTCATGTGTGATTTATGGAAGCATACATCTTTAAAACCCATGTCACCCGGGCATGCTCCAGTCCAACTTAGTTCTGCACTCCGACAATTGGAAAAGTCTTCCAAGCACCGACTAAGGCAGATCAAGATATACAACAGCGGTAGCTTTTTTGACACAAAAGCCATCTATACGGCCGATTACATGCGGATTGCAAATTCTCTCTCAGGCTATGAACGAGTCATAGTTGAGAATCACCCTAAACTTTCAGGGAAGCATATCTCGCTTTTCAAAGAACTACTGGACCCCCAGTTGGAAATCGCCATGGGATTGGAAGTTGCTGATGATCCTCTCCTGGATAAATTGAATAAGCGGTTTTCCCTTGAGGATTACATGACAGCCTGTGAGTTTCTCAACGCACAAAGTATTGCACATCGTGCATTTATCATGGTTCAGCCACCATTTACAGGCCAGGCAGAAGCTTTGAGCCTTTGTCAGAGATCCGTTCGTTTTGCCTTTGATCAGGAGGCCTCATGCGTGTCACTGATCCCCTCAAGGGCCACCACCGGAGCGATGCATGCATTAAAAAATCAGGGGAACTTTGCCCAACCAACGATCCATACCTTGGAATCCTGTTTTTCACATGCCCTGCAAATGGACCGGGGTCGAGTCTTTGTTGATCTCTGGGACCTGAAAATGTTCAGTGAATGCAAGGTATGTTTTGAGCCCAGGCGCGCAAGATTGGAGCAGATGAATCAATTTCAAAAAATATTGCCGGAAATCCAATGTCGCACGTGCCACCCATGATCCGAAAGCAACACTTTGATGTCGTCGTTCTTGGCTCTGGTTTTGCCGGTGCGCTTACAGCGATGATCGCCCGTAAGCACGGTTGCAGTGTATTGCTTGTTGAAAAAGGTCAGCACCCAAGAATGACTATCGGAGAATCCACTACCCCACTGACCAATCTTTTGCTTGAGGAAATAGCAAAAGCTCATGACTTGCCATTTCTTCTGGATTTCACGCAATATGGTAAATGGAAAAAGGTTCATCCTGACTTGAAGGTGGGATTAAAACGGGGATTCAGTTTTTACAACCGTCAATCAAAAGGGAAATCCTCCGACCTCACGGAATGGGATGATGAACTGTTAGTTGCAGCGAGTCCCAATAACTTTGTCGCAGACACACAATGGTGGCGTGCCGATTGGGACCTTTTTCTGGTTGATCAATGTAAAAAAATGGGCGTGGAATATTCGGATCTCACAGATATCTCTGATTTGAGGGAAGAAGACGATGGCGTTTTACTTTGGATCAAAAGTGAGCAAAGGAAGCGACGAGTAAAGGCAGGGTTGCTCATCGATGCCTGTGGAGGGCGAGCCGGCATTGGCCAGCTTCTCAATATAAGAAAAAAACCTCTCACTTCCACGCCTGAGACGTTTGCCGTTCATGGGCACTTCAGTGGGGTAGCAACAATACACCCTTCAAATAGTCAATTGGGGACTGAACCGTTGCCATACCACCCAGAAGACTCAGCCATTCACCATATCATTGACGGTGGGTGGGTTTGGTCTTTGAGATTTGATCACGGTCAGGTAAGTGCGGGAGCTGTCTTAAGAGAAAAAAATTATCGATCGATCCAAGATCAATCACCCGAATCGATCTGGTCGAGCGTTGTTAACAAGCATGATGAACTTAAGCGATTATTCCAAAAGGCAGTTCCTCTATACCCTTTGCGCAAAATAAAACGTGTGGGTTTCGAAATGGAGCGAACATGCGGAAACCGATGGATCATGCTTTCCTCTTCTGCTGGATTCATTGATCCGCTTCTTTCGACAGGATTCCCCCTGACACTTCAAAACATTCAAAGATTAGCTTCTTGCCTCTCACCTCAATCACTGAGGCGACCCGGTCCTCTCGCGGCCTTGAGTTCTCTGGCCAAGTCGTCGAAAGCTGATCTCAGAATGGTTGACCAGTTGATTGGAACTTTATATGCCACCATGAATGATTTCCGTCATTTTGCAGCCACCTCTCTGGTCTATTTCGCAGCTGTCAGTTACACTGAAACAGCCCGTCGGCTCGGCAAGAAAAAATTGGCTTCTGGATTTCTTTTCAGTGAAGATCCAACCTTGTCATCACACATTCTTTCCACATTCGAAAACATCAAGCGCATCCATCAAAGTGAGAAGACAGCGGAGGAAAGATGGAAGGATCTTCAGTCTTGTGTTGATGCGGCAATCACTGAGTTCAATGTGATTGGGGTATCCACTAAAACAAAAAACCATATTTTCGAGCAGAAACAGCCCCCTTATTTGAGCATGCCCACAAATTGGAATCTACTCCTACGGAAATCCAAAATATGCTTGTCCACGCGGGTTTAGCCTGAAAAACCTTTGCTTCATTAGGAGAGTTTGGCCATTGCCGTCGCATGCGGGAAATAACACATCTGCTCCAAAGCGAAGTTGAAGTAGCCGATGCCTAGATGTATCTTTCAGACATGACCTTCAGCAAATGGCTTTTTGTTTATTTTTCTCTCTTGTCAGGACTTTCACAGTTCGTGCATGGAGCGGACACAAAAGTTCAATCCATCCAAAAGGAGAAAATCTACATTATCCCGATCAGGGAGGACATCATGCCGCCCCTCACCTATCTTGTTCGCCGGGGTGTAAAGGAGGCCATTGCTTCAAAAGCCGACTGCCTCATACTGGACATGGATACCAATGGAGGTCGAGTCGATGTAACGCAGGAAATTATCCAAATCATCGCCAAATTCAAGGGTCGTAAGGTAACTTAATCAACTCCAAGGCTTTTTCAGCAGGAGCTTTTATATCAGTCGCTACAAATGAAATCTACATGTCGCCTGTCAGCGTGATAGGTGCAGCTGCACCCATCATGGTAAGCCCTGGAGGTGGAGCCAGTGAAATGCCCAACACCATGGAAGTCAAAATGACTTCTGGGATTTCAGCGCTTATCCGTGCAACCGCGGAAGAGAACGGACATGACCCTGCTGTGGTGGAAGCCATGATCGACAAATCCAAAGAACTTAAGAAGGGAGACAAAGTCTTGTCGGAAAAAGGTCAGATTCTGACTCTGACAAATAAAGAAGCGGAAATCAACTATGGCAATCCTCCGCAAAAGTTAATGAGCCATGGGACGGTAAACTCTCAAGTCGAACTTATCGAGGTTTTGGGTTATGCAAATCCTGAAGTGATCAGAATCACACCCACTGGAGCTGAAAAAGCAGGGACATGGATAAATAAAATCAGTTCGATCCTGCTCATCGCAGGAATCCTTGGCGTTTACCTTGAGTTCAAAACTCCAGGCTTCGGACTTCCCGGGATTTTAGGGCTAGCTGCATTCGCTATTTACTTTCTTGGTGGTTACATTGCAGGTTTATCAGGCTCGAATGGGCTGCATTTTTTATTATCGGGCTTTTTCTCTTGATAGTGGAGTTATTTTTACTTCCTGGCCTTTTTGTTATCGGGCTTTCAGGTATCCTGCTCATGCTTTGGTCTGTTTTGATGGGTTTGGTGGATATGGACCCAAGCTTGCCTGTATGGCAAATGCCATCCTATGGTCAGTTCAAATATCCGTTGCAGGTCTTATTGACCGCTATAGCCGGATCGACGCTACTGATGGTTATATTAAGTTCAGTCCTCCCCAAAACTCGACTTTTTCATCAGCTGATTTCAGAGACAACAAGTGGCGATCAAGGTATCTTGAGTAGAGAAAAGAGTGAAAAGGACTTACTAGGTTTAACAGGAGTCACTTTATCGCCACTCAGGCCAGGGGGGAAAGCGCGTTTCGGAGATACAATTCTCGACGTTGTTACAAATGGAACCATGGTTGCAGCTGGAGCAGAAGTCCGAGTCATTGGATTTTCCACTTCGGATGCTGTTGTGGAAGAAATCAATTATTAAAGCACCTTTAGAGTTTGAGAAATTCTTCAGATTGCCCATTGCAAGCTTTCCAAAGATGGGATTAATATTGGCTATTGCCATTCATGATACACCCTTCAGTGCTGTTACGTAGGGCTTGGAGGCGAGATGAATGTTTTGGTTATAAGTGGTTAGGTATTGACTGCTTAAACGGATCTTTTCAGGCTTTTTTTGACATTGTGAATAACTCGTTAATAAGTGTGAATATCTTATTCTCGATGAAAAAGGCCAAGTTTCGCTAGTCTCGTCTTACGTTTAAGCCAGTGAGCGAGCTAAGGTATCTGACTCATATTTACCAAAGCAGGCTAATCACTGATTATAAAGGTTTTACATTTTTTTTTAATATATCATTCATAAAGAAAAAAAATACGGTAGAATAAGGCCGCTTGTCGTTAAATAGCGGTTTGATAACGATTTCGAAGTGCTTAAACTGACTATAACCACACAGTGAATAAATTTAAAAAACGACGTATTTTCGAATCAACAAGCTATTATGCGTAACGCTGCAGAAATCATATGGAACAGGGCAGTTAAAAAGCTCAAATCCATGCTGAACGATGAGGTTTACAAACTTTGGTTTGCCCCTATCGTTCCTCTACAGATTGAAAACAACGTGCTGACACTGCAGGTTGCGAATGATTTCTGTGAGGTTTGGCTTAAAGATAACTACCACCAGCTTTTGGAAGAAGTAGTCAGCGGTTCCTCGGATGAAAGGCTGGGGATTGCTTATAAAGTTGGGTCCGCAAAAGCGTCTTCGGTTAAGACGGACACCAAGCCTTCCGCAGCGAACGCCTCCATATCTGAAAAATCACGATCTCTAAACGAGTCCTTGAAACCGGAAACCAAAAGTGTTCCGGTCAGGAATGGTTTCAATCCGTTATACACATTCGATTCCTTCGTGATCGGGGGAAACAACAGAATGGCGCACAGTGCTTCCCTTGCGGTTGCACAATCACCGGGGAAATCTTACAATCCATTGTTTCTCTATGGCGGCGTTGGACTTGGGAAAACACACCTTTTACACGCCATAGGTCACCACGTCTTATCAAAAAAACCAAACGCACGCGTGGCTTACCTTTCATGCGAAAAATTCACAAATGAATTCATCGACGGTATTCAAAATAATCAGTTGGTGAAATTTCGTAAGCGTTACCGGCTAACCGATGTTCTCTTGATCGATGACATCCAGTTTCTTTCAGGCAAAGAAAGGATTCAGGAGGAGTTTTTTCATACGTTCAATGCGTTACACGAAGCTCACAAACAAATCGTTTTGAGCTGTGATCGGCCAGCCTGCGAAATCGATGGGCTCGAACAACGCCTGAGCTCCAGGTTCGAATGGGGGCTATCAGCGGATCTTCAAGCACCTGACGTTGAAACCCGGCTTGCGATTCTTCTCAAAAAGAAAAAATCCTTGGATGTCGATCTTCCTCGTGATGTGGTTGAATTTATTGCCAACAATATCAGGGCAAATATCCGCCGACTTGAAGGGGCTTTACTCCGGGTAGCAGCCTTTGCTTCCTTGACGAAACAGGAATTGACCGTTGAGCTGGCTGAGCAATTGTTGCGAGATGCCTTACAAGAAGAAGGACGAGCAACCGTCAATATTGACGATATTCAAAAGAAAGTAGCGGAACATTACGATATCCGTTTAGCAGACATGACCAGTCGTCGAAGGCCCGAGTACATTGCTTTCCCAAGACAGATTGCCATGTATTTGTCGCGCCAATTGACCGAAAGCTCTTTAAATGTCATTGGAACGGCATTTGGTGGTCGCGATCATGGCACCGTTATGCATGCCTGCCGGCTAGTTAAGGACCGAATGGAGATGGATGCAAGTGTGAGACAGGCGGTAACATACTTAGAACGCCACCTACGCTAAACTGTCACGCTCGTTCTCAGCAATTACTGGCCGCATGCAGGTAAGGCGACTCTTGTGAGCCCGCCTCCCAAATTTTTGTAAACTGATTAGGCAGCCATGATTAAAGTACGTGAGCTCTCCAAAGCATATCAAACTTACAAAAAAGAATCAGGATTTTGGGGTTCGATCAAAGGACTCATTCACCGCAAATATGAAACGACAGAAGCGGTTCGTAAAATTTCTTTTGATATTGAAGAGGGAGAATTAGTCGGCTTCATGGGCCCGAATGGTGCAGGCAAAACGACTACGCTCAAGATGCTTTCGGGGCTTCTCTATCCATCCTCCGGATCAGTCAATGTCCTGGGCTACAAACCTTGCGAGAGACAAGATGCTTATCGGAGACAGTTCGCACTTCTGTTAGGTCAGAAAAATCAACTTTGGTGGGACCTTCCAGCAAGAGAATCCTTTGCTTTAAATGCAAAAATTTACGGAATTGCAGATTCACAGCGGCAAAAAACAGTCAACGAAATATCTGAAATGCTGCAAGTCGCCGATAAGTTGGATATCATGGTTCGTGAATTATCCCTGGGCGAGCGAATGAAAATGGAATTGATTGCATCCCTGATCCACCAGCCCAAAATTTTATTTTTAGATGAACCTACCATCGGGCTTGATATCATCTCACAAAAAACGGTCCGGGATTTCCTTAAAGATCTCAATAAAACAAAGAAAACAACGATCATACTGACAAGCCATTACATGGCTGATATTCAGGAATTGTGCAAACGCGTCCTCATCATAGATCATGGGAAATTGTTCTACGACGGAGAATTGCAAGGAATCCTCGATCAATTTGCTGATGAAAAACGTATCAATGTTCTCTTTGAAGATCCATCCATGCCGCTCCCAGAAAAATGCAAGTCGATTGGATTAGTCGAAAGCTTTGCTGATGGGAAATTGCAGATTAGAGTCAAAAGGAAGGCTGTTATTCAAGCTTCCAAAGATTTGTTGGACATGCTTCCCGTTGCCGATTTGAACATCGAAGAAGTTCCTGTCGAGGAAATCATCCGCCAAATCTATGCAGAAAGTAATTCCATATAATATCAGTCAAACCTTTTGAAGGAATTTCGCTACGCGATCCATGGCCATCTCGATCTGAGCCATGGATGTCGCAAAACAGCACCTCAGAAACCCCTCTCCACTTTTCCCAAACGCTGTACCGGGAACGCAGGCAACTTTGGTTTCTTTCAACAACTTAACTGCAAATTCTGTGGAAGACATTCCTGTGCTTTGAATCGAGGGAAACGCATAGAAACTCCCGCGCGGCAAATGGCAGGTCAAACCCATTTCATTCAACGCATGCACGATAAAATTGCGCCTTGCCAAGTAATGCTCCCGCATCGCCATTGCTTCATCAAAACCGTGATCAAGTGCCTCGATAGCCGCTTCCTGACTAGTGATCCCGGCACAAAGCATGCAATATTGATGAATCCTCAACATGGCATCCAAAAGGTATTTGGGGGCACAGGCATATCCGACCCTAAACCCAGTCATTGCAAAAGCCTTGGAGAACCCGTGCAGGAAAATGGTGCGCTCTCGCATTCCCGGCATCGAAGCAATGGAGACATGGCTGCCTTCATACGTCAATTCGGAATAAATTTCGTCGCTGATTACGACCAAATCGTGATCGACTACAATTTCAGCAATACGCTTTACCTGATCGGCAGACAGAGTTCCTCCAGTCGGGTTTGTTGGGAAATTAAGAATCACTGCCTTGGTTTTGGCAGTAATGACTTTTTTCAATGCTTCGGGATCAAGCGCAAAGGCATTTGAAGACTCGCATTTTACTGGGACAGCGACCCCATGGGCCATGGCAATGGAAGGAGCATAACTCACATAACATGGTTCATGATAAATGATCTCATCACCTGGATCAATCAATGCGCGCAGCGCAATATCCAACGCTTCACTGACTCCTACGGTGACTAGAATTTCATCATTCGGATCATAGGATACTTGAAAATGTTCATTGACGTAGCGTGCAATGGATTGTCTGAGTTTGAACAATCCGGAATTGGAAGTATAAGAGGTATGCCCCCTCTCCAACGAATAAATAGCCGCTTCTCTGATTTTCCAGGGAGTCACAAAATCAGGTTCACCAACTCCCAGAGAAATGATATCGGGCACACCCTGCACTAATTCAAAGAAATCGCGGATCCCTGAGCGAGGAATATTCTCGACCTGCCGAGCCACGGGTGAAGTTTTTCTTGATTGATCATCCATACCAGGGAGGAAAGACTTCCCAAAGCGATTTAAAGAACCGGGTGTGCGAAATGTAATTGCGTGCTAATCAAGCGGCTTCAGCGCTCTTTGGCTTAAGGCGAAACCTGGGTTTGCTTTTGCCCTCTACCGCCGCACGAGTGATTTTCACTCCCTCAATGTCATCACGACTTGGAGCTTCATACATGATATCGAGCATTAATTTCTCCAGCATGCCGCGCAAGGCACGCGCGCCTGTTCCCTTCTTGATAGCCTGGCGAGCAAGTGCTTTCAAGGCGTCCGAGGTGAAGTCTAGATTCACATTCTCGAGGGCAAGTAACTTGGCATACTGTTTGGTCAAGGCGTTGCGTGTTTTTGTGAGAATGGCCACCAACTGATCCTCGGACAGCTCTTCAAGGACCGTATTCATCGGAACACGTCCGATGAATTCAGGAATGAAACCGTAGGAAACCAGATCTTCCGGCTCCATGGCATGAAATATTGCATTTTTATTTGCCCCATCCTTGGCTGCATCTTGATTGGGATCACGGTGAAAACCCATTTTGCCGCTGCCTACACGACGTTCTACAATCTTATCCAACCCAACAAAAGCCCCTCCGCAAATAAAGAGGATATTCTTTGTATTGACCTGAATGTATTCTTGTTGAGGATGCTTGCGGCCACCCTGAGGAGGAACATTACAGGTAGTGCCTTCCATGATTTTCAAAAGAGCCTGCTGCACCCCCTCGCCTGAGACATCACGGGTAATGGAAACATTTTCCGTTTTTCTGGCTATTTTGTCGATTTCATCGACATAAATAATTCCCATTTCAGCACTCTTGACATCAAACTCCGCGCTTTGCAACAAGCGCAGGATGATGTTTTCCACATCCTCCCCAACATAGCCCGCTTCTGTCAAACTTGTTGCATCTACCATAGCGTAAGGAACATCGAGTGCCTTTGCTAGCGTACTTGCAAGAAGCGTTTTCCCAGATCCAGTAGGGCCCACCATGAGGATATTGCTTTTTTCAATGGTAACATCCTGGAGCATGCTTTCTGGATCCAGTTGATCCGAATCACCTTCCACCTCAGCTTGTATCCGCTTGTAGTGATTATGAACAGCCACTGCCAAAGTTTTCTTGGCTTCATCCTGGCCCACACAGTATTCGTCCAGAATTTCTTTCAGTTCCTTGGGACGCAGTAAATTGAGCTTAGTCGAAGACGATTTTGTATCACTACGAAACTCTTTATCTAGGACGCTCTTGCAGACAAGCACACATGCATCGCATATATACACTTGCGGTCCGGCAATTAGTTTACGAACTTCTGAGTGGGATTTCCCGCAGAAACTGCACATCGTTAGTTGTGTTGGACGCGCCATGACGATCAGGGTTTGCTAGATTCCGATTTGGAATCAGCCACCTCTTTTTGTGATTTGACGACCTCATCTACCAATCCATATGTCTTGGCTTCCTCTGCACTCATATAGTTATCACGGTCACAATCTTTTTCGACCTGATCTCGCTCTTGTCCTGTGTGAAAGGAAATAATGTCATTCAATCTGGATTTTAAACTCAGCATATAATTGACTCGGATTTCTACATCCGAAGCCTGTCCCTGGGCTCCGCCAAGCACTTGATGAATCATGATGTTGGCGTTGGGGAGTGCAAATCTTTTCCCCTTGGTCCCACCGCAAAGCAACACAGCTCCCATACTGGCCGCTTGCCCTATGCAGTAGGTATTCACATCACAGGTCATAAACTGCATCGTGTCATATATGGCCAAACCTGCAGTGACGCTACCCCCAGGCGAATTGATATACAGGTGAATGTCCTTCTTGGGGTCTGCGTTTTGAAGGAACAATAGCTGTGCTATTATGACATTGGCTACCTGATCATCCACGGGAGTCCCTAGAAAAATAATACGATCCTTGAGCAGCCGTGAGTATATGTCATAACCACGTTCACCACGCCCCGTTTCTTCGACCACGTATGGCACCAAGTAATTAAACATGTTTTTTTGAACTTCCATTCTTAGTTGGCAACCTACCCAAGCACGTGCACTGCGTCAAGATTGGTTCTGGTTTTGGAAAAAATCAGAATTGACGTTGCCACCGCTGAAAACAAGGCCAACACGCTGTCCTTGGTGCAACACTCGAAATTCTTCACTGAATACCGCAGCGAGAGCAACAGCTCCGCTGGGTTCTACCAACTGTTTCATCCGTTCCCATACAAATCGGGTTGCATGTAAAATTTCATCTTCCCGAACCGTTACAATCCTGTCTACTGACTGCTTGATAATTGACCAATTCAATTCTCCTAGCCCCGTTTGCAATCCATCTGCAATGGTTTGTGGATCTAGTTGTGGTTGGACGCTGACCGAAGCCAAGGATCGAGCTGCATCATCTGCTCCAAGCGGCTCGGCACCATATACCTGTATCCCCGGAACCATGGATTTAGCGCACAGTGCGATTCCGGCGAGCAATCCACCACCACCGACTGGTGCGACCAGCACGTCCAAATCAGCAACTTGATTTAATAATTCCAAAGCGACGGTTCCCTGCCCCGCGATAATATGCGGATGGTCAAAGGGGTGAATGTAGTAAGCTCCGGTTTTAATTTGAAAATCAATCAAAGCTTTTTCGCGTTGATGTTGCACATTACCACAAGGATAAATGGTTGCCCCGTATGATTTCACAGCCTCCTTTTTGATGTAAGAGGCTGTTTCTGGCATGACAATGTGTACTTTGGAGCGAAACAATTGCCCTGCCAAGGCCAGCGCTTGTGCATGATTACCGGAACTTACCGTGATCAATCCTTGGTCTAGTTCTTCTCGACTTAGCTGAGACACTGCATTGAAAGCGCCTCGAAATTTGAATGCTCCGACCTTCTGCAAATGCTCCCCTTTGCAAAACAAGTCATTACCTGCAAGTTGGTTAATGGATTCGCACCTCAGCACAGGCGTATAGTGCGCATGCGTTCGGATTCGTTCGGCTGCTCGTTGGATGTCCTTAAGCGTGAGTTCGTTCATTCTTGGATTGCCGGTTGATCAAGCTGAAATTTTCTACCATTGCATCGAACTTCCATTAATGCGGGGATCTGACGCTCCCTTGAACGTTTGGCTCTGACTTATACGCTGCACCGCCTGAGCAGCCCCTATTTGATTCACAACATGTACCTCATGCCCCTTATTTTTCAATGCCTGGACCACTGATGATGGCCAGGATGCTTCCAGAACCACTCGATCAGGTTTCCATTGGTGATGGAATCTTGGGATGTGCCAAAGCTTCTTCGACCCCCCAATCCAAAATCCAATATGAGCAGGAGATGAACAAGCGTTTGACTTATAATGGTGGGTCCGCCAGCGGCACCGACTGACAGAACAGGCTCACCACTCTTTAACACCAGAGTTGGACTCATGCTACTCAAGGGGCGTTTCCCTGGTTGGACAGCATTTGCTTCACTTCCCAGCAAACCGAAAAAATTTGCTTTACCTGGCTGAGCTGAAAAATCATCCATCTCGTTGTTAAGCACAATCCCTCTTCCAGGGATCATAACCTTGGAACCCAGAGTTGTGTTGACCGTCGCTGTGCATGCGACCCAGTAACCTTCTTGATCCGCAGCACTGTAATGTGTGGTGTGACTTCCAAACAAAGCTTTATCCGCATGCGGGGGGATTCCATGCCGGATTACCTTTGAGGCTTGGCTTGGGTTAATATCTTCAGCTAATGACTTGGCGTAATTGTCACTTATCAAACCTAAGGGCACGTTTGCGTAGTCACTGTCACCCAGCCAGAAAGCTCGGTCAGCAAAGGCTCGTTTCATGGCCTCAATAACCAAATGGATCCACTCTGCAGAATGGCGGTCCATGGATGGAATATCAAAGAATTCCAATATCTTCAGGATCTGAGCGACGTGTATGCCCCCGGAGCTAGGAGGAGGGAAGCCTGCAATCTCAAATTCTCGATACATCGATCTGACTGGAGTACGAAACTTGGTTTGATAACGAGTCATGTCCGATTGGGTAAGAATCCCTCCATGATCGCGCATCCACTCCGCCAAAGAAGCCGCAATGGGCCCGTTGTAAAATGCTGAGATGCCATCGCTGGCAATGAGCCGATAGGATTCTGCCAACTGCGGTTGAACGAAAGTGTCCCCCACCTGAAAAGGGTTGAGTTTAGCATCAAGGTAAACAGATTGAATTTCTGGAAATTCCCTGAGAGTCTTCACAACAGATGCTACCCGTCCGTAGAAAGTCTGGTTCACAGGGAAACCAGACGCAGCAATTTCTGCTGCAGGCAGTAACAAATCAGCTAGTTTGAGCTTTCCATAACGTCTCAGGGCGGTATCAAATGCTGCTAATGCTCCGGGAACTCCAACAGCAAGCGCCCCTTTCTGCGACAAATCGGAAACAGCTTGCCCATCTCTTAGGTACATGTCGCGATGAGCTCTTTCAGGCGCAGTCTCTCGGCCGTCCAGTCCTATTAATTCTCCTCGGGGAGTACGAATCAGCATGAAACAACCACCTCCAATACCGGAATTGAAACCATCGACTACCCCTAATGTTAAACCGATCGCCACTGCGGCATCGACTGCATTTCCACCTCGATCAAGTGCATTTATTCCAGCTTGAGCGGCAAGCTCATGGCCAGCTGCGACGGCTCCTCGCTTTCCTGCAAAACCAGTGGCAGGCAAGCTTACCAATGATATAACGAAACAATAAAAAAGGATTCTGAATGAAGGGATTAACCCAATGAGGCTGTGGATGCTTGACTTGTTTCGTTGATCACCAGTTTGAAATGGATATACATAGGCTGGACTTGCTGCCCATTGTGCTTTCATGAATCGACTATACATTATTAAAATTATTTAATCCAAAATAATTCAAGCCAAACAATTGTATGTCCAGGGACAAAAACCAGATCCAAAGCTTGCAGAAATGTGCGAAAACATTCATTGCCATTAAAATCTAGATGTCATGACATCCATTCGAGGTTACTGCTTTTTTGCTGGTGAAAACAGCAACAAAACTTGAGATGATCCTGCGTGATGTGTCTGGTCTAATCAAATCATCTCTTAACCCTTTACAATCGCACTGATGGCTAAAACTTGAGCCATACAGCCCCCACGATGATTAAAGGGGATATCAGCAGACCCGGGTTACCTGGCTGCCATCATCTCAAAACTTGCTAATCAAGTTTGCGATCGAACTCATCCATGCACTTCTCTCAAGCACGAAAAAAAACCTCGCCACGAATTTCATGATGTCGAAATACCATGGGGAAATGTGTATCTGGGTTGGCCAGCAAAACAAGATGGATTGATAAGGCCTTGTCGGCTTTGTTTAAGGCATGCGACTCTCAAGTAAAGCCAACATGATGACATCGATTCATTGACAATCAGTTTCTGCTCTTCATATTTATTTTCAATCAGCTCATTCATTTCTTTATGAAAAACCATGCCAAATAGATGTTGATCCGGCCCACTCCATCTGGATTGTATTGTGAACAAGGTGACTTTTACATCGATCCGAAGCGAAAGGTTAATCGAGCTGTCATCACCCACGCTCATTCTGATCATGCGCGTCGAGGTTCCGAACAGTATCTATGCAGTAAACCATGTGAACCGCTCCTCAGATTGAGACTTGGTAAAAATATTTCCCTCCAGGCACTGGAATATGGGGCTTCCACATCCATTTGTGGTGTCATTATATCATTTCACCCAGCGGGACATATTTTGGGATCTGCGCAAATAAGGGTAGAATACAAAGGGGAAGTTTGGGTGGTGAGCGGAGACTACAAAACATATCCAGATCCGACCTGTGCTCCATTTGAGCCCTTGCGCTGCCATACCTTCATTTCAGAATGCACTTTTGGATATCCCATTTATCGATGGCCAGATCCCAATCACGAATGGAATCACCTGAAAAAATGGTGGAAAACAAACCGTGAAGCAGGGTTGAGCAGCGTCATCAATGCTTATTCCCTTGGAAAAGCCCAACGTGTATTGAATGCACTGAAGGATTCCGAGCAGACTGTTTTGGTTCACTCAGCCATCCTGAGTTTTTTACCATTTTACATATCCGAGGGCGTTTTATTTCCTGAAGTAATGGAAGCCACACCCGAGAACGTCATGCGCTACCGGGACGAATCCCTGATCATCAGTCCTCCTTCAAGCAGTATGGAAAAAAGTCTGGGAGATCCATGTTCCTGGCAATCCTTGGATGTTTCCGGGTGGGCCCAAATCCGCAGTCAAAAAAGAAAAAAAAACTTACCCAATGGATTGATTGTTTCAGATCATGCTGACTGGGAAGGTCTTTGTCAGGCTATTCAAGCAACCGAGGCAGAACAAACCTTTCTGACCCATGGGGATGGCTCTGTTCTATCCCGATGGCTGACTGAAAAAGGTTTATCTGTATCTCAACTGCCTGAAAACAGGTCTACCGCCTCCTTGCATGCGTCTTAAATCATCTAACTTAGAGGAACATCACGCATGCAACGTTTACAACAATTGATTGAAAACCTTGATACCGCCGCTAGCGACGCTATCAAGGTTCAAGAGTTGAAATCCTATTTAAGTTCAATCCCCCCCGAGGATGCTGCTTGGGCCTTATTCTTTTTTGAAAAACAGAAGACTAAAAACCAAGACAGGCCTGAAATTGTTGAAAGAGGTCATTGAATCACAAACTTGTTTCCCCGATTGGGTCATCAAAGCTTGTAATGAGCGTGTTAAAGACACTCCGGAAACGTTGGCCTTACTCTTTGCGAGTAAGGGTGGCAGATGCGAAATAAGCCTTTCCACACTGGTAATCCAGTTTCTGCAGCCACTCTCTGGATTTACCCGCCTTTCTAAAAAAGAAACAATTCGCTGTGCATGGGAAATGCTTAGCACTACACAACGTGTCCTTTTCAATAAAATGATCCTTGGCGGGTTCCAATTAGGCGCGCAAAAGTCGCTTATCCATGAAGCGCTTTCTAAAATTTCGGGAATTCCCAGGAGTGTCATATCCAGACGCCTCATTGAAGATTGGCAACCAAGTGCGACATGGTTTCAAAGCTTTATTGAACCAGATCCTGAAATAGATACAGCCATGGCGCCATGTCACTTTGAGCCGGTTGTCGTTTCAGAGGTGCCGCCTGACAAATCGGATTTTACTCTAGGGCTGGAAGCTGCTTTCGCTTTTGATGGGGCTCGTGTACAGGGCATCAGGCGACGGGAAGTTTCAACTATCTGGTCAGAGGAGCTGATCCCTTTGAACCTCTGTTTTCCTGAGCTAATTCGTGGCATTTCACTCTTGCCATCCGGGACGGTATTGGAAGGCCTCATCGTTGGTTGGGATGATGATCTTCCGCCCCCACGTGAAAACGTCCAAAAGCGATTAAAAGTCAAAACCGCTACTCAGAAAACAATCCAATCGGCTCCTGTACAGTTCATTGTACTCGACATCATTGAACGTCATGGCATCAATTTAAGTCATTGCCCTTTCGCTCAGCGCAGGGCTGAGATGAAGCAGGTAATGGATGAATGGTCCCATCAATGGAGCATCCACGGTAACAAATCAGAGATAGAGGACGTTAACCCAGATTTCTTTCAGCAGGAAATGTTCGACATGTCCACCGTTCTGAGGACTGAACCGGAAAAGTCGGTTTTACCGCCGCCCATGAGCCTTTCCAGATTTTTCAAATGCAATACCTGGGCAAGTCTTGAAGGCAAGTTGAATATTTGCCGTGACAAACATGCCACTGGGCTTTTGTGCATTCCGGTGGATCCAAGGGATTCCCCTCATTCAGATGAAAACAGATGGAGACTACTCAAACCCGCATCATGCAAGGCGCGACTAGCCTTATTAAGTGCTGAACGCCTGCCTGGAAATCAAACTCACTTCATTCGATTCACCTTTGGAGCATGGCTCAATGATTCTTTGGTTTCAGTTGCAGTTATTGGCACCCAGCATTCAAAAAAAGATTTTGAATCGCTTGGCGAATTTGTTTTGGAAAACACCCTTCAAAAGCAAGGGAACAATTGTCTGGTCAAACCAGATTTAATTTATGAGATCAGTTTTGAAGACATTCAAGAATCATCACGATCAAAATCCGGCATAAGGCTCAAGAATGCCCGTCTGTGCAAGCGATTAACAGGGACCGGAATAAAACAAGCCTCCACAGTGGAAGAAATTAAATCGCTCATCTAGAGTGACTCCATTCCCATGAAACAGGCTCCACCGGCTTTTCCCTCTTCGTCGTATGACCATGTGATGCATATTGTTTTTCATTCCGGTAATTGAAGATCAAAAACGATCCTGTCCGATCCATTGCTGACCATCGCTTCATGAGCCTGACCGGCGATTTAAATCCTCGCACGAACGGCTTTAAAATTTTTACCGGTTTCCTTGGGCCATTGTCGTAAGGACAATCGATAGTGGCCATGAGGGGCGTTGGCGGGCAGATAAAGAAAGAATGGATGTTCCTTGTTACGTTCGATGAATTTTCTAAATCCACCAAACCAAACATCCGTGCAATAACCTTCATACTTTTCATGGGATCCATTCCATTCGCAGGTATCATAAAATAATCATTACCCCAATCATCCGAAGCCTGCCCCAAGGTGTCATTTACCAATCATTTCTGGGGTGTGGCCGTTTTCTGAAAACACATCAGCAATCGTGCGCTCATCAATATGCATCATAGTCCTCCCTGAACTCGTACGATAAGCCTCCGTACGTCCGGGATAAAGACCAGTCATTAGGGCAGCCCGTTTAAGAATACGGAATGGAATCATTGTGGAGTTGATCACAATGACATTGGGCGGATCAGATGAACTCTGAAGACACAGCATGCAAACCCATAGCCATGAAAAGAAAACAAAGGTTTACATGCTCGTTAATGAGATGTCAGATGATTCGCTGCATCTAAGTTCATACGATGTCCAGCACCAATAAATCACATCTGCACATGCTTCGCTGTGGTGGTGGATACTCCGTATCTGGCCTTGGCCTTCGATGAATCACACGATAAATACAATAATCTTTGATTCGAAATCAAGCCCAATACGCCCGAGGTTTCTTTCAAATCAGATGACTCACCTTTGAGAGCTTTGATCTTTGGGTTTCATTCGAGATTCAATGTAACATTCTTGCAGAAACCGTTGAATTCATTCAAAGTCTTTTCGAATTACCCTGACACTGTGTATTTCATAGGCTACCCAAATGTTGGGTAACGTTTAACAACAAGTTGAAGACAATGAAGATTTTCAAATCAATGACGCAAGCAAGCGCAGTAATTTTGAGCTGCTCAATACTTCTGCTAATGACAAGTGGCTGTGACAACACATCACAAACTGCCGGATCAAATAATGGTGAAACAGCTGAACCCTCGAAAAGCAAGGGTACTATAGGTGTTTCATTGCTTACACTCAAAAACCCATTTTTCAAAGTCATCGGAGACAACATCACGGCAGAAGCTGCAAAACAAGGCTACAAGACAATAGTGCTCAGCGCAGATGAGGATGTTGCCAAGCAATCCAATCAGGTGACTGACTTTATCGTAAGCAAGGTTTCCGCGATCGTCCTCAGCCCTTGCGAATCCAGATCTATCGTTCCTGTGATCCAGGAAGCAAATGCGGCTGGGATTCCAGTGATTACGGTAGATATACCCTGCAACGAACCCGGTGTTGATATCCTTACTCAGGTGGCGACCGATAATTACGGTGGAGGAAAAGAAGCAGGCAAAGCCATGATCGAAGCCCTCGGTGAGGCCGGGGGAAAAGTAGCCATCCTGCATTACCGACAAGCAGAATCCTGCCGATTACGTGTCAAGGGATTCAAAGAAGTCATTGAAGCACACAATGTGTCTGCAAGTGCAAAAATTGATATGGTCATGGAACTGGAAAGCGGTGCGGCCAAAGATTTGGGTTACAAGGCTGCCGAGGATGCACTTCAGGCACATAGTGATCTCAGGGGTGTTTTTGCCATCAATGATCCTGCTGCGTTAGGCGCTCGCGCAGCCCTCGAAAAAGCAGGCAAACAGGATCAGGTGCGGATCGTAGGGTTCGACGGACAACCGGAGGGCAAACAAGCGATCAAGGATGGAAAAATTTTTGCTGATCCGATTCAGTTTCCAGATAAAATGGGGATCGAGGTGGTCAAATCCATCGTGGCTCATTCCAAAGGTGAAGATGTCGAGCCCGAACAGTTGATTCCTACCAGCCTTTACCGGCAGGAAGACGGACTCAAGGACAACAGCCTCCAATGACCTTTGAGAATCTATTAAGGCACCTCTTCGTATGAGCAAGCAAACACCCGATTTCCTGCCAAGTTTGGTTGGATCCATGTCTCAGGGAGCGAAAGGGAATCCGACTGTCGAAATGATCGAGGCTGCGTTTTGTCATCATCGCCTTCACTACCGCTACATCAATATGGAGGTCACACCTGACAACCTTGCTGATGCAGTCAGGGGAGCCCATGCCATGGGTTTTATGGGATTCAACTGCTCGCTACCCCATAAGGTTGCCGTCATCCCTCATCTGGATGCACTCGGTCAATCTGCCGATATCATGGGAGCCGTAAACTGTGTGGTTAAACGCAACAATCAGTTCATCGGTGAAAACACAGACGGAAAAGGATTTCTGAAATCCTTGCAATCAGTCATCGAACTCGAAGGCAAGCATGTGGTCATATTGGGCGCCGGAGGAGCAGCCCGTGCCATCGCCGTGGAACTGGGCTTGGCTCGCGCTGGCAAAATCACCATCGTCAACCGCAGTCCGCAGCGAGGCCATGATTTGAGCCAGCTTTTGACAAACAAATTAAACGTCTCCACCGATTCCATCTCCTGGGACAAAACATTGGATATACCCGAGGACACGGATGTATTGGTAAATGCAACTTCCATTGGCCTTTACGATGATAATGCGCAGATCAATATAAACCTCGAATCACTCAAGGACACGACTGTTGTGGCCGATGTAATTTTCAGCCCTCCCGAAACCTGGCTCATCCGTAAGGCGCGACATCGAGGGTGCCAGACCCTGGACGGCTTGGGTATGATCGTGAACCAGGGAATTACCAGCGTCGAATACTGGACAGGATTGCGTCCGGATGCCTCCGTGATGCGAACAGCTGTAGAAAAAGCATTGAACCTTGCATAACGACTCCAACAAATAACATTATGAAACTCATACTCATCAGTTTGCTCATGGCTTCCTCGCTGATCCATGCGCAGGACAAAGCCCCCCTTGTGATCACGTTGACCAGTGTTGATAAGAATATTCATCTTGATTCCTGGCAAATCAGTGGATCAGTGGTCACTCCTGAAAAACCAGATTGGAGCATCACCAAAAAGACGCTTCACGGAGGAAAGCAGGAGGGGGTTGATTTAATCACCGTCGATAACGGTGAACTCTCTTTTTCGGTCATACCCACACGAGGAATGAGTTTATTGAATGCCCGCATGGACGACATCCATCTTGGGTGGGATTCACCAGTCAAGGAAGTGGTTCATCCGAAATACATTCGTCTGGAAGACCGAGGTGGGTTGGGTTGGCTGGAAGGTTTCAATGAATGGATGGTTCGCTGTGGATTGGAAAGCACTGGCCATCCCGGCACCGATAGTTTCATCAACAATGTGGGGGATGAAGCCACCATGGATCTGACGCTGCATGGCAAAATTGGGAATATCCCGGCCAGCGAAGTAGAGGTTATCATTGAGCGCGTGCCCCCATACCGTATACGAATTCGCGGGCGTGTTGACGAAAGAATGTTTTACGGTCCGAAACTGGAAATTCAAACTGAGGTGTCCACCACCCCTGGCAGCGCATCTGTTCGCATATCCGATACCATTACCAACCGAGGGGATGCCCCTCAGGAATTTCAAATCCTTTATCACGCAAACTATGGCCCTCCTCTCCTTGAAGAAGGCGCTCAATTCGTAGGCCCAGTCAAAAAAGTAATTCCATTCAACGAGCATGCCGCAGAATCCATTGAAAGCTATTCCATTTACGAGGGGCCGACTGCTGGATTTACGGAACAAGTCTATTGCATGACACCATTGGCTGGTTACGACGGTCGAACGATCATCGGACTCGTTAACCGCTCTAAAAACAAGGGTATTTCCATGAAGTTTTCAATCCAACAGTTACCCTTCATTACGCTTTGGAAAAACACCAACTCTGAGGGTGAAGGTTACGTGACGGGTTTGGAACCTGGTACTAATTTCCCTAATAACAGGCGTATCGAACGTAAATTTGGCAGGGTCCCAAAACTTGATTCAGGACAAAGCCACCATGCAGAGATTGATTTCACCATATTAAAAGGCAATAAGGCCGTTGGGGGATTGATCGATCAAATACAAAAAATTCAGAGACGAGCACAACCGGTTATTGAAAACAAACCCGAGAATAAGGACTGATTTATATTGAATTCAAAGCTTGTTTAGTATGCCTCCTCCCCTATTGCAGATGTCAGGAATCGAGAAGCGATTCCCCGGGGTATATGCTCTCAAAGGAGTAAACCTCACGCTTCAGAAAGGTGAAGTACTGGCATTGATGGGGGAAAACGGCGCTGGGAAAAGTACTTTGATGAAGGTCCTCGGGGGGGCGCACTTACCCGATCAAGGCACCATCCAACTAGAGGGTGAAAATGTCACTATAGAATCGCCGGTCAAGGCCCGCGCCCTGGGGGTTTCCATGATTTATCAGGAGTTTAATTTGATACCGGCGCTGTCGGCGATTGAAAATGTATTTCTGGGACAGGAGATCACCCAAAATGGACTCATTCGCCATGGAGAAGAAAAAGAACAGACACTTGCTCTTCTCTCTCAGTTAGGAATGGACTTTGACCCTGAGTTACCATGTCGTCAGTTAACGATTGCGCAGCAACAGTCAATTGAAATCGCACGGGCCTTGTCATTGAATTCAAAAATACTCGTGCTGGACGAACCTTCGGCCGTGCTCACGCTTCACGAGGTAGAAAAACTCTTTGAGATCATACACAAGCTCAAACAACAAGGGTTAGGTCTTATCTATATCGGCCACCGTCTTGATGAAATTTTTGAGATCGCCGATCGTACCCAGGTGATGAGAGATGGAGCTTGTGTTGCTGACAAAGACCTTGCGGATTGCACACGACAATCGCTAATCGAAATGATGGTGGGCAGAGAACTCAAAAACGAATTCCCGTTAAAAAGTCCAAGGATAGGCAAAACAAAACTCAAAATCAGGAATATGACTCGAGGGAAAGCAGTGCAGAACATATCCCTCAAAGTCAGGAGCGGAGAGATACTTGGCTTGGCTGGTTTAGTAGGCGCAGGGCGCACAGAGCTGGCTCGATTGATTTTCGGGGCCGACCCCCGTGATGCTGGTGAAATTCAACTGGATGGTAAAATGCTAAGCGTTTGTAATCCTCGCGAAGCGATCGCTGCAGGTATAGGATTACTGACTGAAGACAGGAAGCTTCAAGGCCTTGTTCTCTCCCATTCAGTCAAAGACAATTTCGGACTTCCGAATCTGAATCGGTTTGCTCCCGCAGGATTCGTCAAAACTTCAATTGAGCGCAGAGAGTTTCAGGATTATGTGACAACCATGCGAGTCAAGATTTCAAATGAAAACCAGAAAGCAAATCAGCTTTCCGGGGGAAACCAGCAAAAACTGGTCATCGCCAAATGGCTGGCGAGACACTGTGAAGTTTTGATTTTCGACGAACCAACTCGAGGCATTGACGTCGGTGCGAAATACGAAATCTACCAACTGATGAATGATCTCGCTGCGAAGGGGAAAGCCATTATTATGATCAGTTCTGAACTTCCTGAAATCCTTGGAATGGCAGACCGCATCCTCGTCATGCATGAAGGTAGAATCACAGGGGAAATTGAGGATGTGACATCCGCTACTCAAGAGGAAATCATGCATTTCGCGGTCGCTTAGAGGGAAACCTTATTCCCAGAAGTATTCAAATGCCTAAATCAAAAAAACAACACCTTACCCACCTTCTGACTGAATATGGAATGATTCTGGTTCTGATTCTTCTTGGCATATTTTTCAGCCTGGTCACTCTGACTGAACAACGACCGAGCGGAAAAAAGGCAGGCCTTCAGATTGCCAGTATCGTAAAAAAACGTTTCGACAAAGATGCACACATCCTTATTACATCACGAAACCTGCCCATAGATCAGAACTTTTATGACGCGCTGAGTGGGTCTTTAACAAGCGCAGGTTTCAAACATTTACATTCAGTACAAGGCACCCCCAGGGATGCTCGAGCCAAATTGGTTGAACTTGAAAATCAAAAGATCAAACTACAGGTTATTCTCGGCAACCAGACGACTGTGGATTGGTTGGTATTTGAAGATATAAAGTTGGACTTCCCTCAATTGGGGTCACCGACACGAATCGGACCAAGCCCATACAATTGGCCCAATTTCCTTAAAAAGGACAACCTCCTCAATATCACCAATCAGATTGCTGTTATTGCCATTATCGCCATTGGCATGACCGTAGTTATCATCTGCGGAGGCATCGATTTGTCGGTGGGCAGCTTGATCGCTTTCTCCGCCGTTCTTTGCTGCCTGTTCATTCAAAACATAGCCGGAGGGTTAGATGCGAATGCAGGAGGAATGATATTGGCGTGTATCGCCGCCATCATCATCACGGGACTCGTTGGATCATTTACCGGCAGCATGATCACTGCCTTTTCCATTCCACCGTTTATCGTAACATTGGGAGTCATGATGATGGCAAGTGGTACGGCTTATCTCATGTCAGGTGGAGAATCTGTTTATCGCGTACCTGATTCATTTGTTTGGTTGGGCAGGGAGGCGAGTTTGTTTGGAATACCCAACGCCGTCTTCTTGATGATGCTCCTTTACTCTCTTGCTCATATCATGATGTCACGCACACAATTGGGACGTTATATTTACGCGGTAGGAGGCAATACTGAAGCAGCGCGTCTTTCGGGAGTTCCAGTAAAATGGATCCAGTTATTTGCCTACACTCTCTCAGGACTGCTTGCTGGCCTCGGAGGAGTCGTAATGGCCTCACAGCTGAAAAGCGGCGCCCCAACCTACGGTCAAATGTATGAACTGTATGTGATTGCCGCTGTAGTTGTCGGTGGCACAAGTCTTTCGGGAGGCGAAGGTAAAATCTTCGGTACCCTGATTGGAGCTTTCATCATCGCTGTCATCCAGAATGGCATGAACCTGATGAACATTGAAAGTTACACTCAAAAGGTAATTTTGGGTATGGTGATCCTCATTGCCGTACTCCTTGACAAACTCAAACAAAAGAAATTCCAGACCTCTTGATCGGTTCAAAAACCAATCAATCAAGATTCAATGGCCGGACAATAATATTTCGATAAGCTACTGGACCGTGATCACCTTGCAGCATGATAGGCCCTAGCGGTTGTTCATCATCGAAACTTGCCGAGCGTGTTGGACCATTCAAAGAAACGTTATGGTGAACTGGAACTCCATTATGAACGACTTTAAGAAAACGCGCATTTTCGATTTTTTCGCCTGATCCATTGAACCGGGGTGCTCGAAAAACGATATCAAACGATTGCCATTCGCCGGGAGGTAGGGATGCGTTGATTTTCGGCGCATGCCCCTCGAGTCCTCGCCCGTTGACCCATCGTTGATAAATCCCCCCGCAATCACCATGACCCACGTCGGTTTTCCCCCAACTGTCAAGCACCTGTACTTCATACCTCCCCTGTAGATAAACGCCAGAATTCGATCCCTCAGGCACCGTGAATTCGACATGTAAAGATACATCTCCGTGTTGTGCATGTGAAAGAAGGTTCACAGTTTGAGCGTTGGGGTGATTGACGAAAATGCCCCTTCCCTTTTCAACTTTAAAAGCCGAATTATCCCCATCGCGTAATTGAATAACGCCCACTTCCTTCCAATCACCAATCGGCTGGCGCCACTGATGTACGCTTTCAGTCAGTTTAAAAAAAGTCACTTCATTGGAAGCTGTTTTTTGGGATGTCTGGCAACCAGTGGTAGCCCACAAGACGGCGCTGCATCCGGTGATGCAGTTAAAGAACCATTTTTGGAATGATAATTTCATAATAATTACTTACTTTTATGTTTCCGAAAATACTTAGAACACCTTGGAACAAGGCATGGCATTCCCAAAGACCTCAAAGTTATTGAATTTCCAGACCACCTCTTTGTTGCGTGTGACTTCTATGATTTGTGGGTTTTCTGCCCCCGCGTGACAATTACCAATCATGAAGTTACCATTGGGTAACTCTTCAACAGTTGTCACCCATACCAGTTGTATCCCCGGAAGCTCGTTTTCTTCAATTGACCAGACAGTTTGACCTTCTTTGTTGACTTCCAGCACATTATGGCCGCTACCATTGCCGATGAGCGTGTTCCCGTTGCCTAAACGAATCGCACCGTAAACCTCGCCACCTGTATGACACTCCCATACCACTTTACCTTTCATATCGTATTCGCGAACGGCATTATCTGCTTCGTGGCAAACAAGGTAGTTTCCATTTTTCAATTTACGTACCATGCGTGTATCCCGGTGTGGTGATCGGTTGTCAACGCGTAATGCGATTTCCCGGTGCATCACACCATTTCGATCTACTTCGATAATGCGTCCTGGCCCGCTTTCTGCGATCATGGTTAATCCATTTGCCAATCGCTGAAACGCATGCACCTCAACTTTGCGGCCTTGATTGCCATTTGCGATTGCCGCGTCATAACTCCATACAACCTCCTTGGCTGGTGTCATTTCCAGTATTTTCGTCCAACTGGTTTGAAAGAGAATATTTCCGTTCGGCAATCGATGCAGATCATGAATGTCTCGAATAGCATGTTCCCATTCCACCTTCCCTTTTTCGTCTACAATCGCGATGCGACCACGCGAATAATCACCTGCTAGAATGCGACGACTGGGAATGGTTTTTTCCGATGGAGCTTGATATCCAATGGCAGGTAAACCGTTTGATTCCAATTTACCAACCGCCCAGAGCAATCCTCGATTGACCATGTCGAGATAAACCGGTGATTGCATGGTTTCGTTGTGATGTCCAAGAGTGGTTGTGAACACACGAGAATCACCCAAATAATTTAGCCAGATGCAGATATGATCTTTTTGAGTGTCTTTACCGAACGCTTTGGCCAAAGGTATGGCGTCTGGCCAGGTCTTTTCAATTTTATAAAGTTCTCCATTCGGAGTCTGCCAGACCGGCGGAAAGGTTTTCATGATTGGATGATTCGGGCGAAGATTTTTCACTTCAAGTGGCCGATGTCCCTCATGGCTTGTTGATCTAGCTCCCATCAATGAGCGCCAGGCATCTGTTTCCGCTGCTCGATAACTGTGCAGTGAACAGTGGATAAAAACCGCAGGCGTGCCAGAATTTGTATGGGCTTCGACGATGGATTCAAGCCAGTCAACATCTGTCACTCCCCCGAAACATTCATTGTGAACAACCACATCATATCCATCTATCCAATCAGGATTGTCATAGATGGGAATTTTCACATCACGTGATGTTCCTCCTTGATTCACAAGCGTCCACTCTACATTGGACCGCATGGAAATCCCCTCCGAAAGAATGAGGTTTTGATTGGGATAATCATGGCAGCAGCCGCCTGAAATCATCAAAGCATGGATCGGTTTGGCGACCATGTTATCTGCTGATAGCGTTTGCCCGAGCAATACACCAAGCATGAGCATCACGCTTGGTGCAAAGCGCTCAAAAGCACCTGAGAAACATTTCGATGAGAGAGTATTCATGAGCATTGAATTGAATAAGAAAAAATCTAAGGAATTCGCAGCAATTGGAAACTCTTTTCTATTCAATAACCGTGATATGTCTTCACTGGTGAACTTATGTCTGCTGCATCAACTGATCCGGAAAAAACGAAAAGCGCCGGTAAACCGACGCTTTTCTAACCCAAACAACTAAACCAACGCACATTCGCCAGAATGATGCCAGTCGTACGAAAAAACGGCATATTCTGGCGAGCCACTATGATCTCAGAGAGAACATGAATAACTACATCAAGTGAGACTCAGCATCTGGATGTTTTGTTCAAATGAAATTTAAATATTTCTTGCCCGGGAATTTTATTGCATGTCTATCAACATCTTAAGAAATGCAAAAAAAATCCTTCTTTAGATTAATGGGAAGCCAAACATTTCGTTTCGTTTTATCTCTCGTCATGCTTTTTGCCATCACCGACGTCCTCAAGTGGCTTTCGATGATCTGGATGAAAAAAACTACCTATCCCGGTCAAAACCATGCTATCCTGATGAATGAAAGATTCTTTGGCGGTTTCATCATCGGGTTCTTGATGCAGGAGCTTCCCTGTCCGCTATTGCGGTCTGGAGGTATAAATATCGCTAAATCCCTTTGCCTGTCCCCGTGGGCACCACCTTCCGTATATTTGCTGAGTCCCGTCCTGCCTGCGTATCGTATTGGCTGTATACACTGGTCGTTAGTTCGAGGATTGAGCGCATTGACCGTGTCCACTCGTGTCATACTCGTTCATTGCGCTAATATCGTCATGCTCAAGAATAAGACGCTTTGATTTGTCATTATGTGATCGCCCTTAGATGGATAGGTATGGTTTCAAGAGCAAGTAGCGATACCTGGCCCAGAATCATGCAATCCCATTATCCCTGGGTGCTGTCGCTTCATGGATCGTGAAAGTGTTATCCAAAGTAGTGATTTCTGATTAAGAATAAAAAAACAGAGTCGTCATATTTCCTAATGATTATTGTCTGAGAAATAATCTCTGCTCTTGCATTTGATTACATCCTAACGCTTGATCATCATTTATTTTTTATTGGCCAGTGTTTTGAATCCGTGCGCTCATGATTCAAAAACCTCTCAAATTTGGAAACTACCCCAGGGTAGTGTGAAGCCAAGTCATAATGCTCACTTGAATCCCCGATAAGATGGAAAAGTTGAACAGGTTCTTTCCATCCAACACGCACCGCTTTCCAGTTCCCCCATCGTGATGCTTGTTTGAATCCACGCTCATGAAACTCCCAATACAGCATACGATCGGACAGATCTTGATATTTGCCAAACAAGGTTGGTTTGATGCTGACCCCATCCAAGCCTGCAGGGGTTTCAGCACCGACCAAATCAGCTGCAGTAGGAAGAAAATCTGCGAAATACCAAACTGTATCATTCACAAGGCCGGATGGAATACGGCCAGGCCACTTGACAATCATCGGAACTCGAATTCCACCGTCGTACATGGCTCGCTTAATTCCACGTAAGGGCCCGTTGGAGTCATTGAAATCTGGATCGTTGCCTCCTTCTTTATGAGGTCCGTTATCAGACGTGAAGAACACAATCGTATCATTGTCGATTCCAAGAGACTCCAATTCAGTAAAAAGTCGACCTATATCTCGATCCATACGACTGATCATGGCTCCATGCCCTTTCTGCGGCTCTGGCCAATCTAATTCGGCATACGCCTCCAGTTCGGGTACTTCCATTCCTTGACTGCGTGCTTCATTGTTGGCGTGCGGAATCGTCAATGCCAAATACAGAAAAAAAGGCTGTCCACCATGTTCATGAATATAACCAAGAGCTTCATCCATGATTAGATCATGGCTGTAATCCAGTTTATTATCGGAAACACCTCCTCCAACACCATCTTCATCAGGAACTGTATTTCGAAGCGCTACTTTGGTTTCATTCCTCCAGAGGTGAGTTGGATAATAATTATGGGCATGACGTTGATTTAAATAGCCGTAAAAATAATCAAATCCCTGTTTGCGGGGAATCCCAGTCGTTCCAGGTTCCCCAAGTCCCCATTTGCCAATCAAAGCTGTTTGGTAACCTTCCTTTTTTAAGACTTCTGCAACTGTTATATCTTCAGGACGCAAAGGATTTCTCGCGTTCCCCCGAATCCGCGTGTGTCCCGCATGCAAACCGGTCATCAATACTGAGCGAGACGGAGCGCATACAGTTGAACCTGCATAAACTTGAGTGAAACGCATCCCATCAAAAGCCATTTGATCAAGATGAGGTGTAAGAATGCGTTTCTGACCGTAACACCCAAGATCCCCCCACCCTAAATCGTCTGCCATGACATAAATGATGTTAGGCCGGTCGCTCACAGTGGGCGAAGAATTGCAAACAAAAGAAACCAGTAGACTCAGGAAAAGGAGACCAGTTTTTAACAATAGTTCAGAAAAGCGCATATAGATGATATATCGTATCAACGAAAGAGGGACAACAAAACACTCCACTCCTGTTCACACTTCAATTACAGAATAATCAATCAGTAAAGCTAATATGGCACGGGGGAATTTAACTCGACTTGTTCTGAATTAGGCGTTGTGATTGCCATGTGCCGAGCTTCCGAAACTCACCTCCTCCAAGTCTGGAGTTTGTTGATGAAACCACTGATTCAATAACACTGGTTTTCAAAGGAGAATTGCGAACCGAGTCTGTGAGCAAGGTTTGGGGCAAAGCACGTAAAAAAGCAAGCTCTCGATTAATTTCTACGGTGATAATTGATGTTCACAACATCAATTATTGTGACGGTACGGGAATCGCCATGCTAGCGGACCTGCTTCTTGAGGCTCAACGCAGAACAAATGTTGATATCACTCTTGAGGGACTGAAAGAAGATTTCCAACAACTGCTTGATCAATTCGACTTAAAACACTTCAAGCCCGAGCCCGACTCAAACGCCAAACCGATACCAGTCACTGAAGAAGTAGGACTTACCGCAAGTCAATTCCTTCAGGACCTGAAGGAATTGATTAGTTTTGTGGGTGAGGCCTTTTACTCCCTTTGGATTGCCCTCAAGCATCCATCCACAATACGCTGGAAAGACATGTTGTTGACGATTGAACGCGCTGGCGTCAATGCATTGCCCATTGTGTGTCTTATTTGTTTTTTGATGGGACTCATCATGGCTTTTCAATCGGCCATTCCACTCAAACAATTCGCAGCTGAGTTATTTATAGCAGATCTTGTGAGTGTTGCCATGCTGCGCGAACTTGGACCTTTGATGACAGCCATTCTTCTCGCGGGAAGATCAGGTTCTGCATTTGCTGCTGAGATCGGGACCATGAAAGTAAATGAAGAGGTCAATGCGCTTCAGACCATGGGAATAGATCCTGTGCGTTTCCTGACTATCCCTAGAATCATTGCCTCGATTATTGTCACTCCATTACTAACCCTATTTGCCAATTTCATGGGACTCGTGGGAGGATGGGTCGTTTATATAAGTCTTGGGTTTCCTACTATCGTCTACATCAACCAAATAAAATCCGCAGTGACACTCACTGATCTTTGGGGAGGCCTATTCAAAGCGGGTGTGTTCGGATTATTGGTCGCAGGCATTGGTTGTTTTCGAGGAATGCAAACAAGCATGGGCGCGAGTGCAGTGGGCCAAAGCACCACTCGAGCTGTCGTAAGCGGAATCGTTTTGATCGTTATGGCAGATGGTTTATTTTCTGTGATTTATTATATTCTGGGTTTATGACCATTAAAAATGACATCGTGATCCAAGCAAATGCACTCACGTGTGCATACGGGACATCTGTCATTCTAGATAACATTAATTTCGAAGTAAGGCGTGGTGAAGTATTCATCATACTGGGTGGTTCCGGTTGCGGAAAAAGCACACTTTTAAAACATCTCATCGGCCTCTACCAGCCCGCTGGAGGCTCCATCAAAATCATTGATCAAGATCTCGTTCACGCCAACCAGCAAGAGCATCGTCGTATTCTCAAAAACATCGGTGTCATGTATCAGAGTGGTGCTCTGTTTGGATCCATGAGTTTACTCGAGAATGTTCGACTCCCTTTGGAAGAGCATACGGCTTTGGATATCCATGCCATGAACCTTATTGCTCACATGAAACTATCGCTGGTCGGTCTCGGTAATTTCACCAAACATTACCCGTCTGAGGTAAGCGGGGGCATGCAAAAGAGAGCGGCTATAGCACGTGCCATGGCGCTCGATCCTGAAGTATTATTTCTCGATGAACCTTCGGCCGGTTTAGACCCCATTACCTCATCGGAACTCGATGCGCTTATCCGACGATTAGCTGAGAGCCTGGGAATTACCTTTGTTATCGTTTCTCATGAATTGGCAAGCATCTTTGCCATTGCTGATCGTGTGATCATGCTGGATGCTGAAACCAAAGGAATCATTGCTGATGGACCACCCGTTACTCTGCAGCAATCACACTCCAATGCAACGGTCCGTGAATTCTTTAACCGCGGCAAGCACAACAATATCACACAGGTGGAGGATTAATTTTTCATCATGTTGTCATGAACAGTAAATCTAATTATTTCAAACTAGGTCTTTTCGTCATAGGAACAGCCGTTTTGGCAGTACTTGCCATCCTCATCATGGGAGTGGGAACAATGTTTGAAGATCAACCGGTCTTTGAGACTTATCTGAATCAATCAGTCCATGGAGTTGATCTGGGAACAGCCGTCAAATTTCGAGGAGTTCCCATTGGAAATATCAAATCCATCGATTTCACTCGAACGCGCTATGAATCGAGTAAACCTATGGAAAAGCGCAAGCCTTATGTAAGGTTGATCATTTCGTTGGAACAAAATATATTTGGAGGATCTAAAACACCCGAAAAAACCCTGCTTGAGCGTGAAGTTGAAAGAGGTCTGAGGGTTCGGATGGCGAGCGTCGGTTTAACAGGTACTTCTTATATCGAACTGGATTATCTTGATCCCGGTCTGCATCCACCCCTGGAAATTGATTGGACACCCGAAAACGGTTACATCCCTTCCGCAGGGAGTTCTTTTACGCGAATCGTGAGCTCAGCGGAAGAGGTTTTCCGAAAACTTGAAAATGTAGATATTCTGGGGCTGGTCGATAATATAAACGGATTGTTTACGGTAGCAAAAGATAAGCTTGAAACAACTGATCTGGCTTCACTCAGTGGCAACCTGGATCAACTATTGAAGGAACTTCGCGTTACAAATCAGGAGATCCAGACGATGATAAAAGACCTTGATCTTCCACAAATTTCCAAAGAGACGCAAAAAGCGCTTCACTTCCATGCAATCCCTTTTCAACGATCCCAAGCTGATGTCTACGATTGATGAATTGCACACTGCTTTGGAAAACCTCAATCAGATGACCGGCGGCAATCAGGGGAGAATCGGGCTGGTCCTTGATAATCTTCGTATCCTGACTGACAACCTTAAGACCATTACTGACAACGCTAAGAACTACCCAAGTCAATTACTGTTCGGAGCGCCACCCCCCACCAGGAAGCCATAGACTCATAAATGTCACTGGAAAAATGAAAACCCCAACCACTCATACCATCGTATTTACCCTGCTGACTCTTGTTTGTCTGGGGGCGACATCTGGTTGCGCCTTGAACAGGCCATATCCAGAAAAAACAAGTTACATGCCGGACCTGACCTTCGAAAAAAGCAACGAACCCCATCCCCTTCCATACCGAATCAAAGTGCGTAACTCAGGGGTCTCAGCTCCTTTTGAAGGAAAGTCTTTTGTT
>CALSPN010000046.1 GCA_943788245.1 uncultured Verrucomicrobiae bacterium | reverse complement strand
CTTCGTACGAGGAAGGGATACCTTCTGGGGCCTCAAATTCAGTCAGGTAATCAGGCCGATCCTGCTTTTCAAGATCCGCCCGCTCAATGCGTTGCTCAATTTCCCGAACCGCGGTCAGGTATTCGTTCAGCTTTTGCTTGTCCCTGTAACTCACCTGTTTTTCCAGTCGACGGGCATCTTCAAGAACGAAATCAAGGATACTTTGACGAAACAATTTTCGCTTGGCCTGCGATTCGGACTCTTCGGACGGGATTTGGTTACCGAAGAAGCGCTCAAAAACGAGTTTGGGGTTGACTTCCTTGGTCATCGGCGTTGCTTCATCCGCCAGGAGATGTTGTTGGAATAAGCACAACTGTATCCAGAATCACATTTCCCGGACTGACGCCCTGTTTCAGCGCCCAACTCGAGCGACGCAAACCTTGTTTGATGCCCAATGGCTTTTGCGATCACCTGATCCGCTGAAACACCTGCTCTGATTTCCGCCCCCTCGCTTTTAAGAGGCTGCACACCCGTCAAAAAAACCCCTGCGGAACGCGCGTGGTCACCTGCGCCATCTCCGTTGCCTCGGCCTTTGTCGTGTGTCAATCCACTCAAGATTAGTAGATCTCTTTTGACATGTTCAAATGAACTCAGAATTTTGGGCAGCTCGAAATATGAACCAGTGTTCCTCGGAGTCCAGTCAGGCATGTGCATACCGTTCGGCACAAACATGAAAGCTGTTCGCAGGGGGTATTCTGAATTCGCACCTGCTGCAAGCGCTTTTTGCGGATAAACGGATTCAAGAGCCGGCAGTGCAAGGGCAGTGCCCAATCCTCTAAGGAAATTTCGTCGGGTCCAGGGTTGCATATTTTTCATGATTCGTTGCCTTCCTGATTTCTTAGTTGAAACGGATTACTTAGCACCACAGCTTTGACCAAAGCTTGAAATTTAAGATGGTTGGCAGTCACCTCTTCGAAGATGGACTCCGTGGTACATTGATCATAGTATTCTAAACCTCGTCCCAATGCAAAGGTCAACATTTTCTCGATGACGGAATGGACGAAAGTATCTCTGGTCTTGAGCTCGGCAATCAAATCTGCAGCACCCTCGAATTGCGTACCGTCAGGGAGTGTTCCTGCCGGGTCAATCTGAAAACCAGCATCAAGGTCACGCCATTGACCAACGGCGTTGAAATTCTCAAAAGCAAAGCCAATAGGGTCCATTTTTTCATGACACGTAGCACAATCCGGTTTTGATCGATGCTGCTCGAGGCGCTCACGAAGCGAGCCGGAAAGAGCAGCTTCCTGAGTTTCTTCTAACATGGGGACATCTGGCGGTGGCGGTGGAGGCGGCGTCCCCAGAATTTGTTCAAGTATCCATTTGCCTCGCAGCACAGGCGAAGTGCGCGTCGGATTAGAGGTCAATGTCAAAATGCTCCCTTGGGTGAGAACCCCACCGCGTCGACTGCTGGCATCAAGGGAAACGCGTTGAAAAGTGTCTCCATGGACGCCTTCGATCCCGTAATGATTGGCAAGTGTTTCATTGAGATAGGTGAAATCAGCATCAAGAAAATCGGTCAACTCACGATTACTGCGCATGATTTCAGTAAAGAATAATTCACTCTCCTTAAGCATGGCATCCCTTAATGCGGGTGTGAATGAGGGGTATTTGGCTGGATCGGGTGTCACGGTATCCAGGCTTCGAAACTGAAGCCACTGACCTGCAAAGTTCGTCACCAAAGCATCCGATTTGGGATCCTGCAGCATGCGCTCGACTTGATAACTCAAGACATCATCATCACGCAGTAACCCTGCTTCAGCAAGATTGAGCAACTCGTCATCAGGCATACTGCTCCACAGAAAATAAGAAAGCCGGAGGCCAGTTCAAAGTCATTGAGCGCGCGGGTGTCGTCACCTTGCTTGTCGATAGGGTCAAGTTCCCAACGAAACAAAAAATGAGGAGATGTCAGCACTGCCTGGATGGCAACTTGCATCGATTTCTCGAAGGTGGCTTTTTGAAGCATCGCGTATTCAACGAGACCAGTCAATCGATCCAGTTCCTCCTCAGTGGCTGGGCGACGATAAGCTCGCTTGACGAAAGGCCTCAATATTTCTCTTGCGTAAGCCACTTCATCGCCAGGTTCAGGCTGCCCGGGAATGACACGAGAGTGCGTCACCGGCAAAGAAGGTGGCTGAACGTTGATCGGGCCTTTGATTTCCACATAGTCTACAAACAGGTTCCGATCACCATTGAGCTCTGCTATGGGATGGTCCTGCACATTGTAGTTGTTGAGGTAGGATAATTTGAGATTCACCGTTCCTTTGGAGAGCGTCGTTTGGATCGCGTAAACCTTAGGCCGATCAGCAAACGCATCCACGTCGATCACGTATTTGTCACCATCACCAAAAGCCAATTCAAGCTTGGCATGATCGGGGCCCGCCTGCTGACCGTGGGCGCGTACGGAGATTTTGTATTCACCTGTCTGCTCAATCAGAAGCTTTTTGAATGCGTTACCTTCTCGATAAAATCCCATGACAGAGCCCTCCGCCCGCACGATGTCGTCCTGGTCGGCTTTAAACTTCTCGGCTTGATGCTGGTGGTAAGGAGGCCAGGGCGGTAATTCAGCAAGAAGAGCATTGGTCACTACTGATTCTGCAGCGTTGAGATATTTTTCCATCAAAATGGGTGAGAGCGATAACACATCACCAATGTTGTCGAATCCATACCCAACTTCATCCAGAGGAAAATCATCTGCAGGATGAAAATCAACTCCCATCAAATCACGGATAGTGTTGTCATATTCAGCTCGGTTAAGGCGTCGAATCGTAACACGACCGGGGTTTGATATGGCATCACAATCAAATTGATCCAGCTCCTGACCAATCAACTCAATGATGCGCTGCCGATCTTCCGCGGAAGGTTGATCGCTTTTGGAGGGCGGCATTTCGTCTTCCAATAATAAGTCGCGAACGAGTTCCCACAAATCTCTGTTTTTGTATATCTCGGTATTGGGCGGAAGGGTCCTGAAAGTTTACATCAGCCTTCTGCTTTTCAACTCCGTGACAATTATAGCAATACTGCTTCAGGAATGGGGTGATATCTTGCTGAAAAACAGTGGGATCCGCTTCCACAGATTGCTCGCAGAAGCCAATAATCATCAGGGATGGCGACCAGCAAGGATTACGGTCACTGATTTTCCTGTAGCTTTGGAATGTTTGATAAACATGAATCAATTATTGGTGCTATGCCAATAGGAATTGTATTTAATCGTAATATAATAATCCATACTATGGATTGATAAATCAAGGGGTTTATTCAACCGATTACCAAAAATTTTATCCTTTCACCTCTTTGATGTGCCCACTCTAAATTCAACATCCATCCGTGTATTGAAACAGATTTTACGATTTTATTGCAGGATGGGTTTAATTTGGTATAAAACTTGCCCAATTGTATCAGTAAAACATCTTTATGAAATATTTTTGCACCGCTTTGATAGCATCCTTGATGTGGTCCGCTATGGCCTTCGCAGGCCCGCTGTTGCCTCTATCCGTCCAGGATCTCACCACAGCTGCCGACGTCGTTCTGCATGGAAAAGTGATTTCCAAAAAGGTAGGTCGGGACGACGATGGGCGCATCTTTACGACCGTCAGACTTAAAGTTCAGGATTTGTGGAAAGGAGACGTCGACAGCGATATTTTTGAAGTCGTGCACGGCGGTGGAATTTTGGGTAACAGAAAAGTGACCGCCCCATATCAGGTACGTTATTCCATGAATGAGGAAGCCGTCATTTTCTGCCGTATCAACCCCTCTGGCAAGGGGGTAACGATAGGCTTGCTGCAAGGGAAATTCGAGGTAAAAAAAGCGGTGCAGACCTCAAAACGCTACGTGCGCAATTTATTTCACGGAGGTCTTCCTCCTGAAAGCGGTCACGCCCAACTGCGCTACCGAATGCCCCATCAACTTCCCCTGAGTATCGAGTCGTTGAAAACACAGGTGCAGGGAGGTGTGAAATGAAGAATCTTCACTGGGTCAAGCGCATGTCCGCACTTGTAATTTGCACACTTTTAGTGGTGTTGGCCGTGCGATTGGAGGGATTTGTCGGAAGTTACAGTGAAAATGGATTGCCGCAGCTATGGTTCAAGCCAGCATCCAGCATTTTTGTGAGTAAGAATGTGATCAATGCCGGAAATAAAACGATACGTTACTATATTGATCAAAACGCATTTTCGGAGGACAACAGCGAGAATGAACTCGAGGCAATCCGTTCAGCATTTGACCAGTGGGAAAATATTCCTGGAACGAATCTGCATTTCGAGGAAGTCGGTTTCATTGAAGGCGAACCGGAAATCAATCTGTTTGATAATACCAACATGATCTTCTGGGAAAAGGATTCCACATTGGTTAACGGTGACAGGGATGATATCCGTGGCTCGCTTGGATTGACCTTCCGTGCTTTTTTCGAGGATTTCAATTTGGTGGAAGCTGATATGGTATTTAACGGAGTCGAACGAAAATGGTATGCGGATTACGACGCGGATATTGCCCAGTCTGTTTATGTGGAAGCCGTTGCCCTGCATGAAGTGGGCCACATGATTGGCATGGAACACGCCACTGTAGGCACATCAACCATGATGTATCAGGCACAACTTGGTATTAATTCTCAGTTGAGTCTCAGCAAGGACGATATCGCTTTTACCCAGACCTACTATCCAGCCGACGGAGTGCTTCAGGAATTGGGGACCATTCAAGGCCATGTCGTTCGCGATGGTGAGGGTATACATGGAGCAGTGATCATTCTCGAGGACATGGAAGGAAATGTGATACGTGGAACCATTAGTCGCGGCAAAAACCAAGAGTGGAATAGTGGATTCTATTCCATCACAGCAATTCCACCTGGACAATACCAGCTGCGCGTTGCTCCGCTGGATGCCGCCGATGCCAACCAGTTTCTACTCAAGGGAAGCGTTGTTAATTTTGGTGCCTATCAGGATGCTACGACAGATTTCCTCCCCAGTGCCTCCGTGATCGTGAATGTCACGGCAAATGAAACCACTTCCGAGGAACTCACTGTCCAGGGCGGAGAACCTGCCTTTCGAATCCATGGCATACAGCCTAGAGCCGTTGACTTGAGCTTACTTTCCATTGATAGAGCGCCGACTCGCCTCAAACAAGGAGATCAAAATGTTTACGTAGGAGTTTACGGTGTGGATTTACCTGCAGACGCAAATTTCACTTTGCGGGGGAAGCGGCATAAGCTCCGGCATCACTCAGTTTCGTGATGATATCTTTGGAGATTCCGATGCTTGGTACATCGAAGTCTCCGTTGATGAGGATGCCACTCCGGGTTCAAGGTCCTTCGAATTGCGTCAGGGAGAAAACGTCGCTTATGCAAATGGCTTTATTGAAATTGAAGCCAAAATCCCGGATGTTAATGAAGATAACTTCGATGATATTTTTCAGAGAGTGAATTTCACACGGTGGACAGCCCCTTCGGCCGGGCCTGACCAAGATGCTGACGGCGACGGATACAGTAACATGCAGGAATACGAAGCAGGATCCGATCCGAACAACCCGGCATCAACTCCAAGAACAGCCGTTTCTCCTTTCTCATTAATCGGCGTTGAGCTCACGGAATCGGGGGCCATGGTTACATTCGAAAGTGAGGTGGGAGCCAGTTATCAATTGTTCAGTCGACGTGATATCATGGGAGATCCTTGGGAGAAAAGGGGCCAACCGGTTACGGCAGAAGGTGAAACCACCATTATTACAGACTCGGAAAACGCGAAGGGCTTCAGGTTTTACAGGATTGAAACCATGCCTTGATTATTCCATGTTCGGAGGAAGAGGAGGCAATCCTTGGCGATTTATACTTCGCGGGATGGGAGGCAGAGAAAGACTTCGAACCGGCGGAAGAGGTGGCAGTTTTTTTACAACTTTTTTCCAGACTTCGTGCTCAGAGTCGGGCATTGACTTCCAAACCTCTGCGTTAACTTTGAATAAAACACGCTCATCAGGAGTCATTTGCGCGTATTTAGCAAGTGCTTCAAGACACCGTTTTTTGGCAGCCGGAGAAAGATTCTCAATTTGTTCGAGCTTTGATTGAACGTTGAGGCGTTGAGGCATGGGAATTTTTGAGAGGACACGTTTGCGTTTCTCATCAGCAAGACTGAAAAATTTCTGATAAGCAAGAAACATGGATTTACGACGGGACGGGTTCAAAAGCCCCCAGTCGGAGGAAGCCATATCCGGACGGTTTCCCTCTGCCAAAGAAGCACTCATGGCTTGCTTTCTTTCCTGCGGGGTTAAGGTAATCAAACGGCCAAAATATCTGAGCACGGGCAAATGCGTCATAATGTCCACCTGCATGGGTTTTGACAAATCACTCCATTCCTTGAGTCGGTTTTGAATCAATCCCCTGTCCGCTTGAGGAATTTGGATTAATTTCGTATCTCGGTCCTCGACAGGAGACCGAAGTACCAGAAGCAAATACCAATGCAACTGAGCTTCTCTCATTTTTTGATCACGCTCCATCGAGTCCATCGAGCTGTATTCATTAACCTTCCTTGCCCAAAATGCTCTTGCAGAAGGATCATGCTGTGCAAGCATTTGACGCCGTTTTTCCTGACTTGCATCCAACAAGTTGTGCAGGTGACTGATGGGTGAATCTTTGACTTCAGGGAGGGCCGAAGAGGTCTTAATCAGCGAAGCCGTCCTCAAGGGCGGCAATGACACCGCCTCCTGTCCAATGGTACCCAACCAACCCGTAACAAGCAGGCCTATTATGGAAATGGAAATGAGACGGATCTGCTTCATAACGATTACTGAGACATTTAATCCATTGCCAATACCAGTTCCCAATCAATTTCTGCATTGGACTGGGCTAGTCCGTGAATTGCATCAAAATCCTGAAGTTCTTCGACGCTTGGAACAGTTTCCGCTTCTGTAATGGTGGTGACACTTTCAACCAGATTGACCGCATTGGGATCCCATTGCCAAATCGCAACTCCCAGCAACAACATGAGACCAACCCCCGCGGCACGCATGGAGGGGAGCGCCCAGAAGCGTGACCACCAGGATTCCGTGATAACTTCTTTTTCTAGAAGAGGATTCAACTTGACGGGCTGAACATGATCGACAGAGCGTATGACACGCGAGGTGAAATTATTGGAAAGAGGAATATCGTTTAAGGAACGCACTCCGAGAAGTAGTTGCTGATCCAAATGCCATTGAGCTGCGAATTCTGGCTGGTTTGACAAAAAAGATTGCCAATGCTGAGCTTCCTCCTGAGTTAACTCCCGCTGCCAATGAAGGTCAATCCAGTCTTCGTAACTTCGCTTTTTCATACTGTTATCTAGTTTTAAAACATCAAATACTCAAAAGTTGCGTTTTGAGGGTATAAATCAGCCAAATCGACTCCTATTCGACCCAGTTACCAGATTGCATATACTCCTTGATACGTCGCTTGAGTGTTTCTCTTGCCCGAAATAATAGGGATTTCACCGCTGAAACGGAGCAGCCAAGAATTTTTGCTATTTCGTCGTAACTGATATCCCCCTCTTTGCACAAAAGAATGGCAGCTCTCTGATTATCAGGCAGATCAGCAATCCCTGCGTCGATGCGCTCCAGTAACTCGCGTTGCATGGTCTCTTCTCCTGCATCGCGCCTTCGAGCATCTTTGTATTCTCGAGGAATAGCATCCCCTTCAGGCTCTGCAGCCGCATCAATGGAGTCCATGTTGGGCTTCCTGGATCTCCGCCGTATCTCATTGAGAGTCAGATTACGGGCTATCGTGAAAATCCAGGTGGAAAACTGCGCTGTGGGCTTATAGCGGTCCGATGCCTTGTAAACCTGAATGAAGACTTTTTGGGCAATGTCTTCGGCTTCATTGGCATCACGCAACATGCGAAAAATCATGTTGTAGATAGGCTGTTTGTAACGATCGATCAGACTCTCAAAAGCCACGAGGTCGCCCTGCTGCACTTGCAACATGAGCTCAACATCAGGATCATCCATCGCGGGCATCGATTCGTAGTTAGAACAAAGGTGGGATTTAAAAGTTGCTTGCCGTATTGATCAAAAGGTCACCTGTCATCAACGAAAATCGCGCCACAACCATCTCATGGTCTGCGGGAAAATTTGCCCGCCATGCTTTGAGCTGTGCTCCCCTGTTCCCCAGACCATACGATAATCGTAATCCATGAATCGAAGCGCTTTTTCCATTTTCTTGTTGGCTAATGGCCAGTTTCCATGGGTGTTATCCAGGTCATTCATGCCTTCCTGTAGAAAAACGCGCAATGGTTTGCGCTCTGTTTTGCGAATCATGGCGGGATAACTATGCCCACCACGAATATTGACAAAACTGCCTATGTGACTCACCACCTTTCGGAACGCATCCGGACGCTCCCAGGCAGCAGTGAACGCACAAATACCTCCTGAACTGTTCCCACAAATGGCTCTCATGTCGGGGTCTTTGGTGAGTCGATAATGCTTGCTTATCTCCGGCAATATTTCCTCCGTTAAAAACCGAACATATGCGTCATCAGGTGTGTCATATTCCAAGCTGCGGTTATTGAAGCGCCGCTGCTTGGGCGCCGGCATGCCTTTATTGCCCGGGTTGACAAATATCGCAATAGTCACCGGCATTTCACCTTGATGAATGAGATTGTCGAACACTGCTGGAACGCGGAAATGCCCCTTGGGATCCATGAACCTGGCCCCATCCTGAAAAACCATCACCGCCGCTTCACGATCAGGATCATATTGAGCCGGCACATAGACCCAATATTGACGCCAGGTACCAGGAAACACTTTACTTTGATCCCACACGTAATCCGTGATTGTTCCTTTGGGAATGCCAGCCCGATAAGAGGCTTCTGAAGGCAAGGTGCTTGGTGTGGCAGCCGGCATGGTCCCAGCCAACCGCAGAGCCATCATGCTCAGGCAAGTGAAGAAACACAACCGATTGATCATGTCTCAAGCATGCTAAACAACCCCTTGCCTTGTCAAAGATTTGGTTGATCTAATGGATGAACAAGCGCTTTTTTCTTCACAAAATTCAGGCGCGACATGAATGCACATAAGAGCCCTTGATGGCTATGATGAAAGCAAGTGTGAGAAAGAGGGAGATCCGTGAGATTTTTATCTGGAGAGCGACACTGAAAGGCTCATTTTAAGAGTATTTAAAAACCACGCTTCTATGCTTGAAATGCGGTCAAACAATAAGGAGATCTTGAGCAAGTTACGCGAGCAGAACATTGAATCTGAAATACCGAATTAGGAACGATTCAGATATTTTTTTACGGTCCTGCGATCCACATTCATGATTTTGGATACACTCTCATAATTGCCATTCAAATCGTATAAATGCCTGGCATAGCCGCTCGCTAACTCGGACGCAGTCAAAGATCCATTTTTTATTTTTCTGGCAAATTCATCAACCTTGTCGATGAAATCATCAGGCTTTTTCCATGGTGTGTAATGCTGAGACATCAGAATCTGACGAATCGATTGTTCTAACTCTCTTACATTTCCGGGCCAATCATGCCCTTTCAGAGTGGAAAGAACCTCCATCACCATGCCCTTGAGGCCCTGATCGGAGATGCCTGTAATTTTCCGAATCAGATATTGAACCATTGCTTCCAGCTCGGAGGGTAATTCTGAAATGCGCTGTCTCAAGGTAGGCAGCTCAATACGGTCAGAGCATAATCGATAGTAAAAATCATGCCGGAATTCACCATCGTTCAAATGCTGATCAATGGACGGGTTGGCTGCAGCGATAACTCGCCCACGAAACCCCAGAATTTGACGCCCCCCGACAGGTGAATACTCACGCTCTTGCAGCAGTCTCAGGAGCTTTATCTGAGCAGTGAGGGGCACGTCTCCAATTTCATCCAGAAAGACCGAGCCAAATGCCCTGCACCTTGCAAACAAACCATCATAATCAGACAGCGCTCCGGTAAATGCACCCTTTCGGTGGCCAAAAAGCTCAGATTCCAGCAGGGACTGGCTATACTGCGATAGATTGGCCGCCACGAAAGCATCTTGAAAATCAAATGCAAAGCACTTTTTAACCAAATCATAAGGCACAAAACCGGAATACCCCAAAGCAGAAGCGGCACTTCCCTTCCCTGAACCCGTTTCACCTACCAGCAAGACAGAAAATTCTTCCATTCGATCCCACATACAGGTCTCGTAGTTGCCTATGTCATGGGTAAACAGATTGTTCCAAAGTCGTCGCTTGAAAGCATGCATGCATGGACTGGAACCAATTAAGTTTCGCGATATGAAATAATAAGCGCGTCTGATTTGATAGAAGACCCCTACATACCAGACGGACTCCTCTTCAGAAAACCCATTCCGGCAAAGAGTGCTTACGCATCCCCCCCCATGCCTGAACGGGATTGTCTTGCCAGGAGATTTCAGCTGACTTTCGATGTGCTCATCCATCAGGTAAAATATCTGATGATAGCAGCCAAACAGAATAAGCATGCGAATCTTTTCTGCGTCGATTGCCCTGAATTTCCGATAATCAAGAATGCCGGCATTCCCCAAACTGATGCGCGCTTTTTCCACAGCTTCAGACAGTGCATGAAAATCTGATTTATCCGAATCATCATACTGACGACCAATCAGTTTAGAGTAAAGTTCCCTCCTTGTAGGATCGAAGGGGTTACAAAATGTTGCAGCGGCAACACGATCACAGATTTCCTTGAAGGCATGCGGTATTTTTTTAAGCGGCATACATTATTTGTTAACCAAACAGTCAAATAATGTCCACAAAACATCACTTAAACCCCTTCAATGACAATCCATCGAAGCCGCACAAGGTATCCTTCAAAAACTCATGTATGTACGACGCATCTTGTTAAATATGTGTAAGTAACAAAGCAAATATCTTGAATTTTTTCTGCAAAATTCCATATTCAGGCTAATCTAAGCCGCAATACAATTTTGATTGGCACAAAGAATGTTAATCCGAGTGATGATTCAAGATATCATCAGGATCAGCAAAGGCGTAATCAAAGAATTGAATCCAAAAGGAACAAAGAAAAAGCAAGGGGCAGAAACCTTTTGCTCGCATGCAACTTAAAAACCGCCCAAATTGATTGGCAACCCCATGAAAACAAATCAACAAATTCGTTTAGGTCGTGATTTTCATTTGTTGAACATCACTCAGTTTTTAGGTGCTTTTAACGATAACGTTTTCAAACTTTTCCTTATTTATGCCCTTATCGCCATGAAAGGCGAAGAGGCAATAACTTCTATCAACCATCTGGCAGGGGCTATATTTGTTCTACCCTTTTTGATTTTTGCCTCATCAGCCGGTTTTCTTGCGGGCAAGCTTCGAAAACAGGCAATTATAAAACACATTAAACTCGTCGAGCTTGGTATCATGTCGGCTGGAGGTCTGGCTTTCTATTTCCAGTCGGAGTGGGGGCTTTATAGCGTACTGTTTTTGATGGCCACCCAATCTGCCTTCTTTGGGCCTGCAAAACTTGGCATCATACCAGAAATCCTCCCCGCTCATGCACTGTCCAAAGCAAACGGGTGGCAGCAAGCATTCGTTTTTATGGCGATCGTCCTCGGCACTGGACTGGTGCCTGTTTTCAGCAGGGTGACTGGAGAACAATTTCATTGGGCATCTCTTTTCTGCATCGCAATTGCATTCATAGGATGGTTGCTGGCTTGTGGCATTAAATCAACAGAACCAAGTGGCACAAGTCAATCCTGGCATGTCAACCCGCTGTCTGGAGTAGCAAAGACTTTCTGGTCTATCAGAAAGGATCGCCCTTTACTGCTGGCTCTTTTGGGCGCGGCTTTCTTTTTGCTTATCGGCGGATTCTTGCAGATGAACCTGATTCCATACGGAATCGAATACACCAACCTCGAGAAAAACGAGGATGCCTCCTATTTATTCCTGTTCGTCGCGGTGGGCATTGGCATTGGCGCACTCACTGCAGGCAAAGCTTCAGGGCAGAACATTGAATTCGGTTTGGTCCCCTTGGGGGCACTTGGTCTTTTCCTGGGATTGACTCTTCTTGGGCTCAAGGTGGGAATCGGAAGTATTGCAGGCATAGGATCTATTTTGTTTGTCCTGGGACTGAGCGCGGGGTTTTTTATCGTTCCATTGGTCGCATTTATTCAGTTGCACAGTCCGCGTGAACAGCTCACGGAAATACTGGCACTCGATAGCTTTTTAAGCTTCTTTGGAGTGCTGATTGCCGCCTTTTTACTGATGGCACTTGATGCCTTGAATCTGGATCCAGCTGCCTGTTTTCTCGTCGCAGCGGGGCTCACTGGAATCTTAACTGCTCTCGCACTTAAATCACTCGCAGACTTTCTTATCCGCTTTATAGGGTCAGTTCTACTCAAACTCGTCTACCGCGTCCGTATTGAGGGTCTGAATCATCTCCCTGCCAAGGGACCCGCTCTTTTGGTATGTAATCACATTACCTATGTGGATGCGCCGCTTTTGATGAGTCTCTATCAAAGGAGAATCCGCTTCCTTATTTATCGTGATTATTATGAAAATAAATGGCTCAAGTCTTTCCTCAAGTTAATGGGAGCCATTCCAATTTCGGAAAATGACCCTCCTCGTCAAATCATGAAATCCATTCAAACAGCCCGTAAAGCGCTTGATGATGGGTATCTGGTGGGGATTTTTGCAGAAGGCAAACTTACAAGGTCGGGATTGATGAGCGCTTTTAAACCCGGCTATCAAAAAATTACAAAAGGCACGAACGCCCCTATCATACCCGTATACCTTGGCGGCGCTTGGGGAAGTCTTTTCAGTCACGCAGGAAAAGGGCGTTATCGAAATCATCGCTTGCGAGTCCCCTACCCCATGCATGTAAACATCGGTAATCCAATGCCTTCAAATTCCCAGACACATGAAGTCAGACTGGCGGTGCAGGAACTGGGAAGTGCCTATCATGAAAAAGCTGAATCTCAAAAAGGATCGCTGGCAACTGCAATGATCCGGTCCGCACGACGGTTCTGGAGACAGCCGTTTGTATCTGACACAACAGACAAGAGGCTTACACACGGCAAATCTCTCATTTCAAGTTTACTTCTGCGTGATCGACTCAAAGAGGAGCTAAATGCCGAAGATGAGGCTGTGGGCGTACTTTTACCTTCCTGCGTTGGAGGCGCTCTTGTTAATTTCGCATTGGCTCTGGATGCCCGCATTGCAGTCAATTTAAATTTTACGGCATCATCTCAGGCTTTTGATTCAGCGATTAGGCAAAGCGGCATCAGGGTCACGATTACCTCCAGGGCGTTCCTTGAGAAAATTGAGATTCAGGAACTCACCGATCGCGTGATCTTTATCGAAGACTTGGGCAAGGACTTCTCCGCACTGGATAAAATCAAAACTGCTCTCAAGGCACGCTTGTATCCGATGCCTTGGATTCTCCCAACAAAGTGCTTTGATCGAACACGGACGGCATCCATTCTTTTTTCATCAGGTTCTACCGCAGAACCGAAAGGGATTAAGCTCGCCCATCACAATTTAATGTCGAATGTGGAGGCAGCAATGGAAGTCATTCCCCTGAGCAGTCATGATGGGGTGGCTGCTGCACTGCCCTTTTTCCACTCCTTTGGCCTGACCGGTACTATATGGTTACCCGCTCTTGCAGGCATCAGGGTGCATTACCACACCAACCCCCTGGAGGGAGCCAAGATAGCTGAAATGGTGCGTGAGGAGAAAAGCACCGTCTTGTTTGCTACACCTACCTTTTTGATGGGCTACATCAGGAAAGCAAAACAGGAAGACTTCAAAAGCCTAAAACTCATCATTACTGGAGCCGAAAAATTAAAAATCAAACTCGCGGATATGTTTGAAAAAAAATTCGGTGTGCGTCCTTTAGAGGGTTACGGCACAACGGAACTTTCGCCTATCGTTTCACTCAACCTGCCGCAACCACCCCAAAAAGGGGAGTTTGCTCCAACGCATAAAACCGGTACGGTCGGCCATCCCATCCCCGGTGTTAGCGCAAAAATCGTTGACCCAGAATCTCGTAAAACGCTGCCATACGATCAAGAGGGCATGCTATTGATCAAGGGGCCCAACGTAATGCAGGGCTATCTCGGACCACAGGAGAAAACGGACAAGGTACTGCAGAACGGATGGTATGAAACGGGGGATATCGCAAAACTGGATGAGGATGGTTTCATCACCATTACAGGCCGTCTATCCAGATTCAGCAAAATTGGTGGAGAAATGGTGCCTCACGAGGCTATAGAGCAGGTACTCCTGGAGGGCTGTGCCGAATATAGCGAACCGGTTATCGCGGTGACATCAATCCCTTGTGAACGCAAAGGAGAGAAACTGATTGTCTTGTATGCTGAGGCACTTGGAGATAAGGAACCATTGCTCGAAAGCCTCAAACAGTCCGATATTCCAAATCTTTGGAAACCTCATCAACAATCATTTTACAAAATCCCCAAACTACCCGTTCTTGGAACAGGAAAATTGGACCTCAAGGGGATCCGCACCACAGCTGTAGAAATGGCGAACGGGACTTGAAATTATGAAAATGGGTCCAGCATCCGGAGATGCTGGACCCTTTCGGCGGTATTTTGCCTCCCGTGCAAGGAAAGTTTTACGAGCAACCCAAGCTTTCGCCACAATTGAGACACTTGTAACAAGCGCCATTGCGCACTGTTACATGACCACAATTCGGACATGCTGGGGCATCACTTTGATTGACAAAGGATTGGCCTTCTATCGAGGTCGCACCTCTATCCGCACGCACTGAGGAGGTTCCATTTTCACCTCCAGCATTGATTTCCAATGAGAGTGCCGTGCGGCTTGCCTCTTCACTCAATGGCAGTTCAGCGATCGGGCGGTTGATCGATTGCTTCTCTGCTTGCTCCAGCCCAGGCATTTTCAGCTCAGGCTGCGGATTGGCAGTCTCAGCTGTTTGAGACTTTCCCGGCGCAAAGGTCTGCGACATCCAGCGAAATACATAATCTGGAATGGAGGAGCAGTTGCGTATGTTGGGATTCTTAGTGAAGCCAGAGGGTTCAAAGCGCTGATGTGAAAACTTCCTGACCAAAGCCTCCAAGGGCACACCATACTGCAAGGCCATGCTTGTCAAGGTAGCAACACTATCCATGAGCCCCCCAATCGTGGAACCTTCTTTGGCCATAGTAATGAACAATTCACCAGGGCTATCATCTTCAAACAGTCCCACTGTTAGGTAACCTTCGTGTCCGGCGATATCAAACTTATGAGTCACCGCCTTGCGGGTTTCTGGCAATCGGCGGCGCAATGGCTGTGTTGCCTGTTTTCCAAGTCGCTCAATTTCTTTTTCAAGTGATGTGATCTTGTCTTCAACTGATTCGTTTTCTGACTCCGTGGAAGATTGATTTGTGTTAAGAGGTTGTGAGCGTTTTGATCCGTCACGATAAATAGCCACACATTTCAAGCCCATTTTCCAAGCCTGCACATAAGCATCTTTGATATCTTGAACCGAGCACTCATGAGGCAAGTTTACAGTTTTCGAAATGGCTCCACTGATGAAAGGTTGAGCAGCGCCCATCATTTTCAAGTGAGCCATGTAATGAATACTTCGCACACCCTGGTGCGGCTTGAAAGCGCAATCAAAAACACTCAAATGCTCTGGGTGAAGCCCGCTTTCAATGACTTTCCCGTTTTCCGTCACATTCTCGATAGTGTCATGTTTTTCAATATGACTGATGATGCGATCTATTTCCTTCTGGGTGTAATTAAGTCGCTTCAATGCTTGCGGCACCGTTCGATTGACAATTTTGAGCATACCGCCACCGGCAAGCAGTTTGTATTTCACAAGCGCGATGTCAGGCTCAATACCAGTGGTGTCACAGTCCATCAGGAAAGCAATCGTTCCCGTTGGAGCCAAAACTGTGACCTGCGCGTTACGGTAACCATGTTCCACGCCATGTCGTTCAGCATGTTCCCAACAATGACGAGCTTCCTGTTTCAGATAATCAAATTCCTGACTGGGCTGAATAGTTTCTGCTTCCTTTTTGTGGAGGCGAATCACTTCGAGCATCGACTCGACATTATCTTTTTTCAAGGGCTTGCTCAAGCCAGCACAACGGGCGTCTTTATAGCCGGGGAAAGGGCCCATAATGCGTGATATCTCAGCCGATTGTTCATAGGCATGCCCCGTCATGATCGAAGTGATGGCCCCAGCCAGTGATCTTCCAGCATCCGAGTCATAAGATAATCCGTAGCTCATGATCAGTGATCCCAAGTTTGCATAACCAAGCCCCAAAGTGCGGAAAATATGTGAGTTTTCCGCAATATCTGGAGTTGGGTATGAGGAGTTGTCCACCACAATTTCTTGAGCGGTAATAAATAAACGCACGGCAGCCTTGAAGCGGTCCACGTCAAAGCGCCCATCTTCGCGCTTGAACTTCATGAGGTTCAATGAAGCAAGATTGCACGCAGTGTTGTTGAGAAAAACATACTCAGAGCAAGGGTTGGTTGAATGAATCGGCTCGCTACCCTTACATGTATGCCAGTTTTGAATGGCTCCATCATATTGCAAACCGGGATCACCACAAATGTGCGTTCCTTCAGCAATGCGATTCAGCAGATGATTAGCACTTTTCTTTTCAAGCGGTTTACCGGTAGTTACGGATCGGGTCCACCATTCCTTGTCATTCAAGGCAGCATCCAGAAATTCGTCACTGACACGGACAGACAAGTTTTCATTTTGATACATGACGCTGCCATACGCATCCCCGTTGTAAGAGCCATCATAACCCTGCTCAATCAGAGCCCATGCTTTTTTCTCCTCAAGCTGCTTGGCTTCAATGAAATCTTCAATATCGCCATGCCAATCTTTCAAAGTATTCATCTTGGCTGCGCGTCGAGTCTTACCTCCAGACTTCACAACGTTGGCAACTTGATCATACACTTTGAGGAAAGACATTGGCCCGCTTGGACGTCCACCACCACTCAGTTTCTCCCTACTGGAACGAATTGGAGAAAGATCTGATCCCGTGCCTGAACCATATTTAAACAACATCGCTTCGCTGTAAGCCAACCGCATGATGTCTTCCATGTTATCATCAACCGACTGAATAAAGCAGGCACTGCATTGCGGATATTCATACTGAGTAGGTGCTCGTTCACTGTGCTGCGTGGAAGGATCGAAATACCAGTTTCCCTTCGCAGAATCACGACCAACTCCATATTCGTGGTAAAGCCCGACATTGAACCATACGGGAGAGTTGAAAGCACCATATTGATTCAAGCAAAGCCATGAGAGTTCATTGTAAAAAATTTCGCCGTCTGTTTTGTTGAAATAACCATCTTTGGTCCCCCAGTCGGCAATTGTGCGACAAACACGATGAATCAACTGTCGGACAGAGTATTCGCGTTCGTCTGTATCTTGTTCACCGTAAAAATATTTGGAAACAACCACATTGGTTGCCAGCATGGACCATGTCTTGGGCACTTCCACATCTTCCTGCCGAAAGATCACTTTGCCTTTCCCATCTGTGATCTCTGCAACTCGCTTGTCCCACTCTACTTGATCATATGGGCTCTCCTGAGAGGAACTGAAAATTCGTTTCACTTTCAGGGCGTTTTTCTTTTTGCTGGAACGCTTGGTTTTGGGAGCCTTAGTGGCTCGCATTCTGTCGCTCGAGCTGGCGGTGTCTGGTTGGTTTAATGTTTCATCCTGGGCGTTGATCATTGCTTGCTCTTTCTACTCTGAGATATGTTAAAAGTGTTTTACTCATTAAGGACATATAGGATATCCTAAATGGATACCGTTGGGATTTTTTGGAACGACATTACGCAGCCCTACTGCGCTTACAAAATACGACTCAAATTTCCCTCTCCGAGCTCTTGAACACTAGCTGTTGGATACAGTTAAAAACGATACCACAACATTTAGTGCTTTCAACTCAAAAGGGCACAAAATTTTGGAAGGCTCCATAAACTACCTTCCCCCCAAAAAAGACTGGTCCTAGCTTATTCTTTGAGAATCGCTTTTGCAGACCGATCGGCCTCTAAATCAAGGCCATCATCACTCACTCGGGAGGACTGCAGGGTTGCTTTTGAATTCGCCAGGCGCCCGGAACTTTCCGGTCCTGCCATTTTATTTTCTTCCCTGTTAAATTTTACGCTCACGATTCGACTTACGCCGCGCTCCTGCATGGTGACTCCATAAAGGATGTCGGCTATGGAAATAGTCCTCTTGTTGTGCGTGATAATGATAAATTGTGAATGATCAAGGAATCGCTCAAGGATCATGATGAATCGATTGATGTTGGATTCATCGAGTGGTGCATCGAGTTCGTCCAATACGCAAAAGGGACTTGGACGTACCTGATAAATAGCGAACAACAAAGACACCGCGGTCATGGTCTGTTCACCACCGGAGAGCAAGGAAATACTTTGCAGCTTTTTTCCGGGAGGACGCGCAACGATATCGATACCACTCTCCAAGACATCTTCGTCATCGTGCAGTTTCAAATCAGCCATACCTCCATCGAATATTTCTGTAAACATCGATTGAAAATTTTCACGAATCTGATTGAAAGTCTGAATGAACATCTCTCGAGTTTGGGTGTTAATGCGATTAATCACCGTCATCAGTTCATCCTTTGCTTTGACCAAATCATCATACTGCTGAGTCAAGAATTGGTAACGCTCCTCGGTCTCTTCATATTCCTCGATAGCAACCAGATTCACTGGTCCCATACTATCCATTTTCTTCTGAAGAGCCTGGACCCGCTCGCTCACTGCGTCCCAATCGGTATCCACATCAAAAATTTCAACGTCAGGTCGAGGCTCGGCCTCAGTGGACGCCCCTCCTTCCGGAAGTGAATCCAATGGGACATTTTCTGTTTCAACCTGATCGAGAGCAATCTGATAACGCTCCTCAATGCGATTGCATAAATTCTCCAGTTTGGAAAGTTTCTTGGCCAGCTCAACCTCGAGCACACCCTTACGATTCTGGACTTCATTCAGTCGCTGACGATGTTCGGTCAAAATCCCATCGCGCTGCTGAATGGCTCCATCCTGTTCACGCTTTTGCGCAACCAAACCAGCAGTTTGTTCACTGACGATATTGCGTTCGTGGCTGAAGCGTTCTACAGAGGATTCGGACTCGGCAATTTCAGATTCACACTGTTCCCGTTTTTGAAGCACCGAAGCAATTTCAGCCCGCCGTTGTTCGAGGGCTTGAGACAATTCACGATTACGCTGCTCCAATGGGCTTTTTTGCCTTTTCTGAGCCGCCACGGATTGTTCTTCCGAGGCCAACATGACTTTGGATTCTGTTGATGCCGCTTGTGCCCGGTCGCGTTCTTGACGAAAATGATCCAGCTCCTGATTGAGTTCATTGAGCTTTTCCTGAGCCGTTTTCTCTTGTTCAACAATCTGATTTAATTGAACTTTAAGATGCTCTCGTTTTTCAGTTAATTCCTTATCCTGATCAGAGAGACTTTGAATTTCATAAACAACAGTATCGATCTTCTGCTCAAGCACCTGACTGGAGGTCTTCAAAGCGCGATACTCACCTTCACTGGTGGCAATGGCAACCTCGCGGGCTTTCAACTCGGATTGAGCTTCCTGGAGGCCGGCTTGTATGGAGGAAATTTCTGATGCGATCTGGCCTTTCTTCCGGCTGGCTTCAGACACTTCGACCTGAACGAGAGCTACCTGCTCTTCCAGCTCAACAATTTTATTTTTCCGCGCCAAGATGGAAGTGGTCAGGTTCTTGCCATCTGATAGCGCCCCACCGCCTGTGAATACACCACAAGGGCTCAGGGTCTCCCCCTGACTTGTCACAAAACTGACACACCGCCCGGACTCTCGCCAAAAAGATGCTGCCGACTCAAGATCATCAACAATGTAAACTGAGCCTAAAAGACAATCGAGCAGGGGCTGAACGATTGGGTCACACTCGACCACGGTCAATGCTGCCAGCCCGTGTGGACTGTATGCAGGGTCATGCGTTGTGGGGCTGTGGCTAAAGGAACATTCAGAGACTTTCTGCATCATACTCACCGATGCCACGCTCGCACTGCCTGCTTTCTTGTCGCGCAACAACCCAAGAATCTCTCGAGCTGCCTCTGGTGATTCGGTTAAAACGACCTGCAGGAAATCTCCCAGAACCGATTCAATGGCTGGTACGAATTTCGACTCCACTCGCAAATGATCGGCCAGAGATCCCATCAGCGTGTCAGTTTCCCTCATGGCAGCCACCGCGCCTTCACTGAAGCCCTCATGAGAGGATTCCAGATCCTTCAAGACCCTCAGCTGACTTCGTTTCTCCGCCTGAGACTGAAGCACGCAATCAAGCTTCTCTGCAACAACTTGAATTTCTTCCTGTAAGACTTTCAAGCGAGCCTGACGTTGCTCAACTGTCTCACGCTGATCATGCGCTGCCTTTTTGTCGGCTTCAACCGTGTCTGAAAATTGATCCAGTTTTGCTCGCTGGCTAGTGCGCTCTTCTTCAAGCTGAATTTTTTCAGAGGATAATTTATCAAGTCGTTTGGCATGACTTTGACTCTGGAAATCAAGGGCACTGATTTCATTCCTGACCTTGCCAACCGCTTGAGTTGCGGTGAAAGATTCGGTTTGAACCTGTCGAAATGCTTCCTGCCTTGATTGAATGGAAGACTCAACCTGACGCACAATCTCCAAATGCTCTTCAACTGCATCTCGCTTTTGCTGAAGGCCTTGATCGGCAGATGCCAAAGAATGAGCCAGCGCTTCAAGCTCTGCTTCCACCTCGAGCTTGCGACCCTCCGATTGACTTATTTCACTTAGGGCTCGCTCATTTTGATGGTCCAACTCGACCAACCGCTCGCGATTGAATTGAATGCGTCCTTCGTGGCGATCTGCCTGATTCTTCAACTCCATTCCCTTTTGCTGGGAAGCGCTGATCTCTGCATCCAGTTCAGCAAGCCGTGATCGCAACTGTCGGATTTCTTCCTCATTCTTCAGAACAAACTGAGAGGACTCTTCATATTGCTGCTGGAGTCCCTCACAGGCAGAATGGCGATCTTGAATTTCATTTTGAAGAATATCGTATTCATGACGAGCCAACTGAGTTTCTAGAAGTTGCAGTTCGGTTTGTACCTGCTTGTAACGCTTGGCTTTGCCTGCCTGCCTTTGCAGGGATCCAATCTGACGTTTTACCTCGCCAACCAAATCTGCCACCCGCAGCAGATTCTGATCTGTGTGGTCCAGCTTTCGGAGAGCCTCGCGCTTTTGAGCCTTAAACTTGGTGATTCCTGCAGCCTCTTCAAAAACAATGCGGCGATCTTCAGGTTTACTGCTGAGCAACTGCGTAATATTACCCTGAGCCATGATGCTGTAGCTTGCGCGCCCCACACCCGTACCCATGAAAAGCTGTTGAATATCTCTCAGGCGGCACTGAGTTTTGTTGATATAATATTCGCTACCACCATCTCGTAGAACTCGGCGAGTCACCGTGATTTCACTGAAAGAAAGATCAACACCCGCAGCCTTTAATTGCTCCTCATCCACATCCGACAAAGTCAAGGAGACTTCGGCCATGCCATAAGCTTTGCGCTTGTCAGTGCCATTAAAAATCACATCGGCCATCTCACCGCCACGCAGCGCCTTGGCCGATTGCTCACCAAGTACCCAGCGGATCGCATCCGCTACGTTGGATTTGCCGCAACCATTGGGCCCAACAATAGCGGTAATACCAGGTTCAAAGTTCAGGGAGGTCTTATCCGCAAACGATTTGAACCCCAGTACTGTGAGGTTCTTAAGATGCATGGGTGTAATAATGTGGATTCTACTTATAGTTGTAAAGCCGAAAACCACCATATATTGTGCACTTATTCACTCACACCCCAACAGGCGGTAGGAAGCACCTGTTCAAAATAACGATAAAGTAGAGGGTTTTATGAGGGTCAGTGAAGAAAGTATCAGCGTGACTGATTGAACAATGTTTAAATAAGAGTTTCACCGATAGGCCTTGCGGAGGAAAATTTCTCAACGAACGACATAAGATATCGGTGACGATTTAAAGGCTAATTCTTTTCGGCAGGCAGAAAAACGTTCTGGGTTTGGCCGTTTCCCATGGCTGGCATGCTGTCGGAAATCCGGGTCCATTTCTTCAAAAATGGCGGATTTAAGTTCCTCCTTGGAGCGTAAAAGACCGACTTACTCAGGAGTCTTGAGAACGATCACCATTATCGAAGCTGATCTGAACTGCATTTGCTGCTTCGCCCAGCAAAGTTCGCCCTGTCCATTCCCTCCCAAATAAGGCATCTGTAACTCTTCTCCAGCGCTTAGGGATGACAGAACTTCCTTGCTCCCTGAGTGATGAATTTTTGTTTTCCCGGCAAATCAAAAAAACTCGTTGCCTTTCTTGCTTAAAAACAATGAAATCTCACTATGTTTTCACATGTTGTCATTTTTTGGACGGACCCAGAGCAACCAAATGCTGCGAAGGAACTGATGGATGGGGCCCACAAATATCTGAAAGATATTCCGGGTGCAGACCATTTTCACGTAGGCTATATGGCCACAAGCGAGCGACCAGTGGTTGATCAAAGCTATCAAGTCGCGCTCAATATCGTATTCAAAGACAAAGCGACTCAGGACGCGTATCAAATACATCCTGATCATGTGAAATTTGTGGAAGAGGTCTTCAAGAAAGTCGTCACCAAAGTGGTGGTTTACGACTTTGGTGGATAATTCGTTTACTTGAATTAATCCACGAACAAAAAAGCGTTCATGTTGAGCATCCAGCGACATGTGTTCGCAAGACCATGCGTTTTGGCATAATCAACCCATCGTTTTAATTCCACCGCATCAGGCTTTTTACCCGTCGCTGCTTCAATGGCAGTTTGGATTTGACCCGGTAAATCCAAACTGCTTTTTTCTAATTTCCTCCCCCACTCTTTGGCCATCGCCACCATGAAGGGGTTGTTCAGAAGCGCAAGAGATTGAGAAGGAGTCAGTGTTTCATTGCGCCTTCCTACCATCAAAGATGGATCCGCACAATCCAGTGTCGTCATGAATGGCTGCTGCTGAGACCGAACAATAAACCGGTAAATGGATCTTCGGTGAGACGCAGGGTCCATTGGATCGTGCAATCGATATTCGTAGTGGGGTGAATGCTCAGGCTTTTCAATCACAAAATCCATGAATGCAGGACCGCCCATTTTTCTGTCCAAAACTCCGGCCAATGAGAGCACCGAATCCCTCACTGCTTCCGCTTCAAGCCGGCGCCGGTTCATGCGCCACAAGTAGCGATTTCCCGAATCAATGGATGCTTTTTCAAGGTTCGCATTGGAAGTTTGACGATACGTGGCACTCGTCAGGATCATGCGATGCAGTTGCTTGAATGATTGGCCTCCATCACGAAAAGTAACCGCGAGCCAATCCAGTAATTCAGGATGTGTCGGCTCGCTGCCCATGAGTCCGAAATCATTGGGGCTATCGCAGATACCAGCTCCAAAATGGTATTGCCAGATTCGGTTCACAATAGAGCGCCAGGTCAGAGGGTGCTTTTTTTGCAGAATCCAGCGAGCCAAAGCCACACGCCGTTCCCCTTCATCATGGTCCATTGGCAATTCAAAGCGAGTTTCCTGCCCATAGATCACAGGGACAACACCGGGATTCACTGTTTTACCGGGCTTATCAACGTCTCCTCGAGAGAGTACATGTATCGTTCTTGGCTTGCCTCCCATGTGCCCAGTCCCACGAAAGGCACCACTGCCTTGATGGACCGTACCTGCATACACTTTGGACGGTGGAGGCAATTGATCTAAGCTGGATTGCAACATCTCCTTTTCTTCCAGAAGGATCTGTTTGCGCTGCGCCCATTCAGGTTGGGTCGCTTTCTTGAGCAATGCATTCTTTTCAGCCACTAACTGAGCGAGGGTCTTAGCACCCGCCGTCACCTTTTCATCACTCACGAATTTACCATCCACCAAATTCGCCTTTGCCCATCGAGGTGAAGCCTCAATGCTGTCTTTTGAGGAAACAGCCTTACCCAATGCGACATTGTTACCTCCCGAGTTCTTGATCTCCAATTCTGCCAGTGAAAAGATATAGTCCTTGGATCTGATCGCCAGGCGCGTGGCACTCACACGGACAAATCGAGACATGACAGGAGGATTGATTTCAAACGAAAGCGGAACCCGCTTTGGATTCGGAACATCCTCTGGAGTTATATCCACTAGCAACGTGGGAGCATTGATAAACGCAGGATCACTTGAGGCTTCGATTTTGAAACGCAAAGGGAATCCAAAGCCCGCACCAATACCATTGAAATCATCGTCACTCGCTCTCAGAACCAGCTCCCGTATGTCTGTTGGAGCCCCCAGGTCAACTTGAACCCATTTGGTCTCATCTTGTGATTGAGCAATCGCACTGTGATAACCGTAGGCATCCGGTTTGCTCTTTTTTGATCCCTCAAGTTCTTTGATGGATGACTCCAATTCAGGTAATGAGGAACCCGCCGCTTCTCGGACACGTGCGGTGAGCTCATCCAGTTCTTCCTGAATTTTATCCATGGAGGACATCCATTGTCGACGCTTCCTGCTGACACTCGCATCGGCATCAAAGGTTCGATCTGCACGATCCAAAGCAGAGAAAACCGACTGCAAACTGTAATAATCCTCCATGCGAACTGGATCGAATTTATGGTGGTGACACCTCGCACATTGAACCGTGGTGCTCGCGAAGGTATTCATGGTGACTGCGACCATGTCGTCACGGTCGAGATGACGAGCGACTTTGCCATCCAGTTTGTCTTCCGAAACTTCGGCATGCCCGATGAAATCCCAAGGCCCGGCAGCAATGAAGCCGGTGGCCGTTATGCCATCCATGCTGTCAGGATATAAGACATCTCCGGCGAGTTGCTCTTCGACGAATCTGGAATATGGCTTATCCGCATTGAAAGAACGAATCACGTAATCTCGATAGGGCCAGGCATTCGGGCGGGGCTTATCTTTATCATAGCCATGGGTATCGGCGTAATGCACAACATCCAGCCAGTGCCGCGCCCAGCGCTCACCATATGCCTCAGACGCCAGCAACCGATCGACCAGCAATTCATAGGCATGAGGGTTTTTCGAGCGAACGAATGACTGAATTGCTTTTGCCGATGGAGGCAGGCCGATAAGGTCGAAATAAATACGCCTTATCAATGTCACGCGATCAGCCTCGGGTGAAGGACTCAGTCCATGATCGAACATTTTTTGATAAACGAAAGCATCCAGCGGATGACGCACCCATCTTGCTCCACCATCATTCAATTCTGGCAACCCAGGTTGCTCAAGAGGTTTTAATGACCAGTGCTCATAGGCTTCTTTTGGATAGGGAGCTTTGGCCTGCTGAACCAGTTCGACAGCCCCCGAGTTCACCCAGGATTTGATCTTTTGAACCTCTTCGGGTGTCAATGGGGATCGCTTCTCTGGAGGCATCCGTTCTTCAGGGTCACGGTGAAGGATTTTTTGAAGCAAAAGCCCTTTATCGGAATGCCCAGGAACGACGGCAACCCCGGAGGAACCACCCAACGCCAACTGATCCAAACCGTCGAGTCGCAAACCTCCTTTTTGAGATTCAGGTCCATGGCACTCCAAACAAACGCGATCAAACACCGGTTGAATATCCTGCTCATAATCTACCAGGGGATCGGCACATATTTTGAGTGATCCATGAAACAAGATCGTAAGCAAGACGATTGAAGCATGATGCCTTGATCGCATGGATGCAGTGATGCCAAGCCTGAGGTTCATCTTTTTATTTTGATAAAAACAGGCCGATTCGTCAATCAAAGCCACTTATTTAAAAAAATGAGATAGAATACCACAAAAAAGCCGTTTCCCCATCAACTGGGAAAACGGCAAAAGGTATCGAATCAAATTCAACGCGAACTTACCACACACGCTTGAAGACGAGGGTCATCCCTCCAGTATCAATGTAGGCACGGTGGTTTTTACGGACCACGACAGAACCACCACCAGAACTGCTCTGGGTCTGGTAACGTCCGCGGGTCTTTCGATCCCAACGACCTTGTTGACCAGAAAACTTGAGTTGAGGACGACGCGGTTTAGGAGCCTGCGCTTGAGGGCGCCTCTGGCCCTGCGCGCCTTGACCAGGAGGTAACCCGTAGCGTGCAGCCATCTCAGCGTCCATTCCCTGTTGAGGAGCAAAACCCGCATAAGGGTCCTCGTAAGCGTCAGGTTCCTTCTCCTCGGGTTTTTCATCTTCCTCTTCTTTACCATTGGATACCGTATAGGTCTGGTCAGGGTAAACCACCATCGACATACCCAGCAGCCAGTTGGTGACAACCTCCTTCATTTCTCTGATTTGCCGGGCTTTGACCCCGATGGTGTTTTTCTTGAAGTAATTGATCGTCGCATTGCCATCCAATTCCCAGCGGCCAAGGAACAACTCGTCGGCGTATCGCGGGGATTCCCCGGTTTCCAGATAAGCCCGTAAATCATCCAGATCGGTGGCCAGCAAACGATCCGTAAGTGCCTGATCGCTCATCAACTTCACGGAGATTGGGTGTTTGATGATTTCATCCAGACTGGCCTGTTGAATCAATAAGTTGTGGTATTCATCGTTACTCCCCATTTCCTCGATAGTGGACTCCTCTCCCAGATTCAGGAAAGGTGGATAGTTGCGATAACGCACTTCCAGCAGGGGCGTTTTGTGAGACATACCGAGGATGTCGGCTACCTTGAAATATTTTTCAGGCACGGGGCTTATGCTGCGCGCAATCTTGCCTAATCCAGAGCTCTCCAATCCGGCGGCAAGGGAATTGAGGTATCCGACAGGACCTTGATCGTTTTCAGTGGCAACCTGAGTCGTCAAGTAACCTCCCACGTAAATCAACATGCCGACCAGAACGGTGTAAATACCACCCACCAACAATCCAAGGGCTGCACCAGAACGCTTGTTCATCCGTTCCCAAGTCAGACGAGTGACTTCATCAGCGCTGAATTTGTAGTATTGTCCTATTTTGTAATGAACTATGAATCCGATCACTACAAATACCAATCCCACAACAAAGAATGCGGTGATGGGAGGTAGCAAAGACAACCACAAAAGGTTGGTCATTCCAGAGGCTGTGTAGATGGGAGTCATCATGGGAGCCATGGGTTTGGCCAACATAAGACCGACAAACAGGCCCGCCAATGAAACCGACATGCGAATGGCACCTTTGAGATAACCAACGCCAGCAAAAACCGCCAAGAGTAGAATTGCAACTAACCAGATCATAATTTGTAATTTTGATTGTCAACCCGCGAAAGGAAGTCAACTCCTTTGGACGGGTCGAATCTGAGTATCAGACAACTTAAGTCGAAGGCCATGAATAACAAGAGCAAAACAAGAGGCGCTTGCCTCTATCTGATGATCTTTGAATTCAAGCCTTGCACACTGATTCAAAGGGAGCAGATTACAGGCCATATCACACAAAAACAATCATAATTCCTTCCTCATCTCAGTTGAGAAAGAAAGGAGTCAAGAGCACCTTTTACTGATCCTGTTCACCCAGATAACGCTCGGCATCGATCGCTGCCATGCAGCCCATGCCCGCTGCAGTGATGGCTTGGCGATATACTTGGTCAGCGCAGTCTCCTGCTACAAAAACTCCCTTGGAAGATGTCTTACTACCGCCCCGTGGCAGCACGTAGCCCGCTTCGTCCATATCGATGTGACCGGTGAAGATTTGAGTATTGGGCACATGACCGATGGCAACAAAAACACCCGCGCAATCAAGCCTGCTTTCCTCACCCGTCTTGGTATTTTTCAGCTGAACACCTGTAACCTCATCCTCTTCCACACCATGTATTTCTGTCACTACAGGTATCCCATACCATTTCTATCTTATCATGGTTGACAGCACGCTCGGCCATGATTTTGCTTGCTCTCAATTCATCACGTCGGTGGATGAGGTATACCTTCGATCCGAATCGAGTCAGGTAAGTGGCTTCTTCGCAGGCAGAATCACCGCCACCAACGACAACCAGTGGCTTATCCCTGAACATAGGTAATGCCCCATCACAGGTCGCGCAGTAGGTCACTCCTTTGTTTTCGAGTTTTTTTTCATTCTCGAGCCCGAGGTGACGGTGCCCTGCACCAGTGGCAATAATCAGGGTCTGGGTTTCGATTTCCTTGCCGTCGACGACTAGTTTGGGATGATCTCCGGAGAGATCGGCCGATTCTACGGTCCCGAACTGAACGCGTGCGCCAAATCGTTCGGCCTGTTTCTGCATGTGCTGCATTAATTGAAACCCATCTACCCCCTCGGGAAATCCGGGAAAATTCTCCACAGTGCTTGTGGTTGTCAATAAACCACCAGGCATGGTTCCGGTAAGAACCAAGGGATTCAAATTCGCACGCGCGCTGTAAATAGCAGCTGTCAAACCTGCACAGCCTGTTCCAATAATAACTACTTTTTCCATAATTTAGATTGGGAACTTAGCGACTATGATCAGGGTTTGCAACGAGAAGTCTTTTTGGAAAACCATCGAATGTTTCAATCTTGCTTGCGCTTCTGGAGCTCAAGATGAGGATGATGACATCAGTTCACCGCATGACAATATATATCACGAGAAGGCGTTTTATGAAAAAAACCAATTACACGCAGAAAATTTGTCGGCACAACAGCTGCCACGGCATTTGCATTCAACTTTTTCCCCAGCCGTGTTTTCGGCGCTAACGACCGCATCCTCCTGGGCGGCATCGGCGTTGGAGGAAAAGGGCGCGGAGAGATCAATGACAACTCCAAAGCCGGCGCTGAAATCGTGGCTTTGTGCGACGTCGATGACAATCGAGCAGCTGAAACCTTCAAAAAGTTCCCAAAGGCGAAGCGTTACAAGGATTTTCGTGTGATGCTGGAAAAGCAGAAGGACATTGATGCAGTCACCGTCAGCACACCTGACCACACACATGCAGTCGCTGCGGTCATGGCCATGAAAATGGGGAAACATTGCTACTGTCAAAAACCATTGACGCATTCCGTCTATGAGGCGCGTGTCATGACCGAAGTTGCACGTGAAAAAGGTGTGGTCACTCAAATGGGGAACCAGGCTCACTCAGGCGAACCCATCCGCAGAGCTGTGGAATTGATTCAGGCTGGTATCATTGGCGATGTCACCGAAGCACATATGTGGACCAATCGGCCGGTCTGGCCACAAGGCGTCAACCGACCTGCTGGCGACCATAAAGTGCCGGACACATTGGATTGGGATCTCTTTCTCGGGCCTGCTCCATGGCGACCTTACCACCCCGATTACGCACCCTTCAAATGGCGTGGTTATTGGGACTTTGGAACGGGAGCCTTGGGCGACATGGCCTGTCACATCATGGACATGGCCTATTGGTCGCTCGAACTCGGTGCACCCGATTGGGTTCAGGCTGAGCAGCAGGGCATGACTCAGGAATCAGCCCCCACATCGTCCATCGTGACTTATCAGTTCCCCAAACGTGGAAAAAAACCGCCGGTTAAATTCGTGTGGTATGACGGAAAGAATAATGGCAAGCAAAACTACCCGCCAGCCGAAGTGGTCGATGGTGAGGATATTTCAAAATATGGCACCGTGTTGGTAGGGAAAAAAGGCACCATGTTCTTCAACCGCTCGAGAACCAATTGGCTGATCAAGGCCAACGGTGTGATGGCCAACACCACGGAGATACCCAAGACAATTCCGCGCGTCAAAAACGAAGATCAGGAATGGCTCGATGGCATTCGCAATGGCAATCCGGATCAACCCTTATCCAACTTCAAGCGATCTGGTCCATTCAGCGAAGTCGTACTGCTGGGCAATGTAGCCATCCGTTCCGGCAAGAAAATTGAATGGGACAGCAAAAACCTGCGAGTCACCAACGCCCCCGAGGCAAATCAATACATTCGGCGTGAATACCGCAAGGGATGGAGTTTGTAATTGGGGCAATTCAGAATCACCCTCAACACTTCAAACATCCAACAATACATGAAAAGACTGTTGGCCAGACTTAAGCCTGGCCAACAGTCTTTAGGGAGTCACGATCCGAACGCGCAGAAAGCCGCGAAGTGGGACGGACTCGGGTCAAAACCCCTAATCCAAGGCCAGTGAGTAGAGAGAACGGTAATCGGCCTGAGTAATATCAACGGGGTTAAAGTTACCCGTCCATTGCTGGGAGGCACCTTCAGCCAGTTTATCAAGATCCTTCTGACCAACTCCATGAGAATTGAGGGTCGATGGAATTTCTGTGACTTCAAGGATATGCTCGATGGCCGTGACGAGTTTGTTCACCGAATGAGGGACCGAATCATGAGAAGACGCCACACGCGTTTCGCAAGCGATTTGAGCATAGGAGTTTGCGGTGGCTTTGCAGCTTGCGTTCCACCGAATCACATGTGGCATCATCACCCCCACCGCCATGCCGTGAATCACATCGAAACCAGCCGTCAAGGGGTTAGCTGTGGCGTGCGCTGCGCCCAGCATGCTGTTCTCAATGGCAATGCCGGCCAGGGCAGCCCCTAGCTGCATTTTACCTCGAGCCTCAAGGTCTTGGGGTTTATCCAGGACGATCGGAAGATTCGGAAGCAATAGTTTGAAAGCCTCGAGAGCGTGCATGGAGCTGTAAAGCGTGCGCTTGCGTGTGACGGCTGTTTCAAGCGCATGGGTTAAGGCATCCATACCGGTGCACGCGGTCACACGACGTGGTTGGGATACCGTGAGAGCCGGGTCAAGGATGGCAACTTTGGCGGCAGCTTTCGAGTCGCCACAGGCCATTTTCTGGTGAGAAACCTCATCGGCAATCAAGGCGAATGACTGGCATTCACTCCCTGTGCCGGAGGTGGTGGGAACCGCCACCATGGGCAGCATGGGATGGGAAGCCTTTCCGATGCCCCAGTAATCCTGCATACGACCGCCGTTGGTCAGAATAAAATTACATCCTTTGGCGGTATCCATGCTGCTACCGCCACCTAAACCAACAAATATATCAATTTGCTTGGATGAGGCAACCTCAACACAAGCTGCCACATCGGCAGTAGTCGGGTTTTCGTGCACTTGATCAAAAACAAATACCTTTAATCCAGCTTCCTCAAGGATCTTGAGCGCAAGGTCGGAATGTCCAGCAGCAACAATTCCGGGATCCGTGACAATCAGCACACGCGCACCGCCCAGGTCTCGGACGATATTGCCCAATTCATAAATCTTACCTTCGCCAAAAACCAAACGGGTTCTTGGTTGAATATCAAAAGCGTTCAGATGCCAGTCCAATGAGGAGGACCGGGTTGTTCCCGCTTGTTTCAATGACGACTCAAGATCCATGGTGTAACACTTTATAGATGCAACGACATACCCCCTGTTCATCAGGAGGAAATTCCAATTACCGTTACACCCTGTGACAGGTAATAGCGATCAAAGGTTACTCCTCTCTTTCGATGGACCGGCGCTTGTAGAGAAATTCAAACATGTTGCCTTCATGCGGTTGATCCCATGATATTTTCATGGTTGGAATTGCCCCCAGGTTGAGACGTTCAATCAAATCCGAATCAAGTAACATTTCGGTAAATTCAGGATCTTTGGTAATCGCTGAAACGACTAGTGAAGGACCTATTTTTTCCAGCATCTCAGCTTGAGGAACCTCGACCACACTTGCGTAAGGGCATAGAAACTCCCGGTTGGCAAGAGGGTGGGCAATTGAATCGCAATGAACAATCGTTGGACACAAGTAAGTCCCCCCTTCGAATTCCAACTTGCGACTACCTTCCCGATAGTGCGCAGTCACATCCTCAGCGCCGGGTTCTTTGAGATCCTGTGCGATGGCCCCATCGATGTATTCTGCCATTTTCGGGTTGGCAAACCCGGAAAGACGCGCGCCTTGGTCATCTGGGCGGGTTGGTTTGTAGGGGCCCAGTTTTTTCGCGAGTGCATCTGCAATTTCCTTCCCATACTTTGGAACCACTACCGCGGAGGCATTGATACAACTACGCCCGCCATTCTCCGAAATGGAAGCGGCCATGAGGTCGATGAAGTCCGGCCAATGTTCGATTTGATCATCACCCACCAGAATCTTACTGAATCCAGGCCCATGAATTTGAATGCCCGGGTTGTTGGCATACTGAGCCGTGGTGTTTTGATCCCCAAAAATCAAGGCACGCCCACAACTCTCAAGAATCACACCCGCGCCTTCGTGATCGGTTGGATAAAACCCGAAAGCCTCCGCAGGGCACCCAGCTGCAATAAAGGACTGTATCAACCGATAAGGCGTCCATGGTTCCTCGCGCCCGGGTTTGATGATGACAGGTGTCTTGAGTGGAATGGCAGGCAACCAGAGGGAATTCACAGCGGGAGAGTTGCTGGGCATGACCAAGCCTAGGGCTTTGGCGGTTGAGTAGTAGCTAATACGCGTGCCAAACTGCGCCCCGTAACCTTTATCCAGGATGGAAAAATCAAGTCCGCGTGTGAGCCCTGTCAACACCGTCCTCATGTGGGTCAACGCATGATGGATTTTATCCATGTTGCGTTTGACCATCACATGCGGTAATCCGGAAGTTGCGGACAGTGTGCTTATGTAATCTTCGGGAGACTGAGTATGCCCTTTGTCACCAAGAGGCAATGAACCGTTTAAAAATACTTCTCCAGCCTTTGCCGAGATATCGATCAACTGGTCAACGGTGAATTTTCTCAGGGCCGCCTTCCCTTGGTCAATTCGACGCAAATCTCGGCGGATGATTCCCCCATTAACGGTGCTCACACTTGCAAGGGTTTGGCCGTCGCTGTAACCCTTGATCTCTATCTGATCGAGGCTTTCGTAAGGCGCACCTTTTCTCAGGCACGGGATATGTGGTATGGAACTCATAATATTAACCCTGCTTGACTAATAAACACCTTCAACAATTTTTTTCTCCATGGCCCCGAACGGACGAACCTGAGCAACGCCATCCCATGCGTATGGCGCGCGAGGCTCCCGCCGCAATGCTTCGTCACGCTCCAGAAAACGGGGCATGAAAAACTCCTTGGTCAAGGTGGTCAATTCCACTCGTCCCCATTCATCATACTCCTTCACCTCATCTGTCTTTTCAGCATCCACAACGCGCAGGACTGCCCGTGGTTGAGGTGCGTAGTAGGTGATTGAGAAATTGTCTTCTCTTGTGACAGGCACGCTGGCCGCTAACCCCATCAACGTGTTACCGTAGGTTGGGTAGAATCCGATGCGGTTCTCGAGAACTTCCTCCAGTAGAAAGCGCGTGTACTGAGGATCCATGGTGGTTCCACCACAGAACACCCCGCGAATGCCAGCTTCCCATAGATCGATCTTTTCAGATAACGCTTCCAATAATTTGGGGGTGGTAAAGACACCGCTGACCTTACGATGCTTGAGAATCGTCACAGCCTGATCGATGACATGATCCATGTAACTTCGCGCGACATCAAATTTCTTGTCCGCAATCAACTTCTTGACGAAGCGAGGATCCAGGTCAATGAAGTAGCATGAGCAGCCGCGCACATTGGCCAGATGTTCGATGGCAAGTCGCAATCGACGAGGACCGGTCGGCCCCATCATCAGCCAATAGTGGTTTCGGGGAAAATGGTCGTCAGAAATCTTTTCGGAAAACTCGCTGTAATCGACTTTATAGTCGGTCCACCCAATGCGCTGCTTGGGCATGCCTGTGGTGCCTCCAGTTTCGAATACATTGAAAGGTTGGCCCTTGAATGCTTGCGGAACCCACACATCGGGCTGGAGATCACGAAGCCACTCGTCTTGGAAGTGTGGAAACCGGGCAATGATGTCATCAAAAGATTCGATCTCCTGAGCTGGATTCCACCCTGCTTTTTCCGCCCAATCCAACCAAAAGGGACTACCGGTTTCGGGGGAAAAGTGCCATTGAACAATCTCACGGACGTGAGCATCGAGTTGCTCTTTGGCCTGTTGGATTGCTTCGTTTGAAACAGTTTCAGTACTCATCATAGTGCATACGGTCAAGTTGACTCAATAATTGAAAAACGAAAGTAAAAATGCTCAAGAAGCTTTATCGGGAAAGAATTTCTTGATGGTTTCCTCGCTTGGAGGGCGCGTCATCAAGGAAACAATGATCAATGCTGCGGTGGAAATGAGAAAGCATACTGCTACCGGCATGATTCCAGGCCCGAGTACCAGCTCGGAGCCGAAACCGCTTTTGGCAAAAAAGTAAAACCAACTGAGCGTGGCTGCCAAGATACAGGCATAGGCACCTGCTTTGGTGACACGCTTCCAAAAAACCGCAGCGAACACGAGGGGGAACAAAGCACCAAAACCGCTGAAACACCATACAGCCAGGTCAAATACGTTTTGTGGAGCGACCAGCGACAAAAGGTAGGTGAGTGTGACGATGCCAACAACAAATCCACGGGCGATCAAAATCACCTGACGATCGCTGAGTTTACCACTACCCAATTTATGAATGACGATATCATTGGTAAACATCGTTCCCAGGCACAAAAACTGAGAATCCAGTGAAGACATGATGGCCGCCAGAATACCTGCTATGAGAAACCCACTGAGTATTGGGCTTGAAACCAGTCGCGCGACCATCTGCCCCAATACTCCACTTACTTTGGTGGGATCCAGCGGGGGCAAAATACCCGTCGCCCAAATACCGATCAATACGCAGGGCACCCAAACAATCAGGATACACAATGGATGCGCAAGAACCGTCAGTTTGAATGCACGCGCACTTTTGGCGGTTAACCAATGCTGAAACAAATGAGGAAACATCCCCACACTGAGGGGGATGAATAGATATGTCATGAACATCCATGTGGACATACCATACTCACGTGTGAATGTTCTAACCTCACCTGTTTTCTTATTTACATTCTCCAGTTCAACCGTGGTCACTTGACGACTCAACAACGGGCGCGGTGAATAAGATCCCGCTGTGTCGCTTTCCCCCTCGATGATCCGTCCCACAACCTTGGGCGGATCATTGGCTACCAGTTGATTGTTTGCAGCATCCCACCTGTAGGGTTGAACTACTTCACCTTGATCGTTTATTTGAATGGCGACTTTGGAAGCATTGGTCAATCCGCCCAGGCTGTTTGCAATGAAAACGAAAGCAACCAGCCCCATGGCCATGAAAACTATCGTTTGAAATGTATTCGCCCATGCCGCTCCACGCGAACCACCAAGAAACACGTAGGTCATCACGACTCCGCAAATGACTAAACCCGTAAGCCAGACCGGAATGCCACCGGCAAACTGAGGGGTGGCCGCATTGGGGAATAGATCGGGAAATGCACCAGCAGTAACCGGCAACACGGTTTTGCCAGCACCAATAATCCCAATCAAGAGGTAGGGAACGACCAGCATGGCGAGTATTGGAAACAGGACGTATCCAATACGTTGAGAATCAAACCTAGCTCGGAAAAATTGAATTTGCGTAACGAATCCGTACTTTTTCCCGTAAACCCAGAGACGAATGCCTATCAGGAAGAAAACGGCTGCATGGACCAGACCACTGATAGAAGCCATCAGCCCATAGACACCGATTCCTCTTTCGAAAGCCTTCCCAGTGGAACCCACCAAGGCAAAAGCGGTCATGGTCGTCCCGAAAACACTCATCAATAGGAGGAATGGACCTATCGAATGGCTGGCCACAAAGTAGTCCTTGCTCGTACCGCGGAAGGATCTGCTACTGATGATTCCCAGAGCCAGCAAAAGCCCCAAGTAACAAACAATGATAATCAGAGGTGTCATGGTCGTTGTGTTGAGATTGATTCTTCCTGTTCTTCAGCCAAAGCTTCCAGATGATGAGGCCACGCAAAGCTCATGACAGCTCCCCACCATAGAGCAGCGACAATGGAAAAGCCTGCATGGTAGGCCAACCCAATGGGCATGAAGCCAAAGACCTCCGTTTCGTAGTTATCCCAAAACCAAAAGTCCTGGTGCAGGAGTAAAAGGGCGAGGGTTCCAAGCCAGACAATCCAACCGTTATTTTTCATTTTATCGGGATAAGGGTGTGAACAGAGGAGTTTCTTATTTACAAATTTCCGAAGATGGCTTTTTCGAGAAATCAGGAGAGGCGCAGGCCACTCTCCTGATGACTAAACATGATTATTTACCAATGGCGTAGAGATGAGTCTGCGTTCCAACGTACAACGTACCATTAGCAACTACCGGAGTTGAGTAAATGGGGGCACCAAAATAGACTTCGTTAAGAACTTTCTTTTCCTTGGTAGCAGCAAGGACAACCAGATCACCGTCCTCGTCTCCGAGAAATACCTTCCCGTCGGCAACCAGGGTCGAGCCCCACATATGTGCTTTCATGTCATGAACCCAGTATTCCTGACCAGTTTCAGCATCAAGGCAGTATACAAACCCTGAGTAATCGGACATGAACAACAGGCCTGTTTCAGGGTCTATCGAACAGGTTGAAATAGTGCGGTTGATTTTGTCGTAACTCCAAATCGCCCCATCTTTGGTAATATCACCTTTCTTGGACGCATCAATACAGATGAGATTACCAACACCTTCACCATGCTCAGGGTCTTGACCAATCGCGATGTAGACCCTGTTTTTGTAGAAAACGGGTGTCGAAATCAATTCGCTGGGACCTTCTGCTGCCGGATACTTGATGGGTTCACCATTCTCCATTTTGTATTTGTCGGGCACACAATCGAATTTCCAAACCTCTTCCAGTATGGCTAGGTCACCATCGGGTACGGGCTTTGGATTGAATGCGTAACAGACACCATCTCCTGCTCCAAAGAAAACCATACCATTTCCGTTTATTTCACCATAGCCGGGTGAAGACCAGTTACAGTGCATCAAGTTCCGACTGATTCCGGATGACTCTTCACCTACATATTCACCTGTGTTCTTGTCCAGTACGACCAGACAAGGAGCCATGGGAGAAGGAATATTGAGATGAGACCAATCCTGTCCATTGGATGTGGTGGCATAGACATAGTCACCAGCAACGACGACAGAACTACTGGCAATATTGTGAGGGAAAACGCCAAGCTCCTCTCGCATGTCAAAGACCCACAGAATATCTGCATCGGTTACACCGGGAGTAATGGGGGGGCTTGCCGGGACCGGCCATGTAGGACGCTTCATCTTTGAAACCATCGTTACCATCAGCCAAACCTTTGGCGTCCAGACACAAAATCTCACAGCGGTTCGATACCACATACAGCTTCTCTCCATCCACTGCCGGAGAAGAACAAATACCTAGAAACTCCCAATCACTGACCTTACCGGCACCCAGTTTTGGGACGACCAGCTGCCATTTGAATGCGCCTGTTTGTTCATCCAGACAATAAACAATACCGCGATCTCCCTTGTGCTTGGGATCTCGAAAAGTTTCGTTGTTGGTGCCGGCGTAGACATGGCCGTTGGCAACAGTCACATTCCCGTAAGCTTGCGAACCCAGCTTGGAAACCCATTTGACGTTTTCAGTCGTGGATAGATCTATTTCCTCAGTCCCTGACTTGAAATCCCCGGGAGCAAACTCATGAGGAATACCCTTTTCAGGGCTGTAGAAGTTTTTATTGGAGGTACGACCCCACTGGTTCCAGTCACCACCCAATGCAGCCATGGAAACTGAGGCCAGCATGGCGGTCGTCAAAACGATCTTTGAAGTATTCATAAGACTATTACCTATTCTTTTAAAATTTAGATACTCTAGATAAGACGCATCCCTATTCATTGGGATACACGGAAACATTGTCGACATAAACGCTGTAGCGCGTTTGAGGTGAGAACCCGTAGAGGCCCGGTGCTCCTTTGGGATGAGCTATCTTGTGCGGCACTTCGAGAGTCCACTTTTCAGGCTCAGCTTCGTCACGTGGCCAGGCCTTGGCTCTCACCACCCCAGAACCGTCGCCGTCAATATCTACTCTTGACTTGATACGATACCATTTCTTGGTGGACCATTTGAAAGGCACCGAGACTTTGATACGATCATGGTTGGAGCTGATTTCCAGCTCCTGCCAGTTCCCGATCAAAGCGATCACATAGCGTTGATTGATAACACCCACGTTGGATTTCATGCGACGGTTCCCGTCGGTCATGACGTCAACTTCGAGGGTGTAATTGGAAGAATCGGGATGGCCGATAAACGAAGTCGCCCTCTGGAACAGAACATTATCCAGAGTTTTGACCAAAACCTTGTTGCTGTCCATATCACGAATGTCCCACTTGAAGCGGGCCCCAATCCAGGGCAATGGAGGGTAGGCATAGTTGACTCCAGCCTCCCGATGGCTTGAAGGATAGGTTTCATTGATCGTGAAAGACTCGAAATCTTCTTGGAATGGCAGTCCAGGAAGAATGCGAGCACGCAGGATACCGGAGGCATCACCATCAGTTCCCTTGAAAGCACCTGCAGATGTGGATCCCTCCTTGTCCGCACGAATCCGGTTTCCGCGAGTGAAAGAGGCATCCGCTTTTGATTTTACTTTTGCGGTTGGAGGAATGAAAGCATCCCAGTCCGGACGCACACGACGGTCAACAACCCAACCATCTTTATCCAGACCGGTGACCCTTACTCGGGCATTGTCGCCTGGTGCAAGCAATACATCGGGTGGCACTACCTGCAACCTGACGACCTCACCCTTGCTTATCTTGGGTTTGATTGTCTTGGCCATCACTGGCTTGGCGCGCTTTTCAGTGTTCCCAAAACAATAAAGCTTCTCCATCGAATGCACGTAGATTTTCCCGTTCCACACCGTGGGAGCTCCCAGGCATCCGCCTGCCAATTTCACTTTGTCCAACACATCCACTCCATCATTTTTCAAACGAAGGATGTAGAAGTTACCATTCCCCATTGGCACATAGAGTTTACCATCAGCATAAAGCGGAGACGCGTGCAGTTGACCATTCTCAAGTTTGTGATGCCATAGTTCTTTACCTGAATTGGCATCCACACAGATCAATTCACCTGTGTGGGTTACCTGGTAAACCTTATCTTCGACGAGCACGGGTGAGCTGGTGAACATGACGTGAGGTAAACGCCAGAGCTCCTGTTCTTTTGTCAGGACAACAGGACCGGACTCACCCTTTACAGGTTCGGCACCAATCTTTACAGCGGCCATGCGGCCAACCTCGGATGAGTCCAGATTTTCCTTACCATGAATTGCAATGATCTTGTTATTGTCATGAAGCAACAGCGAGGAATTCACACCGCCATACGAAAAATGATATCTCCATAAAGGGTCACCTGTGCGTACGTTGACGGCGACTAGATTGCCGCAACCAGTCCCCGCATAAAGCACGCGCTTGTTATTGTAATACCCGAGAACCGGTGAACTGAAAGAGCTGTCTTTGGGTGGTGTACCAGGTGTACTGGACCAAACCAAATCACCTGTCCGCTTGTTAAATGCAAAAAAAACGATCCCGAGCAGGGCCTTGAGCTCCCCAATAGCTGGTAATACAGTGGTGAATTACTAAGTCTCCATCAATAACTGCTGCCCCTCGGCGACCATTGGGGAACGTCAACATTCCAAAACGCTCCATCATCGAGTGCTGCCAAAGCAGTTTGCCATCCCGATCAAAACAAGTCATTTCCCCGACAGTAGACATCAGGTAAACGTTACCTGTCTCTTCATCGACGGTCACTGCCCCGACCGTGTAGCGATTGTAAACCGTGTCGCTGAGAAAATCATTGAATCCATACTGCCAGATCACTTTTCCAGTTGATTCTTCCAGACACGTCAAATATTCGCGTAAATCAGGACCTGTACCCTCGTAACCCCAGGCATAAACACGTCCATCAGCGATCACAGCCTCACCACGTCCGGGCATTTCAAAGGACCAAAGATGATTTTTTCCACCCAATTCGATGTCTTCGATAAGATTGATTTCATCGGAGGTACCATTCTGGTGGGGGCCACGCCAGTGAAGCCAACCCTTGACCGATGCAGCCTGCATACTGAGCACAAGCAGAAAAGCCGTGCAGGCAACAAGCGGTTTGAAGTGAGAAAATTGCATATGTTGAGTATTCATAGGACTGTGCTGAATTGATGCTCGGGCGAGCATGATTGAAACCTGAATTTGCTTCCCGAATGATGTTGACTATTCTACATTCAACCCTTTGATGCAATAAAAAATAATACCTACACGTAATAAATTAGACAGTCGCACCATGCCTGAACTGGATGAAATTCTGTTAAATCCCCCCCCAGAGCAAAACGGAGCATTCCCCAAGGAGAGATCAGTGTTTCCGATGCTGCTCAGGAGGGCTTGGTATGGTTTGAACCAAGCCTTTCGACGACGGGTTGCACACCTGAATATGACCCCGGATCAGTATACAGTCATGCGCACCCTGGCTCAGGGGAGTAATGAAGGACTGACCCAGAAACAACTTACCTCTCGCATGTCAAGTGATCCAAACACAGTAGCCTCGTTGCTTGACCGAATGGAGCGCGCTGATTTTATAGAACGAAAAATTGATCCAAATGACCGAAGAGCTCGGCGTATATTGCTGAAAACCTGTGGTTCCGATAGTTTTCAACAAGCAAAGGATATCGCTGTGGAACTCCAGCGCGAAGTACTTCAATCCTTGTCAGAGGAGAGCAAAAAGTTGTTCCTTCAGGAATTGACAACGATTGCCGATGCGTGTCGCGAAGCAGCCGAAAACTCCCCCAGAAAGTCACTCAGGAAAGACTGAGGTTTCAGCAGTCTTTCCCTTTTACCGCTGAAAGAGATCATGACGGTTACGAATGAACGCGTGAGAATTGATAAGTGGCTGTGGGCGGTTCGTCTTTACAAAACGAGGTCGCTGGCCATGCAGGCCTGCAAGGCCGGACACGTCAAAGTGAATGGCCACAATGTCAAGGCCGCCCGTTTCATCCATATCGGAGAAACAGTGCAAGCGAGATGCGGGTTTGTGCAACGTAAGGTCAAGGTATTGAAATTACTTGAACGACGCGTCAGCGCCAAGGAAGTAGCAGACTATCTCGAGGAATTAACACCCCCGGAAGATCTAAGACCAAAAACAAATGTGAAAGCACTTCAACCTGTTGTCCTGCATACAAAAGGAACTGGCCGCCCTACCAAACGTGACCGCAGAAAACTGGATGAACTGGATTGGGGTTAGGGGATGAGCCGTTCGGCAGGGGCAGTTTGTATTTTGTCGCGAATGACTTCTGGCAGAGAGGAAGCGCTCAACCCGCCATCAGAAGCCTTCCGGACGCAAACGATGGTAATCCGCCCCTGAGCAACTTCCTCCATGACTTTGCCGTCCTGAAGCCGGTAAAAACGAAATTGGTAAGTAAGGGATTTGTGCTTCACGGATTCTATCAGTAGGTGTATTTCCACTTCATCTTCGAATCGCAGGGGGCGTTTGTAATCGCAATGCGCATGGACTCGTGGCAATCCAAGCGCATCGTCAATGTCGGAAAGAGTCACACTGTGACCGAGAGAGCGAAAAAATGCATGCTCGGCAGATTCCATGTAACGGAAGAAATTTGAGAAATGCACGATCCCCGCCATGTCTGTCTCCGAAAACTCCACTCGACGTCGATGCTTCCATTCGTATGCCATGGTTGAAATATGATGGAAAAACCCATTTGAGACAAGTCGCCAGGCAAAGGGAGCGAGGGGATCGTTCAGCCTTTGGAAGGCAAATCAACCACCTTGCCTTACTTCAAATGATCGTCTGATCTCTTAGCTCTTGATGAACCTTGCCTGGGCCAAGTTCCTGTAATCGAAGCTTGCCTCCCCTGAATGAGGAGGATTTCTGGAAAAATGCTGTAAGATTATTATAGACTCCTTCCATGCAAAAGAAGACTGAACGCTGCAAATGGCCGGGATCGGACCCATTGATGCTGAATTACCACGATAAAGAGTGGGGAGTCCCCGTGCATCACGACCTGAAATGGTTCGAATTCATACTGCTGGACTCCTTTCAAGCGGGTTTGTCATGGCGAACCGTGCTGCATAAGCGAGAGGCGTTTCGCCAGGTATTCAAAAACTTTGATCCTCAAAAAGTCGCAGGCATGTCGGCGGCCGAGATTGAGAAAGCCCGCACCAATCCAGCGATCATTCGCAACCGTCTCAAGATTCAGGCAACCGTCAAGAATGCCAAAGCGTTTTTGAAAATTCAGGAATCACATGGTTCGTTCGACTCGTATATTTGGCGTTTCACCGAAGGTAAGACGCTTCAGAACCAATGGCGATCGATGGATCAAATCCCCGCATCAACCTCGCTATCAGACCGGGTTAGTAAATCCCTCAAGGCCGATGGGTTCTCTTTTGTAGGCTCAACAATTTGTTATGCATTTCTACAAGCCGCAGGTGTTGTAAATGACCACATCGTGAGTTGTTTTCGTCACCTGGATTTGGTAGATTAGACAAATGCAGCAGGTTCTTAGCAAAGCATTTTTGGCGCTTGTCTTACTGACGGCAGGTTTTAGGGTTTTGACCTTGCAGGCTCAACTCGAGCCAATCCAGATACCGGGCAAATTTGATTTGTCAGGAAGAACTGAATTATCGCAGCCTGGTTTTCAAATACGTATCCATCAGGCCAACGAAGATTTATTGAATACGGAATCAGAACGCGAAAAAGTACTTGCCGGAATGCGGCCTGATTCACTTGGTTTTCCACTGGAAAACTTCGCCAAGGAAACGGGAGCAACAAGGGAGGATTGGATTTTAGGACACACTTTTCTGGCTAAGGGAGCGGTCGATCTGGAGCAAGACGGTAAAGCCGCAGGTGCAGCCAATGAGGAACAGATCATTCCAGGCATACCTGGGTTCGAAGAAAAAACTTCATTCCTGACAGCCGAAATACTGATGCTGATGGAGATTCCCGAGCCTGGAAGCTATTCATTTGGTCTGAACGCAAGCGGTGGATTCACGGTTACCACCGGCAATGTTAATGACTTGGTGGATATCATCAGGATTGCTGAAGTGGACGGACATCAGGAAGCAATTACCACGCGATTTGATCTGAACTTCGAGCAAGCTGGAATCTATCAGTTCCGTACGCTCTGGTACACCGGAGATGGCAATGCGAGCTTTGAGTGGTGGACGCTTGATTCGGAAGAGAACCGCGTACTTTTGAATACAGAGGGAGGGTTGAGAACATTCAGTAACCAGCCCGATCCATTGACTAGTTTTGTTCGGTCAACCCCTTCTCCCGATGCCAAAGGAGTGCTTTTGAACCAATCCGCGCTCGAAATAGAAATCAAACATGATCTTTCGAGCGTTTCCAACGACTCGATTACTGCCACACTCAACGGCGAACCAGTAACACCTCAGATACAATTAACAGGAGATACGTTGAATGTCTCTATCGAGCTCAACGAACTGAGTGCGTTTACTCAATATGATTGGACAATTGGTTTTGATTCAGAGTCAGGCACACGTGAGATTGCGTCCAGTTTCACCACTGCGGTTTTTGGCGCTGAAGGTTTACTTTTTATTGAAGCCGAAGACTTCGATTTTGGCAGAGGGCAGTGGGAACAACGAACCCCAACCGGAATGACAGGAGCCTATCCTGGTGGCGCGTATCGTAATCGGGGAAATGGCGCTGGTGAAACTGATGTGGATGCCGACACTGATTTTGGAGTAGATTATTTTGAAGATCCAAGCACCAATGGAAAGCCCCTCAGCGCTTATCGCCCGGACACGGGTGTTGAAACCGTCAGGAGAACCAGCCAAGAAGATACAAAGCGTGGCACCTTTTCCGTCATCACTAATCATTCGGTCACAGATAATAACAAGGGGGAATGGTTGAATTATACAAGGGAATTCCCCTTGTCAGCCAACGGCTCAAAATTTGAATATCATATTTTTGTCAGAGCTTCATCCGAGGGCACACCCATACATGCCTCACTTGGCCTGGTCAGCGAAAACCCAGAATCAGGCGAGTTGACTGTAAATACCGTCGCTTTGTTGAATCCCGGAAGAGCCACGGCGGACTCGAACACATTTGAACTTTTTCCCCTGCGAGAAACAGATTCCCAACCCGGAGAAGGAGACGCTTTGGCAAGAGTTGAACTTGGAGGAACGGAAGTTCTCCGTATGACAACCTTGGCCGAATCAAGTCATGATCTCGATTACTTCCTCTTTCTTCCTGCAGCAAGCACCGTTGAGCCAGGTGAAATCATCTCGTTTGCCAGGGACGGCAATAATTTGGTGATTGAATATGTGGGAACCCTTAAGAGCGCAGCATCTCTCGCGAGTGAATACACCCCTGTGAAAGAAGCAAGCTCACCCTTTACGGTGGTCCCTGAGAATTCACAGACATTTTTCATTGCCGAATAATTGACAGGAGCGGTCGGAATGCCCACACATTGCAGCATTGGAGTTCGTCTTATCCTGCAGGTGACATTGGTTACATGAGGCTAACATCATACACGAGGGCACAAAAAGTTCGATGAAATCAAAATCTGGTGTAACGTGTTCACATGCGAAAACCATCGATTCTACTTTGCTTGTGGTTACTCATTTTTGGAATTTACGTTCGGGCAGAAGAAAGTAAAAAGACCGTTCAGCAACCCAATATCCTGGTAATCCTGGTGGATGATCTTGGTTATGGGGATTTATCGAGTTACGGGGCCAAGGACCTTCAAACTCCCAACATTGATTCCTTGATGGATGCGGGCATGCGCTTTGATCAGTTTTATGCCAACTGCCCTGTATGTTCCCCTACTCGAGCGGCCTTGTTGAGTGGGCGCTATCCGGATTTAGTAGGCGTGCCTGGCGTCATACGCACCCATCCTGCAGATAGCTGGGGATATTTGGATCCGAAGACTAAAATGCTGCCAGAGCAATTGAAATCAGCGGGATATCATAACGCCCTCATTGGCAAATGGCATCTAGGACTCGAATCTCCCAACACTCCCACTGAGCGCGGGTTCGATTTTTTTCACGGCTTTCTGGGGGATATGATGGATGATTACTATAACCATCGCAGACATGGAAAACATTACATGCGACGTAACAGGGATCCTATCCACCCCGTTGGACACGCGACGGATCTCTTCTCACAGTGGGCATCAGATTACATCCTTGAGCAGGAAGACCAGCAGAAACCCTTTTTTCTTTACCTGGCATACAACGCTCCACACACGCCGATTCAACCACCCGATGCCTGGTATCAACGAGTCAAGGCAAGAGAATCCAACATCACCGACCGCAGGGCTAAGCTCGTCGCTCTCATTGAGCATATGGACTATGGCATTGGAAGGGTCATTGAAGCACTCCAAGTTTCAAATCAGTTGGAAGAAACGCTGATCATCTTTACAAGTGATAACGGCGGGCAGTTGAATGTCGGGGCACATTGCGGACCTTTTCGCGGGGGAAAGCAGGACATGTATGAGGGCGGTATCATCGTTCCAGCATGTGCGGTTTGGCCGGGAGTCATTCAACCTGGTGGCCGATCTGATCAATTGCTGATGACCATGGATATTTATCCCACTCTTTGTGAGGTAGCCGGAAAACCTATCTCTACTCAAGTGGAAGGGCAGTCATTTCTCTCGACTCTCCGCGGAGAAAAGTCTCCGCAAAAAACGAGAGACATGGTTTGGGTAAGACGTGAAGGCAATATGCGTTATCAAGGTCGTGATTATTACGCCTTTAGAAGAGGGAATTGGAAGCTGGTTCAAAACTCACCTTTTACCCCTTACGAACTATACAACATCGAAAAAGACCCTCAGGAAACCACCGATCTTTCCAAGAATAACCCGGACATCCACCGCATGCTGGTTCGAGAATTGATGGATCACATTCAGGAGGCTGGCCGGGTAAGCTGGCAAAAGCCATAACTGGATTCTATCTCCACTCAACAAGGCAGAACGGGACGGCTTCAACAGATGAAAATACATTGGACCTTCAAGGAAACGATTGGAACATTGCTCCTTCTCGGAGCGGTGATTTATTTACCTGTGCTGATTTCTGATTATACTTCTCCAAAGGTGATGCCTTTCAGGCCAAAAGCTCCACGCCAACAAACGATCAAGGTATTCCCAAGCGATCCCCCCATCCGCAGGGCTGTCATGGATGTTCTGGCAAAACAACTCAATGCGATACGGTCAGAACAATTTGATGAGGCCTACCAATCTGCATCCTTTGGAATTCGCAGCCAAATTCCATTGACCGAATTCGAAAGAATGATTCGAATTCAATTTGAGCCCATGCTGCGCTATGAACAACTGGAGTTCAGCGAAGTTTATGATGACGGTTCGCAGGCTTTGGTACGCGCGCGCCTGAGCATGGAGGGGAAGCCCACTGCCGTTTATTCATATGTCATGGCACTGGAAGAAAATCAATGGCGCGTCGGTGGAGTTCTTCCTGAAGACGCCATTCAAACAATTGTTCCACCGCCGAAAACAGCTACCCCTTGAACCTACCAAAGGGGATTGGCGTTGAAGGCAGTATGTCCCCAGGGCGATGCCTGAGGACGATCCTCAATGAGCGGTCCCTGATGTTTTTCCAGATAATCCAAAAGCATGTTTCGGATCACATCCGAGGGTGGAGCCATCCCGTTAGATTCCATTTTTATCATCGTTTTATCCCAATCCTCACGGGAACGATGGTGATGAGTGATCAGGTAAGGCGAATGACAGTTGCCACAGTTAGCCAATACCAATCCCATCGCGGGATCTGAATGGAGCCCCCATGGATTGGCTGAAGCTTTGCCTTCCTCAGCAGCAACATATGAGGCCCATACGCTCACTGCCATCCCCAGGCCCAGGGTCCCTCCCAGCAATGACGTGAAGAACGACGTACCGAAGGAATGTTTTAAACACTGCATCATAGGTTTATCCTTTCTTAAGCAACACGGACCGCAATTCGGTGGGCAGCATTGTTCAAGTAGCCTTTGGGATTCCAGCCAGGAACAAGCATCGGTTGCATCCCACCAGTGATGTCAGTAGCACGGGCCCATATTTCATAATAGCCAGTAACAGGCAATTTCAAACCTAACTCCCAACGCTGCCATGCAAAGGCATTGACCGGATTCGATAGGGACGCCTGCGTCCAGGTAGCCCCGAAATCATAACTGAGATCCACCCGTGCCACGCGCCCCTTGCCACTCCAGGCATGCCCACGCAAGCGCACATTTCTACCATCCTGAGATGAGCTGCCTGTTTCCGGATGCGTGATGATGGATTTGACAGGCATGGTTTGGATGATTTGCATATCCTCAGTCGGCACTTTGGCTCCCGGAGCGACAGGATGTTTCGGCACACGGTATGAGGTTCCTGTCATTTTGGTTCCATCATGAATTTGGTCACGCACTTGGATTCGTTTCAACCACTTACCTGAAGTGGAACCTGGCCAGCCGGGACAAATAAGCCTGAGCGGAAATCCATGCTCAGCGGGCAAGGGCTTACCATTCATCTCCCATGCGAGCATTGTATTTTCATCAAGCGCTTTTTCGATAGGCACTCCACGCGAGATGGGAAATTTACCTGACTCACGACTCAGCGTGAGATCTTCACCATAATATCCGATGTAAACAGCAGATGATTTAACTCCTGCATGACGCAACACATCCTTCAAACGAACTCCACGATACCGAGCACAACCCACTGCACCCAGGGTCCACGGATTGCCTCCTACCTTGGGGTAGTATCCCGCTCGCCCATTACCACCACACTCAATCACCAGAGTGGCCTCGTGAGGTGAAAAAGTATCCTTCAACGCATCGAGATCAAACTTCAACGATTCATTCACTTCGCCGTCAATAGTCAAAGACCAATCACCCAATGTCCCCTGCCTGGCTCGATCAGGAATCAATCCGTTGTTACGGACAAAGTGCCTGGAGTAGGGAGTTATCTCATCATCCAGAAGTTTTGCAGTCGCTTCGGCGTTGAGAGGTTTATCGCTGAGCATCCTTAATTCCTCTTTACCAGGCCAACCTTTCAACAATGCTTCTTGAGCCAGAGCACTGGGGAAAATGCCTGTTTTGAGTAAAAGATCCTGAAATACCAGGGGTGCACCAAGCGCGGTTGCCAGGCTCCCCAGGAAACGTCTCCGGTCAGAAGGTCGGAATGATCTTGAATGATCAGGTAAAGGATTTGGTCGGTTCATATGTTTGGTTCATGCAAATTACTGAATCCTGTTAGGTTTGTCCAATGGATCAAGGCAATTGGGTGATTCGACTATGCGTTCTGATCCAGCAAGGCGGTGAAACCCGCTTCATCTACGATCTGAACCCCTAGCTTTTGAGCTTTCTGCAGCTTGCTGCCTGCCGATTCCCCCGCCAACACAAAGCTTGTTTTTTTACTGACACTTCCTGTGACCTTGCCTCCGATCGCTTCAATTTTTTCTGTAGCCTGCTGTCGTGAGAAATTTGGCAGCGTACCGGTCAAGACCCAGGAGGAACCACTTAAAGGATGTTCACTGTCCTCTACATACAGTGAAGATTTCATGCTCAAACCAAGCGTTTCCAAGCGGTCGATGAGCATCTGATTCCTTTCCTTGGAAAACCAGTTCACAAGACTGTGGGCAATGGTCTCACCTACTTCGTCCAACGCAATCAATGCGTCAACATTCGATCGCATGAGATCCCGAATGGTTTCGAAATGCCTGGCCAGTTTTTTCGCAACTCCTGCCCCCACGTGCAAAATGCCCAAACCAAATAGCACCCTCCAAAGATCTCTGGATTTGGATTCCTGAACTCCTTCCAGAAAATTTTCTGCTGACTTGTCGGCCATTCTTTCCAGGGAAACAATTTGCTCACGGGATAAACTGTATAAGTCAGCCACATCTTCCACCAACGCCTTGGCTACCAACTGCTCAATCAATGCCGAACCACCGCCTTCAACATCCATGGCCTTGCGCGAACACCAATGCTCTAATCGGCCCCGAATCTGCGCCGGACATGATATGTTGGGACAACGCCAGACCACTCCTATTACACCCGAGGATTCCTGCTTCACGGCAACGGATTCACATTCAGGGCAAACTGAAGGAAAGGCAAAAGCAGTGGAATTCCTGGAACGCTTTTCCAGAATCACACGCACCACCGCTGGAATAATTTCTCCCGCTTTTTCAATGACAACGGCATCCCCTTCCCGAATGTCCTTGCGCTTGATCTCATCTTCATTGTGCAAAGTTGCCCTGCTGACTGTAGAACCGCTGACCAATACAGGTTCGAGTTCAGCCACCGGCGTCAGCGCGCCGGTTCTCCCGACTTGAATAAAGATTTTTTTGAGTCTTGTCTCAGCCTGCTCAGCGGCAAATTTGTAGGCAATGGCCCAGCGAGGTGCTTTGGCGGTTGCTCCAATCCGATCCCTGAGGCTGATGTCATCCAATTTGATAACCGCGCCATCGGTTTCATAATCCAAATCATGACGTAATGCATCCAATTCATTGAGCACATCACTAAGAGACTCTGCATGATGACAGGTCCAAACCTTTGCTGGCCCTTGAAACCCTATGTCTTGGAAATATGCGAGTAATTCAATTTGTTTATTCGGAAAAATATTACCAGCTGCCTCGATCTGACCCAGACCATAGATCACAATATCCAAAGGCCGCTGAGCAACAATTTTAGGATCCAGCATTTTGAGTGAGCCTGCGGTGGCATTCCTTGGATTGGCAAAAGGTTCCTCGCCTTCATCAAGACGGCGATTGTTCAATCGAAGAAATCCTGCGCGAGTCATAAAAACTTCACCCCGGACTTCGATTACACGGGGAATGGGCACGGCACTGGAATCTAGCTGAAGAGGAATGCTTCGAAGCGTGCGCAGATTGGCAGTGATGTCGTCACCAGCAGCTCCGTCTCCCCGGGTAGCGCCATAAACCAATTCCCCTTCTTCATAACGCAAACTGACAGCCACACCATCCACTTTGGGCTCTACAGTCCATACCAATTCCTCTTCTGGCAACAGCTTCTGCACACGATGAATAAATGCAATCAGTTCATCTTGAGAATACGTATTGTCGAGGCTCATCATCGGAAGGGTGTGGACCACCGTTTTGAAGCCTTCCAAAGGCAGTCCTCCTACTCGCTGCGTAGGCGAATCAGGAGTAATATATGCAGGAAAGCGACATTCAAGATCGATCAACTCTTTGTAGAGTCGATCATACTCGTGATCGGAGATGGCCGGCACGGCCTGAACGTAGTAGGCATAGTCGTGCCGACGAATGATATTTACCAATTCACGGTGCCTGGACTGAGTTTCACCTGCTGTCATGTTTAGTAAAAATATGATCAGAGATGAAATACAGGCAACTGATTAATGAATCTATTGGTCAGAAAAATAGGATTTGATCACCTCAGCAACTCGAACAGAAGAAATACAATCATCCTCGGGGATCAAACCAGAGGTGTTTGAAAGGATCACGGGAAAATGACGTTCATCGGCCGGACGCGTTCCATGAGACCCTTTGACCAAAGTAGCATCCAATGGAATCACGTCCATGAGCATACGAAATCCAAGTTTCTTCTGGAGCAAACGTTGTGCGATTTTTAACTTTGGAAATTTCAGAGCAGGATCCAAAAACAACTCAACCGGATCATATCCAGGTTTTCGATGAATATCCACACACCGCGCGAAGTCGGGCGCTTTCTGATCATCTAACCAGTAATAATAAGTAAACCATGCCCAATCTTTGGAAAAGACGACAAGATCACCCGAACGTTCATGATCAATGCCTTGCTTTGCTTTATCTTCGCCACTCCAGATCCAATCCACTCCATCGACAGTTTCAAGCAGTGTTCTCACCTGACGCATCATTGTTGCGTCCTGAATGTATACATGGGCTACTTGATGATCTGCCACTGCGAATACCTTGGATGCTCCAAAATCTATTAACTCATGACCCAATTCTTCTTTGATGGTCAGCCAGCCCTGTTCGCGAAAAAGGCGATTGAGGTGAATCGCTTTTTTCACCTCAGTAATTCCGTACTCCGAAAGAATTAAAGCGTCAACACCCTGCCCAACCAGAAAATCGAACAAATCACCAACAATATGGTCAATACGCTTGAGATCATCTGGAATAGATGAATGACCAGGTCCATGGCGTTGTAAATTGTAATCTAGGTGAGGAAGATAAATCAAACTCAGGGAAGGTTTATGATGGGATTCCATCCATTTGGCAGCGTTTGCTATCCATCGTGAAACCGCATCAGGTTCTCCCTGAGGCGATTGAACGCCAGCAGCCGGCCCCCAGAAAGCAGGAAAAGGAAAAGCCCCCAGGTCCCGAGTGATTTCCGGTCGTATATTGTAGGGCCATGAATAAATATCAAAAAACTTCCGACCATCTGCTGGATACATGGGACGCGGAGTGATACTGAAGTCCGCAGTGGAATGCATGTTATACCACCAAAAAAGTTTAGCACATGTGAAATCTGGTATCTGCTCTCTGAGTTGCTCCCAAACTTTGGGTGCCTGAACAAGCTGGTTGGGTTGCTTCCAGAACTGAACTTCGGCAAGGTCGCGGTCATACCAACCATTGGCGACGATTCCGTGTGTGGAAGGTTGTGATCCAGTGAGGTAATTTGACTGGGCAGTACAGGTAAGCGCAGGTAAGGCAGGATCAATACGAGTGATTCCACCTTGCTGCGCCATGGCCTTGATACGAGGCATCCCTCGATCAATGAGATCGGCAGTCAAGCCAACGACATTGATAACAGCCAGACGCTTCATTATAACAAAAGGATGGCCGAATCAGGGATGAGCTAAAATAATCTTGGCAGAATCAGATTGAAATCGGTCTCGTAAAATATGCATTGCTTGATTCATTTTGGGTAAGTTGATTTCATGCACCTCGGTGCCTTTGCCGATTCCCTCTAAAAGTGTCACTGTCAACTCTCCACCTAGATGCTCTCGGAACTCTTCGAGCCCTTTCAGAACGGTATAATTCCCTTCACTCGTGGTATAGTGAAGTTCGTTGGAGTAGAGTTCAAACCCAAGCTTTTCTATCAAGTTCAAGACGCGATCCACTTCGGCTTCTTGCAGCATACCAACCAGTCCTGAGTAAATCACATCCAAGCAGATCCCAATCGCAACAGCTTCTCCATGTCGGATGGAATAACTCGATAACTGTTCAAGTTTGTGAGCCGCCCAATGACCAAAATCAAGGGGACGAGCGGAGCCGAACTCAAATGGATCCCCACTTGAAGCGATGTGATTGACATGCAGTTCAGCACACTTATAAATCAATCGTTCCATCGATTCATCGTCAAAGCTGGCGAGTTTCTCAGCAGATTCTTCCAATTCTTCAAAAAATGCCTGATCTCGAATCAAAGCAACTTTAACAGCCTCAGAGTAACCACCGCGCTTGTCACGCTCTGACAAACCTCCCAACCATGCCAAGTCGTTAACGACAGCAAATGGAGGAGCAAATGTACCGACAAAATTTTTCTTACCGAAAGCATTAATTCCGTTTTTCACCCCAACACCGGAATCCGCCTGACTTAAAGTCGTTGTCGGAATACGGATGTGTCGCACACCTCGATGGGCTGTCGCTGAAGCTAGGCCCACCATGTCCAGCAAAGCGCCACCACCAATAGCAATCACATAGGAATGCCGGTCAATGTGGTATCGATCAATTGGTGATTGTATTTCTGAAACATGAAAATAAGAGTTTTTCACTCTTTCTCCACCTTCAGCAATGATGGCAGGACAAACGAGGTCAATATCCGGATATTGATCAAAATATCGATGAATCTGGCCGGAAAGCTCCGGATAGGCACGAACCAATCCATCATCTGCAATTACCAGCACTTTGACGGGATCAGATTTAAAACCTTCCAAGAGTAAATCACGAAGAACCGGGTTGCTTGCCTCAAAAACGCCTTTTGTAAACAACACCCGATGCCGATACGACACTTGAACTTGACGTTCGATCTGAATCACGTTTGTTAATTTGACTTTAATTGAGAATTATGGCCAGTGAAAAATAAATTGGAATCTTCAATCAGGATAGTATGGAAAAAAGATCAAGTTGCGGTGAAGGTTCAAGTTTTTTCAATTTTTCGCGTTCGGCTCGATGCCTTGTTTTGAGTTTGGCTTGACCAACAGGGGATAACTCCGCTTCTTCAAGATTATTCAAAATCTGTTTTGCCCGTTGGATAACGTCCAGTGGCACACCAGCCAACCTGGCAACCTGAATTCCATAACTCTTATCGGTACCCCCCGGAAGTATCTGATGCAAAAAAACCACTTTATCGTTCCACTCTTTGACGGCCACATTATAGTTTTTAAGACGCTTTAACTTTGAAGCTAACTCCGTCAATTCATGGTAATGAGTTGCAAATAAAGTCTTTGCACCAACTTGATTATGTAAAAATTCAACGATCGACCAAGCGAGGCTCAGACCATCGAAGGTACTTGTTCCCCTTCCAATCTCATCTAGGATGACAAGGCTTTTCTGTGTCGAATTATTCAGAATATTGGCTGTTTCGCTCATTTCGACCATGAATGTCGATTGCCCCCTCGATAAATCATCACTGGCACCAATACGAGTGAAGATACGATCCATTACACCGATGCTCGATGATTTAGCTGGAATGAAAGAACCTGTGTGAGCGAGGATTGCCAGTAGCGCTGTTTGTCGAATGAAAGTACTTTTTCCTGCCATGTTAGGCCCCGTGATCAAGGCAATCTGCTCATTTTCTTGATCCAATGAGGTGTCATTGGGAACAAATCGCTCGCTCTGTAACGATTGTTCCAATACTGGATGCCTGCCCTGCTCAATAAGACACTCACCATTTTGAGTTATTTTGGGCGCGGTGTAATCATGAGTCTGAGCTAATTCTGCAAATGCACTTAGAACATCCAAATCCGCGATAGCAGCAGCGGTTTGCTGAACTTGCTCAAGATAGGTGAGTACCTTTTCGCGGACGCGGAGGAAAATCTCATATTCCAATTTCACAGATCGTTCTTCGGCCCCCAGAATCTTTCCTTCGACTTCTTTTAGAGATTCTGTAATGAAACGTTCACCATTAGCGATGGTTTGCTTTCTAACATAATGGCCAGGAACTTTATCAAGATGTGTTTTGGTTATTTCAATAAAGTAACCAAAAACAGAATTGAACCGAACTTTAAGCGAAGCAATATCGGTTTTCTCAATTTCTTCAGCCTGGAATTGTGCAATCCATGCTTTACCATCTCGTTTAGCAGCATGTATTTCATCTAATTCTTTGTTAAATCCATCACGGATCAAGTTACCTTCCTTCAATACCGATGCAGGTTCATCCACTATGGAAATACTGATGAGATGCACTAAATCCGGCAATTCGTGAATCTGTGATTTCAATTCATCTACCAATAACGAATTTGGACTGTCGATCATGGATTCATTGAGTCCCAATTGAGGATCATCTGAATCATTGGTTTCTTGAATGGATTCAATAAGACATTTCAAGTCAGGCACGCATTCCAGTCCTATTTTCAGAATATTCAGATCTCGTGCATTTCCAACTCCCATGCTTAGACGACTCATGGTACGTTCCAAATCCCGAATAGATTTCAGAGAAGATCTGAAATCAAAAAGTTTCCCAGGGTTTCGCAGCCATTTACGAACAGCAGCTTGCCTGTTACAAATCCCGGCATGCTCTGCAAGTGGAAAAGCCAACCATTCTTTCAGTCGCCTGGCCCCCATGGGTGTGATTGTATGATTGACTGCATCATACAAGCTCACGCCCTTCACATTGGAACGGTAAGCAGGTTCGAGAATTTCCAAATGCCTTAGGGTCACTGAATCTAAAATCAAAAACTCAGAAGGCTCATAACATGAAATGCGAGTCAAATGAATGACGCTTCTTCTCAATTGATGAGTAAGATAATGCAGGACGGCACCTGCGGCTCCAACGGCGGCAGCTTTCCCCTTCAAGCCAAAACCATCCAAAGTTTTAACCTTAAAATGCTCCAGTAAGGTAAACCGAGCTGTATCTTGGTCGAAAACCCAATCCTCATATTCACTGACGATAAATGTTTGACCTTCGAGAACAGATTGTAATTTAGAATTATCTGTCGGCACGATTACCTCGGATGGTTGGATGCGCTGCAATTCTGTTAAAACTTCCTCCTCTGTTTTTATAGTTGCAGTTTTAAAATCACCCGTTGTTAAATCTACATAGGCAATACCATACGAATTCTGCACACAAAACAGACTTGCTAGATAATTGTGAGATTCGGAGGAAAGAAGCTTTTCATCAAAATGGGTACCTGGACTGAGAACCTGAGTAACCGCTCGCTTGACGAGTTTCCCTGGTTTTGCTTCTTCTACTTGATCACATAAAGCAACCTTTTTCCCTGCTTTTAGAATCTTGGATATGTAATTTGAAGCGGCATGGTAAGGAATTCCACACATGGGAGTCATACCACGCTTAGTGAGTGCAACATTTAAAATAGCAGCACCATTTTGAGCATCTTCAAAGAACATTTCATAAAAATCTCCCAACCGAAATAACAAAAGAGTATCCCGCGGCAAACTCTCACGAATATTTCGGTATTGCTCCATCATAGGACTGGGTGATTTTGGCTTAACCATAACTATGAAATTAGCTGATATATCAGAAACAAAAAACACAAAAAAGCGCGAGGTGTAAAACCTCGCGCTTCGCAAATCGTGTATTTTGAATGGATCAGCACATCAGCCGGATTAACGGCGACGACGCATGAAACCAAAGAGTGAACCAATTCCAATCAAGAGCTAGAGCGACTGTTCCTGGCTCAGGGACAGCAACAACTTGAGCGGCTAGATTGGCGGTTGTTAGAGGGATTTGGCGAAGAGCCCAATCACCGTTTTCGGGCCGTACCCAAACATCATCAAAACTGCTTCCGACAACTGGGGGATTACGAAGCAACAAACCAACGTTCTGAGTGTTAGGAACGTCGCTAAATTCAACGGTAAAAGTAAACATGTCAGCAGGCACTGGAACTGAAAGACCTGTTATTTCAAGCGTATTGAAATCAGCTTGCAATGGGAAAGAAGGGCTTTCGTAGAGCAAAGTGGAAGGCTCAAGTTGTCCAGTTTCAAAACCACCCAGAAGGTCGACAGCACCATCGTTGGCACGAAATCGAATGACGCCTGTACCGGCAGCATCGGAAGAAAAGTATTCAAGTCTGAACTCGGTAACAAGACTTGCGCCTCCTGATAAGACAATTTGATCACCAAACTCAAGAGATGTATCCTCAGGGAACAAAAGTACCTAGGACTGGGTCAGAAGAGTTGTCATAAACTACATCGCCTTGAGCGAGAGCTGATGTGATCGTTGCTACTACTGCAACAGCGCAGATCAATCCTTTCATTGAGTTTGTTTTAGTTCTCATAAATGCATTCAATATGTAAATTTTATGTACTAAGCTAAATCAGTATTACTTCAATTGCGTAAAATTGTTTGGTTTAAAAACAGATTTTCTCTTAAGACCGATACAGCATAAGCTGAATTGGCCAACGGTGTCAATTCTAAATTTCGTCCTTTTACTGGGAGCAAATTTTGTTGTCGATCATACCTACCTAATTGACTATTTCACGTTAACAGCGAGACTAAGCCAGTGTCAATTTCATAATTCTCCATAAAATACATCGCACCCCTAATGCATGAAAACATGTTCTGTGATGCTTTTTAGAATAGAATAAACCACTGCAAGAAAATAACTTACTTCTCATAATCAGGTTTTGATGCCTGTGCCACAAATTAATGACAAGAGATGGTAACATTGCTTGAGATTCCGCTTATTTGCACTTGTTTTAAGAAACAAGATATTGCTGTATCATTGGATGAATGAGTGGCTAGCAATTCTTTTACTTGGTATTGTTGAGGGTATCACGGAATTTCTTCCTGTTTCCTCAACTGGACACCTTCTCCTTGCGCAACAAATCTTCGGAAAGTGGATCCAACCTCAATCCGATCTATTTAATATAGTCATCCAATCTGGAGCCGTTTTAGCGGTGATTCCTTTATTTAAAAATCGAATCATCACCACAATCAAAGAGTGGAAAAATAAGGAAACACGGATTTTCATCACCCAGATTGCTCTGGCATTTTTCATTACAGGGATTGGTGGACTGATTTTGGAAAAGAAGGGATTCACATTGCCCGAGACTCCAATGCCCATTGCCCTCGCACTGTTGATTGGGGGTATATTATTTTTGGGGATTGAAACGTGGTTGAAGGGAAGACCAACAACGGAAGCCATAACTTGGCGTATAGCGATAGCGGTTGGATTGGGTCAGTTGATTGCAGCGGTGTTTCCGGGTGCATCCCGGTCTGGCACCACCATACTGGTTGCATTGATGATGGGATTGAGCCGCTCGATGGCAACAGAATACAGCTTCTTGGTAGGCATTCCTACCATGCTTGCCGCAGGTGGTTACAAAATATTCAAGGAATTGACAGACCCCATTGAAGGGGCGCCTCCTGAAGACTGGGGAATGGTTGGATTTGGATTTCTAGTCTCCGGCATCATTTCCTTTATAACAGTCAAATGGCTGCTCAGGTATGTACAGACGCACACATTCAATGCTTTCGGTTACTACCGGATAGGAATAGGACTTGCACTGATGTTGATGATTTTGAACTAAAGAACCCCAAACGCCAAAAGCGTTTGGGGTGTGCAAAATGCTTATTCTTGAATCCAACCAGCCTTAAGCTCTGGGCTCGAGCAACTTTTCGACACGTTCCTTTTCGAGTCGGGCAAACTTGGGTAAACCATTTTCGGTTGGAACCGGGTGACTACCCTGAATGAGGGGGGTGACATATTTAACAAAGTTTTCATTCGGCATGAAACCGTCCTCAGAAATCCAGGCACGAGGTATCAGATGCTCAACATTTGCAATGTCTCCGAGTGGCTGTAAGGCAGTCCCCCACTGATATGGCTCGTTGGCGAGTCTTACCAGCTTGACCATGAATCCACTCTTTCCTTCAAGAGCCGCTTTAACTGCTGCCACACCGCAGGCAAGTGCTTCGTCAATATCTGTCGCACTTGCATGATGTGCAGCTGCGCGTTGGGCATATCCCAGCTTCACAGTTCTGGTTTTCAAGTTTAATTTGCCTTGAATCAATTCCTTAAGCGCCTCAGCAGCGCCCGATAAAACAGCGTGGCCAAAAGAGTCTACTTTGGATTTGTCAGCACCAATTTCTTCGCCCGCCGCATTTTTGACTCCCTCTCCAGCGACCACGATACAATACCCGAGGCGATCGATAGTCTCCTTGATTTTGGCTAAAAAGGCTTCCTCGTTTAGTCTAATTTCCGGCAAGAGGATAATGTGAGGGGCATCATCTTCGCTTCGTTTGGCGGCCACAGTGCCTGCTGCGATCCATCCGGCTGCGCGCCCCATGACTTCGACAATACAACAAGAGCCATCATCCGTAGCCATGCTTCCAACATCTTCTCCTACTTCCATCACAGTAGTTGCGTTGTATTTGACAACTGATCCATATCCCGGGCAATGGTCGGTGTGAGGCAGATCATTGTCGATGGTTTTAGGCACCCCAATCACGCGAAGCTCGTAGCCTCGCTTAACGGCCTCCTCATGAATTTTATTGGAAGTGTCCTGAGAGTCATTTCCGCCGGCATAGAAGAAAAACCGGATATTGTGAGCTTCAAGCACCTGAAACAAGCGATCCATGTCTTTGGATGCCTGTTCAGGGTTGTTTGCAAAGTCAATCTTGTAACGGCAGGTACCTAGAGCGGCCGCAGGCGTATGCTTGAGAGCCCCAATAGTTTTAGCTTTTTCGTCGTTAATATCAATCAGGTCTTCATTGAGAATACCGTAGATGCCGTTCAAACCACCATATATCTCTTCAATTTCCGGATGTTTACCGGCTTCCTGTATGACGCCGGCCACACTGGAGTTGATCACGACGGTCGGCCCGCCGGATTGCGCCACCAGCAGATTCCCGGTAAATTCATTTGATTCTTCCGTATTTTCCATAAGTTTCAGTTCGCTTCTAAATCAGGCGCTAAAGGTTAAATTCCAATGTCTTTTAGATGTGGAATGCTCTCTTCAATGGTCAGCCAACATGCCAACTCAAGGCACGAGTGTCAAAAGGGAATTCCCTTCAAGGGCCGCAATTCGAACCGGATAGGGTCTTTTAAGCACGGTATATCATGCATCAAAAGAAATAACATTTTTGATACCTGATGCCTTATCAAGCAAAAGTGATTGACTATCTTCAATTGAAAACCTTTTGGTGATCAATGCCTTCAATGATTCGGGCCAACGTTGCATGAATACATCCAAGTCCTTGATAGCCGAGATGAAGGAAGACTGATCGGCATTGACTGTACCAAGAACAACCTGATTCTTTAAAACCACATTGCGCATGATGGTGTCGGCATTGACTTCAATCGGAGGTTTAGGAGCAGGGATTCCTGTGAACACATAAATACCGTTGAGACCTAATATGCTCAATACTTGATAGGCAATGGTTGAGACACCTACAGCTTCGTATACAAGGTCGATATTTCCCACTTGGTCAAGCAAGCCCTCAATTGACGTATCCAAAGCTGAAATGTAAGGCACACCAAATGATTCTACCAATTCCGATTTGGGATTCGGAGCCTTGCTGCGGGAATAAACAAAGGTATTGAAACCTTCGGCTTTTAATTTCATGGCCCCCAGGATCCCGACAGGACCCGCACCAAGAACCACTGCATTAAGACCTTTCCCACTTGGCCCACCGTTTGCATTTTTGTGTTTTACCCAAGGCAATCGGCTTTGTGTGGGCCAGACCTGCGACATTGCCTTTTCAACAATCGTCAAGGGTTCGACCAAGACAGCCACGTCCCGCAAAGAAGTTGGGACAAAATTAAGAAACTTTTCCTGTTCAGAATAATATTCGGTCATGAATCCATGACTCATTTTGATACCACGTTCAACAAAATGACCGGTAGAACAAAAATCCTGCAGATCAGCCTGGCAAGGCGCACAGTGATCATAAACGCATGGCCGCCGAACTGATGGAACAACCAGATCGCCGGGTTTCAAATGCTGCACAGCAGAACCAACCTCCTGGACTTCACCCATGGATTCATGCCCAAGCACCAAATAGTCTGATTCCTTGGGTGGATCTCCATAGACAAATGTACATATCTCTCGGTCCGTGCCACATATGCCAACATCAAGACTTTTGATGATCAGATGGTCATCAGATTCCAAGGTTGGCATCGGGTGGTCAATGATCCCGACTTCTTTCTTCTTCGGTATGGCGCCGACAGCTTGCATTAGTTTACGTTTTTGTCGTTGGTTTACTTGCGATTAAAGGTCAAGTGAATGGACGAACATCTTACATTTTGGGGTGTTCCCGCAAATCATTTTTGACAGATTCTGCCAAATTTGTTCATTGAGGCTTAAATTGGCATTTTCTGAGAGGTTTTTGGCGTTATTTACTCGATCGATATTGTTTGAGTACTGCGATTACGGTCAATTTGATGCAGCGATCGCCGACCGTCAGGCCAAGCCACCTCAATATGGTTGGCACCTAGAACGGAACCCAGTACTTGCAGCATCCCATTTTGGGAGCCACAGGCAGCCCCCGTTTGGATCACCTGCCATGGACCATGAATTCCCTTGTCCCCAAGTAACCTGATCTGTGCCCCGAGAGCCCACGGGTTTTTATTGGCTCCCTTGAGTCTGACCATTACACCGGGCTCAGCGGCTTGATTGTTGAACAAGTGCGAAACACCGTTGTTTTGTCCTACCAGCAAGTCAAGTCGACCATCTTGATTCCAATCGCCGCTAGCCGCTCCCCGCTGTTCTCCTGTCAACTGAATTCCAGACTGGAAGTGGGACAGTGTTTTAAACCCCCCTTTTCCAGTTCCCAGACACATCAATCCGAAACCAGCATCCATTCGTGGAGTCATTCCTTCAAACTGGAAATGGTTCTGTGCCAGAAAAACATCAAGGTGGCCATCTCCGTCAAAATCTCCAGCAACAACGCCAGCTGCTGTCGACCATTGGGCTTCCCGTGGAAGTGGGGCAGCCATGAAACGACCATTATGATTCAAAAAAAGCGTTGTTTGCGGCCAGTTCAACTCAAGGACCGAGGGAGTAGCTCCCAGGTTTTCAAATACCTGAGAAACAGTTTGCTGCCCGAATACCCGGTACGATGTGTAATGATCAGAAACAACAGGAATACCGCGAGCCAAGGCGCCTAGCTGTAAATCAGGCACATAGGCACCGATTTCTTCTTCGTAATGCGACCGGACAATGTCTATGACTTGGTTACCGTCCATGTCTGCATGGTAAAGTCGCAGGGGGTGATGAAGGTGTTTTTGATGCGGACCGTTTAGCCCCAGATTGCCTGCGACAAAGTCGATGGTTCCATTTTCGTCAAAATCTCCAAAAGCCATCCCACTCCACCATCCCAGTTTTTCGCTTAAACCGACCTCAGCAGTCTGGTCCACTAATTGGCCCGAATCATTTCTGAAAAAGCGTACGGCCCCCCATTCCAGTGCGGCGAACAATTCAGGGAAACCATCACGATCGATGTCGACCCAACTGGCACTTTTCACCATGCCAATACTTTTAAATAATTTAGAACGTTCTTCATCCAATTTAAAAACTCCATTTTCGTTCAAAAATAAAAAAGAGGAAGGGGGATTTGGGTAACGCCCGGGCATTGCCCGCGCTCCCATGAACAGGTCGAGGTCACCATCACGATCGACATCCCCCAGAGTAAGCACACCAATAGAAGCTTGTTGCCCAGGAAAACCATCTACCGTTTTTTTCTCCTTAAATCGGTATTCCCTCACAGGCGAGCCAAGATCAAGTCCGTCTTCATAATTATAGGAAGCCATCAAAAGACGCACCTCGTTTGCTGCATCCTTCCAGGCAACCAGACCTGTCTGATCTCTGGAGACAGGCAAATGAAAGGGAGCCTTGTCATAAGGCTCTAAAGCTCTACCTTCCTGATTAAGCCAAACAGCTGATTTTCCACCTCGCGCACTGCTCACCACCAGATCTTCCCAACCGTCTTGATTTAAATCCACCCAGGCAACCGCAGGACCTTCATGTGCCAGAGAAGCATCCATCAGAGGCTGCCTGGCCCAGTCATCAAACATCGAGTCGTGATGCGCCGGTTGCAACTGGATGACCTTATCCGAAAAGAGCTTTGGACCCGAAAAGAGTTCTTTCTGAGGGCTGCGAGTGGAATTTGAATAGGGCTGTTGAATTTCATACAGGCAGTTGGCTTGCAATGAATCGATCTCCGTGACATTTCCTGCCGGCCATATCACACGCAGGGTAGCATCATCACTATCAGTCCTCCTCCATGCAAAAGTCCGCACTGCTTGATCACTTGAAAGATACTTGCCGCCTGCAATGATTTCTTGCGACTGGAGTATATCGCCATTTTTAAATTCTAGACGTGCTCCAACGCCCTGACTGTTCCCATTGAGCCCTTTGAGGGAAATGGCAACTCGAGGTGCTTGGGCGTGGTTTTGATATACTGATGCTGGCTCATTCAAGTTGTTGACCACGACATCAAGATCACCATCCCTGTCCAGGTCTGCCAGAGCGATCCCGTGAGAAACACCGTTGAAATCAAAACCCCATTCTCGGCTGACCTGTTTGAAAGTCCCATCACCTTGGTTTCGATAGGCAATATTGGCAGTGTTGAACCGGGGGAATTTCAGGCGATTTTGAAAAATCTCACTGTCGCTTAATTTTCGAGCTTGCCGCAGGGACTTAAGTTGGTTTGCCACATCAATATTCCGCCCATCGCGCTCATGGCCGTTGGTGATCAGAATATCTTCATAACCATCCAGATCGACATCCAGAAACGCAGCGCCCCATGCCCAATCAGAGGTGGCAAGACCAGCCCATTGCCCCACTTCCGCGTACGTAGTGTCACCCCTGTTCATCTGGAGCGTCGTCTTCATGTATTGAGGACGATGACTTGCCTGACGGATCAATTCCATGACAGGCTTGACATCGCCCAGCTGATTCATGCGCGTTGCATGTGATCGTGCCAACATATCCAAGACAAGGATGTCGTCGTCTCCGTCCCGATCTACGTCTGCCATATCTACCCCCATGGCAAACCAGCTTGTCTGGCGAATTGCATCGGCAGGCAGAGCAAGGAAACTCCCGCTTCCATCATTGATCCAAATACGATCCGGGGTATCAAAATCGTTGCAGACATAAAGGTCCGGATAGCTGTCATGGTTCAGATCCCGAAACATCGCAGCAAGCCCCCAATCCCGGGGTGTTTCGGACAAGGTTTTCCCAAACTCATCCTTGAAAACACCTCCTGTCCAACTCATTTCTTCAAAAAGCAGATCCCCTTTATTTCGGTAGAGAGAATCAGGCTCGCCGTACTCGCCCACCCCACCCCGGGCATCGACATAGAATCGATGCTTCAAGTCAGGCTCAGATGTAGATCGCCCGTTGAATTGGGTGACGATACGCTTCCCCTTGTCGGTCTTTATGCTGACGTAAGCGTTCGGTACGTCCATCAATGCCGCCGCACGATATCTGGAGACATAAATATCGGGAAGCCCATCCACATCAAAATCCCCAATGGCAACCGTCATTCCACCTGGCGCCGGTTTCAATCCCGCTTGTTGAGTCATTTCCTCAAACTTAAAATTCCCAAGGTTACGAAATAATCTCAGTCCTTGATACATGGTGTTGACAAGCAATTCAGGCAGCGTATCACCATTGAGATCCGCTAGAACGCATGCAGTTGCGTCAAATTCACCGCATCCCACTCCAGCACTCGCTGTCACATCTTCAAACCTCCAGTCGCCAAGATTTCGAAACAGCCTGTTGGGGGCATCAATCGAGCTGAAATAAAGATCACAATGCCCATCACCATCCACATCACTTGCTGCAACTCCCGACCCATTCAATAACATCTGGTTTGTCATGTGGCGCGCTACAGAAAGCTGATTGGTGAATGCAATACCCGTATTCACTTGCGCCATGAGGGCAAATCCGGCTTGGATTCCCGGCGACTTCGCAACGGAAAGAAGCTTGAAGCGATGGTGATCTTCCTGCTGCCAGGGGGCAGGTTCTTGCGCATGATTGAATCCCCCTCCCAGCAAGAACAGGTTTGTAATGAGAAAAAACAATCTTTGATTACACCAACACGACATAAGTTTATTTTAAAACATGGACGGGAGTGATTCAATACTGCGAATGATTGAGCTTTGCTTTCTGATCAGATATTTGAGATAGTAAAAAGATCCAATTTGCTATGAAATCTTGTCATTTACCAATTCAGCGGTTTGCCCTGGCTGCAGCTCTCTTCGTTTCAAACTCACTTTTCGGCGATGATGGCCAATGGCTGCATTTCGAGGGTAAGAAGGGACCAGGCAAAGGCAAGCATGTCGTGTTTGTCTCCGGCGATGAAGAATATCGATCGGAAGAAACAAATCCGATGCTTGCCAAGATACTGAGCCAAAGGCACGGATTCGACTGCACGGTCTTGTTCTCGATTGACCCCGAGAATGGGTATATCGATCCCAACAACCAAAAAAGCCTTCCGGGGCTTGAGGCGTTGAAGGGTGCAGATTTAATGATTATCGGCACTCGATTCCGCCAATTATCAGATGATCAATATCAGCTCATTGCCGACTATTTGAATGCGGGCAAACCTGTCATGGGTTTTCGGACGGCCACTCATGCATTCACGGGTAACGGAGCCACCGGTGATTTTCGCTGGGGGCAGTTTGGCCTCAAAATACTGGGTGAAACCTGGATCAGCCATCATGGCCGGCACAAGGGGCAAGGCACGCGCGCTGTGCTTGAACCCCAAAACGCCAACCATCCGGTATTGAACGGTGTAGGCGATATCTTTGGACCAACGGATGTATACGGCATACGAAATCTTGACCCAGCGAAATCCACCATTCTTTTTCGCGGAGCGGTCACCGCCACTCTGGATGAAGATTCCCCGGCGATTGAAGGGCCCAAAAACGACCCGATGATGCCGCTGGCTTGGTTTCGCACTTACACAGCACCAAACGGAACGAGCAAGGGACAGGCGTTTTGCACTACCCTGGGTGCATCTGTCGACATGTTGGACAAAGATCTGCGCAGGTTATTTGTGAATACGGCCTATCACTTGACGGGACTGAAAACAATCAAAGCCGCGGATGTGCGGTTTGTGGATCACTTTCAGCCCACATTTTATGGTTTCAACAATGTGAAAGATTACTACAAAAAGCGTAACCTTCGGGTCAGTGATTTCAAACTGGGAAGTAATGCCTCAACAGGCCTGGCAAACCCAAAATCAGCACCCGACTGGCGCCCGATGCTGCCATTTTGATGTTCATTGATACATCTCTCGATGAATGCATTTCATCGAGAGATTTTTTGTGCGAGGAGTCATCAATCAAGGAAGGATTACTCGTAGAAAAGGAAACAGCCTCATCATTGGGTCCTCGGGCGAGAGAATCATCAGGTGGCGTTTACCTGAGAAAGCAGCTCAAGCCGGTTCAAGGTCGTATTACCAACATCAAATCAACGAAGTAATTTTATCCTGACTGCCGCTTGGTCATCTGATTATTCGACATCTGATACTTCAATTAACTGCGTGGTCTGAACAATACTGGCCTTGATGGCAAGCGGTCCGGGCGCAGCGGCGGCAAGTGCTTCTGGCAATTGCATGTTCATGATCATCTCCTGGTTGGCGCTAGCATGAACGATGAATCCTGATGTTTGATCCACAAAGATTTCACCAGAGTTCTTCCCATCGGTCATCGACATTTCCATACCCATCATGTCTGCATTTTGGGCCGCATCGGCAACAATGGAACCCTCGTACGCCAACACATTGACCTGTCGCCCGTCTCGCTCGGCCTGACCTTTGAATGTGTAGGTATTATCCACTTCCATAGCACCACTTGTCCCAAATACTTGAGTGTATTTTCGTTTCCAATCATCTCCAATCTTAACCGAAGATTCCGGCCAGAAAGGGTAACTAGCAAGCTGCTTGAACTGATCTTCTTGAATAAAACCTTGAGCAACAGGGGCTGCTTGTGGGGGGATCGCGCTGGTAATTTTATCATACATACTGTCCAGTCCCTTGACCTCGGTGACCTCACCTTCAGGCGAATATGTCAAAGTCAGTTTTTCTCCAATCAAAACATTCAATCCTTCCAGCATGGTGTGCATGGGGTCAATCGAACCTGCTGGTGCGGGGTTTTCACTATCAAACGTTAATTTGTTACCCATCATTTCCAGGTTGACCATCGCGGAAAGAATTTCCATTTCCAGCAGTGTGTTGCCAGAGTTCTCATCAAGATTGGCAGACACCGAATATTTGAACTTTTGACCGGCAACGCTATCAAGGGCAGCGGCAAAACTGCCCTCTCCCGCAGAGGTGATTTGGTCAATCTTAACCTCATACACAAATCTTTTGCCATCCAGCCAGGTAAGCCCCAATGTCATTGGCCCCTGTTCAGCACTCTGACCGGTTGCAACAATGGAGCTGGAATCTGTTTGAACCACATTGGCGACGTTATCGACTCCCTCGGTGTTATCCGAACTTTCACTTGGCGACCTGAAACACCCTGTGACCAGAGAGCAACTCAAGAAGGCGAGAATCAAGTGTTTGGGTGGATTATATTGCATGGAAGGACATTTTCACATGGGGCTTTGATAAGCAAGTAGAAGATCCCGAACCCGACAGCGTCCACATCATCGAATTGATTGGAATACCGGTTTGCTCAACAAATAAAAATAAGATAAAAACCTTCCATGAAGTTACTTCCACTCCTGCTCGCATTAGCGAATTTATGCGTAATGTCGACAGTAGAAGCAGCCGGTTTCAAAGCTGGTGTTGCCGTACGCACCGTTACCCCATCTCCATTACTCCCGGTATCCGGAGGCATGGGGCCGTCCAACAAGGCGAGTGAAAAAAAAGGAGATTTAACAGTGCGCGCACTTGCTCTGGGCAACACGCAAACGCAATTGGTCATTGTATCCTCTGACTTTCTGGGGTTCCCCGCTGCGCTGGGTGATAAGGTACGTGCACAAGTAAAGTGGGTTCCGAGTGAGCATATTCTCATAGGCGCTTCCCATACACACAGTGCGCCGGATTGTTACGGCTTTCCCGATGGTAAAGGAGGCACGGATGCCGATCTGGAATATCTTAATTTTGTCTGCGATCAAATGGCAGGAGCCATTCACAGTGCCTTGGCTTCCATGCGCCCTGCGCGATTGCGGATCAATACCGGAGAAGCCAGAGGCAAGATCGCTTATAACGCATACGCTGATGCGCTTTATGATCCGCGCTGCCACGTCATACAAGCGGTCGCTAATTCAGGAGATACAATCGCAACACTGGTGAACTACGCTGTCCACCCAGAGGTATTGGGCGCCAATACAGGCATCTGCAGTCCTGACATGATTTGGCCAATGACCCAGACAATTGAGCGAAACATCGGAGGAGTTGCCATGTTCATGAACAGCGCCCAGGGTGGTATGGTTACCGCAGACAACCGCAAGGCAGACGGAAGCGACTCGCGGATCTGGGCAGAATGCGAACGAATCGGTGGGCTCTTGGGTAACGAGGCAGTTCGTATCATTCAAGAAGCGGAATTTCTGAATGACACTCAATTAAGAGTTCACTCAAAACGAGTATCCTTCCCAGTCAAATCGCCCGAAATGCGCGCTGTTCTTGAAACTTCACCTTTACCTTATGAATTAGACAAGGAGGGGTATATCGCTACCACGATGAATTTGATTGAGCTGGGTAACACTCAAATCCTGACTATTCCTGGCGAAGCTTTGCCAAATATCGGCTACTACTTGAAACGCCAAATGAGAGGTGAACACAACCTTCTATTCGGTCTAACCAACGATGCATTTGGCTACATCATGACGCGTGTGGATTGGGGAAGTTTTAAAAGATACGAATACATCTCAAAAGTTTCTTTAGGCGAGAACACAGGAGAAATCCTGATCAAAGAATCTTTGAAATTGATCGATCAAGCACAGGCCAAAAGATAGGGCTGTTATAAAAACACAATGAAACCATGAGGGAAAAAGCTTTAGATTACCCTGAACCCAGCCGCACGATATTTGAAAGCCAAATGGATGTCAGACCCGATGATATCGATATGTTTCAACACGTACATGCCAGTAAATATCAGGACTACGTTTTAGCAGCTCGCTTCGATCAGATGAAGCGATGCTATGGCATTTCGATGGAAGCATTCATGGAAAAAGGTCTGGGCTGGTTTGTGCGAGATTTCAGCATTGAATATAAACGTTCACTCGGTTTGGGAGATCGTTTTAAAGTGAAGACCTGGATCCAGGACTTTTTCCGAACCGGGGTCTGCGTTCACTTCGAGATCATTCGAAAAACAACCGACAAACTCTGTTGCAAAGGCAAATCACATTACACCATGGTCTCTTTGGCTACCCAACGACCAGAACCCATACCTGAATGGGTTCTCGAGAAATATCGCATCTAATCAAGACTTGTTGCGCTCAATCGATTGGGTGACTTCTGCGAGCAGTTGATCGTCCATTTCAACAAGATGGGAACGTTCTGGAAATCGCCCTCCTTCACATCTGAGACATACTCACCAAAGGCAGCAATCCGCTCCTGTTGAAGCCTTCGATTTTCTTCAAGGAAATTCCGATATGCTTTTGCATGCCGCGGCAGTCGCTCATCGTAATCGCCAAGAATGTCATCGGAGAATAGAAATTGAGTATCGCATCCACCACCCGATCCAAGAGACATCAGAATCAAAGTGGTCCGGGAGCTCAACCAGGAAGCAAAGTTGTGTGGGACACACTCCAATTCGGCGGCATAGGCACCCGCACTCTCCAATTCTTTCATGCTCTGGTAAAGCCCCTGTGCCTCTTTCGCAGATTTTCCGATGGCCCGATACCCTGTCCAGGTCACATGCCGAGGAATCATTCCAAGATGCCCAACTACAGGAATGCGCTCACGTGCCATGGCTTCGATGATAAAAGGGCTAGCGGAACAGTAAACCGAACTAGCTCCCATTTCCAACGCCTTGAAACCGACTCGAATGGCTTCTTCAGGAGTTGCCATACCATGAGGAGTCGCCCCAGATAAAAAGCTGTTTGGTGCTGCCTCGACTAAGCTTGGAAATCGCTGCTGCGCTGCTGGCGAATCAAAACTGCAGCTCATCAAATCGACTCCCGCCTGCTCCGCAGCAGTTGCCTCTTCAGGTGACTTGACATGGATATGTGTTAGACAGCGCTTACCTTTCAATAACTGAAGATCACGCACGGTATACTTTTTTCTCGGTCGAAGCATGCGTGAAAGATTGCAAAATCCAACCAGGCAATCAATCCCATTTGGAAAACTTAATCAATGCGCGGAAGCCCACATCTTGAAGTCTGAATTCCACATGGATAGCCTCAGAATCCATGGCCAACTGAGGAAGCATCAGGATACTGCCCTATGTTCAATGAAGACCATCTCGTTTAAAAAACGTCAGGGAAGCCTTGTGATAGAAGGTGGTCCGATGAGCTCATTCAGAGGAATTTCAGGAGGCATGAGCGTGGCTGGCGAAGTACTGCTCAACCGAAAAAAGGCAAGCGCCTGATTAAGGAATTCATGCTCATTCGCACCAACAAACGCCAGAAGCAAGGCGTCGAAATCGCCAGGATAAGGCTGCAGCCCCATACCACGAAAAGAGTCAACCAAGGCTATTTGCCAGCTACTGCGGATCGCCATGTAGCAAGCAAGTGGAATGAATGGATCAAAAGATAAAGGAGGGGTTGTCCAGGTGTCCCAGTCTTTCATATGCTCAAAGTCGAGCGAGGGATTACTCTTGACCATGTCCAATACATGCTTGATGCGGCTGCGGAGTCCATCGCGTCCGTTTTCCGTACCGAGCAAAAAGGGCAACACTGCTGCAGCCCCCTCGCCGAACCATGGCGGACAGTAATCAGGCTCGGATACAGTCCCTCCAGAGTTCCTGGATTGATAGTTATTCATCATCTGATGCCACATCATGACATGGTGATACTCATGAATGACAGATGAAGTCAGCCGGTCACGAAGACAGCCCTCGGGTCGAGGGCAATACTCATCATCTGGAATGCGTGACATGTGCAGGGGAACTCTCCATCCATCATCATTGATATGCATGCCCGAAATACCCGTGAAACCGTCTTTGGTCATGTTCACGTCTCCCCCGATGATTCTTGCCTGAGCAACGATGCTATCATCGTCTGCATCATAACCGTGGTAATCGATAAGGAAATAATAATGCTCATAAGCACCGATCAGTGGGAAAAGTTTCTTCCTCAGCAGTCGATTTGTATCCGTCTTCCAACTATCCCAATCCCAATCGGCATCGCGACCTCTGTAATTGCTGGGCAAGGCTTGGGCAAAGTGGATATGGATCGGCGCGGTGGCTTTAACTTTATTGTAACCAATTTCCCGGAAGAGCTTCGTTTGCGGATCTAAGCTACTTGCCCCAAAGTCTTCAAGTTCATTTTCATCGCTAACCAATGATCCCACTGGCAGAAACATGGCCGATGATATTCCAAATACGAGGACTGCCTTTTTCAAAAAGCTTTTTGCAGGCAGCGTTCCGCTGGTGAATCGAATAATGGCAGAAAATTGTCGGGTTTGCTTGATGTATGTTTTCATATTTGGGCATGAACAGGGAGTTCCGCAGAATAGGGATCTTTGATTAATGTGACTATTCTGTTAGGCACATTATGCGCACTCTTCACATCCTCTCAGACTCACTGCTCTAGTCGATAGGTTTTATTGAACTCCACCAGAGATCAAAATTCACTTTGGCTTGAACCCCTGCCTGTAAGGTTTACGGTGTACTCCAAATGAGCGATACCCCTACACCGCGTGATCCGTTTGCGGAGGCACGCCGAAAAGATGGCGTTCTGAAATGTCCTTTCCAAGGTGAATCCGTGCCCATGATCCTGCGCCATGCCGATGTACGTCAGGCAGCAAAGGATTGGAAAACATTTAGTTCCGACGCCCCCTTTCGAGTACCTATTCCTTCCGAGGAAGACGTACGCACCATGCGGCAATTACCGATTGAGACTAATCCACCAGAACACACTGAGTATAGAAATATTGTAGAGCCTTTTTTCCAGCGCTCCAAAACGACTGAGGTCGCTGGTAAAGTTGAATCATTGATCAAAGAAAAACTCGATGACGCCACTGGGAGGGAATCCATTGAAGTGGTGAACGAATTCGCACTCCCCATTCAATCACGCGCCCTCACCTACTTGCTGAACGTGCCTGAATCAGAAGCAGACACATGGATCAATTGGGGCATACACGTTTTCAAAGTGGACGGTGCTCTGGCCAAGAAAGGAACCGCGCTCGAAGATTATTTACACGCACAATTGGATCGTGCCGCATCAAATCCCGGTGAGGATTTTTTCAGTGCTCTGACACAGGCCAAGTTTCGTGGTCGCTCACTGACAAGAGAGGAAATGATGGGGTTTGCTAACCTGACATTCGCTGGCGGAAGAGATACCATCATCCACAGCATAGCCTCAATCGTAGCTTACATAGGTGAAAACCCTGATACTCTGGATTACCTGCGCGAAGATTCAAAACGCATCATTCATGCCAGTGAAGAGTTTTTTCGTGTATTCATGCCGTTGACTCACATAGGGCGAGTCTGCCCTGTTGAGACCGATGTTCAAGGAGCAAAGGTAAATCCAGATGGCCGTGTGTCGCTGGGGTGGGCATCAGCTAATTTCGATGAAAACGTTTTTGAGAGGCCTGAAGAAATTCGACTCGACCGCAAACCGAACCCACATATCTCTTTTGGCTTTGGAGCTCACCTTTGTCTTGGAGCACCGCATGCTAGGTTGATTGTGCGTAGTTTATTGAAAGCAATGACTGACCGGATTTCAGCGGTTACCGTTCTGAGCAGTACGCAGCACGTAGAGAAAGAGGAAAAATACCAGCGACCCAATGGGTATGATTCTCTCAAAGTAAAATTATCAACCCGGAGATGATCTTGAATCTTTTCATCCATGGGGGGTGACGGAGCCAGAATAAACCTCTACCCAGTAGATCCAGCAGCAAAATAAATCGCTGAGCATTCTTGGCTAATGTAGCCCCGGAGCCTCATGCATCGCCCTGCCTGGAGTGCCCATACAAAAATCAAAAAAACTACCACTGCAATGAGAGTCCCCCAATACGGCCAGGCAAACTTGATGGGGGCTTTTTCTCAAATGCAGGGCAGCACAGCAAGCAACCCTGATTTTATTGGTTATCAATAAAGCACAAAGATAATTAACTTGGCTTGATTATACATGTGCCAGTTAAATGAGGATAATGTTACGATGTTTAGCGCTTCTTGGGGTTTTGGCTTTTACCGCTGCAGGTGCGGATGCACCTTTTATTGGGGATGCACATATCAATCAAAACGGGACGCTTGTCTTTTCAGTTGATTATCAAACAATCTCCGAGAATCCAGAGTTTCAGATCCTCACTTCCTCATCAGTCTCTGCCCCTGAAGAATCATGGGTTAAAATTCCCGCTGCCACTAGGTCTGCCCCCGGCAGCTCGAAGTGGATAATCGAACTTTTGCTTCCCGGGGACAATATGGCGTTTTACAGAGTCGAAGTAACAGACGATATCATCTCAACGGCGAATTCAGGGGTGATAATTTCTGAAATTTGCTCTGCCAATACGAGTCTTTTGGAAGATATGGATGGTGATTTTTCAGATTGGATCGAACTTTATAATTCAGGAGATGAAAACGTTTCTCTGCAAGGCTGGTCACTATCGGATAGTGTCGATGAACGCAATAAGTGGATTTTTCCGGACTTATCACTGAAACCCGGAGATTTGCAAATAATATTCGCCTCCGGCAAAGATCGCCGTGATTCAGGGTCAGAAATCCACACCTCGTTCAAAATCAGTGCGAACGGTGAAACTCTCTTGTTAAGCAACACACATGGACAGGTAGTCGATGCCATAAGGATTGGCAGCTTGGATGATGACACCACGTTAGGACGCGCTGAATCAACTGGCTCCGACTGGTTTCAATTTCAAAAAGCCTCAGCCACTCCAGGAAAAATCAACGCAGCCAAGGGGATTGTTTTTGTGGAGGCTCCATCTTTCTCCAGTGAGCCAGGGTTTTACCCGCTTTCAACCGAACTTGAATTAAGCACGCTCTCAGAAAACCAGAGTATTCGTTATTCAATCAATGGTGATGATCCTTTTGAAAATGGTTTGGATTATGACACACCCATTACACTGCACTCAACATCGGTCCTGCGAGCCGTAAGCGTAGATTTGAATGGAAACCAGAGTGACGAAGTGACGGGCACGTTCTTCATTCGCTCCCCTCATTCCATTGCCGTGATTTCTTTGGCTGCACCCGCACATCATTTCGACATTGAAGATGGCTTTCTTTATGGGTTTGGGGATCACATGTTCAGCAATCGAGGGACCGTTAACGCCAATTTCCCCTACTCCGCCTCGAATGCATGGCGTGACCGGGAAATCCCAGTCTCCTTAGAACTCTACGAACCTGATGGTGAGCTCGGTTTCCAACAAAAACTGGGCGTCAAAATCTTTGGAGGATGGGGTTCACGTGGCTATCCACAAAAATCCCTCTCATTCTTCGCGCGAAGCAAATACGGAAAAGGCAAGGTTCGATATCCTCTTTTCCCGGAAATGGAGCTTGGAAGAGTTTGAATCATTCATACTGCGAAATTCAGGGAATGATAATCAAAGCACCCATCAGATTCCACCTCGATCTGAAATCAATGCTTTTGGACGCCGGCGTTCAAACGGAAGCTATTTTGTGAACGGCAATTATACATTGATGAGGGATGCCATGATGCAACATGCAGCCGATCATTTAAATGTGGATCAACAAGCTTACCGACCAGTCATCGTTTACCTCAATGGCGACTATTGGGGAATTTACAATCTGCGTGAAAAATTAAATGAACATTACGTCGCATCCCATCATACCGTTGATGCTGATCAAATTGATTTAATTGAAGGGTATGGTTCAGCCAATAAGGGTACTTCCACTCATTACAATAGAATGAGAAGTTACCTGGAGGGAGGTTCACTAAGATCCAACACGCGCTATGAGCGTGTGATCAGGGATTATATCGATGTTTCCAGTTTTACCGACTACCATCTCGCCGTTATCTATTTCCAGAACTTTGATATTGGCAATATCAAGCAATGGCGTCATCGAAACGATGGAACCTTCAGATGGATGCTTTATGATCAGGATTACGGGTTCAACCTCTGGCCACCTGAGGTCTATCTCCCGGCAATGAAGCGTGATTTTTCTGATTATAACAATATGTTCGAATTTTACACGAACACTTCCGGATCAGGCACAGGATGGCCCAATGCATCAGGACGCACCCTTTTGTTAAGAAAAATGCTGGAGAATGATAGCTTCAAAATCCAGTTCATCAATCGATGTGCAGATCTTTTAAATACCGATTTCGAAAGCCAACGCGTCGTTGACATCATTAATGAGATGGCATCCGTGATCAGAGGCGAAATGCCTGAACACCTTGCGCGCTGGAGTTGGTTTTCATTATTGGAACGCAATCATGGTTCACCTTTTGATGAAGAAGATGTGCCATTCAACACTCAACAATGGGAAAAGAACATAGACGATTTGAGGGAATTTGCTGAGAGTCGCCCAGATAAACTCCGAAAGGATTTGATGGATCATTTCAACCTCAAGAATGGAACCTGTGAAATCATCACAACGGTAGAACCGCAGGATGCCGGCCATATCCTGATAAACTCCATCACCAGCCAATCCCTGCCAAATGATCGTGGTATTTATTTCAAAGGAATACCAGTTGTGGCTACCGCCATTGCAAACGAAGGTCGATCCTTTCAACGATGGTCAAACAGGGAAACGATCACTCGACAGATTACGATTGATACCACCGCGCCCGATCAAATCCACCTGCATGCCATCTTCGATTAGCAGCCTACCCTCCTGCTAATCATCATGCCAAGATGGGAGTAACGACCTCACCTGCAACGTCGGTCAAGCGGTAGTCTCGTCCTTGAAAACGGAAAGTCAATTGCTCATGATCGAAGCCTAATTGATGCAAGAGAGTTGCCTGCAAGTCATGGATGTGGACAGGATTTTCGGCAACGCTGAAGCCCAATTCATCAGATGAACCATAGGTCATACCCCCTTTGATTCCGCCACCCGCCAACATCATCGAATAGCAATCAGGGAAATGATCGCGTCCCAAAATATCGCCTTTTGCAGTGCGCCCTTCTCGAAATGGCGTACGCCCGAATTCACCGCCCAATACTATCAATGTCTCGTCCAACATACCTCGCTGGCGAAGGTCTCGAATGAGTGCTGCAACAGGTTTTTCCATGGTGGCACATTTATTGGTCAACCCGTCACGAATATCCTCACCGGGCCCAGTTCCGTGAAAATCCCATCCCCAGTCAAACAACTGCACATAACGCACCCCCTGCTCTACCAAGCGACGAGCCAGGAGACAATTGTTAGCGAAGCTCGCTTTTCCAGGCTGAGCTCCGTAATCCTCCAATGTCCCTTCTTTTTCCTTGGAAATATCCATTACTTCGGGAACCGATGTCTGCATTCGGAAGGCCAGTTCATACTGAGCCATACGAGTCAAGGTCTCGGGATGCCCGTATTCATCGGCCTGAAGGGCATTCAGTGCATTCAGTGTGTCGAGACTGCTTCGACGTAAATCTCGCGGAAGCCCAGCCGGGTCGGATGCGAATAGGACAGGGTCTCCTTTGGATCGGCATTGAACACCTTGGTAGACAGACGGCAGGAATCCGCTTCCATAAGAATTGCGCCCGCCATTGGGCTGCACTCCACTTGAAATCAAGACGACAAATCCTGGCAGGTTTTGGTTCTCGCTTCCCAGACCGTAAGTAACCCATGAGCCAATGGATGGACGCCCCGGACGAGGAGATCCGGTGTAAACTAATAATTCCGCAGGTGCATGGTTGAATTGGTCTGTGTGCATTGAACGTATGACACAGAGTTCGTCGGCCACTTCCTGAAGATTGGGCAACGCATCTGATAGCCAAACGCCACCTTGCCCGTATCGCTTGAAAGTTCGAGGCGTCCCCATGAGTTTGGGCACACCCGAAGTGAACGCAAACCGTTTCCCTTTGAGAAAGGCATCAGGACAATCCTGATCGTTGCGTTTGACCAGTTCAGGTTTGTAATCAAAAAGATCCAAATGAGGGGGCGATCCGGTCAGATGCAAATAAATAACCTGTTTTGCCTTGGGAGCAAAATGCGAGGGCTTCAAACGCAGAGGGTTTTCAATCCCTTTTGCGGCGGATGCCGCTGTATCATTCGAAAGCAAATCAGAGAGCGCTATGGCACCAATGCCTGCGGAAGATTCTTTGAAAAAATGCCTCCTGGTACGATTCCTCAAAAACTGCTGAGCTGGATTCATGGGGTTTTCTGTTTGCATAAGTGTATAATCCAATTTCCATTTACCGTTTCATTAATACCTCATCGAGATTCAACAATACGTTGGCAACCAATGTTAATGCCGCAAGATCGCGCACGTCCTCTTCGGGCGAAATCTGATCTACCATCTGTCCCGCCAGGGTAAAGGCCTCTTTCTCAAGGTCCACGTAGGTAGAGTAAGCCTCGGTATAAAGCTTAAGTAAATAGGATTGTTCCTGTTTGGATGGAGGTCTTGTCAGACAAAGTCGAAATCCATGATTGATCTTACCTGCAGGATTTGCAGCCGATTTTGACATGCGCCGTGCAAGGGCCTGGGCCGTTTCAACAAAAGCAGGGTCATTGAGAGTGACAAGTGCCTGCAATGGAGTATTGCTGCGGTCTCTTTTCAAGATACAAACCTCACGGTTCGGAGCGTCAAAGGTTGCCATTGAAGGGTAAGGATTGGAGCGCCGCCATGTCGTGTAAAGGCCGCGTCTGTAGCGATCCTCTCCTTCACTCGTTTTCCAATCAATTCCCCCTCCGAAAGCGGCGCTGAGACCTAGTTTAGGTTGGGGCGGATTCACCGATGGGCCAAACATTTTATTGCTCAGCAAACCGCTCGCAAAGAGAGCCTGATCTCGAATCGATTCAGCCGAAAGACGCACTCGAGGGCCACGTGCCAACCACTGATTGTCCCGGTCAGCAGCCAGCTGCGAAGGAGTAACTTTCGAGGATTGACAGTAAGTTGCCGAGGTCACGATCAATTTCAGCATGTGCTTGATATCCCAGCCACTGTCCATGAACTCGACAGCAAGCCAGTCCAGCAAATCGGGATGCGAAGGCAGGTCGCCTTGGGCTCCGAATTCCTCACTACTACGCACCAACCCAAGGCCGAACAAGGATTCCCAAAGTCGATTCGCAATGACGCGAGCTGTCAATGGGTTATCGCGACTGACCAACCACTTGGCGACGGACAACCGGTCACGCGGCACTTCAGAAAGGCTGGATGCAAAAACCGCCGGAATGCCGGGCTGCACCAAATCTGTTTTGTCCAAGTAATTCCCTCTTCGCTGAATGCGAGTTTCACGGCGCTGGTTCTGATTTAGAGCTTTCAGAACGGGGACGGTGGTGTAGGGCTTGATACTATTTATTTCCTTTTCGATGGCTGCCAGTCGCATACGTTCATCATCCAGAGATGGTGCTACGGTAAGATAATAATCAAGAATACGCTTTTGATCTGCTGGATCCCGGTCCTGAACAGGCTTTTTGACCAAACTGAGAATGGTCATAGGTGTCATTTCCCTAAGTAAGGCTTCCTCATCAGAAGTCATGGATAATCGAAAAGCACCCAGGTTTGAGTCTGCAATGCTGGCACTGTGACGGAGGCTGATGGATAATTTACTGCCAGCTGTGAGTTCAACCGTGTTATCAGCGAGTAACGTCAGATGATGAGGTTGCTTGACCTGCGGAGCAATAGCCCAGCCTGGAGATTGTTGATTTTTCTCTTCAACCAGATTGGATGCATGAAACCCCTTTTGAGAAAAACTCGCATAGGCTTTTGCAAAAGTAATAGCTCGCGCGCCGTCCAGTCCGAAGGAAACGCTTTTTTTGGGGGCCTTATTCAGCACTTCAGACCACACTTTATTGCGAGACGCGTCCAATAACTCAATCATCGCACCATCCAGTCGACTCTGAATGTTACCGTCGGTCCGATTCCAGACAGCAATACGATCGATCGATTCTGATTTACCCAAATCAAGTTCCCACCAGGGATCGCTGGAAATGGCACTGTGGGTAGTGCTCTTGGCACCTGCGTAATTTCCATCCACATTGCCATCAATCGCCAAATCAGCGCTGCCTCCAAAATCAGTCGTACTTTGCGTTGCCTCGCCATTCAGTGCCAAATTGGTATCTCCCCGAAAAACCTGCACTTCAGCCAAGGAGAGGATCTTATTCTCCCCCTTTAATCGCAATCGCAGGTAACGCCCTGAGATTTCATTTCCTGATGAAGGCAACAATTTGACATCAATGCCGGATAAGACAAAATTTCCATCCGCAAACCCTGCTCCACCTTTGGGTAAATCTTTCTGCGGTATGGTTTCCAATTTCAAGCCGGTGAATGCTTTGTCCTCAGAAACCGAAAACTCGAGGTGATAGTCAGCATGTTGACTTGGTGAGGGAGCACGAATCACGTGATCATCATCAACTAGGAGGCTTTCTCCCTCGCTTACAGACCAACGGTCAGGATGCAGAACGGACCATTCCGGACTTGATAGCAGCATTTTTTCCCATTCGCGCCTGCCTGCATCAATCTCGATTGAAGAACTTTTCAAGATTTGCTGAAGATTTGTTTGTTCGCCTTTTAATTCTTTGATCCGCTTTTTGTGTTCCTCAGTGTGAAGCGTAATCAGAGGAGCTTCGTTGCGTTTATCCGCATCTTCCGTTTGATTGAGGATATCGAAGAACCGAAAGTATTCTTCCTGCGAAATGGGATCATATTTGTGGGTGTGACACTGAGCACACGCCATGGTCGTCCCCATCCAAACCGCCCAAGTGGTGTTGACACGATCCACAATGGCAACATTACGAAATTCTTCATCATTGGTTCCACCTTCGTTATTGGTCATGGTATTGCGGTGGAAAGCAGTCGCAATCCGTTGTTCTTCAGTGGGATTGGGAAGTAGATCTCCAGCAAGTTGCTCGATCGTGAAGGTATCGAAAGGCTTGTTGTCATTGAAGGATTGGGTCACATAGTCACGATAACCCCAAATCGTCCGAGGAGGGTCGTCTGCATAACCCGCCGAATCCGCATACCGGGCCTGATCCAGCCAATGACGAGCCCAATGCTCACCAAAAGCCTCCTTTTTCAGAAGACGATCTACATAATGCTCGAAGGCCCGCACATCCGTGTCTTGGACATAACGTTCGGCCTCTTCCAGAGTGGGTGGAAGTCCGGTTAGATCCAAGGCTACTCTTCTTGCAAGGCTGTAGCGATCAGCCATTTGAGATTGCTCCAATCCGTTTTCGTGCAATCTTTTGAGGATAAACTGGTCAATTGCATTGGAAATCAAAACGGAATCAGCTTCGATCACCGGAGGCTGAGGAGGTGCTGGTAGCTCGTAAGACCAGTGAATTTGGTAACCTGCACCCTCTTGAATCCATCTTTCAAGCAGCCGTAGCTCCTCAGCGGAGACTTCCTTACCCGTCTCAGCAGGAGGCATGACGTCATCCTTGTCATGGGTCTTTATTCGCGAAACGAGCAAACTTGCTTCAGGTTTGCCAGGCACGATTGCAGCGCTGCCCCCCAGATCCTCCGTTGCACCTGCAAGAGTATCCAATCTCAATCCGCCCTTGCGCTGGGCTTGGTCTGGACCGTGGCATTCGAAGCAATTCTCGGAGAGAATCGGGCGGATATCACGATTAAACTGGATGTTTTCTTCCGCTTGAATCAGGAGTGACAGGTATAAGCAACCACACCCACAAGCCCATCGGGAGATCATGGTAGTTGAACCTCGCAACCACAAATTGAATAATGATGTCATAACACGAGAAATTCTTGATGCTTGACTCTGCCTCAAGGGGGGAGTTCAAGCAATGAGAAAGGTTTTTCACAAAAAAGAAACATGATGGACTAGCAGCTAGTTCTAAGGTAATATACATTGGTGGCCAAAGCACCCAAAACAAGCAAGAGTGACCAAGGAAAGTTGGATGAGCTTTCCTTTGAAGAAGCCTTGAAGCAACTGGAAACCATTGTGGATGCAATGGAAAAAGAGTCCTTACCTCTCGAAAAACTTCTGGAGTGCCATGAGGAAGGCGTTCGTTTGCAGCAGGTGTGCCAGAACAAACTGAAAAAGCTGAAGAACGCATTCAGCTATTGGAATCCAAAAGTGAGGGTGAATTTGGCCTCAAACCATTGACACTGGAAGAGGATTCCGAATAATCATCCACCTTATCAATTAAGTCGTATATGAGTCGTTATTTGGACATGGTAGACAGCCCGGAGCACATCAAAAAGCTGACTTTGGATCAATTACAGAGCTTGGCGGATGATGTCCGACAGGAACTAATTCAGGGTTTATCGAAACACGGAGGCCATCTTGGCCCAAACCTGGGGGTAGTGGAATTGAGCATTGCTCTGCACCGCTGTTTCAGCACGCCCCATGACAAGTTTGTCTGGGGACGTAAGCCACCAGACCTACGTTCACAAGCTCTTCACAGGGCGAAAGGAACGCTTCAATACCATCCGAACCACGGATGGTCTGAATGGTTTTGCTCTCAGATCCGAGAGTGAGCATGACAGTTACGGCGCTGCCCACGCGGGGACCGCGCTTTCTGCTGCTCTGGGAATCGCTGTCGCCCGAGATCAGCAAGGCACGGATGAAAATGTCGTTGCCATCTTTGGGGACGCAGCACTCACCAACGGAATTTCTTTCGAAGCCCTTAACAACATTGGACACTCCACCAAGAAATTCATTGGCATCCTCAATGACAACGAATGGTCCATTGCGAAAAATGTGGGTGCGATCGCTCAATATCTCAACAAACTGATCACCAACCCTTCCTACAATCGATTGCAGAAGGATTTCCAGCGTTTGATGAAGAAGATCCCCAAGGGTGATCTGGCATTGAAACTGGGCCATAAAGCCGAAGAAGTACTGAAGGGAACAGTCTCCAACCTGGTGCTTGAAGAATCAGCCAACAAGGGGGATGTAGATGGACGCGGTGGATTTGGCAGCAGCCTGATCTTTGAAGAAATGGGCCTGAGATACCTCGGCCCTATTGATGGCCATAACTTACCTATGCTGATAGCAGCACTTGAGTTTGCAAAATCATGCGATCAGCCGATCGTACTGCACGTCATGACCCAGAAGGGCAAAGGGTATGAAGCAGCCGTTAATCATCCTGAAAAATTGCACGGTGTCGGACCTTACGACATCAAAACCGGTGTTGCCATCAAGGGAAAAAGCGGCCCACCTGCCTGGCAGGATGTCTTTGGTAAAAAACTGGTCGAACTCTGCAAAAAAAATAGCACCCTGGTTGGGATCACTGCAGCCATGCCCACCGGCACAGGTTTAAAATTCCTGGAAAAAGAAATGCCTGACCGTTATTTCGATGTAGGCATCGCAGAGGAACATGCCGTTATTTTTGCCTGCGGAATGGCTACCATGGGACTTCATCCTGTCGTCGCAATTTACAGTTCATTCATGCAGCGGGCCTTCGACTGCATTATACACGATGCAGCTCTGCAGGATTTGCCTGTCATTTTCTGCATGGATCGTGCAGGCCTTTCCCCTCAAGATGGTCCTACTCATCACGGACTGTTCGACATAGCCTACCTGCGATGTGTCCCCAACATAATCGCCATGGCGCCAAAGGATGAAGATGAGTTGGCTGATATGATGTTCACTGCAACGCACTGCAAACATCCTACCTTCATTCGCTACCCACGCGGCGCTGCAGAAGGCGTCGATATTAAGGATGAACCCAAGTTACTGGAGAGTTGGCAAAGCCGAAGTCATCCGTAATTTCGAAAACAACAATCGACTCAAGATTGCCATCTTTGGTCTGGGCAATTTGAATTCCATGGCCCGTGAAGCAGCAGACACGCTGGTTGAAAACAACTATGACGTCGCAGTCATCAACCCACGATTTACCAAACCAATCGATGAAGCGACGACCCTTTTCTATGGGCAGGCAGCGGATTTGGTCATCACGATGGAAGATCATAACTTGCCTGGCGGCTATGGGTCAACCGTCATGGAACTTTATGGTGACAAGCAGGTCACCACACCGGTTCTGCGCGTCGGATGGCCTGACCAGTTCGTCGAGCACGCGACGTCTGTTGCTGACCTGAGAAACAAATACGGATTGACAGCCAAAGACACAGTCGAAAAAGCAATGGAGGTTTGTCCGGCAACCTCTCAAAAGACCAGAAGCGAAGCAGCGGCCAAATAAGGTCGAATATTCATCGTTTGTGAACCACATGACTGTCCAGGGGTAGCGCTGTCCTGTTTGAAGAGTCCTTTTAAATGAAAAACACCTGCTAAGATCCGAGCAGGTGTTTTTCATTATACACGTCTTGCCTTAGTGATGGAAAACGAGACGCATTACCATAAAGTTACCAGCAGGGATCATCGTTTTTTGTGAGACTCTGCCTTGGAAAGCGCTTGAGAAAACCAGTCGTTGGTGGGTGGTTTTGATTCCCCTCTTTTGGGCCGGGGTGTTTCATGCCTGAGACCTGAGCGTTCGCGCGATCTTTGAGGGCGTGAGGCACTACCGATTTCAGGGTTGGATTTCATCGAAAGGGCAATGCGCTTACGAGCGAGGTCCACCTCCAGCACGGTCACATTTACCTTTTGAGCCACTTTCACAAAATCAGCAGGATCTTTGACAAATTGATCGGCCAGATGACTTATATGAACCAGGCCGTCCTGATGCACGCCTATATCCACAAAGGCACCGAATGCCGTGACATTGGTCACAATACCGGGAAGTTTCATACCAGGTGAAAGATCTTCCGGTTTCTCGATACCTTCCTGAAATTCAACCGCTTCAAACTGACTGCGAGGGTCACGTCCGGGCTTGGTCAGCTCTTCCATGATATCCGTCAATGTGGGCAGCCCGACCTCATCGGTTTGATAAGCTTCCAGTTTGATTTTCTGGCGTAAGACTGGATTCTTCATCAAGTCCTCAACAGCGCAATTAACATCGGTCGCCATGGATTTTACCAGACCATATCGCTCCGGGTGCACAGCGCTGCGGTCAAGTGGATTGGATGCATCACGAATGCGAAGGAATCCGGCCGACTGCTCGTATGCCTTTGGCCCAAGTCGTGCGACCTTCTTGAGCTCGCTGCGAGATTTGAAAGGGCCATTTTCATTGCGATGACACACGATGTTGTCGGCCAATTGAGGACCAAGACCAGAAACGTAGCTCAACAACTGTTTGCTGGCAGTGTTCACTTCAACGCCCACTTTATTGACACAACTCAGCACCACGTCATCGAGCGAGCGTTTCAGCGCATTCTGATCCACATCATGCTGATACTGCCCGACACCAATGGACTTGGGATCGATCTTCACCAGCTCGGCCAGCGGGTCCATCAGATCGCCTGACCGATGGACACGGCACCACGAACCGTTAAATCGTAATTGGGAAATTCTTCACGGGCCGCTTCGGAGGCACTGTAAACCGAGGCCCCGCTTTCGTTCACCATGACAATAGGGAAGACCTTTGGGAAGAGGAAGACTGCTTGAAAAACTGCTCTGTTTCCCGACTGGCCGTACCGTTTCCAATGGCAACAGCTTCCAGTTTAAATTCCTTCATCCACCGGGCAACCTTGCGCGCTGCCTCCATCTTTCTCACCTTCAGAGGCAGGTCAAGTAAAGCACATCATGATGCAATAGCTTGCCCTGCGCACTGAGGGCCACGGTTTTGCAACCGGTTCGGTAGCCCGGATCCACCGCCAGCATGGCCTTTTCACCCAAAGGTGAGGCAAGGAGAAGCTCGCGAAGATTATCGGCAAAAACCTGCATGGCCTGCTCATCTGCCTGCTTTTTGGAATCCATCCGCATCTCTGTTTCAATGGAAGGTCCAAGCAAACGTTTGTAAGCATCCTCTGCGGCCTGCTTGACCTGTTTGGAGGCTGAGTTCACACCTCTAACAAAACGGCGCTCGAGTTTGTATTGAGCATCCTCCTCTTCAGGATGAATTCTGAGTATCAATATCCCTTCAGCTTCCCCCCGACGCATGGCTAATAAGCGGTGCGAAGGTACTTTTGAAAGAGGTTCGTTCCAGTCAAAGTAATCCCGGTATTTTTGGCCTTCATCTTCCTTCCCTCCAAGCACACGACACCTGACCAATGCTTTGGATTTGTAAAGTTCGCGGATTTCTTCACGAGCGGCAGCTTCTTCATTGATCCATTCAGCGATGATGTCCCGGGCACCCGCCAAGGCCTTATCTTCATCTACGATTTCCTTCTCGGGATTGATGTAATCTTTCGCTCCGGAAAGGACATCAAAATCAATTTGCTCAAAGATCTTTTGGGCCAATGGTTCCAACCCTGCTTCCCGGGCGATCATGGCACGAGTGCGCCGCTTAGGACGATAGGGCAAATAGAGATCCTCCAAAGTCGTAAGTGAGTCTGCCTTCAGGATGGCACTCTTCAAAGAATCGGTGAGCAATTCACGTTCTTCCAATGATTTCAAAATGGAATCGCGTCGCTGATCCAGTTCAACCAATTGCTGCATGCGATCACGAATATGAGTCACTGCAACCTCATCCAACATCCCGGTTACCTCTTTGCGATAACGCGCAATGAAGGGAACGGTTGCCCCCTCTGAAATTAACTTGGCGGTCGCTGAAACCTGACTTGGCCGTAGATTCAACTCCTTACAAATGGTATCAATATATTTCGCTGCGTTTGTCATGTGCGGAAAATGCTTGTTTGATGAGCAGGATGTAAAAGCATCTTCAAGAGGCTGTAAATCAGATTTACTGAAAACCTTTTTTGGGGAACCTGATCCCCAATGAAACTGATGAAAACAACAAAGCTGGAGCGTCAAGTAAGGTAAGAGGAAATCGAGAGAAAAAAAATACCAGGGCTACCACAGCATATGCGGAGCAAACTACCGTTGCTGCATTCCTGCCCTGGCGGGGTTCGTAAGTCCACAATCCATGGGCCCTGGCAAGGACCTATTAAGGGCCAGCTCTTGGCTCGGTTCAAGCTTTATTACTGAAACCTCATCCAACCAAACCGATCAGGTTTATGGAATGAGCCATGCAATGTGGGGTTCCAAGCAAGGAATCCCTTTCGAGGGGTATCCATTCGGTAAAAATTAACAGGCCAGCGATCACCTTTGTTGGGCGTGGCATCGTTCCCCTGATCTGCAATAGCAGCCAGTGGAATCTTCATTTCAGAACGCCAGATATGTGTTTCCTCATCGACGTTAACAGCAGTTGCCCACTGACTGGACCAGTCAAAGTCGCGATTGGGTAATTCCAAAGACAAATCTAAGCTCTCACCCGTCGGCGACACCTGGAATTCCTTGTATCGTCCAATCGTTTTCGGTTCCGAGCCAATGAACATTTCTACCACATCTTTTTCCCAGAGGCCGATGCGTTCGCCTGTGAGATTTGGTGGATGAAACGCGTTCAATGTCTCAAAGGACGCCTTAAATCCAACGTAAAGGTATTGATCAGACCACAAGGCCCGGATTTCGGTCGAAGATTCCGGGAGCACTTTTCCAGTTTTCGAGTCCTGTTCTAAATAAGTCGGTTCTGCATTGTGCCAGGCAGGATGACTCAAATCTCCGGTGAGCTTAAAATCCTGCTCCATAGACCTGGCTGTCACGGTCCTGTGCGGCAGGGATCCAGCCAATAATTGGCGCGCATTATCGAAATAAATCTTTCTCAGCACATCTGCGGGCAAACCGATACCATTGATTGTCCAATCCCCCTGTATCGGAGTCATGTGGTCGAAATCGCGATCATTCGTTTCGAGCCAACGCCAGTGTTTGCTGAAAAAGGAGTGCGCATCCTTGTTTGTCGGAGCTGGACCACTCCCACCTGAACCTAATGTCAATCGATCATATACCTGAAAATCAGTGGCAAATAGAATTCGATCTTGATGCTTCAGGAACAGTTGTCTCACTTTAATTGGATCCATACGTCCAATCTCAGGAATGCGCGCGGCGAGATCTGCCATCATGTTGGGATGCGCGTCCAACTGGGATTCCACCCAGTCCAAATCTTCTGGATTGTTGGCAAAATGTACACAGACAAAGGTGGTCTCAGTGTGTCGTTCTATGACTCTTTCGAGTGCAGCAAGTAACTCCTGATGAGGGGGAAAGATATCAGGATCACCAAACCACCAGTTTTTATGATCCTTCAACTCGGTCCACCGTTCATTTTTATTGTTGTAGGGAAGCCAAAATGCAACTGGATCCGCTACATGAATGGAAACGGGCATTCCCAATTCTCCACAACGTTTCCAAACCGGATCGAGCTTGGGATCGTCGATTTTGATCAATTCGCCCTGACCATCTCTTAGATAAAGGCCCAGTCGTTTGTATTCCTTTAAACCCGCAGCTCCCAACCGATGGCCTTCCTCGATCTGTTGAACCGCTTGCTCCGAAAAATCTTCATCATCCCATCGACGGTAATCGAGATTCATATAATGCAAAAACCTGCCTGGAGCCAAGCGATCTGCCAGTGCTTTAGTCGTTTCGAATGCCGAGGGAGAATCGTCTTTACTCGTCACATACCCTCCACTCAGGTTGACACCTACCCCAACACCTGCCTCATCCATTATTTGAACGGCACGCTGCAGATGGGCTTCATTTGAGTTGATATGCTGGTGAAGATCAATCAATCGCTTTTGTTGACGCCAGCTATCCGCTTCAGCTCTGACCTGATCCAAGGTTTCAGCTTTGACGAAAAAGCCACACCACAAAAGCAACATGAAGCTCATCAACCATAGACGGTTCAAAAAGTATCTGGACATCGTCACATCTAAGTGGAGCCATTGCTATTTGGCAAGACAAGTGAATCTGAGTTCCAACCCTTAGTCTCAGATGGAATAGTCCGTCTCGCAAGAACAGCCCTTGCATTAGAACAGTTTTATCTGGATCAATCCACCTATCCTGCATCCCTATCCCAACTCGTGCCACAATTCTTACCTGAAGTTGAACTCGATCCCACCGATTTCGAACCTATGCGCTACCAACGTACTCAAGCCGATCAATTCCGACTTTACTCCATCGGATGGAACGAAACAGATGATGGCGGCAAATTTGAAAAGGAATACAAACAGGGAGACTGGTTATGGAAGTGGCCCGTTGATTCAAAGACGGAATAGGCCTAAAAATTTCAATCGGTAGACGCACCACTATCCAGTAACGCCATGGTGTATTCAAAGCATCAAGGCGTTGGATAGCGTCCTATCTGCGAACCACCTTTTTTACAGGAAGCGATGACCGCAGCTTGCGGAACTTCATTGTCGCATTGATTTGGCATTCTCTTTGCTGTATATTAATTTCGCAAATTTAATTCTATTGCCAAATCAACGAGAACCGTCGGAACCATTGGTATCCTGCCCGATGAATCAAAGGTGAAGGAATTATTTACTTTGATAGGATGCAAATACTTAACGAAAGCAATGAAGGTTTGTACGATGCCCGAGATAAAGTAAAGGGATTGTGGTGTGGAGCCTTTAAGGTCAATGAGATGGGGAAAGCCGGTGATGCTTGGACGTCACTGGAGTCGGCTTTTGCCGGTAATCACCCGGAATTTGAAGCTATCGATGCGCCATATCACGATTTAGGTCACACATTGAGAGCCACCACTTGTTATGCAGAACTGGTCATCAAAAATCTGCAAACGCCAGATTACGGTCCACTACCATTAGAGATTGCAGAGTTGGGATTCATCGCCATTCTTTTTCACGATACAGGATATCTCAAGAACAAGGGTGATTTAAATGGAACCGGGGCCAAGTATGCCTTCCAACATGTCGAAAGAAGTCAGGCTTTCGCAAATCAATGGATGCTTCAAAACAGTTTCGATCAAGAAGCCAGGTCTGCTGTAAAATCCATGATACAAAATACGGATTTCAGCAAAAATACCACTCCTGTCTTGTTTACGACTTCAGTTCATGAATTGGTGGGGTGCATGGTAGGAACAGCCGACTTGTTGGGTCAAATGGCATCCCCTGATTACATCACCAAACTCCCTCTGTTGCATCGAGAGATGATAGAAGCTCTGAAGCAGGGCCAGGCAGCGGGTATCCCCATTGAAATCCCGAAATCACCTCAAGAACTACTACGATCGACTCCAGTTTTTTTTAACGAGTATGTCATTCCAAAGCTGGTGAAGGACTATCAAAACGTGTTTCGCTTGTTGAACACACCCTACCCGGATGGCCCGAATCCTTACATGGAACAGATTCAGCGTCACCTTGAATCTGTTTCTCAAGCAAGCAAGTAAGCATTGAATAGCTCATTCATTCGCAAGAGCCCTGGCGGCCACTTCTCTTACGAAAATATTCTCTGACTTTAAGGCCTCCCTTAATGCTTCTTTAGACGCAGGGGCCTTCGGAGTGAGACGTTCTAAGATGAACCCTGCTGTCCGCCGAATTTCCTTCTCATCATCTTCCAACAACAAAAGAAGATCACGAATGGCAGGTTCCGTGAAAGGAACACGCTGATTCAACAATTGCACAACGCTCAATCTGACCTCGACTTCTTCGTCCTTGAGCAAGGGAAACAAAAGCGCAGCCACCCCTGCATGCACTTGACCTCCTGCCATCAAGGCCCGAGCCGATTCAGATCTGATTTTGGAGCTGGGATGTTTTAAACCAGCAATGAAATGATCGCGATATGGATAAATAGAATTCCCAAGCGACACAATGGCTTTGAGCAAACGAAACCTTTTGACGACATTAGTTGTATTCAATGCATTACCCAAGACCTCAGCTGCTTCTGGCCCCACGCGCTGGAACACCTCAAAACTCAATGGGTCCAAACTGAGATCCTCGTTGATCAACAAATTTTTCAATGATTCCAGAGCAGGACTTGCCTCAGGTCCCAGGAGATAGACTCCATAGAGCGAAGCATTGCGAACACCACTTCTTTTATCCATAAGAGCAGGCTCTAATATCTGCAGAGAATGAGCTCCTAAGGCTCGCGAGAGATTTGACAGATTCCATCCTCGTTTGACGATCGTTATCGTAAAGACCGACCTTGAGTGCTTGGATCTTTTTCTCTAAAGGGACATCCAAAACACCGAGCGCAAGGGCCGACATCGCTCTGATACGCAAATTAATCCTCGGATTTTTCACCCCAAGTTTTCTGCCTATGCGAGTAGGAGCAAGTCTACCTTGGAGGCTTTCGAGCCAAGTCTGGATTACGTTGGATTGGCCTGAGAGGGTCTTCAAGCAATAAGGTCCGAACTCAGCAGAGTGAGCTCTCACATATTCAAGGCTCGAGGCACGTATATCAGAGTGACCATCTTGAAGTTTAAGCAGGTGATGTGACAGAGGTTCACCACCCAGAGATGGTTCTTGCTGCTGAAACAATACCCAACTTATCAACCCCACAAGAAGAACCAGAGGAAGATACACACTGACCAGCAACCATCGGCGTTTTCGATTCATGATGATGAAAGCACTGTCAGGCTTAAAAAAGCCCCCTGCGCTCTCCTGAAACAATCTTAAGGTTATGTAAAATAATATAACAAAGTACAACCTTACCTGGAGGCCAATTATTTGATCCCTTCAAGACGTTCTTTCCATATTTGATAAAGGCGATTGGTTGCATACACATCGCGCAGACAATAATCTGCAATTTCACGATAACGCCCCTCCTCCATCAACTGGCCAACGTCCATTCCTGAAATCCCCTGACTCTTCGGGGATTCAATCCCAAACGCCTTACAATAAAAATCGAGATTGAACTTCCTCGCTGCTCCGTCACGTCCACTGACATTGTAAAAGCTCAGTTGCTCCATCAGATCACAATGAGGTGTCGTTTGAAATCGGTAACCTAACCAATCCTTGCGCGAAATAGGGACATTCAGCACTGCAGATCTCAAATAAACGAAGGGCACATCAAAACCACGACCATTGAAACTGACAATACGATCAAACTTAGGCACGACTTTCCAGAACTCTGTCAACAGCTCGTGTTCATCAGGAAAAGGCAAAAACTTCACACCCTCTTGGCCAACTTCATCCACATCAAAATCATCTGCCAGATAAAGGACCTGCCCTTTTTCGGATTCAGCATTGATCATGGCAATACAAACGCATTGAGACGTCAATGGCCACAGACTCATCATCCGGGTCAGTTCCTCACGTCGCTTTTCACGGACTTCTTCATCCTCAATCCGTTGTAGTTCCCGAAACAAGTACTCCTGTTGGGTTTCATCAAAGGATTCCACCGGGAGCCCCGATGTTTCGATATCAAATACCAATGTCGCCATATGCTCTGTTCTTCAATGATTCCTAGTTATTTGAGCACCAGTATGAAGATTGGTCAGCTCAATCCAACAAGAAAAATGTTGGAAAATATGGAAGTTATTCTGTCGCATGTCCCGTTTCCCAAGCTTTAGACCAAAAAAAGACCGGGTGAAACACCCGGCCTTTTTATTTGCAGTTCAGTAATTGAACAAAAATCCCTACTGGGATGATCGATAGAATTTCTGTGGTGAATCAGCAGTCACAGTAAACGGGCTGGCAGCACCAGCAACCTCACTGTAGGCACCGTTGACGGTATCAGCGGATTGCAATACTCCTTCGAATTCAATCGTGATGCTTCCATCATCCGCACTGGTAATGGATATGGTCGGATCAACCTCGGGAGCAGCCTTGCTTCCACCTTCGCGTCCAGCAGTGAAATGTTCTTTCACACGCTCTGCCGGGATGGCACGGTCAAAGATTGCTACCTCGTCCAGGCCTCCTTCAAAGTGATTACCGGAACCATCGTAAACACCGCCGCCACCAATTCGAACGGTGAAATCTGCAGACCCATAATCGGAAGTTGCACTGCCGGCACTGTTGATCAGCTCACCATCAAAATAGTTATGGATCTGAGATCCATCTGCGATAGTTGCAATATGATGCCATTCGTCATCAGGGAATTCATAAGTGGTATTCAAAGCACCGCCGCCAGGAGTCCAGATTTGAATGGTCGTACCATTGATGAATCCGTATTCAACAGCATCATTCTGTCCGACAATACCAACACGGCTCCAGCCATTACCTTCACGGTTGGTGGGTTTCACCCAATATTCCAATGTGAACGAATCGAGATTACTAAGCCACTGTCCCTGTGTTTCAATCCACAGCAGATCCAGATCACCATTGAAAGAAGCAGCTAGATTATCTTCACCAAATCCCAAGAACCCTTCCCCAGGATTCGGGCCTTCTTCATTAGTGACTTCCCACTCAATGGAATCATCAGGTCCGGTGCCGGACATCCAAAGACCATCTGCATCCGATCCTAGCGTGCCGAAGTTCTCAGCGACCATGCCGCCTGTTTCTTCAAAGCGATAGAAGGCGATTGGCTCGTCCGCAAGAATGATATCGGTATAGGTTACCACACTGACCACGAAGGATTTGGTAGTGCCCGCAGGAACAGCATTGCCGTAGAGATCCTTGACGCCACCCACCGTCAAAGTGTAAGTCGCATCAGAAGTCAATGAACCTGTTTTAAGCAGGACGGACTGTCCTGCTGCACTCGCAGAACTGATAGTTACACCATCGGAAAGGCTGAAATTACCTTTTACTGCCCCCGTTGCGGCATCGATTTCCTCATTAAATTTGACGATCAAGCCATTCAAGGAGTTGGCAGTCACACTTACAATCCTTGGAGGTGTGACATCTTTCACGACCGATAAGGTTGCCACATCACTTGTGGCGCTTACAGTGGGGACAGACAATTGAACACGAAACTGGAGGCCACTGTCACCTACCGCAAGAACCCCTGTCTCATAGCTATCTCCAGTCGCGCCTGGAATGTCAGTGAAATCATCACTTCCAGCTGCTGCCTGCTGCCATTGTAAACTCACAGTGTTTCCGTAGGCAGATGTTCCTTCAGCAGCAATGCTCAATGTGCCTGCTGTGCCTTCATCGACATCAGCGTCTGCAGGTTGCTGAATGATATTAACAGAGGCTCCGTTGGGATCCAGATAGGTACCGATCAGGGAACCCGTCAATGTTGGAGCATCGCCACTTGCTGGATCTGCATCATTTGAAGCAATCACGGTCGCGCCCACACTGTCACCACCACCACCTTCGGTGTGCAGCGACTCCAGATAGTAACGCTCGCCACCTTCCAACGAGATGTCAAATGTAGGCCACTCGCTGTCGGCAAAGAAGTCAGAGCGTTTGTCATCAATATTGGACGCACCTCCCCCGGTTCCCACCCAGTCACGGGCATTGGACCAGCCCGCTTCACGTGCGATGAGGAGTTTATTTGCGGGATCATCGTCCGTGCTGAGGAACAGATCGGATGGATCATCAGAATTGGTGAAGAAGATATATTCACCATCTGAAGGAGGAACAAACCAGCCTACGAGCTGATTACCATAGTTACTTCCGCTTTCATTTGAACCATCTGGACCATATTCCCAGAAAGGCTCCAAAGTGACGAAATCAGGGCTGTTGGGGAAACGTGGATCGTCGATTAATCCAGCAATATTGTTTGGTGTACCCTGCCAGAATTTGTGCAGCACATAGCCTTCCTGCCAAATAAACGTACTGAATTCCATGGAAGCATCAGCAGCAATCGTATTCCCGAAAAGATCAGTCACATTATTGACGGTAATGGTCAGCATGGTCCCTTCCTTTTGAGAACTGGTGGTCAAAGTCACGATGTGATCGTTGGGTGCAGCACCGACTGTAGCACCCGTCACATTGACACCACCAGACAGGGAATAATTACCTTTAATACCTGCTGTGGCTGGATCAACTGGTTCACTGAATGTCACTCGAGCCGCAGCAAAGCTTTCGGAGCCCGTCGCTGCAGCCAAAGTAGGCGCTTCGATGTCTGAGTTGATCGTAATGTCTGTTGCGTCACTGGTCACTGAACCCTCAGCTCCTGTCACAACGACGGTATAAAAACCGCCATGGGAGTTGTCAACACGGTCGATATTGTATGAAGAAGAGATGGCTCCCTCAATATCAGCACCATCCTTTTTCCACTGGTAAGTATAGGGAGGCGTTCCAGCAACTTCGACGGAAAGGGTCATTGGATCCAAAGCATTGACATAGCCGCCCATTGGCTGAGTCACAATGCTCAAAGGACCGGAAGGCTGAATGGATGAAAGATACTCACCGGGAATTGGGAGTGTGGGATCAATCTCTCCATTAGGGTCTTCAACGGCTACAGCAAGATTGTCACCACCGCCGCCTTCTTTCACGATGGCTTCAATGTAGTAGGCTTCACCAGCCTGAAGGGTAATGGTATTACCGCTCGGCCATTCAGTGGCCCCGAAACTAGCTGAGGTTTTGTCTTCAACAACACTGCCACCTCCCACAGAGTCCCAGTTACGAGCATTTGACCATCCGGCCTCGCGAGCAATGACGTGTTTATTGGCTGGATCTGAGTCCGTGCTCAACCACAGGTCAGCATTGTCATCTGCAGAAAGCCAGAAGGTGTAATCTCCAGTTGCAGGAGGGTGAAAGTAACCCATGATCTGAGCAGCGTAATTGTCCCCATAGGCATTGTTAGCGGGCACGAAAATATCCCCATCCGGACTTGGGTTCCACTCGAAATAGGGCAGATAAACCTCTACATCGAATCCATCAGGAAAGCGCTCGCTGCCTGTGATGTCAGCCAGTCCCGTCCCCCCCATGTCAAGCCACGCTCGACCGGTGATCGTACCTTGGGGTTCTGAGGGCTGTGCCTTCGCTAGACATAAAGTCAACGCAAACATCAACGCTCCCGTCAATATCTTGGATGTTTTGTTAATTTTGTTCATGTTCTCTTCTTTTTAACGATCCTTGCATCCTGTTTTGCTTGTATTGATACAAGCAGTATACGCTGCCAGATGCGATCCGGTTTACTATTGGGGTTATTGGTTTTATATTTAATTTCAGACTAAGATGTCAATTTGATTTTGTAACTATTGTGGTCACTGTGCGTGTTATTACATTATTACATAAAAGCCGAAAAAACCGTTATCCTGCGGCAGACTCACGCAAAAGTGAGGGCAATATTTAGTTCAAACATCAACCATATGAACCGGAGATATGAACCGGAAAAATCCATATCCCTTAATGAATCCAACACCCCAGATCTTGAAACACCTTTTTGCTGGGCAAAAAAAAAGCCGGGCAAAAAATGCCCGGCCGTGATTGTTTTAGTTATAGAGGAAATGTCAGGCTTATTCAGCTATATAGAACTCTGAAGCCTTGGTGGGCTCCACTGAGTGTGGTGAACTTCGCACCTGCAACATCACTGTAAGGGCCGGATACGCTTTCAGAACTCTTCAAAGTTCCGGTGTATTCGATGACGACATTACCATCTTGCAATGATAAACCGCTGATGCTTCCTGAAGCAGCAGGGATATCAACACCTCCACCGATAACCACCTCGATACCATTGATTGGAGCGCGAGGAGGTGCACCTGTTGTTGGGGTAGCTGTCAGAGTGAAGCTACTACCTGTTACACCCTTGAATACGATATAATCGCCAGCAGAACCGTAGTTGTAGGAACCACTGAAGGAACTCTCTGTTGAATGGGGGATGACAGTATCTCCGATGGAGAATTCACCACCACGTCCAGCCACGCCACCTTTGGCATAAACAACCACATCATAAGATGCTCCATCGGGGAGTCCACTCACTGTAACAGTCGTTTGAGAGGTATTGTTGGTATCCAGATAACCGGTCATCATATTCCTGTCATTGCCAGCTGGAGCCTCGTTGTTCTCTTCGCCGCGACCCTGACTCGACCAGGTGTTGTTGGAGGCCCAGGCTACGGATATTGAGCTATCAGCTGCGGAACCACCATTATCTGCAATTAAACCACTGGCTTCACCAGCTGGACCGTCAACATTGTTCCAGTTGGAAGTCCCGAGCACACCAGCAGCACCACTGACGTCTGAACGATTGCCATCAGGCTCATCCGCGCCGAAGTTAATGGCGACTACTGAACCATTACCAATGCTGGATACGGCTTCATTGAAGTCCCAGAAGGCGACAAGGTTATTAACAGTCCCAGCGGACTTTCCGCCAGCTATTGCCTTGAGATCTGATTCAGACAAGGCCTTGGAGAACACGGCAAAGTCATCAAAAACAGATTTGTCGTTGCTTCCGCCTGATCCGTTGGATCCAATCCACATACTGGTGATGTCACTTGGCAATGGCAATTCATTGAATCCATCGAAGAACAACTCACCGTCAATGCGAATCTCTTTCAAGTCACCTTTCTTGGAGAATGACCACAAATGCCATTCAGCCCAGAAGGCATCGACGTCTGCCGCGAAGTCTGAAAGAGGTGCATTGATGCGCTGCGTGGCTGCATCACAGCAACCGGCTGTATCAAAGTAGATCGAGCCATTACTCCAGGGTGTATGAGCCTGAAAACCTCGCTGCCCACTTGGTGAAGACGGGCTATTGATCCACACAGAAGAACTGTTGGCGATAGAATCTTTCTTGAGCCAGTAAGCCACGGTAACCTCATCTGTTTCGAATACAGGGTTGAGGAATGCAGCGTCCAATACTGCCACAGATCCACCGGCCGTCATGTCCATACCATAATCACCGGCTGTGCCAGTGTGACCACCCGCATCCTCTGTGGATACAGCCTTACCGAAGACGAATCCAGGGTAAGAAGCCACTGAATCCAAGGTAGGCCCCATATAGGATCGAACCGTGAAGGACCAATTTTCAGTGGCTGGATTGCCACCAGGATCTGGATAGGTTAAAGAGACCGTATGCTCTGAAGCACTTCCAAACAAAGCTGCTGGAGTATGTGAGATCGTCACAATACCACCTGAATCTTCAAAAGTGACCTGATCTGCTGAAACAGTCATGCCATCGACAGCGAGGCTGATGTTCTCAGCGGTCCATTCCGCAACTCCCGAACGGTGACTGACTGAAATGGATGCATTGGGATTTGCATTTCTCCCATTGGGGGTGCGAGCAGTAAAGGCGCCGTTAGCAGGAGCCAATACGGGGGTTGAAGTGGATAGAAAACCACCAGTGATAGGTCTCAATGCGCTGGCTGGAGTATCATCACCTTCCTTGCGCCATGCAACTTCACCCCAGTCACCACCGCCGCCTTCTTTGTAGCGGAACTCGATGTAATACCTTTTTCCTGCAACCAAGCTGATAGGCTCAAATGTAGTCGTATCATCTATGCCTGGCTCCTGGAATGCATCACAGCAATCCAACTCTTCGGTCAACCAGACAGCATTGGCAGGTTTGTCGTCCGTACTTAGGAACAACTCTGAGGCGTCATCACTGCGCGTAAAGAAATGGTAACTTCCACTTTCCTCGGGAGTAATGAAACCATACATGCGAGCAGCATAATTATCGTTGCTGTTGTCAGGGAAAGCATCTCGCGTGTTGAATGAATAAACAGCACTCACCAAGTCTGGTGTGTCACCGCCATTTGTCCCGGGCAAAGGAACTCTCTCGTCCTGCAAACCGTCGATGGATGCACCGCCAATACCAAACCAGGCTTCGAAGCGAAGTGCGCCTTCAGTAACCTCCACGCAAGTGTAGAGGTCTGCAGAGGTATTCGCAGGAATGCTATTTTTTGAGAGGTCGACCAAGTTATTGATGCTCAATGCATGATGCGCACCAGCAGCTTGGGTTGCAGTGGTCAATGTCACTGTTTTCTTTTTGACCGTCACCGCAGTGATGTCTAGGGCAGGCTCAAAAGAGTAATTGCCAGCATCACCGGCAACTGCTTCGTCAAGCGTTTCAGAAAAAGTCAGCGTCACTGTGGTCATGTCACAGTTCCCTTCCATGGATATCAAGAAGGGATCTGTCGTATCAGTAGGATCGGTACCCAATTGGGATTCAACGAGATTGGTATCTCCATCTCCATCGGCATCCTGATCGGCATCACTTGGATCGTTAGGATCAAATCCCCATGATTCTTCCCAGCTGTCCGACATACCATCACCATCTGAATCAGCTGCAGGCTCACCCAAAGAACTGCCTGAAAAAATAGCTGCTACTTCAGCTTCTGACAGAACGCGATTCCATATGGCAATATCATCAATGTCACCATTCCATGTGCGGTTACCCGTGTCCGGATTTCCACCAATCATGACGTATTTGTCATTTTCACCCAAGGAAGGCGCCGAAGCGTTTTCAGAGTAAATTTCACCGTTGACGTAAAGACGCGTACCGAATTCTTCGGTATCAGCATCGGAAACGGCGACCAGATGATGCCAAACATCCAAGTCAAGAGGATCACCTGCACTACCTTCACCGACTCCACCGGCATGAGCAAGACCAGGCTCGCCACCGCGCCTGTGGACACGCCATCTGTTGCCTTCACCTTTGGCAATCAGTGCCTGCCAACTCTTGTCGAAGGCACCTATGCGGAACCAAGCAGAAACAGACATGCTTCCACCCTCAAAGCTAAGGTCAGAAGCATCTCCCCCAACGATTTGAACGTATTGATCGACACCATCAAGTGCCAATGCCTGCCCAAATCCCGGACGACCTGTTGTAAATTCTATAGGATCTGTTCCCATTTCCTCACCATGGAACTCACCTACAGAATCCTGAAAATTCTTGTCATCGAAACTCCATAGAGCCACGAGCCCATTGTTCAAGTCCTGTCCTTGAACACCCATATTGAAAACCGGCAGCAAAGAGACGATTAACGCCCACCTGAGCCTGCGCAGGTATTGATGTATTTTATTCATATCGATTAGTTGTTGTCTTACTTTTACGTTAACAAAAGCACACAAGGATACATGCATGCGCAGGTATACTTGCTTTGCCTATGTCAGGGGTTGATTCATTAGATGCACAGCTGCATGCAACAATCAAGCAATAAATTCTCGTACGAATGAATGTCGGGTTAATGCAAGCCCGAGCAATGGCACGCAAGAAAAAGAGTGAAATTCAGTCTCCGATCGATCAAGGGCAGTCACATTAAGGGTTATTTCGAGTCATTCATCACACACCGGGAACGTCAGGCCACCCATTCAGCCCCACACAATGACGGAAAAGTATCGCCTTTCCGGCTAGAACGGTAGGGCGAAGGCGACTCGCTGAAATAATGTCGATTCCTTGAGGAATAGAGAAAAATCATCTCCTTGATGCGTGTTACTACTGAAGCTAGCTGCGCTTTGCGATCCTTATGAGCCATCAGCTTGACACCAATGAAACTGATTTCTAGGGTTGTTCTTCCTGAACTCGACCCAGTACGCCTTTGTGGAAATGAATTTTAGCGGGATAAGCAACGCAACTGAAAACGCTGCAACTGACTTTCATGGCGCCATCAAAAAACGTATGCGTTTGAAAACAAGTAATGCAAGGTTTGGAAGCAACATTGCAATATATCTATTTTTTACTGGCCTGTGGCTTTGTGAGATGATGTGTTTCAGCCAGATTACGGCACAGCCACCAATTGCTCTTTTCAATCCAGAAACACGATCAGAAGAATCAGAAGCCACCCGGCTGAAAGCACATGCGGTGGCCATGGCAAAATCCATAGCCGCGGAATATCCTGAAAACGCACTGATACACATTTTGTTGGGTTCCGCTTATTTCAATACGGGACAAACAGATATGGCTGCTACCCACCTCAGAAAATGCCTTGCCCTGAACAACAATATTCTGGAGGCCCACGAAATCCTGACGCGCATTGCCTACGAAAAGGGGAATCCTGAAGAAGCCGTACGACTTTGCGTCGAAGCACGGAACAGAGGATTAAGCAGCCCGAAACTTCTCAATCGTTTAGCACGTGCGCAAATGGACCTAGGTCAAGCCGAGAAATCCATTCAAACCCTACTCGAAGCTATCAAGGTTTCCCATCCATTGGCAGAGAGTTTTTACTTACTGGGACAGGCGCGCATGCAAGCCCGGGACTATCTGAAAGCAAAGGAAAGTTTCATTCAAACAACTGAACTCATACCTGACCACACGCAGGCCTACTTCGGTCTGTTCACGGCATGCCAAAGGCTCGGTCAGATGGAGGAAGCGATGGAATTCCGCAACACGTTTGTCCGACTTGAATCGATCGATCGAAAAGATCTCAACGATCGCAGCAGCCAAACGGAGTCACTGAGTGGAATAGCTGCTGTGCGCGAAACGACTGCCCGAACTCTCTTCGGTGCAGGACAGATTCATCAATCACAAGGAGCTTATACCGCAGCAGCAGATCTTTTTTACCAATCAGCTGCACTCGCCAAAGAGGACTTAAAAAGCCGTGCAGCTCTGGAGGCAGTACATGTGCAAAATAAAAAATTAGCGGAGGGTGCTGCAGCATTTGAGCAACTCGCCAGCAATCAGCCAGAGAATGCCCTGAATCATTTTTTTCTGGGACGACTGAAAACGAGGCTGGGCAATTCTATTGAGGCGGAATCAAGTTACCAAAAGACCTTGTCATTGGCTCCAACATGGGCAGCAGGGCATCATGCATTGGCAGAACTTTACATGCTCACCAATCAGCACCTGGATCAAGCTGAGAAACTCGCTCGAAGGGCTGTTGAACTGGAACCCAATCATGCCCGCTATTACCTGTTGTCGGCCGCCTGCATCAAAAACCGCCATCTGCAGGAAGCATTGAAAGCCATCAATCAGGCGCTCACCATCACTCCAGACGATGCAAAATACCGGAAACTTCGCAATCAACTCGAAAAGGCAATGGCACAAAAACGTAATCCATGAATGTGGCTGAGATCCCGGAGACTACCGCCCGAAAGCGGCCGCCCTTTTTATTCATGGGATGCCTGGCAGTAATGATGATCCATGCGACTCCGTTGAAAGCAAATGATCATCACGCCATCCAGCTCAAGGATGTCACCACTCAAACTGGCGTTGATTTCATACACACCGACGGAAGTTCAGGACGTCGCTACATCGTAGAAACGGTCGCCTCGGGACTGGCCACTTTTGATTTTGATGGAGATGGACTGATAGATATCCTCTTCTTGAACGGAGCACCTCTGCCTGGAGCCACGCCGCCTGTCCAGCCTCGGAATGCACTCTACCGGAATGAAGGCCATTGGAAATTCACGGATGTCACCACCAATGCAGGCCTGGATGATTCGGGTTACCATCTGGGTGTGTGCGTTGGCGATTATGACAACGATGGCCATTTGGACATATTCCTGAACAACTTTGGACCCAACATCCTTTACCGAAACAACGGTGACTCCACCTTTACCGATGTCACTCACGAAACAGGTCTGGGAACAGGTCAAGAAGTCGGTGCAGGTGCCTGCTTTCTGGATGCCGATGGGGATGGCGATCTGGATTTGTTTATCGCCCAGTATGTGGGCTTTAGCTTTGACAAGCATCATATCTCGCAGATGAATGGTTTCCCCGCATATGTTGGCCCTCTGAATTATCCACCGACAACAAATGCGTTTTACAGAAATAATGGCAACGGAACCTTTACGGATGTCAGTCGAGAGTCAGGGATTGGCTTGTTGAAGGGGGCGGGCATGGGCGTGATTGCCTGTGATCTGGATAATGACAGGGACACGGACATTATCGTGGGAAACGATCTACGCCCTGATTTTGTCCTGCGCAATGATGGTCACGGAAAATTCAGGGAGGAAGGCACCTTACTCGGTTTGGCTTATGATGCGTTTGGTAATGTGCAGGGATCCATGGGCGTTGAGTGCGCGGACTGGAATCATGACGGCTGGATGGACGTTTATATCACGCCTTACCAACGTCAGATACCCACATTATTTCAAAGTCAGAAGGGCCTTTTTTTTGAAGACGTTTCGCGCCAAACGGGTGCCGGCAAGGACGCTTTTGCTGATGTCAAATGGGGAGTTGGCATGATAGATTTCGACAATGATACTCATCGAGATTTATTCATCGCCACCGGCCATTTGATCGACAACGTGGAACAGATAGACTCCAGCATGCGTTACGCTGCGTCCAACATCCTGCTTCGCAACACCGGAACAGGGAAGTTTGTGAATGTCTCAGAGCAATGTGGCGACGGAATGCAGCCTGTGAAAAGCAGTCGTGGTGCCGCGTTCGATGACCTCGACAATGATGGAGACATTGACGCCGTGATCCTGAATGCGCGGAGCAGCCCTACTCTGATCAGGAATGATTCCGACCAAGGAAACCACTGGTTACAGATTCAACTTCAAGGAACCACAAGCAATCGGGATGGCATCGGCGCACGAGTCACGGTGCGAACGGGCGAGCTCCAGCAAATCGACGAAATTCATAGTGGACGCAGCTATCAGAGCGACTTCGGAAAACGGCTCCATTTCGGACTCGGCAATCAAACCCATATTGACGAAATCAAAGTTGAGTGGATTGGAGGAGACATTGACACGCTTCACCATATTCAAGCCAACCAACTATGTGTCATCAAGGAAGGGCAAGGCCTGACACAAGGCCGCTCATCAGATCCAAAACCATGAACATCGCATTAAAGATCGGCCTGCTTGGATCGATTCTCGGAATACTTGGGATCCGTGCCGCTGCTCCAGTCTCTCCTATTCAATTCAAGGATGTCTCTCAAGAGACAGGGATCACTTTTGTGCATACAGACGGAGGACAAGGGAAGCAACGTTACATCGTCGAAAGTGTCGCATCGGGCATCGCTACATTCGATTATGATTTGGATGGCAACATCGACATCCTGTTTCTCAATGGAGCCCCCCTCCCAGGCTCGCCTGAAGACACTCCATCGTCAGGGAACGCGCTTTACCGCAACCAGGGAGACTGGAAGTTTACCGACAAGACCACAGACGCAGGGCTGGATGATAGGCGCTATCATCTGGGAGTCTGCGTCGGAGATTACAACAACGACGGTTTCCCTGATGTCTTCCTTTCAAATTTTGGACCGGATATTCTTTATCGAAACAATGGAGATGGCACCTTCACGGATGTCACCCTGACTGCAGGTGTAAGCAATGGAAATCAGGTGGGAGCCGGAGCAAGCTTTCTGGATATAGACGCAGACGGTCATCTGGACCTCTTCATCGCCAACTATTGTGACTTCAGTATCAAGGAGCACAAGCCGCGCCAGATCAACGGTCATCCAGCCTATGCTGGCCCCATGATGTATGGACCCGTACCCGACACCCTCTATCGCAACAACGGTGACGGCACATTCACCGACTTCAGCCATAAATCAGGTATCGCGTCCGTTTCAGGAACCGGGATGGGTGTCGTCAGTTCGGACTACGACCATGATGGAGACATTGATATCATCGTAGGCAATGATGCCATGGCAAACTTCGTCTGGCAGAATGATGGAAAGGGAAAATTCAAGGAAGTCGGGTTATTTTCGGGCCTGGCATACGATTCGAACGGCATCGGACTTGGGACCATGGGCGTGGACTGTGCGGATTACAATAATGACGGGAAGATGGACTTTTACATGACCTCCTATCAGAAGCAATGGGGCATCCTATATCAAAATGAGGGTGCTGGCTTTTTTATGGATGCCACCCGCATCACGGGAGCAGGTGCCGGCACCTACAATGAAGTAACCTGGGGGTTAGGTTTGGAGGATTTTGACAATGACGGATTCCGTGACCTTTATGTTGCTTGCGGACACCTTCAGGATAACATCAGGCATTGGGATGATACGGTTCATTTCGAAGCTCGAAACATTCTTCTCCGTAATATGGATGGGGAAAATTTTGTGGATATTTCTTCAACTTCTGGAACAGGCATGGATGTCAAATTGAGCAGTCGCGGCGCAGCCTTTGATGACCTTGATAACGATGGCGACATTGACGTGGTCGTCCTCAACACCCGCAAAGCCCCAACGATTTTGCGCAATGACAGCTCCACTTCAAATCACTGGGCCCGAATCCGCCTGGAAGGCACTCAAAGCAATCGAGAAGCCATTGGTGCTCGCATCAAGGTCATTGCTGGAGAGCTCACACTAATGGATGAGTTACGCAGCGGGCGAGGTTATCAGAGCCACTACGGCACCCTTTCCCATTTCGGTTTGGGCCAAGAAAAGAAAATAGATCAGGTAGAGGTTTGGTGGCCAAGTGGTAAAAAGCAAATCTTCAAAAATATCCCCGTTGACAGAGTCATTAAATTCACTGAAGGCAGGGCACAATAATCTGTCCTTGAATCACCAAGTCAACCGGAATTCGCTGACCAAATGAGCCACAAACGACGCGGACTTAAGCTTACCATTTCATTTCTTTCAGGAATCCTGCAGCTTGTTTTCATCGATAGTAAAAGCACGGCGCAGCCATCGACTGGCCTGATATCTACCGCGTTTGAAAGCACAACCCTTACAATCAATTCACCCCGAGTTAAAAAAAACGAAACTCTCCCCCAGGGATTTGATCTGAAATCCGGCGCAACCACGGGAATTACCTTTACAAACCGCCTGAACACGGACTTGTCAGAGAAATCTTTCAACCTGCTCAATGGAAGTGGAGTCACGCTTGGTGATTATGATGGAGACGGGCGGTGCGATGTGTTTTTGGCGGCCATGTCGGGCAAAAACAAGTTATTTCGAAACCTTGGTAATTGGAAGTTCAAGGAAACTACTCGCGAAGCAGGGCTCGATCGTATCATTCCCTATTCAAGTGGCGCTGTGTTTGAAGATATTGACGGGGATGGCTGGCTTGACCTGATCATCTCCACATTCGGCTCCGGTGTGCGCACTTATCTGAACTCGGGCAACAGTCGGTTCAAGTTGCTTGAGAATCCCGCATTGGAATCTCCTTTCGGGAGTGCCACCCTCGCTCTGGCAGATGGGGACGGGGATGGGGACATTGATCTATATGTCACTAACTACGGTCTTCATACGATGCAAACCAAGCTCAACCTTCGCATTCGTACAGTGCGCGGAAAACCCCAGGTCGTAGGTCGATATCGAGATTATTATAAGATTATCAACGGTAAATTAGTGGAGTACGGAGAACCCGACGCGTTATTTCTCAATAACGGTCAAGGCAACTTTGAACCAGTTCCCTGGAGTGGAGGTACTTTTTCAGATGAAGCAGGCAAACCATTGGCCCACGGATACCGCGACCTCGGTTTAAGCGCCATGTTTCGTGATATGAACCATGATGGACTGCCCGACTTATACGTCTGCAATGATTTCCAAACCCCAGATCGGTTGTGGATCAATCAAGGATTCGGAAAGTTCAGACTGATCAAGCGTTCCGCCATCAAGGTCTCGAGTTATTCGTCCATGGGAGTGGATGTCGGAGATCTCAACCGTGACGGCATGGATGACTTCATGGTCGTTGACATGCTGAGCAGAACGCATCGATTAAAGATGACCCAGCGAGTGGAAGCTGCGCCATCAATCCAGACAACCGGCGAGCAAATCTGGGACAGACCTCAAGTCAGTCGCAACACTGTTTATGTAAGTGAGGATCATGGTCAATACGCAGAAGTCGCGCACTACGCAGGATTGAGCGCGACAGAATGGTCCTGGGCTCCAGTGTTCATGGATGTGGATCTGGACGGTTACGAAGATATCCTTATCGGGAATGGTCACGCTCAGGATAATCTCGATAAAGATACCCTTCAAAATAGATCTCAATTCCCCAATGATTCACCTCAACAACTTGCCATTGCATTTCCCGCGTTGAAGACGTCCAACCTCGCGTTCCGTAACATGGGTCAGATGCGGTTCAAGGAAACGGGCAGTGCATGGGGGTTTGAATCCAACCAGGTTTCCAATGCAATCGCTCTGGGCGATCTGGATAATGATGGGGATCAGGATGTCGTCATTAATTGCCTGAACGCGCCAGCCTTGGTTTACGAAAATATCAGTCAGCGCGCAAGAGTCGCCGTTAGACTCAAAGGGCGGCCGGGAAATACACGCGGGATTGGAGCACGTATTTCCTTGATTGAGGCTGCCTTCACTCAAAGTCAGGAAATCATCGGAGGTGGCAGATATCTTTCAGGGGATCAGGCACAGCGCACGTTCGCTGTCACGCGCCCATCCAATGAAAAGAAACGTATCGAAGTTCGGTGGCGAAGTGGTCTACTGTCAACTATTCAAGGTATTGAAGCCAACCACCTGTATGTGATCCATGAACCTGAGTCCTCGGTCGCCAAGAGCCAAGGCGAAGGTCCCAAGGATGCTCGAGCAACTTTATTTAGAGAGGTCTCTTCCATCAATAAACAGCATCATGCCACGGTAAAACCGGATAGCCGCCAGTCACAGCCTACATGGCCTCTTGACCGTTCCACATTAGGTGAAGCATTGGCTTGGATTGATATGGATGCTGATGGAGATGAAGATCTGGCTGTGAGCGGCGGAAGCATGGCATCTGCGTGGTTTACGAACAAAGGCAAGGAAAACTTTGAGACCAAGATCGAGAGAAAAGGCATGAAATCCAGATGGGGCGAATCAGGCTTTGCGTCCGCTCCTTTGGATAACTCGCCTGGACTATTGGCCATTCCTCAACAATCCGATCCGACTGCAGCGAATGCCTTGATCCACTGGATGGCTGATGGCTCTGAAAAAGAGATCACGAAATTACCTGCAGGAGCATATGGGCCTTTGGCAGTTTCAGATGTGGACAATGATGGCGATCTTGATCTGTTCGTTGGGGGACAATCCCCGTGGGGTAATTTCCCAGTTTCATCAGACTCCCTTCTATTGAAAAATGAACACGGGGATTTTGAAGTCGATGAGACCAACGCAACATCGATATCCCGCTTGCACAATATTCAAGGCGCCATTTTCTGCGATTGGGATCTGGACGGGGATTCGGATTTAATCACAAGCAGTGAATGGGGCAAGATCCGTTGGTTGATCAATGAGAAAGGAACCTTCACTGAGCAAAACAAGGGGATTGGATCAGAAAAATTCCGAGGCATATGGCAAGGTCTTGCATCCGGTGATTTCAATGAAGACGGGAGACCCGATCTTGTCGTTTGCAACAGAGGGGAGAACACGCAATGGGCTCAATGGAGGACAGATCGTTTCCGGCTTTATTACAGCAAGACAATCCGCAAGCATGAAACAATCACCTTCCGATCCTATTTCAACCAAGGGCAGTGGTTACCCATCAACCCACTGGAGGATGTATCCACATGGTTGACGGATGCAAATTTGCGGTTTACCAGTCATGCGGATTACGCCTCCAGAAGCTTGGAAAAAATATTGGGTGATTTTTTACATGAATTTGAGTATCTGGAAATCGATACACTTGAGACAGTCATTTTACTTAATTTGCCGGACGGTATTGAAAAAGTGGCATTGAATCCAGTAGCACAGTGGGCGCCTTGCTTTGGCCCAACGGTGGCAGACTTCAATAATGACGGACATGAGGATGTTTTTCTAAGTCAAAATCTGGACACCGGCAATCACAAGTGGGGACGCATGGATGCAGGCCATGGATTACTGCTTCTCGGCGATGGTGAAGGCAATCTGAATGCCATTCCATCCACAGCAAGTGGCATTCGCTTGAAAAACGAGCAACGTGGCACTGCAAGCGCTGATTTCAATCAAGATGGTAAAATGGACCTTGCCGTCCTCGAAAGAGGGAAAGGAGCTCACCTTTTTGTGAACCAGGCTGAACACACCGGAGTGACTGTTTCACTCGAAGGATCATCCGCTAATCCACATTGCATTGGAGCCAGACTGCAAAAAATCAATCTACAAACAGGAAATGTTTATGGGCCTTCAAAAGAGATCCAATCGGGGTCTGGTTACCGATCGCTGAATTCTCTCAAACATGTTTTCGCACATTCAGGAAAAGCGTTTCAAATCCAGGTTACCTGGCCCAACGGCAAGATAAGCAGACACTCTATTCCATCGGGAATCACCAAAGTAACCCTTCAACAGCCTTGAAGAGTTTTCAACGAGCCACCCAAAAACGAAATGAAAGCAAGCGCTATCAGATCCGTCATGCATCCCCGAAACTTGACAAAGCCACGTCAACTCATCAGCTTGCACAGTGATCAACACGTATTACATGCCTGACCAAATCAGCACGATGAGTTGACCGACGGAAGAACAAGGAACAGCTTTGAACCAATAAACCTGACCAGTCATGGGAAAAAAGAAAAGAAAACAACAGCTTACACCGGGCCATCAACAAGCTAATGAATCTTTGACCGGGACCTGGATCCATTTCGTTCGTGCGCTCCTCGCAAGTGCTATGGCAATCACCGCCTATCTGGCATTTGTCAGTTTATCCAGCGAGGGAGGAACCCCGGGATGCGGTCCGGATTCAGGATGCGATCAAGTGCTGACGAGTCCTTGGGCCTATTGGTTGGGCATTCCCGTTTCCCTCCCCGGCCTGGCCTTGTACGGTGTATTTCTGTTGAGCACTTTTTCTTTGAAAATGAATCATTTGGGGAAGGCCAGACGATCACTGAATGCGCAGACTGTTTGCGCGTTCAGTGTGCTTGCGGCAGCCATTTGGTTTGTGGGTGTCCAAGCTTTCAAAATCAGGGCATTTTGTCCTTATTGTTGTACCGCACATTTACTGGCAGGTATGGCTTCTATTCTCTTTTTGGCAAAAGCGAATTCTATCGGCTCAAAACTATCCGTAAGACTGAACTTCACCAGAGGTGCAGCTGCGGGTGTTGGTTTGGTAGCCGCGATTGCATTGATCCAGATCTTGTTCCCAAAGGAACAAAGCGCACCAGAAATCGTCGATCTTGCAGCAAACCCTGCTCCAGAAGGTAATCAAACCACAGCACCTGCAGCAGTGATTCAGAATAAATCAACACCCGATGATGAGCCAAAAGGCACCATTCAGCCGGCAGCCATGAGTCAGTCCATCATTGCGAACCGTACATTGTCCAAGCCATTATTAATCCCTAGAAGCAATTTCAAAATGGAGACCACCGGATTGCCCACACTTGGCGATCTGGATGCACCACAAAGGATCGCTTGTATCTTCGATTATACTTGCCATCACTGTCGTAATTTACACGGATTCATCCGCCAGCTTTTGGTGAAATATAATGGACAATTCTCAAGCCTGATGATTCCCATGCCTCTGGATGCCAAATGCAACCGATTGATGAAAAAAACTCCGAAAGATCATCAAAATGCATGCGAATACGCCAAACTATGCCTTGCTGTACATCAGGCAGATCCGGAAAAGTATGATGCATTTGACACGTGGCTGTTCAGTCATCACACAACTGTCAAAACGGTGCCAGCAGTCATGGAATATGCTCAACAGTTGGTAGGGGCCGATAAATTGATGGAAGCCCTGCAAAGCAAAGGGGTCAAAAAGCAGTTGGAATCCAATGTGACTGCCTACGAAACCACTTCCAAAATAGGCCGCAAATCATCCATGCCACAAACCATCATTGGTTCTCAAGTGGTCTTTGGTCCACCTCCCAATGTAGAAGCATTGGACAAAATTCTAAGGCAAATCCTGAAGGTCAAATAAAGCAGGCAAACGCTCTAATAGACAGCCTCAATTTCTGACTGATCGCCTTTCAGAGGGTAAGTATTCACCTTGCCCCCCGGCCATTTCACCCAGAGAGCTCTGGCCTTGTTTTTTCCATGAAGCACGGTCACCGGACTGTTTTGAGAATACCATCCATTTCCTGCCTGCACTTCTCTCAAAGGCCCCATCGAATCATCGTAATCTACGAGTCTTAATTGCGATCCAGTACCATGGCGATTTACTCCGGTGTGATTTAAACGGACTCTCACTCCTTGTTTGGAGTCCGATTGGTTGAGATACAATTTGGTCGCCCCTTCATTCTGGGTCACAACAAAATCAAGGCGGCCATCCTGATTGAAGTCAGCCACTGCCAAACCTCGCGCATCCCCATGCACTTTCACTCCTGATTCTGCTTCATCCAACACATTGAATTGGCCATCGCCTTTACCAATCAAGATCATTACCCGTCCCTGATTCTGAGGAGGCATGCCTTCTCTCACATGCGATTGATTCTGACCAAGGACCACATCTTCTATCCCATCGCCATTAAAATCTCCCACCTGAAGCCCAAACACAGGAGCCCATTGAACCTCCTTGGGCAGAAGAACCTGTTGGAAAGTCCCATTACCCGAATTCAAAAACAAGCAAGTATCCAGTGTGGACGCGTGCAGGGCAGTGAGAGATTCCCAATAATGGGCAAATAACTCACGAACAGTTAACGAGCTGTAGCGAGCATTATTACCTGCAAGCTTGAAAAGAAACGGTAATTGAGCTCCCAGTTCGGACAGGTAACGCTTGGGAGAGATAAGCTTTTGCGGGTGATATTCGGTTTCAATAATTTCGCGAACACCCGTCTTGAGAATATCCCCATGATACATATTTAATGGAGATTTCCCTGTTGCCTGCCAGTCACTGTTTCTCCCCCAGTTACCTACGATCAAATCAGGAAAACCATTCCCGTCCATGTCACCTGAAACAACCCCTCCCCATAATCCCGTGTGCGCACCCAAACCCCACGCATGGGTTCGATCCTCCAGCTTGCCTCTTGTATTTTGCAGCACTCTGACAAGTCCCCATTCTGTTGTAATGATCAATTCGGCAAACCCATCTCCATTGAGATCACTCCAAACAGCACCTCTGGATCGCTGAATGGAACGCAGCAAATCTTCATGGACTGAATCAAGTCGCCACCCGTTTTCATCCTGGTGTACCAATTGTGAAGGATGTGACAACGGATAATGACGGCTCATATATGTCCCTCCCATGAAAACAGTCAAACTGCCTTGACCATTCAAGGGACCTGCAACCATCGGCCCAACACCAGTGAGCGCGGTGGAAAACAGGCTTCGGTGCTGCCCCTTTAGATTCAACTCCATCAGGGCTGGCTGCCTGAGTGCCTCATAGCCGGTTTGTGCTAAAAACAAATGTATTCGATTTCCGGGCACAGGCATCCCAAGCATCCCTGAGGAATCATTGATCAATCGAAAGTCGAATTCTTTGGTCTCAAATTCGGCATCCTCTTTCCCTATGTGCAGTGTTGGATGCTGACCTTTTTCACCCCCGATCAGGATATCTGTGATTTTATCCCCATTGACGTCCATGCAGATCACGCCGGGACCATGATGACTCAGTGCGTAGGGAAGTAATGGTTGCTTGGCGAAGTCATCGGAAAAGGCGGATCTGGAAGTATGACTCAACTTCAATGAGGCATCACGAAACAGAGGAATGAGGGCGGCTTGATCCGTTGGAACATCCACCAGATCGCTCAATCTATCTGATGCTTCTGGTTGATGAACGGTATAACGATGGTTACGTTTGAGTCCCTCCAAGAATGAAGATGTTCCATCGGGCCAGACAACCGTCAAGGTTGATGCTTCTTTCGGTGATAGCATTGCAAAAACTTGCTCGGTATCCCCGCCTGACAGATACCGACCGCCCGATACAATGAATCGCGTCGCACTGTTCGACTTGCCTTCATTGAGCACCATTTTGCTACCTATGGCCTGGGTGTTCGAGGGGCTCCCTTTAAGCCGGATAGCCACTCGATCTTTGGAGGCATCATTACGAAATAAACGTGCAGAACCATTCAAACAGTTGAGCACCAGATCCCAATCACCATCACCGTCCAGATCGCCAACAGCAAATCCCTGATGGATCCCCTTCTTTCCTGTCCCCCAGAGATGAGTCACTTCTTCAAACGTGCCGTTACCTTTGCCACGATAAGCCACAACCGGCATTTCAAGTTTGGGATAAAGTTCAATATGTTGCATCATTTCATCCGTAAATGCCTTCTGCCGGGCAGCGTCGGTGGAGTAACGATCCCATGAATGCTGACGCGATTGAATCAGGCGAAGGGTGTCGGAATCTTGCATGTCATGGGGGTAACCTGCCGAGATAAGCACATCATCGATCCCATCCAGATCGGCATCCATGAAGATAGGACACCAGGACCAATCCGATGCCTCCAAACCGGCAAAATGCGAGGTTTCGGTGAATGCGCCCTTACCATTTCCCATGAACAAGGTGTTGTATGGCAATTGAAGTCTTGGACCGTTCAATGATGGTATGCCACCAACCATACTCTCGGCAGGTTGCTGCCTTTTCCTCAGAACAGGATCACGACTGAGCATATCAACCACGAATAGATCCACATGTCCGTCCCGATTTACATCTGTTCCATCTACACCCATTGAACTCAGTGAAGTGATATTCAAAGCCTCACCGGAAAGTGCGTCAAAACCTCCCTGACCATCATTGATCCATATCCTGTCAGGAGTCCAATAATCGTTGCAAACATACAAATCGACGTGACCATCTCCATTCAAATCCCTGAACATTGCGGACAAGCCCCAATCCTTGGGCGCCGCTTTCAAAGCCTGCCCATTTTCACGAAAAGCACCTGAGGTCCAATCCACAGGAGTCATTTTCCCTGAACCATTATTAAGGTATAAAATGTCAGACTCGCCATATTCATGAATTTGCCCCTCATGAATAAAAACCCGATCACTCAACTCTTCGGACGGCATCAACTTCCCCCTCACGCGCCTGACTGGTACCCGCGCTTGATCACGGATATCATTGGAACGGTAATTTGCAACGTAAAGGTCAAGGGTCCCATTTCCATCGACATCCGCCAGCGCCATGCTTGTTGCCCCGAATTCAGATCCGGTGCCGACCTTTTGCGTTGCATCTTCAAACTCGAGTCCACCTTGGTTAAAAAACGATCGCACTCCCATCCCAACGGTACTCACGAGTAAATCAAGATATCTGTCACCGTTTAAATCAGCGAAGACAGCACCACGACAAGGAGCCCCTGGGTTTTGAAGTGAAGGAGGAATCGATACTTTCTCAAACTTCCATTGACCGAGATTTCGATAAAGGTGATTGGGCGAATCGATTCCACAAAAAAACAAATCAGGGAGTCCGTCATTATCCCAATCACCCACTGCAACGCCAGAGCCATTGAACAAAACACGATTGGCTGCCCCTTTCCGAGGATCCAGGTCATTACGAAAGGAAACCTGTGTTTCCACGACATTCATCAAGGTAAAGCCAGGACCTTGATCACCTGCAGCTTTTAAGGATGTTACTTCGACTTGAAATTCTTCCGCAGACAGCCCTGACATACAGGAAAGAAGAAGACAGAGGAAAACACCCCGGAAACTTCGATTCAGGACATGAAAAGACATTTTCACCAAGTATTCGCCACTGTTAAAAACGGAGCATTAAAATTCCCCTAGCTTGGTATGACACCAAAGATTAATAATCCTTTTTTGCAAGACTTACACAAACAATCTCTTTGTCATTTCGAACATAAATATTCTGATGTGCAAATGCGGGATGGCTCCAGACAACATCACGCCCGAAGGCTTCATTGGTCGGATCCAGAAGATGGGCCCGGCTGATTTCGTGATATGATTCAGCTGTGAGCCGGGCAAGGATCAAATCCCCTGTCTCACTGAATAGAAAATAGCGGTCTTCATGTTGGACGACAAAGGCAGTCCCATGGCGCCCTGAATTCCCTTCACCAATCGTGGGCTGATGCGTTTCCCAGAGGCGCTTTCCATCTTCAAGTCGTACCGCCATGAATGCACTTGATTCAACATCGCAACCATAAATAATGCCGTCTTCAATGAAGGGAGTCACATTGACAGAGTACAGAGCACTCCGAGCATTTCCCCTCCAGGCAATCCTGGCAGCGGGCTTGAGGGGATCCAACTCAATCATCGCCCCAACATTTCCAATGGCACTGACGAATAATGAATCTTCATATAATCTTGGAGCCGCGATGGAGAGATTGTAGCCAGGTTTCAGAGGAATAGACCAATGGGATTCGCCTGTTTCGGGATTGAGACTGTTCAATGATTCGGGGTGCCAGATGAGCAACTGCGAAACACCTCCGTGCTCAATCCAGGTTGGAGGACCGTAACCAGGTTCCGGAGCCGACAGAGCACGCCATTTTTCATCCCCCGTATCCGCATCAAATGCCACTAACACACTCCCCTCTCCTCCTACTAAACTGTAGAGAGTATCCCCTTTGGCCAGAGGATGGCTTGAAAAGCCCCAGATCGGCGTTTCAATGTCATACTCTTTTTTGAAATCCTTGTGCCAAATCAGCTTTCCATCTTTAGCAGACAAGCAACTCAACCGCCCCTCGGCACCTAGAATAAAAACTTTGCCCTGATGCACCGTAGGCGTGCTGCGTGGACCAGCCGCATAGGATAGATTGTAGTATTGTATATAATCGTATACCCACTCAGTGGCACCTGTTGCGGCATCCAGACAAAGCAAGCGTTCGCGACCCTCCAACAGGTTTTTACCACTGGGATTATTTTTCAGTTGCCCCTCTTTTTTGACGTAGTCGAAAAGATAAACCTTTCCATCAGCCACGGCCGGCCCTGAGTATCCAAGCCCTACTTTGACACGCCAGATACGCTTGAGCCCGCTCTCAGGAAACGATTCAACAATTCCGTCCTCCTGCCAGATACTGGCACGATCAGGCCCCATCCACTGAGGCCAATCCGTCGCGTGAGAAAAATGAAGACCTGAAACTAAAAGGGCCAGAAGACAGATCTTGAGGGAAAACCATTGCGTAGGCTGTGTGGTAATTTGAAACATGATCTCGGCAGCCTAATCGGCTTCTACTAAAAAATAAAATGAAAGATGCGTGTATTTCTCTGCGGATTTACTTGGCGTGATTCAACGATTCAACGCGTTTCCAGTTGTGATTGCCGGAGCGCATCCAAGGAAACCAGGCGAGGCTCCCATTGGCTGAGAACAGGTGTTTTGGCAATCACGTATCCGCCCGATCCCGACTGTTTGGATTGCCTGATCTGGGCCGCTAATTCCTCTGGAGATACTTCCCAACCCTGAAGCACTGTGATGAGTCGCCTGGCTTCAACGCTCGGCCGATCATAACGTTTCATCTCGGTTTGAAAACTGCTGATCGCCGATGAAACCCATCCTGCCGTTTCGTCGTAATGATCCAGATCCCGCCCCAGATCCTTGTATGTGAGCAGGGCACCCAACCGTGCGCATTGTTTTGACAGGGGTTCTAATTGTTTGGACCACTCCCGCCAGCATGCCCCACCATAGCAACCTACACCTGCACACCAGCCATCCTTATCATGCGCTTCACATTCAGACGTCCATACAGGAATGCATTCCAAATGTGGAAAAGCTTTTTGGATCTGCTGAACAAATCGAGCAGGAGTATCGTAACCGAGGTGTTCGGCTGTTTTTTTCGGCCCATAATCGGTGGTCCAACGACAGAGCGGATGCCCACACCCACAAGCAGATGGAGCGCCCTGAAGGTCATTCAAAAACACGCCCTCTGACACAGGCCAGGTTTTGAGCAGTTTTTGAACCTTGCTTGCCTGCGCTTCAAACGCACCTCGATAAAAGATCGGCACCCATGGAAAGACCTTGACCATTTGATGATCTTTCTCCTTGGGGAAGTTCGTATGGAATCGTCGCCATTCAGGATGCCCCTGGATACTGGCCATCCACTCCGGGTGGCTTGTCGCCAGTTCAGCATCACGCGCTACTTCAATCCAATACCAGATACTGATGCCACTTTCATGATACCGTTTGACGTCAACCACCTGCTGGTCATCGGGTGCCTGCTGAATCGAAAGGATCAGCTGTTGGACATGTTGACGATTGATCTCATCAACATCCAATGTTGCCAAGTCATCAGCATCAATCAGCCATGCCCGAAAAGGGGCATCATTGGCAAGCACATGGAAGCAGGCGCAAAGGATCAGGCACCCAAGTGCTGATTTACTAAAGAGCGTCATTCTCATGGTTGGGTGTCAGGTTTGAACCAGGAAGTTTCGGGATACTCGGCTTTCCAGGCATCATCGCGACATTGAATACTGGAAATCCATTCCAGTTCCGTCCCACGCATGGGCCCATCCACGGCACGACCTGCCAATGTCCAGCGACTGTTTGTTTCGTTGTCCATGAACGGAGCCGTTTCAGGCGAAATCGTATCTGCTCGAAAGGTAAGAAGCTTGCCATTGATCGTCCTTTTCCATGCGACACCCGACTGTGTTGGACCATACCAGAAAACGGTTACAGGCATATCATCGATCACATCATTATAGCAAACACGCTCCTCGCGCAGAGGCAAGGGATAGGCCCGACTGGAACCGTAACCCTCAACCCCAATGACCAGATCTTCGGTAATCTCAGCTGTCCCGGCTGTAGCACGAACTTGCCAATGATCCACTGCTGGCAGTTTGACCTCAGAATATGTATCACCTTCAAAAAGGTTATACGCCGTGGATTCAGGATGAAGCATGAGCCAATGGCCCCATGTCGTCGGAGCGGAAGGGACTCGCTTCAATTGTTGACCTTTTCCCGGCCCATCCAAGGCTCGGCCGCTCAGAGCCGACCAGATAGTGCCTTCCTTATCTCGGACGAGCATTACCCCATCACGCCAACCGTAAAATTCATAACCATAGTCTTTCTGATAAGAAGCCACATATCCACCTTCTGGATCATAAAAAAAGAGACCATAAGTATCATTGATGATACGAGGTCCAGACAGGAAATGACGCAATGGTATGGTTCCCCCGTTATGAGGCCCGCGCAGCCAGGCAATGACTTTGTCATCGGGTTTGACGAACCCTTTTCGGTTCTCAGTTGAAACATAAGAACAAGGAGGCTCCGTCAACGACTCAAACAAATGAGGCTTGATGATCCAATTGCTGTTTGCATCTGCAGCACCCATGACAACAGGCAAAACAACTCCGAGCATTAACCCGATGATGCCGCCCCCGATAGATAGACGATTTATGTTCATAAAAATTTGATCTTTAGTGAATCATAATTTGTAAAAGAAGAGTTACCTTCAAACCGAAGGAACGCAACTCCAAGTAGCACTCAACACACCTGTTTTTTGAATACATATGGGAACAAGATGCGGATAACAGTTTTTGCTTTCGCTCAAGTTTGTTATTCCTTCATATCTGTCACTTTAGACCTCAGAAAATGAGTGCTAAGGACATAAGAATGGTATCGATGATCGATTGGCATGATAGACCTTTGTGTTCGATCGATAGAGAAAATTAAAAACGCTCGCCAAAATCCCCAATGCCGCAAGGCTTGGCGTTCCAGGTTCTGGTATGGCGATGTGCACTCCTGAAAAATTCGTGGGCAAGGAAGCAGGATTATCTATGTTCCCAAGGGTCACTGAAAAAGGATCTGAAACCCCCTTCAAAAATGGGTCATTTGAATCCCATGCAGCGACACTCAAATCCACCTTACCGGTAATACCATCGATGATCCGGGGCCCTGATGAGAACAAACCCGCCCCGGAAACACTACCGGGACTGCCCAGCAAGGTTCCATCAGGCAATGCAAATGATACACGCCATGCAATTCCTACCGGTTTACCATTCAAGGTCACGAGCCCACCGCTGTTGATGTTGGATAATTGGATAACGCCTTGAGCGCTGGCGTCAGAAAACGCAATCAGCAAAAGGAAAATTGTGACTATTTTTTTCATGATGAAATGGATTGTGATCATTTATAGATCCAACATGAGCCATTGAGAAGTATGGAGCACCCGATCACGCAGAAAGCGTTTATTGGTCACAAAACCGCTGTGCTCGTACATCGGTAAAGCTCAATGAATTTCACAAGGAAAACGCCACCTACCCTGATCAGGCAAATGGCGCTTTGAAAGAGTATTTGTAAACTTAGAATCTACCTCTGGCATGGCTCAATACATACCCATTATTTGATAACCACTGTCCACGTAAAGGACTTGTCCAGTGATAGAAGCAGAGCCTTCACTAGCCAGGAAAGTCCCCGTAGCTCCCAGCTCTTCAGGGAGCACATTGCGTTTCAAGGGAGAATTGGCCTCATAATGCTTGAGCATCGCTCCAAATCCGGAAATCCCTCGTGCCGCTAATGTGTTCATGGGCCCTGCACTGATGCAATTGACACGAATTTTTTTCGGCCCAAGGTCGTAGGCAAGGTAGCGTGTGGATGCTTCCAGAGACGCCTTGGCAACACCCATGACGTTGTAATGAGGCACCACCTTTTCAGCTCCATAATACGACATGGCAACAATGCTGCCTCCATCCGTCATCAAGGGAGCAGCGCCTCGTGAGAGAGCCACCAATGAATAGGCAGACACATCGTGGGCTACTCGAAAGGCTTCCCGACTCGTACTCAGAAAATCCCCTTCGAGTGCGTCCTTGGGCGCGAATGCGATGGAATGCAGCAACAGATCCAGTTTGCCATGCTTTTCCTTGATCTGCGCAAAAACTTGATCGATCTGTTGGTCAGAACTGACATCACAAGGTAACATCAACGTGTCTTCACCAAATGTTCCCACCAGCTGTTCGACATTGTCCTTCAAACGTTCACCCTGATAAGTGAAGATCAATTTCGCACCAGCATCTTTCCACGCCTTTGCGATCGCCCAGGCAATCGAGCGTTTATTGGCCACTCCAGCAACCAAACCGATTTTTCCTTTTAACGTACTCATAATATATACTGCCCCATGTTTGACCCTGAAAGGTCCGCAAGTCAATGATAGGCTTAAGCAGAAATAGCCAGATTCATTCCGAAGGAATCACAGGAAGCTTCAAATGTGAAGGGTGAGCGGCATCGTGATAAATGGTCTGATGCGCGGGAAGTAGCTTCACATCCGTTCCGAAGGGCAGTCCGGAATTGGGATTACGATCATATCTTGGAAAATTGCTGCTCGAAACTTCAAGCCGAATACGGTGCCCCCGCAAGAACACATTGCTGGTGACCCACAAATCTAGTTCGTATTCTACGATACTCCCAGGCTCGATCAACATGGCCTGATCCATGCCATTGCGAAACCGTGCGCGCACAATACCGTCACAAAGATTATAGGCCTTGCCGTCAGGATGCACATCCACCAGCTTGGCTGTAAAATCCGTATCACGCGCCGAACTGGCCGCAAACAGGGTCATCTTGACCGGACCGGTCACTTCGATTGATTCTTTCAAAGGTGGAGTCGTGTAGGTCAACACATCGAGACGTTTTTCGACTTCGTTTTGATCCATGGGACCTATCGGCGCTCCAACCAGATTGTTACCGCCTGTGGTGGGAACAGGATGGTCCCCGTGATAGGTATAAACATCACTGGATTCGGTCCCTGGCATTTGGGTATTCAGCAGACCATCACTGCTGACAGACCCAGCTCTGCCGTCACTGTGAAGGTAAAAGGACGTCCATTGAGTGCGTTTCAAAGGCCATTCGTTTTCAGCGCGCCATTGATTACTCCCCATCACAAACAAATAGTATGGCGGCCAATCTTCCACACCGGTTTCCTTATCCCTCAACCAATATTGAAACCACTCCATCTGCAGTTGACCTGGATCAAGTCGAGCCGATTCACCGAAATCCAGTTGCCCCGTTTTGCGGCCTCCAGGTCCATGGGCCCAGGGCCCCATGACGACAAACTGATTGCGACGGGCCAATTTATCGTCAGACGATGCACGCACCTGATCTATCAGATCGATGGTTGCCTTGGAAAAAATATCAAACCAACCTCCGATATTCAGAACCGGAACTTTTACTTTTGAAAAATCATACCCCATGCCACGTCGTCTCCAGTAATCATCATACCGATGATGTTTGATCCAATCGTTGAGGTAGGTCACCTTGGGTTTAAACTGATTCCCAAACTCCTGCAAAGGGAGAAAAGCATACGCCTTTGCCATGTCCTCAGGCCCCATGGCAATCCCACCGACCGAAGCTCCCCACCCCATGAGTAAAGCTAGTTGATAGGCACCACCATCATAGGCAAGTTCATTGAACACATTTCCGAAAGGCACAGTTGGAACCATCGTCTTGAGGTATGGGCTTCCTTGTGCCACTGAGGCCCATTGGGTCCAACCTACATAAGAACCTCCTGATGTTCCGATTTTCCCGTTACACCACGATTGCCCCCCTACCCATTCCTGAGTATCAAAACCATCGTCGGGATCATGGCGGAAAGGATCCCACTCGCCCTCGGAAAGGCCTCGGCCACGACAATCCTGAACCACCATGGCAAATCCAGCGACAGTGTATCGAGTGGCCTCGCCCCACTGTTCCCCTGGCTTTCCATAGGGTGTGCGCATGAGGATCACTGGAAATGACCCCTTGGCGTTCGGCTTGTAAATATTTGCTGCGAGACGTGTCCCATCTCGCATGGGAATCATGACATCTTTTTCAAATAGGTAAGGTACATCCTCGGCGAGAACCGGCGGCAGCAAACTTAAGAAGAAAGAAAAAAAGATACCACTGAAGGCATTCGGATAAGGAAATGAGAAACGAAAAGGCAAAGGGAAGGATGCTTGGAGCTTCATGACACCTCTGACCTTGGATGCGCATTTCAGGATGTTCAAGAACATAAGGAAAGCAGGGAAAATCAGGGAGCCAACAGAACACTCGCTTGCCCCGGAGGTCCATCGCTCTGAATGAAAGTCAGAATGTAAATTTGGACTGGGTAAGATAGATTGCAGAGGCAAGGGCTGCCTCTAACAAAATGGAATAAACCAACAAGCGCTCCTAGGATCTGGAACACATGATCAAGGCTGAGGATCTGTTGCGCCTACTGCGTTTTCCTTCACCCGAACGATACGTTCTGCCCTGTGCCATTTCCCATTCACATCGGTTGCCCTGACCTGCAAGGCATGAACTCCCACTCCTATGTCTGGATTCAGTCTCCCTTTCCAAAGGTGCCGTGAATCGACTGGGGCTGAAATCCTATTGTAGGGAGAAGGGGGAGTTTCTGGCTCACGATCAAACACGGCTTGATGATTCGGATCTTTTTCGAGTGATTTGTCCATCGTCTGCCAGTTACCCTCGCTATTCCACCGCACCTGAACAACCGAATCATCCCAACCGTTGAAAACGTTGACGTAAACAAGGGTTTCTTTGACATTTCCGAGTTCAATGCTGTCGGGAGCAAACACAGACATTTGAAATTCTTCAGGACCACGAGCCGCTTTGAAAACGATTTCAGGCTTCTGATTTTCGGAGAATTTAAGAATCGTATAACCGTTCGGTGCACCGTCTCGCATGGTGGTGTGCGGAACACCCCATTCATCAGGCAAACCACTCCACCAACTGCCACTGACCGTTACATTGATCAAATGATGGTGCGGCTCGGCCCCCATCCAACCATCTTTTTTACGGATCAATTGATGCGCTTGCCAATGAGTGTGTCCGGAAATGGAAAAGGTATAGGGACGATGCTCGATGAGTCGATACAGATCCTCACGGTTTGCCATGTTGGTCAATGGAATATGCATCATGAGGACGACCAGCTTATCTTCTGAAACCAATGCAAGATCGTTGCGAATAAAATCCAGTTGAGTTTGTTCGATACCACCACTGTAACTGCCTGAACCCTCCGGCTTGGCTCCACCCCAGAGAATGTTGTCAAGCACAAGGAAATGCACCGGACCATAATCAAACGAATAATAATTTGGACCATATGTGCGTGTGAAGGTTTCATCCGAATCGGCATCCTCTGCTGAATCGTAGTTAATATCATGGTTACCGATCACGTTGTACCAGGGTATTCCAATCAAGGCGATGGTTGCGTTCAGAGGCTCGAATACCGCCAAATCATCAAATACGATATCACCCAGCGTCACACCAAATTTAGCAGAAGTTCCTATTAATTCTTCGACAACATCGTGCCCGATGTATTCCACTTCACGGACATTTCTGGGTTGCGGGTCACCAAAAAATACGGCTTCAAATTTTTCTGGTTCCTGAGCCTGTATAAGCGGAAAATCAATGGAGGAAGGTAGTGGTCCTGTGGGTGCAATACCCGGAAAACTTTGATCAGGTGAGCCTGCTGGCTTGTGGGTGTAGAAAAAGCGCGGTAGTTGATGCCCATTTACAGGCGTCATCCAATCACGCGGTTTGATGACAAAAAATGTGACATCCTCATCACTCGGCAATTCCCATCGTCCCTCTTCGTCCGTCGTAGAAATTTCCAATTGATTTGAAACCTGGACGCCGGAAACCCCTGGTTCACCTTGATCACGTTGTCCGTTACGATTTTGATCATGATAAACCACACCTCGTGCGAGATCAGCTTGTGCTGCCAAGGTGCCAAGCCCCAGGAAAGTAGCTGTGATGATTTCCTTCATTTTACTGAAGGAAAGAAATCTGAGTTTCGTAAACATGAAAAGCATTATGGACAGGCAAGGTATTCAGTCACCAATAATCTGAGGGAATGCGCAAAAAATCAGGAAGCACACACAGCGCGATAGATTCTCGGAACTCGGCAGGTAATGGAGGCAAGGATCTATCATGGTATGGCATGAGTCTGATGCAAGGGTGGCAATTTGCATTTTTTGATTTGGCTCATCGGTGATTGCCTTAAAACCGTAAGAATCTCTTCGATAAGATTGGCCGAAAATCCAAGGCGCCCCATCCCTGTGTCGATTTTCAAATGAAGGAAAGCAAGTCCATTGCGTTTTCCCGCAGCTTCTTGGATGCGCAAAATTTCACGAGTAGAAGAAACAGTCAATCGAACGCCCCATGCAATGACGTATCCATGGCTGCTTGTTTTGCAAACAATCCAGATCCACTTCAACCCAGCATCGTTGATTGTGAGTCATTGCTCTGAACTCGCACCATGGAAATGAATATCATCGGGCAGGGAAATACGCGCAGGGGGCGCTTTGACAAAAGTCGTTGGACGGAGGTAAATGGGCTTTAAATCTGGGGATCCCGGCTCGCGCAGCACATTTTCTGATTCTTGAAGTAAAGATGCCGCATCCGGGCTTCCTTCCAGCAAGGAAATATCGCCGGGAGGCTTTCCGTGGAACCAGCGCTGAATATCCGCCCCCACATAAACATCATCTTCGGATTCCTCGCGGATCAATTGTTCCGGGTTTGCAATGGACAATGCTTGAACAGTGTGTATCGAGCCCTCTTTTCCCTTTTCATACACGGCATGATAACATTCACCTCGTTGAGCATCGATGAGCGTGTGCACACGTGAAATCGAATGATCACTGAAGGTTTTCCGGGCAAGAACACGATCACTGGGAATCCCGATGAGTTTCGCTTCGTTGGCAAGGTGCCACCCGTAAGCCACCGAAATCGCCGATCGAATACCAGCATATGATCCGGGTCCCAAACCAACGACCACCGCTTCGATATCACCTTTCTGAACTCCTGCCTGATCGGCAGCGCGCTGAAATGCTTCAAAATATTTGGAATCCCTTCCCCCGGAAAGTACTGCGGTCGCGAGTATGCGAACACCCTTTCCCTCGGCCCAATCCCCCAAGGCCAGCGTTCTTTTGTGAGAGGACCATTCAATCCCTAAAATCTTCATAAACAATCGTGCGCTGCTGTTCTAGATCCCCCTCGATTTGTATCCATCGAAATGGTTTATGGACATCGGGAACTTCGGTTCGGTCTTTCAAGGAAATTTGCGTCCATCGATCAATCCATTCGACAATCACCCAGCCTGACGAAGGCGATTGCAAGTATTCGGCAAGACCTGCATCCCAGATGGCATCGGGTGATTCCAGACGATAAAGATCCATGTGAATCAATGGTTGCGACGCCGTTGCGTGTTCATGCATCAGGTTAAAAGTCGGGGATGCGACGCGCCCTTTGATCTGCCAACCAGCTGCCAGGCCTTTCACCAGCTGTGTTTTACCCGCCCCGAGGTCACCTGTCAGACCGACAACCCAACCGGGTTCCATTTCTTTCGCCCAAGTTAAACCTAGTTGAAAGGTTTCTTCTGGACTATTGGAAATGATCGTAACCATGCCAGGTTAGAGGACGAATTCCCTGCTCGTCTTTCAAGTGAATGCCGGGTTGCTCCACTATTTTACCAATACAACTGATGGGCGTCTCTGGAAAAGCTTCACGCCACTGATCCTTGAGCTTTACGGCATCAACCGGATCAATCGAAAAAAGTAATTCAAAATCCTCTCCATCAGTCAGCGCTGCAGCCACTGCAGGTTTGGCAGCATCACCTTGCTTGGCTAGCAATCTGGCGACTCGACTCACTGGAAGATAATCAGCCCATACCTCAGCTCCCACTCCACTTGCCTTGCAGATATGATGCAAATCCCCAGCAAGCCCATCACTGAGATCAATCATGGAGTGCAGGACAAAATGCTCAGCCAGCCATTGCGCTTCTTTGATCCGCGGAGTGAAATCCAAATGCTTACCCTCAATCGAACCACCCAATTCGCCGGTGACAAAGAGCGCATCACGGACGCGCGCATTCTTACGCAGCACCGCTTGGTCTCTACCCACTTTTCCAGTCAAGGCCACGGAGCAGAAAATACGTTCCGGTGAACTCACGGTTTCGCCTCCCACGATAGCAACATCATATGCACGAGCGGTGGCATTCAGACCTTCATATAATGTCTCGACCCACTGCTGATCAAAATCTCTGGGCAATCCCAGCGTAATAAGCGCACTGTTCGGCTCACCAGCCATGGCAGCAATGTCACTGAGGGCGCGCGCCAATGCTTTGTGACCTACCTTATCTGCCGGATCATTCTTTTTAAAATGAACCGCTTCGACGATCGCATCAGTCTTTAACAAGATCGAGTGGTCTGGGCCATTGTCGATCACTGCACAATCATCGCCCACACCGACAAGGGTATCAGATCTTGTCGGCAATTTGGCGGTAATGGTTTCTATCAGATTAACTTCGCTATTCATGGTGTCTGCGTTTCTATCAACTCTGGAAGCCATAGCATGAGGCCCAAGTTGATGGAATTAAATATCGCATGGGCAAAAATGGGCGCCCAAAGGTTACTCGTACGTTCATAAAGTCGAGTTAGTAGAACAGCCAACAGTGTCAATGGAATAAAGCTCATTACATTCACATGGACCAACCCAAAAAAAAGGGCGCTTCCCCAGATCGCGATCCACCTTGGCAGGTATTGCTTCAATGCAGTGAACAACACACCTCGAAACATCAACTCCTCCACGAAGGGAGCAAAAATAACTGCCATGAGAGCTAAAAGCAGTTTTTGGGCGGGGTGTTCAGCATTTTGAAAGGTATTCACAACCTCCTGTGTAGACACTTCTATGTTCATCGCTTCCAGCACATTGGCCACGAGTGCGCCAACCATCGCAGCCATGAAGAAACCTGCAACAGCAGTCAAGGCTCCCATCAAAGCTATGCTCATCAGGTTTTCGGAGCATAACCCAAAAGCATCTTTCCAGCTTAAGGCATTCTCCTTTAGAAACATCCACGTGACAAACAGGATCCCGACATCAAGAAACAGGATATTGATCATAATGAGCCCTGTTTTCTCATCCATTGGGAATCCGGCATCAATGGCCTTGTTCAACCAATACCCGGCAATACCAGCCATCCCCAAACAGAGGAGTAGCATGGCAAAAAATCTCATTAAGGAATCTGGCCGCCACTTTGTTTCCAATTGCACGGGTGCAGCTTATCAGTGGAAGGAAGAGATGAACCACTGAAAAATATCATATTTTAGAGGCCTTCAAAAGTTCAATACGGGTGAGCTTGCCTGAATCACAAGTTTGATTTAATGTTGATTTCTGATCGCTTGATTTCAGGCACATTTATAGATCCAACAAACGCACAACTTAATGAGTCCCATAAATTTATCAAAATCAATCGGATTAAATACATCGTCACAAGTTTATCCGGATGAGCATTTAGTTGAATACATCAATCTTAAACTGGCTTCCATGGGATGCCCCGCGGTGAATATCAAAACCGATTCACCTTTCAAGGACGTCACTGAATCATTGATTGCCAAGCACCGCGAACAAGAAAGATTGCTTTCCACTTATCTTTGCCCTGCAGACTGGCGCGTCCAGCAGTGGTTGAACAAATTTCTGGGTGATACCGGGGATGTGCCACGATTGCCTTCCAAATCCTTCGTATTGGATCGGCACGGTGTCGCCAGAACGCTGTCACTCCCCCTGGAGGGTGATGAGTTTAAGTCGGATATTATCCATTCTTATCGGATACGCCAAGGAGTGCTGCATAACCCGGTCAACGACCGCCGCACAACCAAAGGCGTGTTTCACATTGCTGATGGAGGTTTTCCGGTACCGGCAGACAAGATTGCTGCGCCTCTGAAGACTTTCAATCGCATGCTTGGATTTGCCCTGCAGCCACCCTCTTCACTGATGGAATTACCCTTCACCAGCGAACAGGAGGCAAAGGCGGAGTGTTTTGTTTCGCTTTTGCTACGGCCGCTTGTTGTGCCAGGAGTGCCTGGTGTGATCGAGGAAAAACGAAGTGAAATCCGATTTTTTGCACCCGGCAATTTGATCAGTAATCTGGATTTTGTAGAAACTATTTTCGGCAATGCGGGAGACCCCAACCTGCCAGAGAATGATGCTGGGCTGGACGTTCACCATTGGACCGGTCACACAGGCTGTGTCATCCTTGCCCCCCACCTGACAAGCATCAAGAAAAAGGATGCCGGACTGCCTCATTATGACGAAGCGAACGAACGTCAGCGCATTGAAGGAATGTGCTGGAAGGATGAAAACGAGATCTACAACGGAGGCACGGCGTTCAAATTATGCGCAAGAGACGAAAATGGTGTGATGGTGACTATCATCGCTGATAACTACTTCGGCTATTGCAAAAAAGAAGTCAAAACACAGATCAGTTTTTCTGCCAATCTTTACGGACTGGCCGAGGAAGAGCACGCAGGGGGTGCCATGGTGTATCCAAGTTATGATCTGGGAGAAGAGTTCAGTGGACACTTACACGTCAAACGCAGGGGCCACAAGTTTGAGGATATGGCCGAACGTTTTGAAGATGTGATGGAGTTCAAACCCGAGGGCTATGCGATTGACCGAAAATTCCGCGACATCATATATGTGTCCGAGGACGTTGACTTTAATCTGCATAATCAGTCCATTACCTGGCTTCACGAAGGAAAGAAGCAGAAATTAAAACTTCTCGTAGGTAAAACATACGTACGCCCGTCTGGATATAAAGTCCATCTGGAAAAACCCCCGGGGAATCGCTCGTGGAGACTGATTGGAACTACCGCAGAAGGTATCCTTTGTCACAAACCCTGCACCGTATCGGGAGGCGGGAAATCTGAAATTTCAAAACCGGTCACAGATGCTGTGATTCAAGGGCCTGTCATTGTCGCCGATATCAAATCAGACATGGAAAAAGTGGAGCAAATATTACAGCACGATTTTTCATCTAGATTCAGCGATAGGCAGCGCAAGGACGATAGAGCCATCCTGAGCCCTGAACGCTCACTCGGTTCTGTCATCAAATTGTTGACTCCATCAAACAAGGATTACAACGAGGATTACAACGCATGGTTGAGGTCTGTGCCTCAATACATCAAGGAATTGGTGTTTGTGCTCAAAAGATACTACATTCCAGAATGGGGCAAACAATGGAAAGAGCATTTCACGGTGGACATGATCAATGGAAAACCGGGCAATGAACTCAAGTGCGACAATCGAAAGTTGGTGACGAATTACATGCGGGTTGGTTTTCAGGATGACGGACTATGGCGCACCTTTGGACTACGCAAGGATTTCAATCCAGCCATCAAGCAGTCGCTGGAGGATGACATCACTGCCAGCGTGGTGGTGGCATCCGGGGATCTTGAAGGCGTCATGCCTGATCATTCTCAGCGTTCTGTTAAATTCCTGCAGAACTGTGAATACCGCTTTTTTCAACGACCGGATGACGCCATCATTCGTGGTTATGATAAGCTCGCAGAATCTGAGCTGGCCCAGACCGGTAATTTCATTTCCAACTTTGAACCGCTGGAACAGGACGACGCAAAAGAAATCATTGAGGATGCCATCGGGTATTATGAATACACCCAACCCATGCAGGACTTGGTGAAGTCTGCTGCAAGCGGAGATAAGCCGAAGTTTTTTGTAAGCAGTGCGCATCCTCGAATTGTTGACGGAAAGCCAACCAAGAACCCTCGTTACCTGCAAACACGTCCAGATTTGCTGAATGAGCGTGCACTCTATCTGGAACAAATTTCAATGCGTCTGCACCGCAAACTGCAGACAACACATCCGCTTTACAGCGTGGTGGACGCTGTGGTTCCCGGTAGACGCAATAACCCCGCAGATGTCAAAGCCGGTATTCAACCGCTGGCTGTTTATAACCCGATTCACTTCATGGAACTTCCGGAATTGTTCATGGAGTATATCTGTAGCATGACCGGTAAATCACCTTCCACCACCGGAGCCGGATCCGAGGGAGCACTTACCAAGGGACCTTTCAATGCACTGCCTCCTATCATCGATCTGAATAATGCGCTGGTGTCCATGATACTGACAGGTCACGATGGATTCGTCACCGCGGCGGGTTTCATTGGACCGGATGTTCAGGTTGCCCATGACATCAGTATGCTCATTCCCGAAGTGTGGTGTCGCATGAAAGACGAGGAGCGTCATGCATCCTATTTGATCGCAAACGGTTATCTTGAAAAATGCGAAGACGTAGAGCACGAAGGCAAAACCTTTGCTTTCAGTCGATTGGGTTATCGAATTAACCATAAGTTTGTCCGGGATTTCTTTGGTCGAGTCTTCAACCATCCGCACGCGGTCTTCACAAACGAAATGCTCTCGCCTGAGCTGCAGGGAAGAGAAACGTTCATTGATGGTCTGGACAACATCATGGCCACTCAAAAACGTGTGGGAGAATTGTATTTTGCTGATAAAAGTGTGGAAGCCGCTTGCCCTCCCCTGAAAGCAGTCATCACCATCATGGTAGAAGGGCATTATGAAGGAAAATCCTTGAATGATCCTGAAGTAAGAAAATTGTTTACCCGGGACTACCTGAAAGAAAGTGACTGGTATCAGGAGCGCCTCGTTTCCAAACAAAATCTGGATGTCCAACTATGGGATAATCATATCGACTACCTGCAAGCTTTTCTTGATAAGAAGGGTTATCAAGAAGAAGCGCGTCGATTGAATGTAAGCAAAAAACTGGACGCAGCGCGCTTGGAACGCGAAAAAGCATCCAAAGCAGATTATTTGAATTTTCTGGACGGGACCATTGGTGTGCAACCCATGTCAGTATTTTCGCAGTAAGAGAAACAGATCGGGCATGCCTGGAATGACTCAAAACCTTCCCTCCCCATGTGGTTGACAAAACTCAATCCAGAGCAGAGAGAAGCGGTTCAAGCCACGCATGGCCCGGTGCTGATTCTTGCCGGGGCTGGAACCGGCAAGACACGCGTTATCACACACCGAATTGCCTTTCTTCTGCAGAAAGGTGTGATGCCACACAACATCCTTGCGGTCACCTTCACCAACAAGGCTGCAAGGGAAATGCAGGAACGCGTGAGAAAGCTGCTGCCCAAAGGTAAAAAAAAATCAGATCCATCCTCAGAAGCCAGACCAAATAAACCAACCATCTGCACCTTCCACTCCTTCTGCGTCAGAGTGCTCAGGAGATACATCGACAAACTGGGCTACAAGCGTAATTTTGTCATTTACGACCAGTCCGATCAACTTGGAACCATCCGCAAACTGACAAGCGATTGGAGCAAGAGTAATATCAACATAAAACCCGCCGAGTGGCTTGGTTTCCTCAGCCGCTTGCGCAATACATCATCGCTTGAATCCTTGGGATTGGATGCTGCGACGATCCGTTTGGCTGAGCGCTTGATGACACGCTACGAGACAGCACTCAAAGCCTGCAATGCGGTGGACTTTGATGACCTCATCATCCTGACATTGAAGTTATTCAACGAACATCCGGAGGTTTTGAAATCGTGCAGAGAAATGTATCGATATGTCATGGTGGATGAGTATCAGGATACCAACGGCAAACAATTCCAACTGATCCATGCACTGACTTCCGAACATCGTAACTTATGCGTGGTGGGCGATGATGACCAAAGTATCTATGGATGGCGAGGAGCCGAGATTGCAAACCTGCTCAATCTGGAAGATCACTTCCCTGAAGTGCGCGTGGTTAAACTCGAGCAGAATTACCGATCCACAAGCATCATTCTCGATGCGGCCAATGCGGTCATCAGACACAATCCATTACGCAAGGACAAAACCCTCTGGTCACAGAAAGGCAAAGGTCCGCTGATTCGTCTGATGGCATTTGAATCAGATGAAGCAGAGGCCGACGCAATTGTAGAGGAAATTGAAGTACAGCGAATGTCTTCAAAAACCCCATGGAAGGACCAATCCATCCTTTTTCGAACGAACCTTCAGGCGCGCCCCATCGAGACGGCCTTGAGGAAGGCCAAGGTTGTATACCGGCTCGTGGGAAGTCAGAGTTACTTTGATCGCCGTGAAGTCAAAGATGTACTCGCATACCTCAGAGTCATGCTGAATCCTGACGACGATATCAGTTTACTCCGCATCGCGAATGTTCCCGCACGCGGATTGAGCGCCAAGACGATGCAGACTCTTCTGCAAATCAGTCAGGATCGCCGGACTTCAGTATATGCCGTGATGAGGCACACCGATGTTCAGGAACAATTGCACAACGCAGCTCGTAAAAGTGTGCAGTCATTCTTGCAATTCATGGACGAAACCCGTGCATTTCTCTCCGGTGAATCCACGGACAGCATCAGTGGATGGGCCAGAGAATTCCTTGAGCAAACAGGTTACTTTATCGACCTCAAACACTCGGAAAAAGATCCAAAAGCAGCCGATAATCGATTGCAGAGCGCCATGGACCTGTTGTCATCCATTGATGAACTAACCAACAAAAAAGTGAACACATCAGGAGACGAAAAGCTCGCACACTTTCTCGAAGAAATCAGTCTGGATCAGGATCGATTTGAAAACGAAAATGAACAGCCTGATGCGGTGACGATGATCACCATGCACAGCTGCAAGGGCCTTGAATTCCCGCATGTGCATATCGTAGGCATGGAACAAGGATTGCTCCCACACACACGCTCAGTTGAAGAAGGAACAATGGATGAGGAACGCCGCTTGTTTTATGTTGCTATCACACGCGCCATGGAGTCACTGACGATTAGTCACTGTGAAACTCGAAAAAAATACGGTCAGATTACCTCCTGCGAACCTTCAAGATTCCTGACCGAACTGCCTGCGGAATGTGTTGAAGTCGTTGATGGCGTTTTCCAGCGACCCGCAACAAAAGAAAGCGGTGCTGCCATGTTTGATGCTTTAAAGGCATCGCTGGATTTTTAAACCATTCAAATCCTGTTCATCCAAATGACTACGGAAGGCGAAGCACGCACACGAACGATACCGGATCGCATCCAGCCCACACCGGCTGGTTGGGAATCGCCTGAATTGAAAGGCATGCTTATCAGTGCGTCGGAGATCCAGTCTCGCGTCAGGGAATTAGCGGACCAAATTCAATCACAACTCCCCGTTGACAAGGCCATTGTGATCTTACCTATTCTCTCTGGATCCTTTCTCTTTGCGGCTGATCTCGTACGTCACTGGCGATTTGCATGTGAACTCGACTTCATCGGACTATCCAGCTACGGAGCCTCAACACAACCGGGCCTCATCGATTGGACCCACAAAATTAAAACTGATATCAAGGACAAACACGTATTGGTCATCGACGACATACTCGACACAGGACAGACACTTGACGAGGTCAGAAACGAATTGAGCAAACATCAGCCGACAGCCATCCATACCTGTGTATTGTTGAACAAAACCTTGCAGACCTCCGGTTCAACGCGTTCTCAAGCGGATTATACAGGTTTCAAGATACCAGACCACTTCGTCGTAGGCTACGGACTGGACTTTGCCTTGAAGTTTCGTCAGCTTCCTTTCATTGGAATATTATCACCGAATTGCCATGGAACAGATGCCGATTGATGTTAAAGTGAATTTCTTTTCTTATTTCAAGGATTTGACCGAGTGCGAATCAACTGTTCTGCACTTACCTCAAGGAACAAACCTGGATCAAGCCTTGAGCATCATCCGCCAGCAATACCCAAAAATGGAGAGAATGGAACGATCCACATTGGCCGCGGTTGACTTGGAATATGTTGCTAAAAACCATATCTTGAAAGCAGGTGAAGAAATTTCCTTATTCCCTCCCGTGCAAGGAGGCTGACCCACAAACGGAGGCTATGACGCAGGTATGAAAAGATCCATTAAACTGACACTCGAACCCATCGTTGAATCATCCTTGATCGCCGAAAGGAAGATGAGCCGCGAAATGGGCGCAGTGAACTACTTTTCAGGTATCGT
>CALSPN010000045.1 GCA_943788245.1 uncultured Verrucomicrobiae bacterium | reverse complement strand
GAACCAGCCACCGATGCTCCTGTCACGACTAAAGTTCGCGTCGCCGCATACAATGTGTTGTTTGGGATCTGGGCCAGACCAGAATCTGTAGGGGAGATATTGAAGGCTTATGATTTGGATGTGATCGGATTCAGCGAAGTTCCCAATGGTGATTGGACGGCACGGGTAGGCAAGGTTCTTGGAATGGATCATGCCTATGTGGGTAAAACTTCTTCTGCCCATCACAAAGATAAATACAAATCAATCTTGAGCCATACCCCGCTGTTGAACACTCATGAGATTGAGGTCAAAAGCGCAGGCTGGTCACCTGCATCCATGGTGGGTGCCGAAACAATCATCAACGGAGTTCCGATATTGGTTTACTCGACACACATCCCCGGGCGCCCTGCTGCCGAAAACTCGGCTGCTGCGTTCATGGCGGATTCTGTTATTCCCGGTTCTATCCAGACTGCCAATCATGTGATTCTTCTTGGGGATCTGAACAATCGCCCCGGCGAACCTCCTTTGGTTCAATTGGAGGAAACAGGAATGCGATCGATATGGGATGATCTTGGATTCGACACGAGCCATGTCAGCACTCATCGTCATATCGAAACAGGCAAAGAATCAGGCGTCATCGATCATATCTATTTTGATTCCATTTCAAACACACGTGCTATCGAGGGAGGCATCATTTACAATGCTTTTAATCCGCCAATGTCAGAAAAGCCCATGTCTCGTTACAAAAAAGAATGGACCCAATACGGCAAGCCGCTCTCGGATCATCGCCCGGTCTGGGCCACTCTTGAGCTGAAATCTGCTGCAATCCCCAAGAAGCCTGCTCACTGACGAGGCTCTCGAGAAATCAATGATGCAGGAGTCCAAACCACCGATACGAGCAAACCCTGCAGAGACAATTGAAACTCCTGAGGTGGGATCCGTGCAGAATAAATGGAATTTTACTTGAAGAACCTTTTTACCATGACTCCGACCCTTAATTTTTAATCCATGGGCTACGGGCATTGATGGTGATTTCCTGATCTAGAATCTCCATACGCTTACGCAGTTTTTGAACAATTTCCGGATATTGGCCGGCAAGGTTATTCTGCTCGCTTAAATCGTTCTTAAGATCAAAGAGCATCATTTGAGGAGGTTTTTTTTCACCCTGCTGATTTCGGCGGGAACTTGCCTGCTTCACCAAAAGCTTCCAGTCCCCCTGACGCAGTCCTTCTAATTTTCCCACCGAGGTATAATGGACAAATTCATTGCGTGGTGATTGATCAGCGGTTCCTTCCCAAAGCCCAGTGACATCCATGCCGTCAATCTTTTTATCTTCTGGCAATGCCGTTCCGGTGATTGCCGCGATAGTTGGAAGAACATCCATGGTGCTGGTCAATTGGTCACAGACCGTGCCCGCAGGAATACCGGGGCCTCGAATCAGGCAAGGAACGCGCTGACCTCCTTCAAATGTAGTACCCTTGCCTGCGCGCAGAGGGCCGGCTGAGCCTCCATGATGTTTGAACTGCAACCAGGGACCGTTGTCCGTTGTATACATCACATAGGTATTATCGCTGAGATTGAATTGATCAAGCGCATCAAGCAAACGCCCTACCTCGGTATCAATATGCTCAATCGTGTTGATATAAGCATTTTTGGGATCCGGGTCACGAATATCATCGGGCACATACAGTGGAATGTGAGGCATTGAATGCGGTAGATAAATAAAGAAGGGACTGTCTTGATGCGCTTTGATGAAATCTATCGCCTTTTGCAGTATAGCGGCGAGTCACGGTGCGTTGGTCAACAGGTAACTCGATTATCTCCTCGTTTTCAAACAAGGGGGTTTTCCATAGGGTCAATGTCGATTCCGGGTCACTCCATAGAATGTCCATTCCTGTCGTTCCACCCCGCGGTTTACCCTTGTTATCAGGATGATTCATGTCATTCGAATAAGGAATCCCCATGTAGGTATCGAATCCATTGGAAGTAGGCAACACTTCTGGGTGATGACCGAGATGCCACTTACCAAAACAAGCAGTGGCGTAGCCTTGTAATTTCAGATGATCTGCAATCGTATGCTCCTCGGGATGCAGGCCTTTGGTTGATGATGGAAACAGGACATGTTGATGCATCCCCACTCGTTTGGGATAGCAAGCGGTCATCAGTGCGGCGCGTGAAGGCGTACACACAGGTGAGGCAACCATGAAACTGGTAAACTTGCGCCCTTGAGTGGCTAGCCGATCGATGTTGGGTGTCCTGATCGTTTTGGACCCAAAACAGCTTAAGTCGCCATACCCCTGATCATCGGCAAAAATAATAATAAAATTCGGTTTTGACACTTCTCCCACAATGGAATTCAAGAAGAGGAGACTCAAAAGCAAAGTAAAAAATAGAGTGGGAAAATAATTTCGCATGATAATTTTTCGTATTGAACTGGAACATTCATCATCTTTTCATAAAATGTCTACTGACGCAAGTTCACAACGGATGCATGCAAGGAAACTTGTCCAGAGAATCAGAACCCCATTTAAGGCAATTACCAGAATCTGTCTTAAATAGTTTGACGGATAACAAGAACACACCGATTAGTTCACACCTATTATTAAATACTTTTCATCAACAACTTGGGAGACGCGCTATGCGATTCTAGCATGGATTGCTCTTATGTTTGCGCTGGGAATCGTTGTGTGGTCCTGGTTCTCTCATGGAATTGTCTGGGCCATGCTCAATACCGACCTCGAACCGGCACTAAAGCTTGAAAAGATTAAACATTTTTTCAATTCCTTTGGTTTGTTAGCTCCCTGGGTTTACGTCTTATGTGTGACAGTTGAAGTCATGATCGCCCCTATCCCAGGTTTAATGCTTTACGCTCCCGGTGGGGTCATCTTTGGAGGTTTCCAGGGCGGTATACTTTCTCTTGCCGGAAACACATTGGGTGCCGGAATTTGCTGTGCCGCGGTCAGAGGCTTTGGAAATGCATGGATGCAGAAATTCTTTCCTGAAGAAAAGCTTGAAAGGACTCAAGAACAACTGAGCAGACGAGGTGTTTGGCTCATTTTCCTCCTGAGAGTCAATCCCCTCACTTCAACTGATCTGGTCTCATATGCAGCAGGTTTAACTCATATTCCAATCTGGAAAGTCATGTCAGCCACAGCATTTGGAATGGCACCATTGTGTTTTGCTCAAGCTTATTTAGCTGATAGCGTCATGCGTCGATATCCATGGCTTCTGTATCCCTTACTTGGCTTTTGCATCATCTATCTAATCACAGTGATCTCCATATTCTTTCGTATGTCTCAAAAAAATCATTCTTGATGACGCAACGCATCTCCGAGCATTGATACTTCCACTGCTTGGATAAATATGAAACACGCATCCCTTTGTTGACTTTCAATACATGGGTTGACTCAATACCCACAACCAGAGCGCGATCACATAAAACGTAAGCATGTGATTCAACGCGTCCGCGGCTTACTGGCTCTTAAAACGCGCAGGGAAAACCCGCGACCATTTTCATAGGGTTCCACACGGGCGGTGACTTCGAGAACGGGGTAACGTACCGTCGCCAGACCATAACTCCGATAGGTGGATGCGAACAATTCGGTTTCTACGATTCCGGTCTTATCCGCCAGGGTCAGGAACTTCATTGGTTCCCCGGTAATTTGATGATGCAAGCGCTGTTCGATGACCAAGCCACAAGTTGTCACCTCTTTCCCGACATAAGCGCCCAGACGTTCCACCGGACAATAGGTATCCCAGGCGATTCCCGGATGCAGTTCCAAAGGGTGGCCTGAAGCAGGAAATCCCAAAGCTTCATTTTCCCATTCCAAACGTTGCTGCCATGTCGGTTCCTTCAATGATGTCTTGGGTAAACGATCCGTATCTGGCGGAGGCAACAACCAGCCTTGATCCGGACATTGTCTATCTGAAAAGCTGCGACAAAGAAATTGTGACATCCAGAATTGAGAGGTGCGCGGCTTTCCAAATCCATCAAAAGCCCCCACCCTCATCAGGCGTTCCATTTCATCTGCCAGAGGAAACACACGACGATGAAAGTCCGACATGGAGGTGAAAAGGCCGCGTATACGTTCCCGTTGAGCACGCTTCACCGTTTGCTCAGTCAAGCCCTTGACCGCACTCAATGGCACACGAATACCGTGTTTAGCATGTCGATGACGCTCTCCACACAAACGCACATGCGCATCTCCACCTAATCGTTCCACACCATAACCAGGCCCGGGTGCGTTGACTGAAGGAGGGAACAGAGGAATCCCCAGACGATCACACTCCAGCACATAAACCAGCGGATGATAAAACCCCTTACCCTGTGTGAGAACCGAGGCCATGAATTCAGCAGGGAAATAGTATTTCATCCAGGCGGACTGATAGGCCTCGACTCCATAAGCCGTGCTGTGCGCTTTGCAAAAAGCATACCCGTTGAACCCGCTGACCAATACCCACACTTCCTGAATCTTTTCTTCCGAATGCCCACGCTTGATCGCGGATTGAACGAATTCACGCCGGATAGTTTCGATTGTCTTCTTCTTCCGTTTATTCAAGGCACGCCTCAACACATCAGCACGTCCCGGGGCAAGACCAGCAAACAGCTCGCAAATCTGCAGGATGTGTTCCTCGTAAACGACCAAACCAAAAGTACTTTTCAAGCAACGGGCCAAAGAGGGATGAGGGTAAACAGGATCTTCCAGTTTTTGATAACGTCGGGTAAAATGTAATTTTTTCTGTTCATTGGCTGCTCCCGGTCGAATCACTGAAACGATGGCAACCAGCCCATCAATCTCGCGTACGTTGCACATCCGGCATAGACTGACCATCGCCGGACTCTCGATGTGATGCACAGCCCTTGCCCCTCCCCCGGCAATCATCGCCCATACTTTGGGGTCGGTCCACGGATCCTGCTCAGGCGCTGCTATCATCTCAGGCAGAGATTCTTCACCGGTCTGCATGACACGCCACTTGCAACGGTCCAGATCCATTATCATACCTCGCTCGTGCAACATCGCCTTGACGTCTCGCATCACCGAAAGCCCTCCCTGCGCCAGGATATCCATCTTGACCAAACCAACCGCCTCCACCGCATCCATATCAAAGTGCGTAGTCGGATATCCCTTGTGTGCCGTAAAAGTCGGGGTGAGGTCTTGCATCGCTTGACGCGACAGTACAACACCGCAAGGATGCATTTTGGGATAGCGCGGAAAACCATCAAGAAACTCTGCCATTTTCAGAGCTGTACGATAGGGTTCCTCTTGTAAGGGTAGATCCTGACTTTCCTGATTTTTTGCAACGAACGTGCTCATGTCTCTGGCACCTGCGTATGGAAACCGTTCAGTCACACGCCGAATTTGATATTCCGACACTCCTAACACCTTGGCAACATCCCCCATCGCTCCGCGGGATTTGTAAGTGGAAAAACCTCCCACCACTGCACAATACTTTTCCCCGTATTTACGAAATATCAGGTCTATCACATCGTCTTTCCGATCATGCGGAAAATCCATATCGATGTCCGGTAACTTGTGCAAGGCCATGCGATCCTTATTCAGGAAGCGACGAAAATAGAGATCAAAACGTATCGGACAAACATCACTGATCCGCAGGCAATAACACACCAGTGAATCCGCCGCACTGCCTCGGGTGATCCAATGAATACCTTCCGCCCGACAGTCCTGTAACAAATCCCAGACAACCAAGAAATATTCCTCGTAACCCACATCACTAATGATGGTTAATTCTTCTTCTGCTTGGCGTTGCATAGAAGCTCGACGTGATTCCGGGTAGCGTTCCCGCAATCCTCGCATGACCAGTTTGCGTAAAAACGTTCGAGGCGATGATCCATCGACAGGTCGATAGTCCGGGAACTGTGGAGGTCCCACCGGCATCTGAAATCCCTGACAACGTGCAGCAATCTCGCAAGTACGCTCGAGAAGCAGCGGGTGTTTCTTCCAGAGCTCTCGCCACGTCACCGTCGTCGGAAAATGGAAACGGCTTCCCTGGGCTTTGTCTGGGTGACGTTGTTTCAGAAGGGTCAAGGTACGAATGGATTGAACCACATCAAACTTCCAGTCATCCATGGACGATTCATAATGCACAGGTAATATCGCCACCAAAGGCCATCGAGGGTCGTCTGCTGGCAGATTCCTTATCGAATCAGGGTGAGACACCGAAAGGTAAAATCGCCCTTCGAAAAGTGTGTGCAGACGCACATCCTGCCCTACCGCGATCAATCCTTCCACCGGCAAAGCTGCCAACTGGTCACTGGTCCAGTTGGCATGCCCACAGATGCGGCGCACCACCGGTTGAATCCCACGTGTGATCGCTCGGTGATTCCTCCCTCTGGCACGTCCCTTATTCGCGGATGCTGTTGCTGTTTTTTGAACGGGCGAACGGGTTGAAAGCAGATGACACAGATTACGATAACCCACGTCATTTTCCACATACAGCAACAGCGGCTTGCCGTCCACTCCCACCTCGGCACCTATCAACGGCTGAATCCCCTGCTCTTGCGCACACTGGTAAAAAGGTACCGCACCATGCAAATTTCCCTGATCCATCATGGCTACCGCAGACTGCCCCTGTTCGCGGGCTAGTCGCACAATGTCTTCTACGGACAAGGTCGAGTTCAGGAATGAGTAATAGCTTTTGACGTTCAACGAAACGGGGACCACCTTACGATGCACCGTTGAAGGGGGTTTTGCGTTCACAACATTTCGTCGCCCCTTGTTCCCTTCATACTCAGTCTGAGGGGAACGGCAAACCATGTCCCCGGTCGTTTTTTCTGCCGGTGGATACTTGCGTTTATTGTTCACTGAAGGAAACGGAATGTTAAAACCTTTTCCCTTCGTTTTGGTTTTCGCTTTTTCGGTAGCCGCATCTCGCAGAATGAAATCATGTCCACGCAAAATGGTGCCAGCACCACAACGCCGTTTCAAATCATCCACGATCCGAGCCAACCGACGTCGCGATTCACGTTGTTCAGAAGCGCCATCAAGAGTCAGTTCACTACGATAAAAACTGTCATAAACATTGGATAGTTTGAGCGATACCAGACGCAGGCTGACACGACGTCGCCATGCCTTACGCAGCAGAATACCCAGGCGTCCGTAAATATCCGTTTCAAGATCTGTGGGTTCACCGAGACTTTCACCGCACTGATCTTCCATCATGTCGTTGTAGCGCACCTTGACCGTCAAGGTGCGAATGCATTTCCCGTCAACCCTCACCTTCGCCATCAACACATCTGCCATGCGTCGCAAAGTGGCTTCGATCTGATCTTCGTCTGTCTGATCTTCGGCAAATGTTTCCTGTTTTCCGTAAGATTTAGCGGAAGCCACCCTAGGAACAATCGGGCGTTCATCGTATCCATCCGCATATTCCCTGATACGTGGAGCCATGTTCCCCAGGATCAAATGCAGGAGGTCTGTCTCGGTGGCCGAGATTTGCCCGATACGCGCCAGACCGGCCGCGTTCAGACGTGAAGCGCTTTTGGGCCCAATCCCGGGTAACCAGTGATTGGCCAGAGGGTGAAGAAACGGAATTTCATAACCTTTCTCGATTTCCTGAAATGCAGAGGGTTTGTATAATTTGGAAGCAATCTGACTGACCAGTTTATTGGAACCAATCCCTTCGCTCACCGTAATCTTAAGAGTCTGCCCGATGGCCTTGCGAATCGTCTGCGCAATTTCCGAAGCCGAACGTCTTACCCCGGATAAATCAAAATAACCTTCATCGATCGAAGTAATCTCCACGTCCGGCGTGAAATCGTAGGCATACGAAAACATCCAACGTGAAAAGCGTTCATACTTTTCATAATCCCCCCGGCAGCAGGATCAGTTTCGGACACAGCTTCCGCGCCTGTGCCGTCGGCATCGGGGTGTAAACACCAAACTTCCGCGCCTCATACGAAGCCGCCGCAATGATACCCCGCTTCTCCCCCCCTACCGCCACCGGCTTGCCACGTAAACGCGTATCCGACGCCTGCTCCACCGAAGCGAAAAAAGCATCCGCATCCAGATGAACCACTGTTCTCTTCAATGGAGAAGCACCCATCATACTGTTCAAAAAACACGAAAAACGATTCCTTCCTCAGCGGACCTTTCTTATGAGGGCGACCATGACCCCCTGAATGACTAATTCCTGTGCAGGGATGAGATTGGGGTATTTCGGGTTTTCCGCCTTGAGACAAGGTTTACCGCGTTGCTTGACGAAGGTTTTGAGAGTGGATTCATTATCTATCAAGGCTGCGACCACATCCCCAGGTCTGGGGTCCATGCCATGCTCCAGGATGGCATAATCTCCTTCCATGATATGTCGTCCGATCATCGAATCCCCTCTCACTTCAAGCGCAAACGTTCGAGGTGAGGGTTTGACACCGAGCGTATCCACATCCACGGAGATACAGCCCTCCACATCCTCTTGTCGCCGTTCATCAGCAAAACCTGCCGGAATGCAACCATAAATCGGAACATCAACAATCCTGGCCCTCGAAGCAGGTTGGTAAGGTATCGATGGAGAAGGCACTGCCCGCAACGAACGCGCCTGATGCGGTCGATGCTTCAGATACCCCTTGCGCCGCAATGCTTTCACATGGTCCGCCGCAGCTGTCATGCTTCGAAAACCAAAATGCGCCGCCACTTCTCGCAAACTGGGAGGAGCCTCATTAACCTGTTGATGCTCTGCGATAAATGCCAAAACTTCCTGTTGTCGCTTTGTTAAACCTTCACTCATACTGTTCATTTGAACAGTATATTGACACCTGATCGTGTCAATCTCAGAAATAAAAAGGAAGTGTTTTCATCCAGCGATTGGCTTGAAAAGCATCTCGATGAAACCCTAGGACTCCGTTTCCTCTTCCTGAAGAGCAAAGGATTCTTCAGGAGCACGCACGAGTCGTTTTCTACCGATGACAGCAAACCAGACCACTCCGGCAGCAAACCAAATCGCGGCTCCCAGAACAGCAGAGCGATAGGAATCATCAACAATAAATAAAGCTATCAGAGTGATGAATGAAACCAGCAACGCAAACCATGCCCCTGCCGTACCGAGTGGGCTTTTGTAGGGACGTTTCATACGCGGAAAATATTTCCGCAAGCGAATGAAGGAAAGCATTTGAAAGATATAGGCAATCACTGCTCCGAATACTGCCATATTGAGCAAAGCCGCCCCCACAGGACTATCTGACCCTGCAAAATGAATCACCAGAGCAATCACATAACCAACCGCAGCTCCAGCAATCAACGCCATGTGGGGAGTTTTGCGATTCGAATGGGTCAAGGAAAGGGCTTGAGGGAAATATCCTGCGCGTGAAAGCGAGTATATCTGCCTGCCATAGGCGTAGATGATCGTGTGAAAACTGGCAATCAGACCAGCTACAGCGACCAGCGCCAGAACACGACTGCCGAGTCCCTCTCCAAATATTGTTTTGAATCCCTCGAACAAGGGCTCGTCTGATTCACCTATCACAGCGGCGCCGGGTGCAATGCCTGCATTCAAAATAAGCGTCGCAAAGGCACACACAATGAGAGTAAACAAACCGGTAATGATCCCTTTAGGCAAATCCTTTTGAGGTTGATGCGATTCTTCAGCCGCCAGGGGCAATTGTTCGATGGCCAGGTAAAACCATATTGCAAAAGGTAAAGCTGCGAACACCCCTTTGACTCCCATCGGCAACCACTTGCTGCCACCTTCTTCGGGAAGAATATTAAGGGCATGCTTCAGGTCGAAGTGGGGAAGAGCTCCAATGTAAAAAACGAGTAGGATCAGAAGAGCCACCAGAGTAATCAACACTGAAAAACGGAATGAAATTTCAACGCCCCATATGTTAAGCCCGACAAAAATCACATACGATACAAGCCACCATAAAGGAGCCCAACTTTCCGGCGTACCAAAAATAGCTCCAAGATAACCACCAATCCCCACCACAATCACAGCAGGTGTCAATACATACTCCATGTTCTCCGCAAGCCCCGTCAAGTAACCACCCCACGGTCCCATCGAAGTTCGCGCAAATGAATACGCACCTCCGGTGTGCGGCATGGCTGCGGTCATTTCAGCAATGCTGTAACAAAGCCCGACATACATGAGCGTGATGATGCTGGTCGCAATGAACAACCCACCAAACCCACCAGATGCCAGACCAAAATTCCATCCGAAAAAGTCACCTGAAATAACCGCTCCTACCCCTAAGGCCCACAAATGAAATACTCGAGCAAACCGTTTGAGCTGCCGCTTTTCGAAGTAGTCGCTATCGACCTCTCGATAAGAAAAAGAAGCGTCTTTTTTGGGAGATTCCATGCTGCATTGAAGAAATAATGTTTAACGCTGCCTCAAAATGATGAAAGAAGAGGAGCAAACTCTTTCAAAGAAAAAAATCTGAATCGAAAGAAACAACAAGCACAAGGGCTCGCTTTTCAAAGCAAAGGCACAAAGAGCAGTGTGCGTTCGGTGACAGCAAGCACGCGCTAGTATTTGGCGCGAATACCTTCGGCCCTGGGTGCCAATTCTTCACCTAGGTCATCTTGCCAGAAATAAGCATCACGCGCACCTCCAGTGCTCCAACTGTGGATAAAGAACATTTGTTGAAATTTGATCCATCGTGCAGAACCATCCATGAATAACTCATTACCACCTTCTGGAAGCCCTTGTGAATTGCGATGAGGAGGCATGTTCTTGAAAGCTTCCGCTCGTCCGCCACCCCATTTCCCATCAATTCTCATGACAGCATCGGCTGCAAGCGCCCAACCTGGACGAGAGCTGGAGGATTTCACCGGACTGCGGGACTTGAAACGTCCCAGAGGATTGGTCCATTCCTCGATACCGCCGAAATATTGGTAACCAATATTCCATTGAGGGAAGGAGGGCTCAAATGTGGGAAAACTTGGGCGATTAGGACAGGTCCAGATTTTGGAAACCGCATTGTTGGTACTGATGGTCAATCCAACAGTTGCAGCAGCAGATTGTTCGGGTGGATTCAATGAAATCTGCACCTGTTTGAATCGAGCCTGCAACATGGTGTCGTTGTTATCATCCGCATAAATGGTCATTGCAATCCCCAGCTGCCTCAAATTGTTGAGACATTTGACTCGCTTACCTTTTTCCTTTGCTTTGGACAAAGCAGGCAGAAGCATGCCAGCCAAAATAGCAATGATCGCAATCACCACCAGCAATTCGATCAGTGTAAATCCGAAAGATGAGCGACGGCGTAATATATGAAGAGGACTAAATTTCATGAAATTCTAATATAATGGGAATTAGGATTAGTTGTCATGCTTTGAGGAAAGTGTCAATGCTTTGTTCAATTTGATCAGACTCTTCAGGTGTGCCAGATATCCCTTCGCAACAACTTGAAATTGAAAGTTCAAGCTTCATCATTGGCCTTTGGAAACGCTCTCTCGGCGGCTTCGTAAACCACTCTTACAGGCACGTTGAATTTTCGTGCGGCAGCTCGACAAGATTCATATTCAGGGGCAACATGAAGAGTCTTCCCCTGCCAGAAACCCTTCTTTATTTGAATGACCCCAAAATCGGTTTCTATCGTTTCGATGGAACGCTTTAGTTTACATCGGTCCATGTGCATGCTTCGCACACCGAAAGCGGTAGTTTCACAAAGCATCATGGCTCGGAATGTGTCCACATCCTGTGGTTGACATAAGACACTCAAAAGAACACCGGGACGGTTCTTCTTCATCTGAATCGGCGTATGAAAGACATCCAATGCCCCGCGTTCCAGAACTAGATCCACCAGATGGCCCAATACCTCCGGCCGACAATCATCCAGATTGGTTTCAATGAGAGTCACCGTATCCGTTTCCCAGTCATGACCAGAATCAGCAGACGCCGTTTCCCCCAACACAGCTCGAAGCACGTTAGGTCGACCAGGGATATCCCGGCCGCCCAAACCATAGCCTACCTTCTCGGCAACCAATCCCTGCATTGGGCCAAATGAGTCAGCAAATTCAGCCAACAAAGCAGCACCTGTTGGAGTCACCAGCTCATAAGGAAGGTCACATTGCGTCAAAGCGACACCCGCTTCCCCTAGAATGGAGAGAGTAGCCATCGTTGGGACAGGAAACTTACCATGTGCACAATGAACGAATCCAGTCCCCTCAACGACGGGCGCTGCAAGGACTTGAGGACATCCCAAAGTTTCAAGAGCAATGCTTGCACCAATGATATCCACGATGGAATCTACGGCCCCTACCTCATGAAAATGCACTTCCTCAGGTGATTGCCCATGGACCTTTCCCTCTGCAACCGCTATGCGATGAAACATCGACATGGAGCGCTCTTTGACCCAGTCTGAATAAGGGCTGGCCCGGATGAGCTCGAGAATCTGAGCGTAATTTCTGGAGTGTTCGTCATCGTGTCCATGATCTTCCAATCCACCGTGGGAATGCGAGTGGGCATGATGATGGTCATGAGAATGTGAATGTGTGTGGTCTGGATTGTTGAGGATCACGTCAAACTTCACGCCTTCCACACTGGACCTTACATCTCGATGGATATGGAGTTTGTAATCACCAACCGGGAGAAGTCCCAACTGTGTTCTCAAGTGTTGTTCATCCAACCCAAGGTCCAGCATGGCACCAAGAAACATGTCTCCGCTGATGCCGCTGAAAATATCGAGGTAGAGTGTCTTCATGAGTGTCTGAACGTGCATTCTGAGACACGCGAGCGTTTCGCGACCATCATATTAATTTGACTCGCGGCGTAGGCCGCTCCGAATCCATTGTCAATGTTCACGACCGTCACACCGCTGCCACAACTGTTGAGCATGCCCAGCAAGGGCTGCCACACCCTTGAAAACTGGCACCGTATCCGACACTGGTTGGGACTGCGATGACGGGTTGTGCGACCAGGCCAGCAACCACGCTGGGCAGAGCCCCCTCCATACCTGCGGCGACAATGACGACGTTGGCAGATTGAAGGCGATCCAGTTGCCCCAGGATGCGGTGCAGTCCGGCAACACCAACGTCATAAACCCGATCCACCTCATTCCCCATGACTTCCGCAGTCACGGCCGCCTCTTCCGCCACCGGTAAATCGCTGGTACCTGCGGAAACAACGCAAACCTTTCCCAAAGTAATCTTCACGGGTTCAGCCTGCCAGACAAGGCATCGAGCTTGGGGATGCCATGTAACGCCCCCCATTGAATCCTGAACAAACGAGGCCGTGGGAGCAGAAATACGAGTGACGAGCGCTGCCTTGGAGGATTCTGAAATTTTCTGGAGAATGGAGAGGATCTGTTGATCTGTTTTCCCCCTGACCAAAGATCACCTCGGCAAAACCTTTTCTCAGGGCACGATGGGTATCGACTTTGGCAAAACCCATGTCCACAAAGGGAGCTTGCTGAAAGCTTCGAAGGACGTTCTCCCTTGAAACTGCTCCGTTTTGAAATTGATCCAATAATTGACCCGCTTCTTCAGATGTCACGGGATGGGAGTATGACACGCAGCAGACCACGAGGTCACGCTCAAAACGACTGGGGTTCCTGGTATTTTTCATGTATCCGTACTTTCATGCGAAGGCGGCGGGTGATTGGGTGTCGTTTGAATAAATGGGCTGATTTTCATGAAAAAGAAATTCCCTTGCAAAAAAACGCCTGCAAAACCGAATACTGAATCGGCGTCAATACCAGCAAAGGCTTCAATAACATTTTAGTTCCCGTTGATTTACCCGAGTCGCCACAGGACCTTTTTCGCTTATCCCTGAAATCCACTGCCAGCATCAGTGCAAGATGCCATTGTCTTACCGCCACACCCGCCTTGGTTGATGAGTGGTAAACCGGGGAAATATGAGGTTTATTACCTGGCGCAAAAGCGTCTGTTTCCAGGTGACTTGCAGGAACGGATCAAAAAATTCAGCGACTGGACCCCCCCTTGAAGCAAATAGGACGTATGGCTAGAGGGTCTTCTCATGACTTGACCCTGGTTAATTACAAACGGAAATACAGGGCTCAAAAAATTCTGCCTGGCAGCACCGCAGGAAGCATGGTGCAGCATGCTGCATGTTCCGTGTTAGTTGCTCGCTAGAGTGACGTGAGATAAGCTATTAAATCACGCAGCTCTCTGTGATTGAGTGCGGAAGCAATCCCTTCCGGCATGGGAGATAGCGTCGCAAACCTTTGTTGCAGCATATTTTTATCAACCGATAAACTTGATCCGTCGCCTTGCCGTATGAGTATCGTTTGTTCATTTTCTTCAATGACGACACCCGAATATTCCTCTTCATCATTCATCACAAAACGCTCGGAAGCATAGCCGGGAACGATGCTTTCATTGGGATCAAGAACAGCCTTCAATATTTGCGGAGGGTCAAGACGCGTGCCCAATCCATCCAGGGACGGCCCAACAATTCCGCCCTTTCCTTCGGCAATGTGACATCGCAGGCACGCAATCTCCGCTCGATCATTGAATAAGATTTTACCTTGATGCAGGTCTCCACCTTGAAGCACCTCAAAAGGTAATATCGCCTCATTTTCATTACCAAACTGACCACGGTAGCTCTGCCACAAGGCTAATAAGTCGGGATGTGAACTGCTTTGGACCACCTCAAGCAGCTCAAGCTTTAGTGGCTCCGGGAATTGTCCAGCCAACATGGCCTTCCACCAGTCAAAGACTGTTTCACGTGCTTTATCGGATTTCAATCTACCAACCGCAATGATCACCGATTGACGCAACCGCAATTGACGGTGAGGCTCCAGCCATTCGAGCAGTTGAGACAGCAGAGCATCATCATTCACCTCCTCGATCACAGACAATGCCACCGTGCGAAGGTGATCGATTTCACTGTTCATTCCATATTCAAACCATTGCGAACGTTTCGAGGGATTGAGTTGCATCAAAGCGCTGAGCGCTGCAGCTCGGATATCTGCTTGTTGGCGTGTATCGGCAACAAGTATTTCCAGATGAGGTACAGCGCTCTTCTGATTCCTTTCGACAAACCAATCCATGAGTGCCGTTAAAAATGTCGTATCGTCAAACTCAAACAGGGCCTTTTGGTTTTGAATCAATAAATCATCCAGCAGATGATTTGCTTTTGCAATGACAGGTCGCCAAAGGCCTGTCACTGGATCAATAGAACGCGCTGCCCCCCATTTCCTGATGACATCTAATGCAGCCAGAAGCTCCTCTGATGAGGCAGGGATGAACCTTGCTTTGCGATTCAATCAGGAAGGCAAAAAGTTTTTCCATTTCATCGTCCCCACCCACCATCTCATGTGCCCAGAGCCAGCGACGAAAGGCCCCTGAATTGACTTGGTTGCCTGGGCTTCCACTTGATCAATGAAGGAAGTGCTTCGTCGATACGCGCATCATAGATCGCCCTCGCCGCTGACTCCTGAACCGCATGTGAATCATCCCCGAGAAAGAGGGTAACCTGTGCATCACCCATACGCCGCAATGCCTGCAGAACAGCCATCCGGATACTTTCCGACTCATGATCCATCCATCCGTTGAGTATCTCCAATTCGGCCTGAGGATGCTGGAAGCATTGGCTTAGTAGAAAATGAAACCCATGCCTGTAATGGGAATCCCCCTTGAGAGGTGCTTTTTCAATCAAGGGTTCCAGACTCGTGATCAGTTGTTCGATTTGCGATTTATTCCAGCTCAGACGTTTGTCACTCAACCATTCACCCAACGTGATCAAGGCGTTCATGACAACTGATTGATTTGCATCTTGGAGGCATTGCATGACATCCGGAAACAGTTTCCACTGGGGCTTTTCAGCCAGCCATTGCAGGGTGGCATTGCGGACAGCCTCATGAGAATCTGCCAAGCCCGTTTGCGCCGCTCTCACATGTCGTGACTGATCAGAAACACCAATAGTGCGTCCCATTTGGTTCAATCCCCATAACGCATGCAATCGTCCAAAAACAGATACTTCTTGATTCAATGTATCAACCAAAACCCGTTCGGAAACAGCTCCCAAATCTACCAAGCGAAATTGAGCTTCTCTTCGAACCCAGCGGTTCGGATGCCCAAGAAATCCTGCGACTTGTTCAGGTGAACCCATGGCATTCAGGCTGGCAATGACAGACCTGACATCCGTCCCCAGTATCGCAGATGCTTCATCATTGGCTGTAATGCGATAAACCCTTCCTTTTTCAGGCTGGGGCCAGCCTTCCACCCAGTCCGACACATAAACCGCACCATCCGGTCCAAATGCAAGATCGGTCGGCCAGAGATTCCAAAGCCATTTCCGGTTATCCGAGGTGGTGAAACTTGCCCCTTTCGGGCTTAGATCAAATGAACGAATCCCTCCAGGGAAATCGCATATGAAAAAAGGACCAGGGATATTGTTTCGAGATCCAGCTTCAGGGTGAAGAGTAAACCCTGAAGGTCCCTGTGAAACGTAGCCTGAGGAGGAAAGAATATCATCGATATCCCCTTCCCAAAAACCATCCTCAATCCACGGACCAAATCCCTTCATATGCTGGTAGGAACATCTCCAGCCATAATCACCATGAGGCACGATGTGTAGGATCCGCGATTGATCTTTGCCCGAGGTGTCATTGTCTCCCGCAAACAGGTTTCCGTAGGCGTCGAAGACAATCTCTTGAGGATTGCGCAGTCCATGGGCAACGACCTCCAGATTCGATCCATCGGGTTCACATCTCAGAACGGCACCTGTGTCTGGGTAATTCAATGTCTTTTCACTCGTTTTGACATGCAACCCTCGATCTCCCATGGAAAAATAGAGTCGTCCCTCCGGCCCCCATGTAATGCCGTGTAAATCATGTCCGGAAACTCCAACATGCACCCCGAATCCGTTGTGCAATTCTTGAGCTGAGTTGATCGCATGTGATTCAGGGTCCCATTCTAAACGCCACAAGCCGGGAACACATTGAAACCAAACTCGACCATGATGCGCCAGGATTCCGGCTGCAGGGCCTGTGGGAATGGAAGAAAACCCATCAGCAAGCACCCGACTCGATTCCGCAGCACCATCCCTGTCATTATCTTCCAGCAATCGAACCCGCTCAGAACCTCGCGTCAAGGGTGTCAGATGATGCCTGAAAGTCTGCTTCAGGAAGTCCGTGCGGTCTTGAACAGAGCGAAATGAGAGGTCTTTGGGAAGCCATTCCGGCTTTTGAGTTACCACATCAAAAACCGCATCCCGATAACGATCGGTTTCAGCCAGATAAACACGACCAACCTCATCCACGCTGATGGCTACAGGATTCAGCACCTCCGGTTCGGCCGCAAATAACGCAACACGATAATCCTTTGAAATTTCCAGAGGAGCAACCATGGATTGGATTGACGCTGCCGGATGGTCTGGACTGGCAGCCCCCAGAGAGGTCATACAGCTCGGACTAAAGCCTACACAGGCACTGATCAAGCTGAGGTGAAAAAGAAACGGCCGCGTGGAGCGCAAAGAGATCAACATATTTAACCTATGAATAACAATTAATGCTTTTGATGCCCGGCATGCCCTCCCGCTTCGAGATAGGCCAGGAGATCAAGAATGGCTTGCCGGTCCATGGTGGAAAGCATCCCTTCAGGCATCGGTGAGACATCCGAAGTCTCTCGCGTCTTGATCTGCTTTTTGCGGAGGCTCAACAACTCATCAGGTGCGAACAAACTTGGACGTAACTGGATCCTTTGTTCATTTTCATCTACCAGATTACCACTCCATTCTTTACCCTCTTTGGTTTCAACGCGGACTAACCTGTAGGGTTCATCTATATGAGAAGAAGGTTTGAGGATTTGCTGCAGCAAATCCTTCCCCCGGAAACGCTCACTCACATTGGATAGATCCGGTCCCAACTCAATGCCACGTCCGTCCATCTGATGGCATTGGTGACACTGAGCATCGAGGAAGGATTTCATCCCACGCATGATAGCATGCTCGTCTTTGGAAACTTGAATGGCTTCGAAATCAGCCATTTGCCAGTCCTTGACAAAGATCGGAATGGATAAATTTTGCTGAAGATCTTCTTCACTGACTTCATCATTCGTCACCCATAAAGCACCATTCATGACGACCCAATGCCCCGGGAAGGTGCAAAGATAGGGGTAAATCCCGGGTTCCTTTGGAGCAATAAATCTCAGCACATTCACCTTGCTATCTCGACTCGGGCCAATCAAGGGGGTGTATTGTAGTATGTGACGATCTGGATCCTTGGGTATGAAATCGGACCGGGCGTTTTTCGGGTTTTTGACCATCTCATTCGCAGCCACTCCAACGTCCTCCATGGAGCCAGGTTGAACCAGAACCCAGTTATGATCGGTGGCATCTGGGTTGGTAAAGATCAATTTGACAGGTTGACCAGCCTTGACTGAAACCTTTTCCTCCGTGAATCGCATCTGCTCCGGGATGCAGGCGATGCGCAGGGTGACGAGGTCTTTTTGCAAATCAAATTCTGCATCTTTGGCGCTCCCTGGCGGTTCAAGAAATGATTCCACCTTCCTGGCGTCACGCAACATGACAGGCACCAAGGCGTAGCGACTATTGCCTTCCCAATGACGGCGCATATTTTCAGATCCAAGTGAACATACAAATGCATAACGCAAGTGATCTCCCAAAGGCTGATCGGCCACTCGCAATAAAATATCCAAAGCCTCCTGAGTTCCAAACCAAGAAGCCGCAATGGCAGATTCAAGTCGCACTAATGGATTTTTATCCGAAACGGCTTTAGCAAGGAGGCCGTGTGCATCCGGCATTTCTCCATACCAACTACGCAAGACGCGAACAGCGGCGGCACGGGCGTGATGTTCCTCACACTGGATCAGCTCTCTCAATAAATCGTGGTTGGTTGCCCCGATGTTGCGATACAACCAAAGAGCCTCGACTTGATGATGGCGGAATCGTGGATCAGCCCGATCCAAGCCGTTCAGCCATGAGGTGAGCGCCTTGAAGACATCTTGCTTGGATCGTGATCGCAATTCATTGCGTGTCCAGTAGCGATACCGATATTCAGGACGTTTGAGCACATCCAACAATGACACAATCGGTTGATCATGGATCAACGGAGGATCTTGAAGTGTGGCTCCTTTTGGAACGATTCGCCAGATCCGTCCTGCACGACGGTCTCGGCGTTCATCCCGCAAAGAATACTGGGCATGCCCTTTCACAGGATTGTACCAATCGCAAACATACATGGCACCTCTTGGCCCAAAACGAAGATCCACGGGAATAAAACTTAAGTTGGAGGAATAAATGATGTCGCCCTGATACGATTCTTCGAAATGATCTTCTTTCTCGATCCATTGATGAATCTCCACACGGTTGGACGGCTTGTACCGCACTTTCACAAAACCTCCCTGCATTTCTTCAGGCCAGCAATCGAAGTCCACGAATTCATGACCACAAACGCCGGAGTATGCAGGAAGTCCTGCCGCTCTGGGGTGTTGCTGGGGATAGGGTGGATTCAAGGCATGGAAGGCAGAGGCGAAAACAGGATGACTGGCCACATGATATCCCCAGTCATCAAAAGTCACTCCCCAAGGATTGGTATTGGGGTAACTGCCAAAAGACGTAAGTCGATGGCTATCAGGTCGAAATTGAAACCAGGCACTATTGTCCGCGCGCACGGGACCATAAGGGGTCTCGATCTGGCTGTGATGAAAAATGGATTCCCTGAAAAGCAGATCTCCTTCCGGGGTCCAAACAAAATCGTGCAAGGCATGATGCGAATCTTCACTGCCGAAGCCGGCCAGCAATCGAACACGCTTATCAGCTTTCCCGTCTCCATCCGTATCTCCAATCCAGCTCATGAAGGGCTCTTCCGATACGTAAACACCTCCATCCCCCAGTTCAAAAGAAAGCGGAATATGCAAATCATCAGCAAACACCGTGGATTTATCCGCTCGACCGTCTTTGTCAATGTCTTCAAGGATGATGATTTTATCGCCAGGCTCATTCCCCGGATAGACATGAGGATAGGTTGTTGAGCAACTGACCCATAGGCGCCCTCGTGCATCCCAACGCATCTGGATGGGACATGCCAGATCGGGAAACTGCTCCTCTGAAGCGAATAGATTCACCTCGAATCGGGGATCGATCTTGAATTCTGACAACTCATCCTCGGAAGAAAGCCAACGATTGGCACCTCGACTTTGAGGGGTTTGTGGCATTGCGGGGATATTGGAATCATCCAGGGTGGCTTGTAAATTGCCCTGAGCTAATTGCCATATCCACTCATCTCGATTGCTGACCATGATGTCAAAATTTCGCATGGCAGGCAGAAAATCGAGGTAACCGTATGTTTTGTTACGCGCCCCAGTATAGTAGTAGGTGTTCAAGGGACGATAACGCTGGAAGTATTGCTTACTTTTCTCGACGACTGCTTCACGAAGTTTTTCACTGACGTTTGGGGATTTTTTGTCAAAAACCGCATTGAATAAATCCGAAGCAAATCGAGCATACCCCTGCTCTGTCAGATGAACGCCGTTGATGGTGTAATCTGTTTTGGTATCGGATAGCCAAGCTCTCGAACTCGCAAGCACATTCGCAAATCCAATATTCAATTCGCCTGCAACTTCCTCCATCACTTGAGTGTAAGCCAGAAGACGTTCATGGTTCATGTCATCGGCAGAAACTCCCTTTATATTTTCACACGCAATGGGTGATACCAAAATGATCTCAGGCCCCGTGCGTCCGTTGAATGCCAGCGATTGCAAACGGGATGAAAATTCTCTCAATGAATTCCGGAAAGCCTCCGTTCCACCCTCACCATCAAACGATTCATTGAAACCAAAGGCGGCAAAGATCACATCGGCTTGCTCCCGAAACAAATGCTGTTCGACATCCGCGAAATTGGAGGGACGCGGTTGCAGGTCAGGTGTGTCTGCAGACCATGATAAGTTTCTCACAGTAAGTGCATGTTTGGGAAATTGCGCATGTAACATGGCTTCGAAAAAACCAAACTGACCAGCTCTCTCAAACAGAGTATTTCCGATAAAGGCGATATGGGCGCCCTTTTCTAATTCAAGCGGCAAGGAGACGGTGCGAGGTTGCTCTGCCTCTTCTGCCCTGGGTGCATTCTTGCGATAGAGCGCATATTGTTCAAAAAGAGGGTCACGACTCGCCTGATTACGATTTTGGCGATTACGCGCCGGTTTTCGATTTGATTGGGCTTCCAGCACCGGAGTCAGAAAAAACAACCAGAGTAAGGCTCCAACAAGCACAATCCTCAAGGGCTTGGCATCAATGCGTGCGTTCATGTTTCAAATCATGACAGACAGTCCATAACGGATACAAGCCGGCATTTGAACGTGACATTTGGTGGCACCCATGGAAGATTCCAGACACATGAACGATTGGATCAAATCTTATATAGAGGCTCAAAAAGCGGCGCTCGACTCCATCCCCACCGAAAAGGTAGCCGATTGCGTTGGAGTGCTGCAGAAGGCATGGGCGGAAGAAAAGAACATTTTCGTTTTTGGAAACGGAGGGAGTGCTGCAAATGCATCTCATTTTGCCACGGATTTGGGAAAAGGTTCCTCCGACATCATGAGCAAGCGATTCAAGGTATTGTCAATGAATGACAATGTCAGTTGGATGACGGCCATCGGTAATGATTATGCTTATGAGGATATCTTCAAACGTCAGTTGGAGAACTATGCCAATCCAGGAGATATCGTGATCACCATGAGCGTCAGCGGCAACTCGCCTAATCTCGTTAAAGCCGTTCGATGGGCAAAAGAAAAAGATCTGACTGTGATGGCATTTGTCGGAGCAAAACAAGGAGGCCTTGCGCCTCTTGCCGATCACCTGGTTGTCATTGATTCTGAGCATTACGGCCGGGTCGAGGATTGTCATATGGGCATCTGCCATATGCTCTGTTATGCTTTCATGGAACTGGATTCATTGAAGCATTAGGGAAGATGCAGATCCATCGCGGTGCCTGATACGCGTAAGACCGGGCATTCTTGACCATGCCTGCCAACGAAGCCATTCGAAAAAAAATTTCCCGTCTGCCCCATAAACCCGGGGTTTACTTGATGAAGGACCGGTTTGGCACGGTCATTTATATTGGAAAAGCTCGAAGTCTGCGGAAGCGAGTCAGCCAGTATTTTCACCCATCACGCCGCCAACGTTGGGACATGAAACTCAATGCACTCGTCGAGGCTATTCACGACCTTGATGTTCACCAGGTAAGGAGTGAGCCTGATGCGGTCTTGCTGGAAGGCAAGTTGATCAAGGAATTCAAGCCTCGTTACAACGTTAGTTTTAAGGACGATAAACGTTTCCTCTTGCTGAAGGTCAATCTCAAAGATCCCATTCCTCGGTTCACACTGACACGTTTGAGACAAGATGATGGCGCCAGGTATTTCGGCCCATTTGCAAATTCTGGTGCTATTCGCCGCACCATGACCATGGTGCGACAGAAGTTCAGCCTGCGAGGCTGTCGCCCATTGACCCCGAACAAGCACGATTACAAGCATTGCCTCTACGGTCATCTCAAGCACTGCACAGCACCCTGTATCGATAACATATCCACCGAAGATTATTTGAAGCAGGTAGAGGCAGCTTGCGAGTTCCTGACAGGGCAATCGCAAGAGATGGAAAAAGATCTCAAGCAAATGATGCAAAAGGCGGCAGAAACGCTTGACTTCGAGAAAGCCGCTGAGCTGCGCGACATGCTTCAGGACCTCAAGAAAGCCACTCAGAAAACAGGTAAATTTTCACGCCTTCCATACAAACTACCATTGGCTATCGACCCGGTATCTGATTTAACAGAGCTGAGAAAAGTTCTGAGCATTCGAAAAATACCGGTCCGAATCGAGGGTTTCGACATCTCCAACATCAGTGGAACCTTCAAGGTCGCCTCCATGGTCAGGTTTAGAAATGGTCGCCCAGACAGATCCAACTACCGGCGCTATAAAATGAAAACCGTGCAGGGGCAGGATGATTTTGCCTGCATGGCGGAGACCGTTCGTCGACGGTACACGAGACTGCTCAAAGAAGCAGGAGAGCAAAAAACGGATCTGGAATCCAGTGAATCACCTTTTCCTGAATTGATCCTGATAGATGGAGGCAAGGGACAACTCGGAGCAGCCTGCGAGGAACTTGCGAAACTCGGCCTCAGCAAGATTCCCATCATAGGACTCGCAAAGGAATTTGAAGAAATTTACCAACCCGGAAAACCCGACCCCATTCGATTGGACCATCGTTCCGGTGCACTCAAACTCCTTCAACGCGTCCGTGACGAATCGCATCGATTCGCAAACACCTTCAACGCGCAATTGAGGCTCAAGAAAATTTCAGAAAGCTTACTGGATGAGTTCCCGGGGATCGGTCAATCCAGAAAAGCCGCGCTTTTAAAAAAGTTCGGATCCGTTCAACGCATTAAGACAGCGAGTCTTGAAGAAATATCACAATTACCGGGGTTTGGTGGTAAAACGGCTGAAAAACTAAAACTTTTTCTGGCCGCAAGGTGAGCATACAAAAGCCTTTAACCCGAGAAAAAGGCAAGCTCCTCTCAAGCCTGTCTAGTCGTGGTGCGCTCCAAAAGCGCCTGTTTCAATCGCCCGGAATCCCATCGTTCTCTCAATGCCCGTAACCAAAGCTGTTGACATGTTTCAGGCGCACTGCCATGCATGGGAGGATCAGAATCCAGATTGGTTGGAAAGGAGTATCCATCGGCAAAGGCAGAAACCACGTCTCGCAATTGTCGATCCGAGATTGCCCCTTCCTTCAACCGATCCAGGAGTCGAGGATGTATCAACTTGACCATCTGAGTTCGATTGACTTGCTCCATCGCACGGCCGAATGCTGACGAAACCTGCAGCAAATTAGCCATGCGATCCTTCGCCGTTCGATTCGCACCAGCTGCATGAAATAAAGCAGGGCTGAAGAACAGCATATCTCCACATTTGAATGCCAGCTGAGATCGATGTTTTTCAAAAACCTTCATGAAAGCAGGAAGACGATAAGCAAGATAACCTGCCGGAAAATGATGTGAAAAGGGGAGCAACAAGGTGGGTCCGGATTCAACAGGCATGTCAGTGTGCGCTACGGCACCCTGCAGTGTGAGGTATTGAGATGCCATTTGAGCATGGGCAGGAAACTGGTGACTGACTGCTTCAGGTTGAAATCCGAGATGATAATCACGGTGCACCGATTGCGCCTCCCCACCCGGTTTCACATTATTGACCTGAGCAGTAACTTGATAGCCCGGCCCAAGCCAGGCTCTCGAGGCCAGAGCAAGCAGCGGGTTACCATAATAATCCACGCAAAGCCCAGAGTCTACACTACAAGCCTTTTGAAGGGAATTCCAGATGCGCTCATTGGTTCCAAAATGGTCCCCCTTTGCTTGCCCATCGAGTTTTTCCTGGTAAATCCGCGACTGAAAAACCTTGGTCATTTTGTCTACATGCGAAAGATTCTCATAGGCGTTCCGGATCACAAAAACCCCAGGCCCATCCCGCAAACAACGACAGAGTTCAGATGTAAGAACGAGCTCCTTGCTCGGATCCATCAGCGCAGCCCTGAGATCATCCCCCTGATAAATAAGGATATTCTGTTCTACAGCTTCAGCGTGCGGATAATTTTCCAGAGAGAGCTGATGCTCGCATTCGGCTTGCAGTTTCTCTGGGTGGAAGTCATTTACCGAAAAGAAACTTGGTAGGCCCTTATTGAGGGGGATGTCCATAGTATCTTGATCCTTTCAGAAGGATGATCATATAGCAACTCGAATGGATAGAGGGTGATGTCGATTCATGGTAAGCCCACCTTGGAACCCATGGTTTGCCGCCGGTTCTGGCAGAGGAGAAAGACTATTAGGGTTTCGCGGGGTTCTTGAGGGTTAAGTCAAAGGATGGGTTGACTTGGATCTCATTGATGAGGTCCAGCTGACATTTCAGTCAAAAGCAGCATCATTTTCTCGCAGGGATGAAATCCACCAAGCAAGTAAAGCTGGCAAACCAACCATCAATTCCCGAGCTCTTCTTGCTAGCGAAAGTGCCAACCCTTGACTTACAGGAATGCCCAGGCTGGCACCAATGAGGGTGATCGTTCCTTCCTGAGCTCCGAGGCCGCCGGGAATGAGGAATGCCGCCATTCGAATCGTTTGTGCAAGACTTTCGAGGATGACCGCTTCATGGTACATGATGGGATGTCCCATCAGGGTCATGATTAAATATATTTCACCGGCCATCCCAAATCGGAAAGCCATCCGCCAGCTAAAAGCACGCATCAACACAAGCGGGGTGCTGTAGATTTCTCTGACTCGAAGGTCCATGGATTCAGACAAGCGGTTGAGAGACTCTGATTTTTCCTGCTTCATCATTTTTTGTAGCAGACGCGAAGACATCGCAAACAAACCCCGTTTTTGAATCCGCAACAGGAAGATAACCATCGCGAGCAAAATCAGCATGGCAAGGCCGCCACCCATAAAGACAGCCTTGTCCCAGCGATGAAACATCAACAACACGAGACCGAGGGGAGCAAAACATATCTGTGCCAATACCTGAAATGTTTTGTCGATGACCATGGTCGCCCAAGGTTCGATGTCCTTGTTGGGTTTTGCAAGAAGCCGCGCCTTGACAAGTTCCCCACCAATTTGCGCTACGGGCAGCAGCCAATTACAGGCAAGCCCAATCCAGGAGGCGAGGAAGAAAGTCCAGAACCCACGATCGCGATTTTTGGCAAACAAAGTTCTCCAGGCCTGTCCAGCCAGCGCGATTGGCAGGAAGAAGTAGCATCCCACCCAAAGAAACTGCCAGCCGATATTGGCAAGTATGGGAGATACTGTTCCCCATCCGATTCGCTGAAAGAGCAAGGTCAACAAACTTATTCCAATCAGTAACGCCACCAATCGGGAATTTGCCATAAGAAACGGGAAGGATGACATATAGGGAAGAAATTGATAAATCTGTGCCCAATATACGCATACGATGCAACTGATCAAGCAAGACCGAGGCAAAGGCAGTGAAGAGGCAATGGAGGGGCGTGCTGCCACGTCATCCAGAGACTGCCGCTTGCAAAGCTCAAACCACACCGCGCTGACCGCAGCCACGCAGCCGCCTGAGACGATCCATTCAGGTGAAGCGGATCAGCCAACATCAGATCAAGACACAGGCGATCTACGAACTCAGATCCATTGATTCTGGAACTTGAAATCAAAGCCGATTATTTTGATGGTGAGTGGCACCGGACGGATGTTGAATGTGTGAATAATGACTCAAAATATTTCAGTTCAAATATTGACACCAAAAGGCTTATTTGGTTTGATCGTCGTTCCTACTTAAGGGATAAATTTGGATTATGTACGCGGTTCTAGAAACAGGTGGCAAGCAATACCGAGTGAAATCTGGCGATAAGCTAGAGATCGAACGTTTAGACGTCGAGGCTGGAAAGCCTGTGACATTTAATAAAATTTTAATGGTCAACAATGATGGAGACTTGAAAGTCGGCGCGCCGACAGTCGATTCAGCGACAGTTGTGGCAGATGTGCTTAAGCACAAGCGAGGCCCCAAGGTATTGACATACAAATTGCGACGCCGTAAGGCTCACCGAAAAACCATCGGTCATCGTCAGGAGATCACCGTCATTCAAGTCAAAGAAATCAACGCATAAGACAAGGATTCAACCATGGCACATAAAAAAGGACAGGGTAGTTCACGTAACGGTCGCGACAGTAACAGCAAACGTCTTGGCGTGAAGAAATTTGGCGGTCAAACCGTGCGCGCAGGCAACATCCTCATCCGTCAGCGCGGCAGCAAGTTTGTTCCTGGCGTCAATGTTGGACAAGGACGCGACTGGACTTTATTCGCACTTTCAGACGGCAAGGTTTTCTTCGACAAGGACAGCCGCCGCGTGAACGTCGAATCTGTGGCCTAGTTTTTCCATTGGACGACTCATCGTAGAAGTCTCAAACAAAGCATTTACACAAGGCGAGGCTAAGCCTCGCCTTTTTTTGTCCGTTAATCAGGCTGTTACACAGAATAAACGGTCCCGCTCACTTCTCACCTTCTTTTAGATATGTTCATCGATTCAGTCAAAATCTATGCCAAAGCCGGAGACGGTGGTAATGGCTGCATCGCATTGCTGCGCGAAGCTTTCCGCCCTAAAGGTGGCCCCTCGGGGGGCGATGGAGGCAGGGGAGGTGACATTATTCTCGAAGCAAGCCACGACATTAATAACCTTGTTGCACAGTATTACTGTCCGAGAACACGTGCTAAAAGCGGCCTTCCTGGTCTGGGCAAAAACAAAACCGGAAAAAGCGGTGCAACTGTCGTTATCAAAGTCCCCTGCGGGACGACCGTTTGGAGGTTCCTTGACCCTTCAGCACCCAAAGTCGAAAAACCTAGCCAGAAAATGCCTCTTCTTCGATCCAATCAAGATAAGGAAGAAATCGAGGATGATGATGAGGAATTGCAAGAAAATGAAGCCCTGAAATCCGCAAAAATCCGACAAAGAGGGCCTGAGAAAGCAATGGAATTGAACTTGGAGCACCAAGAAGAGGATGCCGGCCAAGCTGATTCAGCCGTTCAGAGGGAATTAGTGGTTGATTTGGTGGAGCATGGCCAGCAAATCCTGCTGTGCCGAGGAGGCAAGGGTGGTCTGGGAAATCAACATTTTGCCAATTCACGCAACCAGACTCCCCGCATTGCGCAGCCAGGCAAGCCGGGCGAGGAGGGTACATACATTCTTGAGTTACGCATTTTGGCGGAAATTGGCCTGGTAGGATATCCAAACGCAGGAAAATCAACCCTTCTGACTGCGCTTTCCAAAGCACGCCCCAAGATTGCTGCGTATCCATTTACGACGCTTCATCCTCAGATAGGAGTCATGGAGTTTGAAGATTATCATCGAATGACCGTTTGCGACATTCCCGGCCTAATCGATGGGGCGCACCAGAACGTCGGGCTCGGTCACGCGTTTCTTCGCCATATTCAGCGCTGCAAGGCTCTGGTTCTCCTGATTGATATGGCTGGAACGGATGCACGCAAGCCGTGGGATGACTACGATCAGCTAAGACAGGAACTCGAATTATACGATCCCGAAATGCTCAAAAAACCTTTCATCGTAGCCGCCAACAAAATGGACATGCCAGAGGCCGTCGACTACTATAAGAAGTTCAGGCGAAGAGTAAAAGGCGTAACGGTTTTTAAGCTGGCAGCTGCATTCGATGAAGGACTGGATAAGCTGAAGCAATCCATGCGCGAGATAGGCACTTGATTGCAAACCCTTGACGCCACTCGCCTAGAAGCCACGGTCCGGATTTTTTTGAGAAGCATGCTGAAGACCTTTTGGAGTTTCTAGAATGGTATTCAGAGCGATAGCTGTCCTCAATTGAGGAGCATTCCGCACCCAACGCCTTAATTTTCTTGGGCTTATGCCCGTTTGGGGAAGGGTGTGTGTTGTTTTTTGAGATAAAGCAGTTTTTTTCCGGCGAGCAGCTTTTTTGGCATTGGCTAACTTGGTCCCCGCTTCCTTTTTGATACGCTCAGCATCCGCTAATTTCTTTTTCTGGGCAGCCAGAGGATCTGGTTCTCCAAATGTTTCGCGATGCTGCTCTCCAAATATTTCGCGATGCTGCTCTCCAAATATTTCACGATCCTGCTCTTCAAAGGATTCGGGAGAGTTTTCCCTGCGGACAGCAGGCTCTTCGAGAACCTCCACCACGGGCGAATCCTTGGCAAGACGCTTTAGCTCCTGCTCTAGATGCGCAAAAATCTTAGGAAGCTTGCGTTGAGGTGAATCTCCAAGGGCTGGTTCAGGAGCCCCTGTTGCACGCCCAGTGGTGATTGGAGGAACCGATGAACTGTCATCTTCTTTTTTGGCAGCCCGACGTTTGCTTATCCAATCGGACACTGCAGACAACAAAGCAATGACCAGAAACAGGAAAAAACCGTTATCTAAAAATGCCAGCATCACGAGTAATTGCCATTGGGACCTTCACTGTTTGAGCAGGAATCAGCCGTCTATGGAGGCATCCGGCCGATCATCATCCTTGCCGATAGCATCGCGCATGGTGGTGTCTGCCTGAATGTTATTTAGACGATAATGGTCCATTACACCCAGATTTCCGCTGCGAAAGGCTTCAGAAATAGCGAGTGGGACCTGAGCTTCGGCTTCAACCACTCGAGCACGCATCTCCTCGACACGGGCAACCATTTCCTGTTCCGTGGCAACCGCGGCTGCACGCCTTACTTCAGCCTGAGCCTGAGCAATGAGTTTGTTAGCGTCAGCCTGTTCAGCTTGCAGTTTGGCTCCAACATTTTCGCCAACATCTACGTCTGCGATATCGATTGATAGAATTTCGAACGCCGTGTTGCTGTCCAATGACTTGCCCAAGACAGTCTTGGAAATTCGGTCTGGATTCTCGAGGACGTCCTTGTATGAGTCAGAGGAACCAATGGTGGAAACAATGCCCTCCCCTACCCTTGCAACGATGGTTTCCTCAGTAGCGCCACCGACAAAACGGTCGAGGTTGGTTCGAACAGTCACCCGGGCACGGGCCTTGATCACAATCCCATCCTTTGCGACAGCATCGATAGTGCCCTTACCGGCATTTGGATTCGGACAGTCGATGACACGAGGATTGACAGAAGTTTTGACAGCCTCAATGACCGTTTTACCAGTGCCCTTGGTAGCGAGATCGATAGCACAGGCACGATCGTATTCGAGCCGAATGTTCGCTTTGCGCGCAGCAATGAGGGATTGCACCACCATTTCAATACTGCCACCGGCAAGAAAATGGGCCGATAAATCGTCAATGCCCAGCGAAATTCCGGATTTGATGGCGGTAATCCTGACATTAACGACTAGACCAACCGGAGCATTCTGCAATCTAAGTGCAACCAACTCGGTGATGGATACTCGAGCGCCTGAGAAGAGAGCTCTTAACCAAATCGTGAAGAAGTTGATCATGAGCAGTGCTCCAACAAGGACGATGACGATGACTAGGCCCAAGCCGAAAATCTCTAATGTAGACATATGCGTAGTTGATTAAGAAGTAAATTGGTTATAAGAAAACAATAGCAGGCCGAGGGTGACATTGCAAAACATAGTGGTAAAAATCCGAGTTTAATCCTCCTGACGAACAACAACTCGGAGTCCTTCGACATCAATGACGCCGACACGCGTGTCGCGCTCAATCAAATTCCCTTCGGAAACCACGTCAATCTTGCCGCCTGAATCCAAGCGCACAGCTCCACTTGGCCTCAGGTCAGTCAACGCAACCCCTTTTTGCCCAACCAGCTCTGGACGCTCATTACCCAAAGTTCCGATTGAACTTTTCGACACAAATCGTTCAGCCAGTTTGCTGTCAGGGAAAAAACGCAACCACGCGATGAATTCAATTCCAGCCAATAAAATGATTCCGATTGCAAGATAATGACTGTCAGGAGCATCGTATTCCCGGTAAGTAGCCATGATGGCAAAAAGAAAACAAAAAGCACCAATGGTTCCGGCAATCATGCCTGGAATGAAAATCTCGGCTAGTAGCAGCAGACTTCCAACCACAAGCAAGGTGACGATGATCGACATGGTCCTAACATAGGTTCGGCTCATGGGCGAAACAAGTCGGAATCTTTCGACTGTATACTTGATGCATCGAATGCATTTCATTTAGCTTTCACATAGCACCCTGATCATGTCTTTGCGAAAGAGCTTACCAAATCAAGTTTCCCGTGCAGTGAGGTATCTAGTGACGGCACTTGTTATCTGCGGCGCAACAATGAAAGCGCAAGCAGCTTCACCCACATTGCAACATCTTTACCCTGCGGGTATCAGTGCAGGAGCCTCCCGGTCAATTCGATCAACAGGAGAACTCGATCCCTGGCCACCTCAAGTCTGGGTTTCGGGGACCGGGGTTCGCTTTGAGCCAGCGGAAAAGGAAAAAGTATGGCGGGTGATTGCTGATAAAAATGCGCCGCCAGGCCCCAGACTTGTTCGATTCTACAATGATGAAGGCGCATCGATCCCACGCTATCTCATTGTCTCGCACACCAGTGATGGAGAAGAATCGGAGCCCAATGACAGGATCGGTGAGGCAAATTCAATCCGCGAGCTCCCCATACTGACTCATGGTAGGCTGAACCGAAAACAAGACACCGACATGTTTCGGCTTCACCTTCAGGCAGGTCAAACGTTTATCGCAAGACTGGATGCCTATGTTCTGGGTTCAACGACCGACGCCATTCTTCGACTGTTGAATGAGGACAACAGAGTCCTGGATTGGAATCATGACCACTATTACCTGGACCCTTGCATCCTTTATAAAGTGCCATCAACGGGCTACTACTGGGTTCAGGTGATGGGATTCCCCTACCCCGCAACTTCCAGTGAGGAGCTGGGTGGTGGCGACGGCTATATATACAGGCTCTTCATGAGTGACTCAGCTTACATCCGCGAACAGAACGCCTCCAGCGAGGGCGAACTCACGCTGACCGGTTGGAATCTTGCGACACCAGGCGGGTTGAAAAAAAGAGATCATTCTTTCCAGTCTTCCATGGAACTGGCCACTGATTTTCAGAGCGCTTTGATTTTTGCCAACCGTGTGAACCCTGAAATTGAACCTAACAACTCAAAGGAGAACGCCACCCGCTTGAGCTCAAGTGCGCGAGGCATCATTCAATCGAACGAAGATGTTGACTGGTTCTCGTTCGATGTCGGAAATGAGGCATGGCATCAATTTGAAATTCAATCGGCACGCCTGGGGTATCCCACCGATCTACTGTTGAAGCTTTATGGTGCAAACGGGAAAGAGATCAAGTCCGATGACGATGCGGCCACCATGAACGATCCAAGGATCATCTGGAAATCGCCCAAGTCCGGACGTTACTTTCTCAAAGTCACCTCCCTGACACATCAGGGAGGTGACAATCAGGTCTACCGACTCATTCATTCAATCAAACAGCCCACATGTGAACTGACCACGAGCGCCAGCGAATTCGCATTGAAGCCCGGTGAATCACTTGAAATCAAAGTTGGCATTGAGCGCAGACATGGTCACACTCGGACTTTGATCATTCAACCTGCCAATTTACCCGCAGGTATTTCCTGCGCCCCGGTCATTGCCGATAAAAAACGCAAGGAGATCACTCTTAACCTGCATGCAACCCCTTCTTCATCTCAGTTTCAAGGCTTGTTGAGTATCATCGGGAAGGAACAGGATGATTGGAATAAAACGTTCCTGGCGGGGAAAGCCACCGTTACTACAAAAGTCAACAATGGAGTGCCATCCGGTTATCTGGATCAGGTTTATCGGAAGATCCATCACCTTTGGTTGACCATTCAACCAAAGACGCAAGCCAAAGAACCCGAAGAAAACTAAACATCATCAATCATGAAAAACTCGTCATTTTGCAGTGCCCATTCGAGAAAGGTTTCCATGCCCGGCTTATTGAGCTATTCGGTGGTTCTCATTGCCATTTGGGGGACTTGTATTGAATCGACGCTCCGGGCACAAAACCGAACAAGTGACCTTGAGAGCAGCTGCAACGGTAACGGATATCACCCCATCTTATCTTCCCATCCGAATGGCTGGTTCCATGAGGCCTAATCAGGCCCAGAGAATTCATGATCCGCTTAAAGCAAGGATCCTCGTTCTGGATAATAGCCTGACCACTCTCGTTCTGGGAACGATAGATAATTGCGTCATTCCCCGGGGCGTATTCGATCAGGCCAAACTCAAAGCCTCTGCACTGACCGGTATTCCAACTTCACATATGATGCTCTCAGCCACTCATACGCACTCCGCCCCGCCATTGACAGGTCTTTTTCTAAATGACGGTGAAACCGACTATTTACCATTACTGATTGACCAAATTGCGAAGGGTATCGTTAAAACCTATCGTCAACTCGAGCCAGCTCAAGCCGGTTGGACAAAAACCGCAAATCCCCGACATGTCCATAACCGTCGTTGGCATCTCAAGCCCGAAGCCACCTACGAAAACCCCTTTGGCTCCGATGCCGATTCAGTGCGCATGAACCCTGGATACGGCAATCCCGACTTGAAAGGTCCTGCGGGGCCAACCGATCCCGATGTGTCCATCCTGGCCATTGCTCGACCAGACGGTTCACCTCTGTGCATTTATGCGAACTACAGCCTTCACTACGTAGGTGGGGTCCAAGGTCTGTCGGCTGATTATTTCGGTGCCTTCGCGAGTGCCCTTTCACTGAAACTCAAATCCAGTGGCCAAACCAGGCCTTGCATTGGCATATTATCCAATGGCGCAAGTGGAGACATCAACAATCTGAATTATGCATTACAGAAAGCTCCAGCCAGAAAGGCCCTGTATGAGCAAATCCAATTTGTCGCCAACGATGTGGCGCATTCTGTGATGAATGCAATGAAGGACATCCAATGGCATTCATCACTCCCGTTGAGATCGACCGAGCGCGAGATACCACTGGGCGTCAGGAAAGCTGAACCACACGAAATGGATCGCATCCATCGCATACTGAAAGAAGCACAGGAAAAAGATCTCAGCCGCTGGAGTCAGCCGGAAATTTATGCGAGGGAATCCTTATTACTTCAAGATTTCCCAGATCAAGTTGCAGCCAAGTTCCAAGTGATTCAAATAGGCGATTTAGGAATCATGACACTGCCGACGGAAACCTTTGCAGAAATCGGGCTTCAATTGAAAAACGACTCACCTTTCGGCCAAACGATGATTGTGGAACTGGCAAACGGTTACAACGGCTACCTCCCGACTCCTCAACAACATGCATGGGGAGGATATGAAACATGGCGTGCACGCAGCAGCTATCTTGAGAGACAGGCTTCGATAAAAATCACCGATCTGCTTTCCGCAATGGCGCACAGTCTCTATTCGTCCAACGAGCAGTAATCAACAAAGGGATGAACCTCTGACAATGAGCCAGCTAAATCATGACCTGGCATTCAAGCACCGCTGCATGAACAAAAAGCGTGTATCATGCCTGCTGTTTTTATTGTCATGGCTCACTCTCAGCGCGCTGGATATTTCTGAATTCTCGACCAGCGAAGATGTTGTTATTGAATGTGTGGTGAGCGAACCCTTGGTCATCGACCCGGTAGCCATGGCATTTGATGAGCATCAACGCATGTGGGTGGCGGAGAACCGGGCTTATCCATCCGTGACTCCTGATGTGAGACAAGGACAAATCGCACTCCTTGAGGACACGAATCTGGATGGCTTCTATGAAAAACGAACAACCTTTGCCACAGGGCTGTCCTATCCTAACGGTGTCATTCCATGGGAAGACGGTGTCATCGTCACTGATGCGCCGAATGTCCTGTTCATGAAAGATACCGATGGCGACGGGAAAAGTGATGTTCGTCAGACTTTGCTCACTGGGTTTGACACCAGTCGGTCCACTCAACTCAGGGTCAATGATCCCACCCTTGGACCAGGGGGATGGATCTATCTGGCGGGAGGTTTGAGCGGTGGTCGGGTCAAGGCTCCCTGGCAATCGAATGATTCGATCATTGACATGCGCCGCCATGACATACGTTTTCACCCATACACATGGCAACTGAAGGCGACGACGGGGAAATCCCAATATGGATTGGACATTGACCGCAAGGGCAATCGATTCATCTGCATGAACCGCGTTCAGGTGCAACACGTGATGGCAGAGGAATCCGATTGGGGGAATCACCCTTTCTTTCCATTCAGTCAAACGGTGGAGAACCTTCCGAAAGAACGAGTGGATGATTTACTGAGAGGGTATAACGCGGGCGCACGCATTTTCCCACTTACCAAACATGAGACGACCGCTGACTCTCATGCTGGCACATTCACCGCCGCTTGTGCCGTCACCATTTACGAGAGCAATGGATTACCGGAAAAATATTCCGGTCATGTCTTCTCATGCGATCCAACAGGCAATTTGATTCATTTCGATTACCTCGAACCAAAAGGGCCCGGTTTTGAGGTGAAAAGACAAGAATCCGAGACTGAATTCGTCGCATCAAGGAATCCCTGGTTTCGTCCAGTGTTCCTGACCACGGGTCCCGAGGGAGCTCTGTATGTGTGTGACATGCGTCGCCAAACAATTGAACATCCTGATTACCTGCCTGAGGAAATCCGCAAACGCACTGATTTTGAAAGTGGGAATGACATGGGCCGGATTTACAGAGTGCGCGCAAAGTCGACTTCAGCTCTGAAAACGAAGGCACCCCATGAACAAGCAAATAGCCAGTCAGAAGATATACGTGCATTTCGTGAAGCCACGTACACAGGCAATGAATGGAGAATAGATTCCTCTTTCAGAAGAATCGCAGAAAAATCAGGCAACAAAGAAACACGCCTTGAAGCATTTTCAGCATTGATGAAAGCGTGGAAAACAGTCCATCCGGATTATCAGCATTGGTTATTGTCGCTACTCGATGAGGAACAGCAGACGCATCGCAGACTCCTGCTTGATGCCTTGGCAGAGGTAACACCTGCAGGCAGGACCGCAATCCTCAAAACCATTGGCCGACAAAGTGTAAAGACAGATGCGGCAGGTAACGCAATAGAAAAGTGGTATCGATCCACTTTTGCTTCCTCAACCCCATCGGATGAAACACTGCCACCCATGTTAAGGTTTCGACTGGCTTTGGAAATGGATTCATGGAATCAGCCGCATCGCTCTGAAGTTCTGGCAATGATCTTGGCCAGGGATTCCAGATGGGAATGGACTCGGTCCGCAGTCATACAATCTTCAAAAGGTGATGCCTTGTCATTGTTGAAAGAACTTTTCTTGTCTCTCTTCAAAATTCCAGATCTGAACGAATCCGAATCTCAAAATACACCCGCATTGAACCATGCAGGTATGCTGATCTCCGTAGAGAAGCTTTCAGAAATAGCCATTCTGGAGGGAGCGAATCCTTCTGATATTCTGAATACCGTTCTCAAAGGAAAAATACACAAGCATCGAGATATCGTGCCTGGCAACAGGGCTGATCTCCCTTTGGAGACCAGAAAACACTCGAATGAACAAGGCCGGAGGGAAGCAAACGCTTTCTTCTTGGCCGCGATGCTTCTTGGCATGCATGAATCAGGAAAACTTCCACCGCCCGACACCACCAAAGTCTGGCTTGAGTGGGGAGACCCAGCATCTTTGGAAGCCTGGGAAAAGATGAAGAAAACCTTGTCCGATTACTCCACCGACCATTTAACAGAAGAAAAAAAATCCGTACTGCATCGTTTTCGAATATTGTCTGGTCAGGAAGACTGGGTATGGAAACTGCACGAAGCCGTGAATCTGAATGACGCCGGGTTACTTGATCTGGTGATAGAAGCTTCAAGATCTGCTCTGGCACATGAGATTTTGAGCGAAGTTTTTGCCCCAGCAATCTGGACCAGGCTCCCGCACGCCGCACGCAACCAATTCCTTCAAACAGCCTGTTCCGATCAACGGCATGCAAGACTCGTTTTCACCGCGATTGAGAATGGCTTACTGCCCGCTGGAATGCTGAACATCCATCTTCGAAATCAATGGAATCGCGTCTTGTCACAGGAACAAGGAGAACGACTTGAGTCATTGTTGGGCAAACAAGTTTCAATCGATGCATTGGCTTCGTTTGAACGACTGAAACCTGCAGTAAAAATGCAAGGAATACCTGCCAGAGGAAAGAACCTCTTTCTCAACCTGTGCAGCTCCTGCCATCGACTTGATCAAACAGGACAGGCCCTGGGTCCGGATTTATATGGCATTCGCAATCAGACAAAGGAAAGCATTCTGCTGCACATCACAGATCCAAATCGAGAAATTACATCCGGATTTGAAGGAGTGGAATGGACGACATCCGGTGAGACGTTCATTGGCCTTCTGGCCTTTGACAATGGAAACCAAATTCGCATGCAATTACCCTCTGGAATCAATCTCACCTTCCAACGCAATCAGGGTGCCTTACGCAATCTGGATCTTTCACTCATGCCCGAAGGTATCCTGAACGCCTTGACTCATCAGCAGGTGGCAGATTTATTGGCTTATCTGAGAGGCGAATAAAGCACGCGAAAGAAGGACTTCAAGCCGATCCATGGCTTCCAGCAAAAACAGCCTTTATTCACTTGAGGTTCTGACTTTCAAAGTTACAATTCCGAGTGCATCCAATGAACAACCTGCAAAGACAAAAAAGTCTGTGCATGCTATTGCTTCAACTGAAAGTGATAGCGTTTATCTTTGTATTGTTGACACTCATGCTCGCATTACCAATGCGAGCAGCTGAACTGGCAGATGAAACGGCCTTCTTCGAAAACAATATCCGCCCCATCCTGGTAGATTCCTGTTACAAGTGCCATTCAATCGAAAAAAATAAGTCCAAAGGAGGCTTGTTCCTGGACAGCCGACAAAGCCTCATGAAAGGTGGCGATAACGGACCAGCCATCAAACCTGGACATGCAGCGGAGAGCCTGCTGATCAGGGCCATTAATTATGAGGATGAAGATCTTCAAATGCCACCAGACGAGCCACTGACTCCGGAACAAATGGGGCATTTTGAAACATGGATCAATGCTGGAGCGGTTTTTCCTGACAGACTCATTGCAAGTTCCAAAAACGCAGAATCCTGGTGGGATGAAATCGAGCCTGAATCACTCCTCCCGTTAAGTTCCAAACCTGAGGAAGTGATCGACCATTACACCCTTCAAAAACTAAGGATCCAGAGCCTGATCCCAGCACCTCCTGCTACGGAAACTGCCTGGCTGCGTCGCATCACGTTGGATCTGGCGGGACGACCACCCACACCTTCTGAGCGAAATGATTACTTGTTCAATCCGTCTAAAACCCGCAAGGAGGAATTTGTAAATTACCTCGCCCAAACCAGCTGTTTCCTTGAACAACAGATTGAAGAATTCAATTGGCTGCTGATGGATGGCAAAAAAGGCAAACTGAAACCTTACCTCCAGACTGCGCTGGGTGAATCCAGAGCCTGGGATCAGATATTTAAAGAAATTATTCTGGCAGATTATTCCAATGTGTCTTCGGAAGGCGCCGCTGAGTTTATCAAGGATCGTGTGCGGGATATCGATCGTTTGACCAATGACGTCAGTGTGCGTTTTTTCGGTGTCAACATCAGTTGCGCCCAGTGTCATGATCATCCCAATGTCACCGATTGGACACAAGCACGCTATTATGGAATGAAATCCTTTTTTGGCCGCACCTTCGAAAACGGAGGCTTTGTGGCAGAAAAAGAATATGGCCAAGTCAGTTATAAAAATACTCAAGGGGATACACTCAAGGCGTCACTTCAATTTTTAGAAGGAGATGCACTGACGGAAACACTGAGCAACTGGACTGATGAGAAAAGAAAAAGCGAAAAAGCACTTCTGGAATCGTTGAAAAAAGAAAAGAAACCTGTTCCCCCCGCCCGCTTACAGCCGTCGAAGCCGACTTGTCGAGGCCGGCTTGGCTGGGGATCAGGCAGGTTATTTTGCCAGAGCCATTGTCAACCGGTTATGGCACCGCCTCATGGGCATCGGACTCGTAGAACCATTGGATCAAATGCATGGTGACAATGATCCATCCCACCCGGAATTACTGCAGTGGCTGTCCCACTGGTTCATCGAACATGATTACGACCTGAACGGATTGATTCGAGGCATTGTTCTCAGCCAGGCCTACCAGAGGTCGAGCGCCTGGGAGAGCGCGGAGCGTCCTGCGAAACATCTTTACGCTGTGGCAAACATCCGCGTACTCACCCCCCGTCAATATGCAACCACACTTCTCATGGGTGTCACTTCCCCGTCGGACTGGCAGAACAACCTTGATCCTTCTTCCCCCCGACACAAGGAGAGCTTAGAAAAAGCCTTCAAGGATCTTTCCAAGGTAAGATCGTGGTTCGAACGCCCCACAGAGACTTTTCATTTCAGTGTCGAGGAGGCCCTGCAGTTGAGCAACGGAGAAGAAGTTCAATCCATTTTATTTGATTCCTCTGCAGTTGGATTATTGAACACACTTACCGAAGAACGAGATCTTGACCACTGTATCCAGCAAGCTTACCTGCATATTTATCATCGCCCCCCATCGGAGGAAGAAGCTCAATTACTGAAATCCTTTCTGAATGTCGGAAAGGAAACATTTCCAACACAACTCAAATCCATGGTATGGGCACTATTGACCAGCCCGGAAAGCCGCCTGAATCACTAATCAACGCATCATGAAACCCGATCAAACTCCCCCTGGACAATGCTCACATTCCGAGCATCAACTCAGCCGCAGATTATTCATGAACAGTTTGGCGGTGAGCATGGCTGGTGCAAGTGGTCTGATAGGAAATACTGGCTCCGCCCACCTTTTCGATCAGGAACCGATGACCAGAGAACTCAAGGCGAAGGGGCGCAGCGTCATCCTGGTTTGGTTGGCGGGTGGCTCCAGTCAATTTGAAACCTGGGACCCGAAACCCGGCAGCCCAAAAGGGGGACCGTTTTCGACGATACCTACCAGCATTCCGGGCCTCCACATCTCTGAACTGATGCCCAAAATGGCGAAACGCATGCACCAGACATGCCTGATCCGTTCATTGAACACCAAGGACAGCGGACATGATTCAGCCTCTGCCTTGATCATGCGCGGACGCAAGGATGAGCCTTCCCTCAAGTATCCCGATATGGGTGCGATACTGGCAAAAGAGCTGGCTCGCACAGATAGCAAGGTACCAGATTACGTTTCATTTTATTCTCAAACTGAGGGAAGGAATTTTTCGAAGCTGACCCCAAGTTTTCTTGGAGCTCGTTATGCGCCGATGGAACTTTCGGATCACATGACTCCGCCCAATCTGAAACGATTGCAGGAACTTTCTGAAATCGCCCATCTTTCAAGAGCGGATCTGCAGCAGGTCCTGAGTCAACAATTCGCCAGCCAGCACAGTTCGGATATGGTGAAAAGTCATGCTTCTGCATTTGCACGCGCTCAGGGGCTCATGAGTAGTGAGTCTCTTTTCGATGTTGAGAAAGAACCCAGATCCATCCGTGAAAAGTATGGCCCTACCCAGTTTGGCAAACAAATGCTGATGGCCCGCAGGTTGGCTGAATCAGGGGTTCCCTTTATTCGGGTCGGACGGGCATGGTGGGACAGTCACGGACAGAATTTTGAAACGCACCAGGAAATGGTTCCAGAGCTCGATCATGTCTTGTCAACATTGCTGGATGATTTACGCCAGCGAGGCATGCTCGATCACACGCTCGTCGTCGTCATGGGAGAATTTGGACGCACCCCTGAAATCAATGCAAGCCTTGGGCGCGACCATTTTTCAAGGGCATGGAGTGCCTTGATGTCAGGCTGCGGTGTCAAAGACGGAGCCGTTTTTGGGGCAAACCGACAAACACGGTAAGGAGGTCATTGAAGGTGAGGTAGGTGCGGGCGAACTGTTCGCGACGATGCTGAACGCAGTGGGAATTCAACATGATAAGAACTACTACGTTGGCCCACGGCCGATCCCACTGGTTAATTATGGCATTGAACCCATTCGCCAGATCTTGACCTGACGCACTCGATGAGATGAAAAATCAGTAAACTTTTTCACAGCCAAAGCCATCATGGAATTCAAACTTGTTAAGGAGAAACAGCGAGAAGATATCCTTTTCTGTCTTCAGCGATTCGAG